>JAWOKS010000001.1:0-7915 GCA_033854115.1 Thermoplasmata archaeon
CCACGGCCAGAAGGGGGTCATCGGCCTCATCGTCCCCCAGGAGAACCTTCCGTTCACGCGCGACGGCATCACGCCGGACCTCCTGATCAATCCGCACGCGATCCCCTCGCGCATGACGGTCGCCCACGTGCTCGAGATGCTCGGCGGCAAGGTGGGCGCGCTCGAAGGGCGCACCATCGACGGCACGGCGTTCTCGGGGGCCCGGGAGGAGGCGCTGCGCGAGGGCCTGAAGGCCCTCGGCCTCCACCCGTCGGGCCGTGAGACGCTCTACGATGGCCTCACCGGTCGCCGGTTCGAGGCGGAGATCTTCGTCGGCGTGATCTACTACCAGAAGCTCCACCACATGGTCGCGGGCAAGATGCACATGCGCTCCCGCGGGCCCGTCCAGATCCTGACCCGCCAGCCGACCGAGGGGCGCTCGCGCCAGGGCGGTCTCCGGTTCGGGGAGATGGAGCGCGACTGCCTGATCGGCCACGGCGTCGCGATGGTGATCAAGGACCGCCTGCTCGACGAGTCGGACGGGACGATCCAGTACGTCTGCGGGAACCCCGAGTGCGGGCACATCGCGATCCCGGACGCGCGCGCAAGCTCGCTCCGCTGCCCGAGCTGCGGGAACACCTCGTCGATCTATCCGGTCGAGATGAGCTACTCGTTCAAGCTCCTCCTCGAGGAGCTGATCAGCCTCGGCGTGATCATGCGCCTCCAGCTCGAGGAGATGCGCTAGGGGGTCGGACGATGGCGCAGGGACTCTCGAAGCGGATCCGCGGCCTCCAGTTCGCCTTCCTCTCCCCGGACGAGATCCGGCGCATGAGCGCCGCGAAGATCATCACCGCCGACACCTACGACGACGACGGCTACCCGATCGAGATGGGGCTCATGGACCTCCACCTCGGGGTCATCGAGCCGAACCTCCGCTGCCGGACGTGCGGCGGCCGGGTCAACGAGTGCCCCGGCCACTTCGGGATCATCGAGCTTGCGATGCCGGTGATCCACGTCGGCTACGCGAAGGAGATCAAGCGGCTCCTCCAGTCGACGTGCCGCGCGTGCGGCCGGATCCTCCCCGACGCCGCGATCGCCCGCGGCGAGCCCGCGGGCGACGCCGACGAGGCCGCCCCCGCGCCCCGCCGCGAGAGCAAGGAGGAGCGGGTCTGCCCGTTCTGCCACGAGGTCCAGCACAAGATCGTGCTCGACAAGCCGACGACGTTCCGGGAGGATGCCCACAAGATCACGCCGAAGGAGGTCCGGGCCCGCCTCGAACGGATCCCGGACGACGACGTGCTGACCCTCGGCCTCAACCCGAGGTTCGGCCGGCCCGAGTGGATGGTCCTCACGGTCCTGCCGGTCCCGCCGGTCCAGGTCCGCCCGTCGATCACGCTCGAGAGCGGGGAGCGCAGCGAGGACGACCTCACCCACAAGCTCGTCGACGTGCTCCGGATCAACCAGCGCCTGCGCGAGAACCGGGACATGGGCGCCCCCCAGCTCGTCGTCGAGGACCTCTGGGAGCTCCTCCAGTACCACGTCACCACCTACTTCGACAACCAGACGAGCGGGATCCCGCCCGCCCGCCACCGCTCGGGCCGGCCCCTGAAGACCCTCGCCCAGCGCTTGAAGGGGAAGGACGGCCGCTTCCGCTCGAACCTCTCGGGGAAGCGCGTGAACTTCTCGGCGCGGACCGTGATCAGCCCGGACCCGCTCCTCTCGATCAACGAGGTCGGCGTCCCGGTCGAGATCGCCCGCGGGCTCACCGTCCCGCTCGAGGTGACCGCGCACAACGCCGAGATCGCGAAGGAGCTCGTGCGTCGGGGCCCGTCGCCCACGCCGGACGAGGAGGGCCGCTACCGCTGCGGGGTGAACTACCTCGTCCGCGAGGACGGCCAGCGGATCAAGGTGATGGAGAAGAACGCGGAGGCGTGCGCGGAGCTCGTCACCCCGGGCTCGATCGTCGAGCGTCAGCTCATCGACGGGGACATCGTGCTGTTCAACCGGCAGCCGAGCCTCCACCGGATGAGCATGATGGCGCACTTCGTGCGCATCCTGCCCCACAAGACGTTCCGCTTCAACCTCTGCGACTGCCCGCCGTACAACGCGGATTTCGACGGCGACGAGATGAATCTCCACGTCCTCCAGAGCCAGGAGGCCCGGGCGGAAGCGAAGGTCCTCATGAAGGTCGAGGAGCACATCCTCTCGCCCCGCTACGGCGGGCCGATCATCGGGATGCTCCACGACCACATCACCGCGGCGTTCCTCCTCACCTACCAGAACCCCACGTTCTCCCGCAGCGAGGTGACGTACCTCCTCTCGAAGCTCGCCTACCCGATCCCGCCGGCCGAGGGGAAGGACAAGGACGGCGAGCCGTTCTGGACGGGGAAGCAGCTGTTCAGCCTGACGCTCCCGAGCGACCTCACCCTCGAGTTCCGCTCGAACATCTGGGCGCGGTGCGACTGCCCGCCGCTCGCGTGCAAGCACGACGCCCAGGTCGTCATCGAGCGGGGCGTCCTCAAGGCCGGGGCGATCGACAAGAAGGCGATCGCCTACGAGAAGGGGGCGATCCTGGACGCGATCGCGCGGAACCACGGGATGGCCCGCGCCCGCCAGTTCCTGGACGAGATGAGCCGGCTCGCGATCACCGCGATCGCCCTCAAGGGCCTCTCGACGGGGATCGACGACGAGGATGTGCCCGAGGGCGCGCGCAAGGAGATCGACCACGCGCTCTCGAGCGCGCGGGTGAAGGTCAACGAGCTCGTCGCGCAGTACCGCGAGGGCGAGCTCGAGCAGATGCCGGGCCGCTCGCTCGAGGAGACGCTCGAGGTGATGGTCCGCCGCGAGCTCGGCCAGGCGCGCGACGCCGCGGGCGACATCGCGGGCCGCTACCTCGGGCTCGAGAACCCCGCCGTGATCCTCGCGAAGTCGGGGGCGCGCGGCTCGATGCTCAACCTCACCCAGATGGCCGGCGCCGTCGGCCAGCAGTCGGTCCGCGGCGAGCGGCTCCTCCGGGGGTACGTCGCGCGGACGCTGCCGCACTTCGAGCGCGGGGACCTCGGCGCCGACGCGCGCGGGTTCGTGAGCTCGAGCTACAAGCGCGGCCTCTCCCCGACCGAGTACTTCTTCCACTCGATGGGCGGACGCGAGTCGCTGGTCGACACCGCGGTCCGCACGAGCCGCTCGGGCTACATGCAGCGCCGGCTCATCAACGCCCTCGAGGACCTCAAGGTTGCCGAGGACGGGACCGTACGCAACACCGCGGGGACCGTGATCGAGTACCACTACGGCGAGGACGGCATCGACCCGACCCGCTCGTTCCAGGGCCAGCCCGTCGCCGTCGACGAGGTGATCGCCCAGGTCCTCGGCCGCCGCGTCCGCTGGGGCGCGGAGCGCAAGCCCGAGGGCCCGGCGGGCGCCCCGCCGGTCTCCGAGGAGGAGATGGACCTCCAGGCCGAGGCCCAGCTCGAGGAGGAGGAGACCGAGGAAGAGGCCGAGGAGCTCGGGACCCCCGAAGAGGGGCCCGAGTTCGGAGGGGAGTGAGCGACCGTGCCCGAAACCAAGAAGCCTCCGGCGAAGGACCTCGCGACCCGCATCCAGGAGACCGCCGAGCACGCCATCGGCCGCCCGCTTCCGAGCGCGCTCGTGAACGAGCTCCGCGAGAAGCTCCAGAGCCTGCGCCTCCCGCCCGCCGAGGCGACGAAGGTCGTCCGCGAGGTCGCCGAGCGGTTCCGCCGCGCGGAGGTCGACCCTCACGAGTCGGTTGGGATCCTCGCGGCCCAGTCGATCGGCGAGCCGGGGACGCAGATGACGCTCCGGACGTTCCACTACGCCGGGGTCGCCGAGATGAACGTCACGCTGGGCCTCCCGCGGCTCATCGAGCTCGTGGACGCGCGCCGGGTCCCCTCGACGCCGATGATGACCGTCCACGTCGTGAAGGCGCTCAAGAACGACCGGGACGCCGTCCAGAAGATCGCGCTCCAGATCGAGGTCACGACCGTCCCCGACGTGGCGAGCGTGGGCACGGTCGTCGAGGACCTCAAGGTCGTCGTGAGCCCGCAGGCCGCACTCCTCGAATCGCGGGGCGTGAAGCGCGCCGACCTCGAGGCCGCGCTCCTCGAGAACCTCGACCCGCGCCTCTTCGAGGTCCGGCCGGGCTCGGGCGGCGGCGAGACCCGCGCGTTCGAGATCCACCTGAAGGAGAGCGCGGCGGGTGCGACGAAGACGAAGCGCGAGGAGCTCGTCGAGGAGATGCCGTACAAGAAGCTCCTCCTCGCGAGCGAGGAGGCGAAGGGGATTCGGATCAAGGGCGTGAGCTCGATCCGGCGCGCCCTCATCCGCAAGGAGAAGGACGAGTACGTGATCTACACGGAGGGCTCGAACCTCGAGGACGTCCTCGAGATCGACGGGGTCGACCCCGTCCGCACGACGACGAACTCGATCTTCGAGGTCTACCGCGTCTACGGCGTCGAGGCCGCGCGGGCCGCGCTCATCCACGAGGCGAACCGGACGCTCGCCGAGCAGGGGCTCGGGGTCGACATCCGTCACCTCATGCTCGTCGCGGACGTGATGACGAACGAGGGGGACATCCGCGCGATCGGCCGCCACGGCATCTCGGGCAAGAAGACCAGCGTGCTCGCCCGGGCGGCGTTCGAGATCACCGCGGCGCACCTGCTCCGCGCCGCGATCACGGGCGAGGTCGACGAGCTCCGCGGGGTCGCGGAGAACATCATCGTCGGCCAGCCGATCACCCTCGGGACGGGCGCGGTCAACCTCGTCTACCGCCCGCTCGCGGGCGCTGCCGCGCGCCCGGCGCCGGCCGCGGGTTCCTCGGGCTCCTCGACCTCAAGCGCGGCCGCGAGCAGCCCGCCGGCCGCGGCGGACGAGGAGGCGGCGTAGGACCATGGACCTCAACCACGCGCTCAAGGTCGCCCTCGAGACCGGCAAGGTCGAGCTCGGTCTTTCCGAGACGCGGGCGGCCGCACAGGCGAAGAAGGCGAAGCTCCTGATTGTCACCCGCACGTGCCCGGACGCCGAGCTCCGCCGCGAGCGGGCGATCGGCCGGATCCCGGTCTACCACTTCGACGGGACGGCCGTCGACCTCGGCCAGGCGTGCGGGAAGCCGTTCCCGATCAGCGCGATGGCCGTCCTCGACCCGGGGTCGAGCGCGATCCTCACGCTCGAGACGTAGGGGCGGTCCGGTTCGGCGATGGCCGAGATCGCCTTCGACACCGAGACCCTCGGGTACATCCGCCTCTTTGAGGAGCGGACGGGCGCCCGGGTGAAGGACTGCCTCTCCGCCGAGGACAAGCTCGTCTACCTGGTCGCGCCCGGGGAGATCCACAAGGCGGTCGGGCCGGGCGGGGTCCTCGTCGACCGCCTGAAGGGGATGATGAAGAAGGAGATCCAGGTCGTCGAGTGGGCCGACGAGCCGGAAACGCTCGTGCGGAACATCTTCTACTGGTACTCGCCGAAGCAGGTCGACCTCGTCCCGAAGGGGACCGGCCGCCACGCGACCGTGACAGTCGACCCGGCCTGGAAGGCCCGGGCGATCGGCAAGCAGGGCCGGAACCTCAAGATCGCGCGCGCGATCCTGATGCGACACACCGACATCGTGAGCGTCTCCGTCGCCTAGGCGGGATCGGGCCGTGGTCTCCGACTCCGTCGGACGCGGGGAGGGCCCGGCACCCCCACCGTGGATCCGCGCGGTCCTCTTCGACCTCGCGGGCACGCTCGTCGATCTCCGTGACTTCGCCGGATGGGCCGAGCTCGCGAGCGGTCTCGCCCTCGAGCTCGATCTCGAGGAGCTCGCGCACGCGTACGCCGAGGTCGAGACGGAGCTCGACGCGAACCCGGTCGCGGGAGGGCATGAGGCGACCCGGATCGTGTTCTGGCAGCGCGTCCTGGGCCGTGCCTCGGGTCGCGAGGTCGCCCCGGCCCTCGTGGAGAGGTTCCTCGCGGCGGCGCGCGCCGCGCCCGAGCGTCCGATCGCCGTCTACAGCGACGTGCGTCGATGCCTCGACGCCCTCCGGGCCGAGCGGCGCCGCCTCGGCGTCGTCGCGAACTCGAGCAGCGAGGCGCGCGTGCGCCGGACGCTCGACCGGGCCGGGATCCTCGACTACTTCGCGCGGGTCGTCGCCTCGGGGACGGAGGGGATCGCGAAGCCCGACCCTGAGATCTTCCGGCGGGCGGTCGCGCGGCTCGGCGTGCGGGCCGACGAGGCGCTCTTCGTGGGGGACCTGCCGCACACCGACGCCCTCGGGGCGCGCGCGGCGGGACTGCACGCGATCTGGCTCCACCGCGACGGGACCGGGCTCGGGGACGAGCCCCCCGAGATCACGTCGCTCCTCGAGGTGCCGCTCGTCCTCCAGCAGCTCGAGAGGCCCCGCCCGTCGTCCAAGGCTCAGCCCACCGTTAAATAGACCCCGTTCTCTCGTCGAGTCGGCGGGACCGAGGACCCTTCGGGGTCGCGGTCGCGCGGACGCCGCCACGGCGGGCCGGGGACTCGTGAACCGGCACCCTCCAAGGCGACGCCACAGATGGCCCAGAGGGGCGTGGAGCCCCGAGAACCCCTCCCCGTCGCCGGGGAGCGACCTCTCGGGACTGACAGAGGAGATGTGCGAGCAACGCACGCGAAGCTAGCTCGATCGTTAGCAATAGAGCAATTCCGCCAGTCAGAGATCGGTCACGACCAGACCACATTCCCGAACACACGAAGGTGTGCTCATCAATCCGGTTGATCCTGCCGGCGGGCACCGCTATTGGAGTTCGCCTAAGCCATGCGAGTCGAGAGGGGTAAGCCCTCGGCGCACTGCTCAGTAACACGCGGACAATCTGCCCTCGAGACGGGGATAACCCCGGGAAACTGGGGATAATACCCGATAGGTCTGGGATGATGGAAGGCTCCCAGGTCGAAATCTTTCGGGGCTCGAGGATGGGTCTGCGGCCTATCAGGTAGTAGGGGGTTTCACGGACCCCCTAGCCGAAGACGGGTACGGGCTTTGGGAGAAGTCGCCCGGAGATGGATTCTGAGACACGAATCCAGGTCCTACGGGACGCAGCAGGCGCGAAACCTCCACAATGTGGGCAACCACGATGGGGGAACTCCAAGTGCCTACCCTATGGGTAGGCTGTTCTCGAGCCTAAAAAGCTCGAGAAGTAAGGGCCGGGTAAGACGGGTGCCAGCCGCCGCGGTAATACCCGCGGCCCGAGTGGTGCTCATTATTATTGAGCCTAAAGCGTCCGTAGCTGGCCGGGCAAATCTCCCGGTAAATCGGGCCGCCCAACGGTCCGAATTCGGGAGACACTGCTCGGCTTGGGATCGGGAGAGGGTGAAGGTACTCCCGGGGTAGGGGTAAAATCCTGTAATCCGGGGGGGACCACCAGTGGCGAAGGCGTTCACCTAGAACGAGTCCGACAGTGAGGGACGAAGCCCTAGGGCGCAAACGGGATTAGATACCCCGGTAGTCTAGGGTGTAAACGCTGCAGACTTGGTGTTGGGGGTCCTGCGTGGGCTCCCAGTGCCGGAGCGAAGGTGTTAAGTCTGCCGCTTGGGGAGTACGGTCGCAAGACTGAAACTTAAAGGAATTGGCGGGAGAGCACCGCAACGGGAGGAGCGTGCGGTTCAATTGGATTCAACGCCGGAAAACTCACCGGGGGCGACGGAGGGATGAAAGCCAGGCCGAAGACCTTGCCCGATTCTCCGAGAGGTGGTGCATGGCCGTCGTCAGTTCGTACCGTAAGGCGTTCTGTTAAGTCAGATAACGAACGAGACCCTCGCCCTCAGTCGCGATCTCACGAGCGATCGTGAGAGCACACTGAGGGGATCGCTGCCGCTAAGGCAGAGGAAGGAGAGGTCTACGGTAGGTCCGTATGCCCCGAATCTCCCGGGCAACACGCGCGCTACAAAGGTGGGGACAATGGGATCCGACCCCGA
>JAWOKS010000002.1:0-76285 GCA_033854115.1 Thermoplasmata archaeon
CCCGCCAACCAGTAACCTTCCGTCGCTGGACGTCCCAAGAAAGTGGGCTCGACCGTGAAGTTCAGGGCGACGCTCCGCGCAGAGCCGCCGTTGCTGTCCGTGACCGTGACGACGATGGAGAACGTGCCCGAACCGCTCGGATCGCACGAGATGTTCGAGGCATTCGCGGAAGAGCAACCGTGGGGAAGGCCGGACCAACTGTACCTGAGTCCGCCTGAGCCGGCCGTAGCGGAGACCTGGAAGGTAACGCTCCTGCCCTCGAGGACGCTGCCCGCAGGGGAGGAGGTCGGGGCGGCTACCGTGGGGGCCGCCGATATCGTGACGTCCACCTGACCGGTGGAAACGGAGTCGGCGTGGTCAAACGCACTGCAACTGGCGGTGTAGGTGCCCGGTTCGGAGTACGCGTGGTCCACCGCGGAGCCGAGCGCCGTCCCTCCGTCGCCGAGTGCCCATCCGTAGTTGTACGGGGGCAATCCTCCGGTCACACCGCACTGGAACGCCAGGCTTTGTCCGACGTCCGCCGTCGAACGATTGACCCCGGCCGTCGCGCTGAGAGGGAAGGGGGTGGCGAAGCTCGTGACCGTAGAGTTGGTTTCGTAGTGTCCACCCTCGGTGGGGTCCGACAGGGCGTCCCAAGTCTTGACGAAGAACGCATAGGTCGTGTCGGGCGAAAGCTCGCTCACGAACTCGGACGTTTGAGAAATGTTGCTGACGGGGGCGTAGAGAGTGTAGGCGGAGCCGTTCACCGACTCCCAGAGTTCGTAGCCGAGGAACGAGATGTTCCCCCCGTAGGCCGCAGGATTCGTCCAGTCGATCCACACGGAAGTATCGTTGGACCAGACAAAAGAGGTCGTCGCGACGGACGGCTGGACCACTTCATCTAGGTACCCGTTCGATTCCAAGATGCCGCCGAACGGCGTTGAATCCCAGGTCTTCTCGGTCCACCAGAGACCGCAACCTGGACACCAAGTGTAGCCGAGCGTCGTGGTGCTCTCACTCGTGATGTTCTCGTAAAGGTGCCACGTGACATTGTCCCAGGAGTAGTCCAATTCGTACGAGGAGAACGAATTGCCGAAGGACGGCGATGAGGCCACCCAATTGATGCTCGTCATCTCGGGGGCAACTCCGAGGACGCCCATGTTCAGCCCGCCGACCGCTGGCGTGGCCCTAGGCGTGATCACCTGTCCCGCCGGCGCCGTCGGGGCCAGGGTGATCGCCTCGTGATGAGGGAAGTATCCCGCGACAGGGTTCGGACTAGTTCCCAACCCGCCCGCGGTCGTCAGCACTCCTACGAGCACGACGAGGAGAACAGACGATAGCGGGCGCATGGCCGCCCCGACAAGAATCTCCACTTAAGAGGGCTTCCAAGTTGTGGAGTGGCCCCGGCGGAGTCGAACCTTCGAATCCCCGAAGGCGAGCCGGTCGACTCCCCGGGGCACCGCAGTTCGGTGGGCTCGGGCGGCCCGGAGCCTGGGAGTCCCCGCGCCTTGTGAGAGGCTTGAAGCGGGGGAAGTCTCCTCGGGACGCGGACCGACAGGTCCAGCGCGGGTCGACGCACGGAAGCGGTTCGAAGGAGTCCCTCGGGCACCGGGCACGCGGTGTCCGGACCGGAAACCCCTCGCCGTTGCGCGATCGCCGCAGCGCTGACCCCGACGCAACAGCATGCCCCGCCATTCCCCGGCGCGGGGTCGCGGAATGGCCGGCTCGGTTCGTTCGCCGAACCGGGCCAGGAGCCTCCTGACCAGCCTCCGTTCAACGTCGTTCGGTACGTTCGGAACCCTTCGAGCTCCCCCCGCGCAATGACCTTGTAGGTGCGACCGGTCCGGGCTCTCGATGACCGACCCCCGCTTCCTGCGCATCGCGGTCGCCACCGACGGCTCGGAGACCGCGAAGGTGGCGGTGGCGGTCGCGATCGACCTCGCCCGCAGATACGGCAGCGACCTGCTCGTCCTCGCCGTCGCTCCGCTCGCCCCCGTCTTCGCCTCGCCGAACGAACCGTACGTCCCTCCGGCGATGCCGGAGAGCCAGGCGCCCCGTTACCGTGCGGTCGTCGACGCCGCGGTCGCGGACGCGCGTGCGGCCGGTGTCGTGAACGTGAGCGGTCTCTGCGAGGAGGGGGTGGTGGTCGACGAGATCCTGACCCAGGTGAACGCCCATCGCTCGGACCTTCTCGTCGTCGGCTCCCGGGGCCTCTCCACGGCGAAACGACTCCTGCTCGGCAGTGTTTCCACGGGTCTGGTCACCCACGCACCGTGTCCGGTGCTGGTGGTTCGGCCCGGAGCTACGCCGCCTTCGGGGTGACGGTCAGTCGCGTGGGCACCGGGAGCTTGTGGGCCGCCTTGCGCAGGGCCTCCTTCGCATCGGCCAGGTGCGCCTCGGTCGTGTAGACCGTCAAGAGCTCCGTCCCGATCCCCGCCCGCACGGCGTGCCCGACGGGCTTGCCGAACGCGCGGCGCATCCCGTCGGAGATACGGTCGGCCCCCGCCCCCATCGCCATCTTGTGCTCCCGCAGGACCTGGTGCGGGAACCGGCGGACCTTGAGGTGGAACTCGTTCGGCGCAGCCTTCTCGAGGACCCGCACGGCGCTGACGCGGGCCGCCTCGAGGGCGATGTCCCGCACCTGGGCCGCCTCTTCCGTGCCGAGCGTGAGCGACCAGGGGAACTCCTCGCGGAGGTTGCCGGTGTCGAACTGGGTCACGCGACAGGTCGGGATGCCTCCCATGTACTCCTGCCGGGTGTACACCTGGCCCTCGACCTTCCGGTACATTCGCGCGGGCTTGCGGGTCATGGGCGCGGCCGAGAGAGGCCTGCCTTGAAAACGGTTGCGGCTGAGGTGCCGCCCCCCGGTGGGCGGCGCGATCGGAACGGGGCGGCTCCACCGCCGGCCCCTGCCCCTCGCTAATCCGGAAGAAGGCGAGCTCCGTTGCGACCGATCATGATCTCGCGGAAGCGGAGGTCCTCGCCCCTCGCCCATCGAAGCACCGAGCTCCGGATCTTCTCGGAAGGGAACGACGCGAAGAGGGCGCCACCGAACATCGCCTGGGCGGCCCGAGCCCCCCGACGACGCAGGGCCCGGACCGCGGAGCGGAGCCGCGGCGACGCGAGACGCGCCCCGTCGGTGAACCGCTCGCTCGCCTCCCAGAATGCCTCGAGGTCTGGTCGCTCCCCGAGCCGATCGAGGAGCCTCGCCCCGAGGGCGAACCGGCGAAGGCGGTGCGGGTCAGCGAGGACGGTCGGGGAGGGGATCGGGGCGCCGACGGTCGCCACCGCGATCGTGCCGGACACCGGCCGACGCGCGACGCGACCGAACGGCGGGATACCGGGCCGGCGCCGGACCTCAAGACCCCCTCCGAGGATCGCCGCCACCCCTCCGAGCCCGCCGCGGCCGTACAGGTCCGCGAGGTGGGCCGTCTGGATCGCACGGACCCTCGGAAGGCCGAGCACGCGCGAGGCGGCGAGCGCGGTCGCGAGCGCGCCGGCCGCGCTCGAGCCGAACCCCTGGCCGATCGGGAGGTCGTGGGCGAGGCGGACCGTGAGGCGCCCGCGCCGGCGAGCGACCAGACGCCGCGCCACCTCCTCGGTGATCCCGAGTCGGCCGGTCGACGCGCTCGCGACCCGGACGGCCGAGCGCGCGGTCGGGCTCCACTCCGCCTCCGCGAGCACGCCGACGTCGAGGACGAGCCCCGCGCCAAGCGACCCCCTCGCGCGGGGGTCGCGCGCCGTGAGGGCGGGCACAACGACGCCTGTCACGTGGGAGGGAGCGAACGCGCGCGCACGCCGAACGCGAGCCCCGGGCACCGCTCCTCGAGCCGCGCCGACGGTCGAGTACTTATAAGCGGCCTCGCCTAGCGACGCTGACATCCCGGACCGGGACGGCGGCACGTATCACCATGAGCGAACCGGAGGCGCCCGTCGCCACCTCCCACGACACGTTCGACCGGATGAATTTCCTCGAGCTGAGGAACACGCAGCTCGCCGAGGCGATCAAGCGGGTCGAGAGCGAGCGCCACTACATGGAGGCCGAGATCCTCCGCCTCCAGCGGGAGGTGAAACGCCTCAAGACCGAGCTCGATCGCTTGCGCTACCCGCCCCTCATCGTCGGGAGCGTCCGCGACGTCCTGACCGACGGCCGGGTGATCGTGAAGTCATCGACCGGGCCGGACTTCGTCGTCAACGCCGCCGAGAGCGTCGAGCACGCGAAGATCACCGTCGGGAGCCGCGTCGCGCTCAACAAGCAGACGCTCGCCGTCATGGGGGTCCTGCCGGCGTCGCTGGACCCGCTCGTGACCGCGAGCGAGATCGTCGATAAGCCGACCGTCACCTACCAGCAGATCGGGGGCCTCACCGACCAGATCCGCGAGATCCGCGAGGCGGTCGAGTACCCGCTCCTCCGCTCCGACCTCTACAAGAAGGTCGGGGTCGATCCGCCGAAGGGCGTCCTGCTGATCGGCTCGCCGGGGACCGGGAAGACCCTCATCGCGAAGGCGGTCGCGCACCACACCAACGCCACGTTCGTCCGCCTGGTCGGGAGCGAGCTCGTCCAGAAGTACATCGGCGAGGGGGCCCGCCTCGTCCGCGAGCTGTTCCAGCTCGCGCGGGAGAAGGCACCCACGATCATCTTCATCGACGAGGTCGACTCGATCGGTGCGAAGCGCCTCGAGGTCGCGACCAGCGGGGACCGCGAGGTCCAGCGGACGCTGATGCAGCTTCTCGCCGAGATGGACGGGTTCGAGCCCCTCTCGAACGTCAAGATCATCGCCGCGACGAACCGGCCGGACATCCTGGACGACGCGCTCCTTCGCCCGGGTCGCTTCGACCGGATCATCGAGGTGCCCGTGCCGACGTTCGCCGGCCGGGCCGAGATCTTCAAGATCCACACCCGCGGGATGGCCCTCCGCGAGCCGCTCGACTTCGAGGCCCTGGCCTCGCGGTGCGACGGGGCGACCGGGGCCGACATCCGGGCGATCTGCACGGAGGCCGGCATGTGGGCGATCCGCGAGGAGCGCGACAGCGTGACGACGGCGGACTTCGACCGGGCGATCGAGAAGGTCGTCGGGGAAGAGGAGCTCCGCAAGGAGTCCGTCACGATGTTCGCCTAGACCGCCCGAAGGTCCCATCCGCGCCCTCCTGCGGTCGCCGGTCCCGACCTCTCGGTCCCACGGACGTCGTAGGACCCGGGGATCCGTGGCCGCGCGACGATCTCCACTTCCTCTCGCCGCTAGAGGATAAGCGGGGTTCGGACGAGAGGAGGTCAGGAGATGCCCACAATGCCGACGCTGTTCGTCCGGTGCCCGAGGTGCGGAAACCGGTTCCCCACCCCCCTCGCCGTTGCCTCCTCCCACGAACCCACCCTGCTCGTGACCGGCCTCCCGCTCGAGTGCCCCCGCTGCGGGGCCGAGGCGCGGTACTTCACGAAGGACCTCCTGAGCCCGGCCGAACCCGCTTCCCCGGGCCCGTCCGGGGCGTCCGACGACCGGCCCGCGCCTCCGAGGGCGGGCGAGGGGTTCGTACCGTCGGCGTCGCTCGCGACCGTCGTACCTCTCGCCGTGGGCGCACCGGCCCTCGTCCGCAGCCTCTTCGTGGCCTTGCCTCCGAGCCCGACCCGGAGGCTCCGCGTCCCAGGACCGAACGCCCGCACGTAGGGCCCCCCGTCGGTGGCTCAGCCGAGCGGGTACCGTCCCACGAGGCGCGGACCGGTCGGCGTGGACAGGTCGACGACGAACGCCGGCAGGCCCGGTCGGTACACGACCGGCCGGTCGGTGGTGACCTGGACCCGTTCCGTCCCCCACTCGCCGATGCGCGCGGGCACGACCTGGAGCCCGACGCCGAGGTGGACCGTCGCTCCCGTCCCGGCGTCGCCCCGGTAGTAGCGGCACTTCTCGAGGGGTCCCCCGCGGAGCTCGGTGCCGACGAGCTCGCTGCCCTCGGGGGCGAGGGTCTGTCCCCGCTCGATCTCGTCCGCCTCGACCCCGCGGAGGGCGACCCCGACCCGCTCCCCGGCGGTCGCTTCCTGGCGGTCGATGTCGTGCACCTGGATCGACCGGACCTCCACCGACTTGGCCGTCGGGTAGAGGCGGAGGCGGTCGTGCACGTGGACCGTGCCGCGGCGCACGAGCCCGAGCGCCACCGTGCCGACCCCCTTCACGGGGAACGCATGGTCGATCGGAACCTCGACCGGACCGTCCGCGGGCTTCGCCGCGAGGCCCTCGAGCGCGGCCCGGAGGTTCGGCCCGTCGAACGGCACGACGGGCGCGGTCGCGAGCCGGCTCCCTCGCAGGGCGCGCGTGAGCTCTTCCTCGCCCACGGCCGGGCCGCGGGCGATCGTGGCGGGAAGCCCGGAGATCTCGGTGACCGCAAGCGCCTCGCCGACGGCGCGCGTGAGCTCCGTCACGACCACGAGGGCATGGTCGGCCATCGCGAGAGCCTGGAGGAGCGAGGCGAAGCGCTCCGGGAACTGGGTCGGCTCGACCAGCGTGAGCGCCCGGTCGTCGTGGACGTCGTGGTAGAGCGTGAGGTCGGAGACCGTCCCCTTCTTCCCGAGCTCGCGGGCGGCGTCCGCGGCCCCGACGACCGCGACGGTGAGCGCGCTCACGCTTCCACCTTCGCCTTCGGGGCGTGGAAGGCGAACGCGATCGCGCCGCCCTTCGCCCCGACGTCAACCGTCGTGCCGTCCGGCACCTCACCGGCGAGGAGATGGGAGGTCAACGGGTCGACGACCTGCCGCTGGATCGTCCGCTTGAGGGGACGCGCCCCGAAGTCGGGGTCGAACCCCTCCGCCGCGAGGAGCTTCCGCGCCGCGTCGTTGACCTTGAGGGTGATGCGGCGGTCGCGGAGCCGCTCCTCGACCTGGGCGAGCTGGAGGGTGACGATCTCGGCGATCTCCTTCTCGGAGAGCGGGTGGAAGACGACGACCTCGTCCAGGCGGTTCAGGAACTCGGGCCGGAAGTGGCCCCGGAGCGCCCGTTCCACGATGCGGTGCCGTGCCTCCTCGTCCTTCGCGGCGGCGAGCTCCTCGGTGCCGAGGTTGCTCGTGAGGATGACCACCGTGTTGCGGAAGTCGACGGTCCGCCCTTGCCCGTCGGTGAGCCGCCCATCGTCCATGAGCTGGAGGAGAACGTTCACCACGTCGGGGTGCGCCTTCTCGATCTCGTCGAACAGGATCACGGTGTAGGGGTGGGAGCGGACCGCCTCCGTGAGCTGCCCGCCCTCCTCGTAGCCGACGTAGCCGGGCGGCGCCCCGACGAGCCGGGCCACGGTGTGCTTCTCCATGTACTCGCTCATGTCGATCCTGACGAGGGCGCGATCCGAGTGGAAGAGGAACGCCGCGAGCGCCTTCGCGAGCTCGGTCTTCCCGACCCCGGTCGGGCCGACGAAGAGGAAGACCCCGATCGGGCGGTTCGGGTCGCCGAGCCCCGAGCGGGCGCGCCGGACGGCGTTCGCGACCGCCCGGACCGCCTCGTCCTGACCGACCACGCGCGCCCGGAGCTCGTCCTCCATGCGGCGGAGCCGCTCGCGCTCCCCCGTAAGGAGGCGGCTCACCGGCACGCCGCTCCACTTCGCGATCACGCGGGCGACATCCTCCTCCCCGACCTCCTCGCGCAGGAGCGCGGCGCGACCGGCGGAGCTCGCCGCGGGGCCGAGCGCCTCGAGCTGCTTTGCGAGCTCGGGGATCCGGCCGAAGCGGAGGCGGGCCGCGGTCTCGAGGTCGCCGGTCCGCTCGGCCCGTTCCTCGTCGGCCCGGGCGCGGTCGAGCTCGGTGCGGAGCGCGCGGACCTTCTCGACCTGGCCGCGCTCCCGCTCCCACTGCGCCCGGAGCCCGGCCTCGCGCTCGGCCAGCCCTGCGAGCTCCCGTTCGAGCTCCCGCAGTCGCTCGCGGCTCGCCGGGTCGGTCTCCTTCTGGAGGGCGGTCTTCTCGATCTCGAGCTGGCGGATGCGTCGGGTGAGCTGGTCGAGCTCGGGAGGACGCGAATCGAGCGCGAGGCGGACGCCGCTCGCCGCCTCGTCGACCGCGTCGATCGCCTTGTCGGGAAGGTGGCGGTCCGGGAGGTACCGGGCGGAGAGGGTCGCGGCCGCGACGAGCGCCGCGTCGGCGATGCGGACCCCGTGGTGGAGCTCGTAGCGCTCCTTGAGGCCCCGCAGGATCGAGATTGTGTCCTCCACGGTCGGCTCCGCGACCGGGACCGGCTGGAACCGCCGCTCGAGCGCGGCGTCCTTCTCGATGTACCGGCGATACTCCTGGGTGGTCGTCGCCCCGATGCAGTGGAGCGTTCCGCGCGCGAGCGCGGGCTTGAGGAGGTTCGAGGCGTCGAGCGCCCCCCCCTCGGTGGCTCCGGCGTGGACGAGGGTGTGCAGCTCGTCGATGAACAGGACGACCCGGCCCTCCGAGCGCTCGACCTCCTTGAGGACCGCCTTGATCCGCTCCTCGAACTCCCCGCGGAACTTCGCGCCCGCGAGGAGCGAGCCGAGGTCGAGCGCGACGATCCGCTTCTCGCGGAGGGCGTCCGGTACGTCCTTCGTGGCGATGCGGAGCGCGATCCCCTCGACGACCGCGGTCTTCCCGACCCCGGGCTCGCCGATGAGCACCGGATTGTTCTTCGTCCGTCGGGAGAGGATCTGGAGGACGCGGCGGATCTCCTCGTCGCGCCCGATCACCGGGTCGAGCTTCCGCTCCCGGGCGAGCGCCGTGAGGTCGCGCCCGTACTTCTCGAGGGCCTGGTACTGCGCCTCCTCGGACCGGCTCTCGACCGGGCGAGAGGCGCCGCGCAGCCGCTCGATCGCGGCCCGGAGCGCGGCGACGCGCACCCCGAGCTCCTCGAGGAGGTCCCGCGCGGGCGACGCCACGGAGGCGAGCCCGAGCAGGAGCTGGTCGACCGAGGTGTAGCGGTCCTTGCGGCGGGCCGCTTCCGCCTCGGCCGCGTCCACCACCTGCGCGAGCTCCCGGGAGAGGTACTGGTCGCTCGGCGCCACGTGGTCCGCCGTCGGGAGCTCGCCGAGCCGGGCCTGGAGGCGCTCCGCGAGCCGGTCGAGGTCGACGTCGACGGCCTGGAGCAGGGAGGCCGCCGGCCCGTCCCGGGCCTCGACCATCGCGAGGAGGAGGTGGAGCGGCTCGACCGCCGGGTGACGGAGCTGGGACGCCTGGCGGAACGCTTCCTCGAGGGCCCCGCGCCCCGCTTCGGTGAGCTTCTCGAGATGCATCGGCCGACCATCCGACCGAGGCCCTTTAAGCCGCGCTCCCCTCGCCGGGAACCGTGGCCGATCTGACGAGCCGGTTCGCGGGGCTCACCCTGCGGAACCCGTTCGTGCTCGCCTCGGGGATCTGGGGCGAGAGCGGCACCTCGCTCGCCGGGGCGTGGGCGGCGGGCGCGGGGGCCGTCGTGACCAAGTCGATCGGGGCGCGTCCCCGCGCCGGCTACCCGAACCCGACCGTGGAGGCGTACGGCCGCTGGGGGCTCCTCAACGCGATGGGGCTCCCGAACCCGGGGATCGATGAGTATCCGAAGGAGATCGCGGCCGCGCGGGAGGCCGGGGCGACCGTGATCGGCTCCGTTTTCGGCGGTTCGGCCGAGGAGTTCGCCCTCCTCGCGTCCCGGCTCGCCGCGACCGGGGTCGTCGCGCTCGAGCTCAACCTGAGCTGCCCGCACGCGGAGGGGTACGGCACGGAGGTCGGGGGAACCCCCGAGGCGGTGGAGGAGATCGTCCGGGCGGTCACGCGGGCGGTCCACCTCCCCGTGATCGCGAAGATCACGCCCAACACCTCCGACCCGGCCGCCCTCGCCCGCGCGGCCGAGAAGGGCGGCGCCGCTGCCGTGAGCGCGATCAACACCCTCCGGGCGCTGGCGATCGACGTGCGTCTCCGCCGACCGGTCCTCGCCCACGGGCTCGGCGGGCTGAGCGGACCCGCGATCAAGCCGGTCGGCCTCGCCTGCGTCTGGCAGATCGCGGGGGCCGTCCGCATCCCCATCGTCGGCATCGGGGGGATCGCGAGCGCGGAGGACGCGCTCGAGTACCTCATGGCCGGGGCGAGCGCGGTCGAGGTCGGGACGCAGGTCGCGTTCGACGGGATCAGGGTCTTCGGCGCGCTCGCGGACGGCCTCGGCCGCCTGCTCGACGATCTCGGGATCCCGAGCGTCGGCGAGGCGGTCGGCCTCGCCCGCGCCTCGGCGGCCGCGGAGCCCGCCCTCGGCCGTCCGAGCCGCTAAGAGGGGGCCGTCGCTCGCGGGGTCCCGTGCGCTCGGTCGTCCGGGTCGAAGCGGTCGTGCCCGAGACCCCCTCGACGGTCACGCTCCGCTTCCCGTACGAGCCGGAGGCCGCCCCGGGCCAGTTCGTGATGCTCTGGCTCCCCGGCGACGACGAGCTGCCGATGTCGCTCTCCTACACCCGGGGGCGGTCGAAGGGCGTGACCGTGAAGGCGATGGGCGAGACGAGCCGCCATGTCCTCGCGACCCGCGTGGGGACGGCGGTCGGCGTCCGGGGCCCCTACGGCAACCGCTTCGACCCGAGGGTGCGCCGCCTGCTCGCGGTCGCGGGGGGATCGGGCGCAGCGGTGCTCGCCCCCGCCGTCGAGGCGGCGCGGGCGGCCGGCGCGGCGGTGACGGTGGCGCTCGGCGGCACGACGGGGCGCGAGCTCCTGTTCGCCGACCGCCTCCGTGCCGCCGGGGCCGAGGTCGTCGTCGCGACCGACGACGGCTCGGTCGGGGAACGCGGGTTCGTCACGGTCCCGGCGGGCCGCCTCCTCGCCGAGCGAACGTTCGACGCCGTGTGGACCTGCGGGCCCGAGGTGATGATGGTGAAGGTCGCGGAGCTCGCGGCGCGCGCGGGGGTCCGGACGTACTGCTCGGTGGAGCGGCACATGAAATGCGCCCTCGGCATGTGCGACGCCTGCGCCCTCGGACCCTTCCACGTCTGCGTGGACGGGCCGGTCTTCGAGGCCGGGGAGCTCGTCGGCCGCACCGAGTTCGGCCGCTACCATCGGGACGCCTCCGGCCGTCGCGTGCCGTGGTAAGGCGGCGCGCGCCCGCCGCGACCACCCTCCGGGACCCGGGCGCCGCCCTAGTCTTTATGCTCGCGGCCCACTACGACGCGCCGTACGCGTCGATGAAGGTCCTGGTCGTCAGCGGGGGAGTGATCTCAGGGCTCGGGAAGGGGATCACGACCTCGTCGCTCGGGCGGCTCTTGAAGGCCCGCGGGGTCTCCGTGACGATCGTCAAGATCGACCCGTACCTCAACGTCGACGCGGGGACGATGAACCCCTACCAGCACGGCGAGGTGTTCGTGCTGGACGACGGCACCGAGGCCGACCTCGACCTCGGCAACTACGAGCGGTTCCTCGACCAGAACCTTTCGGGGACCCACAACCTCACGACGGGCAAGATCTACCGCTCGGTGATCGAGAAGGAGCGTCGCGGCGACTACCTCGGCAACACCGTCCAGATCATCCCCCACGTGACCGGCGAGATCAAGCGCACGATCCGCGAGGTCGCCGAGGCCGCCGGGGCCGAGGTCGTCCTGGTCGAGGTCGGCGGCACGGTCGGCGACATCGAGTCGATGCCGTTCCTCGAGGCGCTGCGCGAGCTCTCCTACGAGCTCGGCGAGGGCCGGATGGCGTTCGTCCACACGACGCTCGTCCCCGTCGTCGGGCCCGTCGGCGAGGCGAAGACGAAGCCGACTCAGCACTCGGTCCGCGAGCTGCGCGCGATCGGCATCCGGCCGAACCTCATCATCGCGCGGGGCCCCGCCCCGCTCACCCCGGACATCAAGGCGAAGATCTCGCTCTTCTGCGACGTCGCGCCCGAGGCCGTGATCTCGGTGCCCGACCAGTCGACCATCTACGAGGTCCCGCTCGTCCTCGAGGCCCAGGGCGTCGGTCCGCTCCTCGCGCGCCTCCTGCGCCTTCCCGAGCGCGAGCCGGACTACGCCGCGTGGAAGAAGTTCCTCGCGACCTACCGCGCGGCCGAGCGGTCGGTCGAGATCGCGGTCGTCGGCAAGTACACCGAGCTGCGCGACGCCTACCTCTCGCACTCCGAGGCGTTCCACCACGTCCAGGGCCACCTCGGGGTCGACATCCGCCTCCAGTGGTACGACTCCGAGGACCTGCCGAAGAACCCGGCGCTCGTCGCCCGCCTCGAGAGGTCGGACGGCGTCCTCGTCCCCGGCGGGTTCGGGAGCCGCGGCGTCGAGGGGAAGATCCGCGCGATCGAGATCGCCCGCCGGTTCGAGGTCCCGTACCTCGGGGTCTGCTACGGCTTCCAGATGGCGGCGGTCGAGTTCGCCCGCAACGTCCTCGGCCTCGCGCCCGCGACGTCCACGGAGATCGACCCGGCGACCCCGGAGCCCGTCGTCTGCCTCCTCGAGGAGCAGCGGTCCCAGGCCGACCTCGGCGGGACGATGCGGCTCGGCGCACAACGGGTCGTGCTGCGCCCGGAGTCGCGCCTCGCGAAGCTCTACGGGCGCACCGAGATCTGGGAACGCCACCGGCACCGCTACGAGATCAACCCGAAGTACGCCGGCCCGTTCGCCGCGCACGGCCTCGCCGTGACCGGCTCGGCCGTCGACGGCCGGATCGAGGCGCTCGAGCTCACGGGCCACCCGTTCTTCGTCGGGGTGCAGTACCATCCGGAGTTCCTCTCGCGTCCGGAGTCCCCCCACCCTCTCTACCTCGGGCTGGTGCGGGCCGCGGTCGCCCACCAGGAGGTCGCTCGCCGTGCCGCTCCCGCGCCGACTGTCGCGTGAGCTCGCCGCGCGGGACGGCGAGGTCGTCCGGATCGCGGGTCACCTCGAGGACTACCGGGCGCTCGGCGGGGTCGCCTTCGCGCTCGTGCGCGACCGCTCCGGAACGACGCAGGTCACCCTCAAGAAGGGCACGACCGCCCCGGAGCTCTTCGCGAGCCTCGAGGGGCTCGCCCGAGAGTCGGTCGTCGAGGTCGAGGGAACCGTCCAGGTCTCGTCCCGCTCCCGCCGCGGCGTCGAGGTCCTCGCCCAGAAGCTCACCGTGATCTCGCCGGCCGAGGTCCCGCTCCCTCTCGGCGTCGTCGACCGGGTCCCCGCGGAGCTCGGGACCCGGCTCGACCATCGCGTCCTCGACCTGAGGAAGCCCGCCGTCCGGGCGATCTTCGAGCTCCGGGCGGAGCTCCTCGCCGCGTTCCGCACCGCGTTCGTGCGGCGCGGGTTCCTCGAGGTCGAGACCCCGAAGCTCCTGCGCCAGGGGGCGGAGGGCGGGGCCACGCTGTTCTCGGTCGACTACTTCGGCGCCCCCGCGTTCCTCGCGCAGAGCCCGCAGCTCTACAAGCAGATGCTCATCGGCGCGGGCTTCGAGCGGGTCTTCGAGATCGCCCCCGCGTTCCGCGCCGAGCCGTCCGACACCGTCCGCCACATCACCGAGTTCACGAGCCTCGACGCCGAGGTCGGCTACCTCGAGAGCGCCGAGGCGCTCCGCGGGCTCCTCGAGGAGATCGTCGTCGACACCGTCACGGGGACGCGGGAGGCGCTCGCGCGGGCCAGCAACCCCCTCGCGGACGGGATCCCCGAGCTCGTCGTCCCGTTCCCGCGGGTGCCGTTCTCCACCGCCGAGGGCTGGCTCGGCCAGGCGGGCCGGGGCCAGGACTTCGGGACCGAGGAGGAGAAGGCGATCGGGGAGCGGGTCCAGCGCGAGCTCGGGGCCCCGTTCTACTTCCTCACCGACTACCCGACCTCGGTGAAGGCCCAGACGTTCTACGCCGCCCGGAAGGACGACGACCCGGCGACGACCATGTACTTCGACCTCGGCTACCGCGGGCTCGAGATCGCGAGCGGGGGCCCGCGCGAGCACCGGGCCGACCGCCTGCTCCAGAACCTCCGCGCCGCCGGGCTCGCCCCGGAGCGGTTCTCCGGCTACCTCGAGGCGTTCCGGTTCGGGATCCCCCCGCACGGCGGCTGGGGGCTCGGCATCGACCGCCTGGTCCAGGCGCTCGCCGGGCTCGCTAATATACGCGAGAGCCGCCTCTTCCCGCGCGACCGGTACCGCCTCGAACCGTGAGGAGCGTGAAGCATCGATGGTCGTCGCGCGGACCACCCTCGCGCCCCAGGCCGAGCTCCAGGTCAAGTGGGCCGCCGTGCTCGAAGAGGCGGGCCTGAGGCCCCGCATCCTTCAGATCTTCGACCGATACCCCGAGGAGCGCTCGCTCGAGGTGCCGTTCGCGGTCGTCGACGCGGTCGACACGTCGCTCGCCGACGCGGTCCTCGAGCGGCCCGAGGAGGTGCTCGACGCCGGGATCCGGGCGATGCGGGAGCTGCTCCCGGTCGCCGGACCGGACGCGGGCGGCCTCCGCCTGCGCCTGGTCGGCCTCCCGTCGACCGCGACGCGGCTCGTCCGCGCGGTGCGGGAGAGCGACCTCAACCGCCTCATCGCGATCGACGGCATCGTCCGCCGGGTCACCGAGGTCCGGCCCCAGATCCGCGACGCCGTCTTCGAGTGCGTCGCCTGCCGCACGAAGTTCCACGAACCGCAGGACGAGGCGTCGCTCGTCTTCCGCGAGCCGCTCGAGTGCCCGAGCTGCGAGAAGACGCAGGGGCGGACCCGCTTTCGCTTCGTCCCCGAGGAGTCGACGTTCGTCGACGCGCAGCGGATCGAGATCCAGGAGCGGCCCGAGACGCTGAAGCACGGGGCCCACCCCCAGGGGCTCTCCGTCCTCCTCGTCGAGGACCTCGCGGGGAAGGTCCTCCCCGGCAACCGGATCATCCTCAACGGGGTCGTGAAGAGCTTCCAGCGGGCGACCGCCGGCCGGGGCGGGGTCGTCCGCAACACGACGTTCGACGTGATGGTCCTCGCGAACTCGTTCGAGTCGAAGAGCCTCGAGTACACCGAGCTCGAGATCCGCCCGGAGGACGTCGTGCTCATCGAGAAGTTCCGCGACGACCCGACGGTCGTCGACAAGATCGTCCTCTCCTTGGCCCCGACGATCAAGGGGATGGAGGAGGAGAAGGAGGCGATCGCCCTCCAGCTGTTCGGCGGCGTCCCGAAGGTCCACCCGGACGGGGTCCGGGTCCGCGGGGACATCCACGTCCTCCTGGTCGGCGACCCGGGCGTCGCGAAGAGCCAGCTCCTCCGCTACATCTCCCAGGTCGCGCCCCGCGGGATCTACGCGAGCGGCAAGGGGACGACCGCCGCCGGCCTCACGGCGGCCGCGGTGAAGGACGACTTCGCGGGCGGACGCTGGGTCCTCGAGGCGGGGATGCTCGTCCTCGCGGACGGGGGGATGGCGGTGATCGACGAGCTCGACAAGATGTCGCCCGAGGACCGCTCGGCGATGCACGAGGCGCTCGAGCAGCAGACGGTCTCGATCGCGAAGGCGGGGATCACCTCGACGCTCAACGCTCGCTGCCCGGTCCTCGCGGCGGCGAACCCGAAGCTCGGCCGATTCACCAACGACCGCTCGATCGCCGAGCAGATCGACCTCCCGCCGACGCTTCTCTCCCGGTTCGACGTGATCTTCTCGATCCGCGACCAGCCGAACCAGGACCGCGACCGGAGCCTCGCGAGCCGCATCCTCGCCTCGCACCGCGACGTCGGGAGCCCCCGGGGGGCCGTTCCCGCCGAGGCGCTCCCGCCGTTCTCCCCCGACCTCCTCAAGAAGTACGTCGCCCACGCGCGCACGGTGCGTCCCCGGCTCTCGGACGAGGCGCTCTCGGTCCTCGAGGACTTCTACGTCCGCGTGCGCCGCCAGGGGGAGGAGCCGGACGCCCCCGTCCCCATCACCGCGCGCCAGCTCGAAGCGCTCGTCCGCCTGAGCGAGGCGGCGGCGCGGGCCCGCCTCAGCGAGACCGTGCGCCCGGAGGACGCCCAGCGGGCGATCCGCATCGTGGAGTCGTACCTTCGGCGCGTCGCGATGACCCCGGAGGGGCGGATCGACATCGACATCACCCAGACCGGGGTGAGCCACAGCCAGCGGGAGCAGTTCGAGATCGCCCGCGCGACGATGCACGAGCTCCAGGGCGGGCCGGGCGGGCTCTTCGGCATGAGCGAGTACCTCGCGGCGATGGACCAGCGCGGCATCCCCGCAGGCCGGGCGGAGGCGATCCTGCAGACGCTCCGCAACCAGGGTGAGGTCATCGAGCCGAGGACCGACCGCTTCCAGCTGACCCGCTTCTAGGGGCGGAGAACGATCCCCTCGGAACCGCTCGCCGGTCCGACCGACATATATCCGACCCCGAACCTCGGTGGGGCCGGAGGGCCGGGCGCGTGAGCGGGTTCGTCATGCGGATCCACCGGGTCCGCGCGGAGATCGTCGTCGCCGCGTGCGACGCGGAGCTCCTCGGGCGCGAGCTCGAGGTGGGCGAGCACGGCCGCACGGTCACGGTCTCGAGCCACTTCTACGGGGAGCGCCCCGTCACCGACGAGGAGCTGCTCTGGGCGCTCGAGCGCGCCACCGTCGCGAACCTCCTCGGCGAGCGGGTCCTGAAGCTCGCGTGCGAGCACGGCCACGTGCGCGCGGAGGCGACCTCCCGGCTCGGCGGGATCCCGCATGCCGAGATCTTCGCCATGACCGGTTGAGCCCGGACCCCGATGTCGTCCGACGAGTTCTGCGTCGTCTGCGGCCGCACCGGCCGGCCGCTCACGGACGGCGTCTGCGCGGAATGCGCCGCCGCGCGGAGGGCCCTCGTCCGGGTCCCCGAGCAGGTCGAGCTCGTCCTCTGCCCGCAGTGCGGGGCCCGCCGCACCGGCAACCGCTGGGAGCGCTCGGGCGCCTCCTCGGTCCTCACGGGCGAGGACCTCGGCCCGTTCCTCGAGGTCGACCCCGAGGTCGGGGTCCGCGAGGTCCGCTGGGAGGAGCACGGCGGGACGCCGTCGCTCCGCGAGCTCGTCGGCCACGCTCGGGTCCGCTTCCGCGGGCTCGAACGGGAGGTCGAGCTCCCGCTCCGGGCGCGCGTGCTCGGCCGCACCTGCCCGACCTGCGGCCGTCGGAGCGGACGGTACTACACCGCGATCGTCCAGCTCCGCGGCGCGGAGGGGACGCGCTCGAAGCATCCGCGCGAGCTCCGCGAACGCCTGGATGCGGTCTGGGAGGAGCTCTGGAAGGAGGCGCGGCCCGACTGGCGCAAGGCCGTCGCCTGGCGGGAGGAGCTCCCCGAGGGCTGGGACGTCTACTTCTCCGAGACCCTGGCGGCGCGGTCGGTCGCGCGCCTCGCGAAGCAGCGGTACGGGATCCGCATCGTCGAATCGGCGAGCCTCTTCGGCCGAAAGAACGGCCAGGAGGTCTACCGGGTGACGTTCTGCCTTCGATTCCCCGAGGCGTCCGCCGGGGGTGCGGCCCGCCCGTCGAGGCGTCGGCCGGACCGACCCGTCGAACGATAGCCTTAAGAAACGACCCCGCCGTCGAGTCGCCGGGAGCGGGCGAGGTCCGGCGCATGATGAAGAAAAGCGGCATCCTCCGGCGGCACCACGGAAACGAGACGTTGGAAGAGGGGTCGTTCCTCGACCTCGGCGCGATGCAGTTCGAGGACGAGGCCGCGGGCCTCGCGGGCGCGCACGGCAACGTCCGCCTCGCGGAGCTCCTCCGCTTCGAGGACCTGCATACCGTCTCGAAGCTCGCCTACCAGGGCGACATCGTCCTGGTCGACTACACCTCGATCGCGAACGACCAGATCGCCATGAAGCGGCTGAGCGTCGACCTCAAGAACGTTGCGAAGGATACGGGTGGGGATGTCGCCGGCATCGCGAAGAACCTCCTCGCGATCACTCCGGCCGGGATCCGCATCGACCGGCAGAAGCTCCGCCCCTCGTTCTGAGCCCCCCCCGGGCGTGCGGGTCGCGCTGGACCGGCGCGACCCGCTCGAGGTCCGTCCCGACGTCGTCGTGACCGGGCTGTTCGAGCGCGGCGAGGGGGAGGCCCCGGTCCCCGAGCTGCTCCGCGCGGACGACGTGGCGACCGCGGGCGCGCTCCGCGCCGCTTGGATCCGCCACGAGCTCAAGGGGAAGCGGAAGGAACTGACGATCATCCACCGGCCGGGCGACGGGGGTCGCCTCGCCTACGCCGGGCTCGGGCCGCGGGGCTCGTTCTCCGCGGAAGTGGTCCGCCGGGCCGCGGCCGAGGTCGTGAAGGCCCTCCGCGGCCGCGGGGTGAAGACGGTCGCGTTTCGGCTCGCCTCGTTCGTGGCCGGCCCGGTCGGGGGGGCGGCGGCGGTGCGCGCGCTCGCCGACGGGGCGACGCTCGGCGGCTACGAGTTCGTCCGCTACAAGGAGTCGCGCGACCCGGGCGTCGAGCAGGTGACGATCGGCCTCGGACCGAGCTTCGCCCGGGACGAGCCGACGCTCGCCGCGGCGCTCTCCGAGGAGATGACGATCCTCGGCGTGACGCTCTGGACGCGCGAGATCGCGAACCTGCCCGCGGACACGGCGAGCCCCGCGTTCCTCGCGACGCAGGCCGAGGGCCTCGGGCGCGAGCTCGGCCTCCAGGTGACGGTGTTCGATGAGCGGCAGCTGGCCGAGATGGGCTGTGGGGGCCTCCTCGCCGTCGGCGGCGGGTCGGCCCATCCCCCGCGGATGGTCGTCCTCGACTACCCCGGCCAGGGCCGGCCCCCGAAGACGGTCGCGCTCGTCGGGAAGGGGATCACGTTCGATTCCGGCGGGATCTCGATCAAGGCCGCGCCCCAGATGGCGAACATGAAGTTCGACAAGTCCGGCGCGGTCGCGGTCCTCGGGGCGGTGCGCGCCGCCGCGCTCCTCAAGGTGCGTCCGCGCGTGGTCGGCGTCCTCTGCTGCGCGGAGAACGTGCCGAGCGGGACGTCCTACCGCCCGGGCGACGTCGTCCGGACGTTCAGCGGCCGGACGATCGAGGTCCTGAACACGGACGCGGAGGGGCGGGTGGTCCTCGCGGACGGGCTCGGCTACGTCACGAAGACCGTGAAGCCGGACGTCGTGATCGACCTCGCGACCCTCACCGGCGCCGAAGTGGTCGCGCTCGGCGACGACACCGCGGGGCTCATCTCCACGGACGAGCCGCTCGCGCGGGCGCTCCTCGCGGCGAGCGCGGTGACGGGCGAGCCGGTCTGGCGGATGCCGCTCACCGACTACCACCGCGAGCTCGTGAAGAGCGACGTCGGCGACGTCCGCAACTCGACCGAGATCACGGTCGCGGGGATGCTGACCGCGGCCGCGTTCCTCGAGAAGTTTGTCGACGGGCGGGCGTGGGCCCACCTGGACATCGCCGGCCCGGCCTACACGACGCTCACCACCCGCAAGTACCAGCCGGCGTACCAGAACTTCGGCGCGACCGCCTTCGGTGTGCGCCTGCTCGCCCGCTACCTCCTCGACAGCGGCTCCTCGGGGAGCTAGGCCAGCGCCGCGCGCGTCCGGGCGGGCGGCCTACGCCGCGATGACCTGGACGCTCTCGCCGCCGTGGCGGCTCGCGCGCGGGCGGACCTCGCAGAAGAGCGGCGTGTGGTAGCCGCCGCCGGTCACGAGCGCGACCCCCACGGGGAGCGACTGGATCATCTGGGTCATCCCCTCGGTGAGCCCCTCGATCGACTGCGCTATCGCCTTGAGGTCGAGCGGATTCGTCACCTGCAGGATCAGCTGGGTCGTGCACTGGCTGAGCACGCTCTTGTCGATCCGGGCGGCCCGCTGGGTCACCGCGCAGAGGCCGAGGCCGAACTTCCGGCCCTCGCTCGCGATGTTCTTGAGGATCCGCGAGCAGGTGGCGGTCCCCTGTTGCGGAGCGAAGTTGTGGGCCTCCTCGAGGACGAGGAAGAGCGGCGGGATCTTCTCCTTCTTCCGGTTCTCGAAGAGGGTCGACGCGACCCGCGCGACGACGAGCTCCTGCACGTCCGGCGCCACGCCCCGGAGGTTCACAAGGGTCGCCTCCCCGCGCTTCACGAGGTCGTTGAGGCTCGTCCCGACCGGCCCGAGGAGCTTCGTCTGCTCGACGTACTCGAGGCGCTCGCGCAACGTCTCGGCGATCGCCCCCTCGGTCATCTCTGCCGCGCGGACGAGGTCGCGGACCGAGTACTCGGGGTTCGCGACCCCGACGCGCTCGAGCAGCTGCTTGAGCGGCCCGAGGTAGGTCTTGACGCTCGTGAGCCCCATGAAGACGAGCAGGTCCCTCGGGTCGGTGTTGCGGAGCGAGAAGGTGAGAGGCTTCGCGTTCGGATTGAGCGAGACGTCCGGCGAGTACTCCTGGACCTGGCGCGCGAACCCCTGGACCTCGACCCCGAACCGGGCGGTCGCCGCGCTCTTCTCCGCGGGGGAGCGGAGCGCGCCGTACTCGCCGTGGGGATCGATGATCACGCACGTGACGTGGTGGCGCAGGAGCTCCTCGATGAGGACGCCGAGGAGGTAGCTCTTCCCGCCCCCGGTCTTCGCGAGCACGCTCACGTGCCGCTGCACGAGCTGGTTGATGTCGAGCTCGACGCGGAGGTCGTGGTTGCGGAGGAGGCCGATGTACGCCCCCGTGTTCGGCCGATGCTTCAGGCCGAGGACGTCCGCGATCAGCGCCTCGTCGGCGCGGTAGACGTGCGCGCCCGGCCGGAACGGGATCGTCGGGCACTTCACGAGCCCCTGGCCGTCGCGGTAGCCGATCGTCCTCACGATCCCGAGCAGGTTCTGGTGGATCGCGACGTTGTCGCTCCCCTCGACCTGGCCGGCCTTCTCGACGTCGAAGTCGCTCTTGCGGCGCAGGTCGTCGATCTGGCAGAGGACGTGCCCGTGGAGCTCGTCGTCCGTCGCGACGTAGTCGCCACGCTCCACGGGCCGCGTCAGAAGGACGTGGAACCGGCCGAGGCCCACGTCGCCGTAGATACGGCCCACCTCATCCACGGCGCGATTCATCGGGGTCACTGAATATTAGCATGCCGCGGGAAGGGAACGGCCGCTCCGGGCTCGGGGCTCCGCGCCGCCGGAGCCTTTATATCGAGAGGCCTTGTCGAAACTTTCCCCGCCCCGGCAGGATCCCGGTCGCGGAGGATTGGCCCTTTGCCCGACGCCACGGATGAACTCGAACGCCGCCGCGAGGAGTCGAACCAGCGGGCCGACTCCTTCCGCGCCGTCCGCGACCGCCTGAACGCGGAAGCGCGTACCCTCGCCGACGAGCGGTCCCGCCTCGTGGACGCGATCCGGTCGAAGAGCGCGGAGGCGCAGGAGCACCGGCGGCACCGGGACGAGCTCAACGCGGAGGTGCGGGAGGCGAAGCGGCTCCGCGAGGAGTGGAACGGCCGCTTCCAGGAGCTCGGCCTCAAGGTCCAGGAGCTCCGGCGCGCGCGCCCCCCGCGGCAGGGGGCGGTGCCCCTCTGGCGGCTCAAGAAGGAGCTCAAAGAGCTCGAGTTCCGCCACATGACGACCGCGCTCACGGGCGACCAGGAGAAGCGGCTCATCGAGGAGATGAAGCGCCTCGAGGCCGCGATCCGCGAGCAGGACGATCAGCTCCGCCGCGACCCGGACATCGAGGCGACCCTGAAGGCGTTCACCGAGGCGCGCGACGAGTCCGAGAAGCACCACGCGGCGGTCGGGGAGCTCGCCGAGAACGCCCAGCGCGAGCACGAGGCGATGGTCGCGCTCTACGAGGAGGGCGATGAGCTCCGGCGCCAGGCGGACGACGTGCAGGTGAAGCTCGTCGACGTGAAGACCCGGGCGGACGACGCGCACCGCCAGCACATCGCGGCGATCGAGGAGGTCCGGGACATCGAGAAGCTCCTCTACGCGGCCCGCGGGGGCCGGGCTCCCGCCGCCTGGGCGCCGACCGAGGCGCCCCGGGAGGAGGACTTCCTCGCGCGGCTCAAGAAGGGTGAGAAGGTCTCGACCGAGGATCTCCTCGAGCTCCAGAAAGGCGGGCGAGCGTAGCGGCACGGTCCGTGACGCTCTCCTACGGGGACCGCCCGCTCGAGGCGGTCGTGTTCGACCTCGATGACGTGCTCGTCCCGTTCCAGACCCCACGGGCCTGGCAGTGGGCCTGGCGGCCGCAGGGCCCGGTCATCGCCGAGCGCCACGTGCGCACGGCGGTCCGCCGCGCGCTCCGCGCCTGGGACCGGCGGCGCTGGCAGGGGCTTACGGGGCGCGCCCCGCCGGCCGACCTCGCGGCCCTCAAGGAGCACCTCGCGGCGACGCTCCGAGGGGTCGCCGGTCACGCGGTCGCCCCGGACGAATCGGAGGCGGTCGTCCGGCGGTTCCTCCGCCCGTCGGGGGAGGTCGAGCGCTTTCCGGACGCCGCGCCCGCGCTCGCGCGGCTCGAGGGGCTCGGCGTGAAGGTCGCGGTCGTGACCCCGCTTCCCGACGAGAGCGCCCGCTGGCTCCTGAAGCGCGCGGGCCTGCCCGAGAGCGCGCTCGCCCTCGCGGGCGACCCGCCGGGCCCGGTCGTGCCGGACCGCGCGGCGTTCCGCCTCGTCCTCGAGCGCCTCCGCGTCCCCGCGTCGCGCGCAGGTTTCGTGGGGGACCTCTACTGGAGCGACGTGCACGCGGCCCACCGGGTCGGCCTCGCCTCCGTTCTCCTCGACCGGACGGACGCCTGGCCGAAGGTCCAGGCCGGACGGCTCACCACCCTCGACGCGCTCGAGGCGACGCTCGCCTCCAACGAGGTGGGCGCGGCCCCCGAGGGCGCGGCCGCCGAGACGCCCCCAGGCCCGCCCGCGTCCGGCGACCCTTTATAGGGTCGTCCACGGTGGCGCCGCGACAGCGATGGCGTTCCGGTTCGTCAAGCTCGACCAGACCGAGCTCCGTCAGATCAAGGACCTCTACGAGGGGGTCATGTCGCACGCCTGCCACGGTCTCTTCTTCAAGGAAGGTTCGGTGATCGGCGGCAGCATGGCCGAGGAGGCGCTCAAGGACCGCGCCCACTATTTCGAGCGGGCCGCGAAGCTCCTCCAGGAGCGCGGGTGGGTCGAGGAGATCCAGTTCACGGATCAAGAGGCGATCGCGCGCGGCTCCATCGAGGTCGCGCCGAGCGAGATCGCGACCTGCCACCGACTGCGCGGCATCCTTCGGGAGCTCTACGAACGCTTTAAGGGGACGCGCGTCAAATGCACTGAAGAGGCATGCGCCAGCACCGGGGAGCGCGAATGCCACTTCCGGGTCGAGGCGTTGTAGCGAGGGCGGGATGATGGCTACCGGGAACGTCGGCGCGGTGATCAAGGAGCTGAAGACCAGGATCTCGGGCATCGCGACGGCGCTGGTCTCCCGGGACGGCCTCGTCCTCTACGCGGACGTCCCCGCGGGGGTCTACACCGAGACGTTCGCGATCATGTGCGCGACGATCCTCGGCGCGGCCGCGACGGCCAACACCGAGCTGAACCGGTCCCCACCGGACCGGATCGTGGTCGAGGGCACCGACTCCCGGACGATCATCGTCGGGAGCGGCAAGAAGGCGCTCCTCGTCGCCGTCGTCGACCAATCGGCGGACGTCGACCACGTCGTCGACGAGGCGACGAAGGTCGCCGAGATGCTCAAGACGAGCTGAGACGAGCCGCGCCGTCAGGCGCCCCCGGGCGGTCCCGCCGGGACTTCGCGCTGGTCCGATGTGATCCTCTTCGGTCCCCCGGTCGCGACCCGCATCGCATAGCCCCCGAGCGCGGCGACCAGCCTCGCCCACGCGATCGCCCCCTTCTGGCCAGCGAGGAGCCGGCGCACGCGGTAGCGCACCCAGAGACGGCCGTGCTTCTCGGTCAGCTGCTTACGGCCGTAACCGTTCCAGAACGCCTGGTAGAGGAACCGGACGAAGTTCCCGCGCATGTGGTGGTAGACGATCGCACCGTCGTCGTAGTGGATCGACGCGCCGTCCTGGACGGCCCGGAGGTTGAGGTCGATGTCCTCCGCCGTGATGAACCGCGTGTCGAAGCCGCCGAGCCGCTCGAACAGGGCCCGGGGGTAGCCGAGGTTGCACGACGGGTAGGTGACGTCGTAGCCGCTCTGGTAGAGCTCGACCCGGCCGAGCTCCCCATACTTCGGCTTCCCCACGGTCAGGGTCCTTCCCGCGACCACGGTCGAGGGCCCGAGGGCGGCCCGGAGACGGCCGAGCCAGGTGGGGTCGGCGTAGCAGTCGCCGTCGATGAACGCGATGAGCTCGCCCCGCGCCTCCCGGACCCCAAGGTTCCGGCCCCCGCCCCGGGAGCATGGGCGGCGTACGATGCGGAGAAGGTCCGGGTGCCGGGCGCGGAACTCCTCCGCGATCGCGACCGTGCGGTCGCGGCTCTCCGCGTCGACGAGGACGATCTCGAACGGGGATTCCTGGACCGCGAGGCTCTCGAGCAACTGCCCGAGATGCCGTTCCTCGTTGCGTACGGTGACGACGACCGAGACGAAGGGGCGCCCTACGGGCTCACTTCCCAATGTCCATCACGACGACGTCCTTGACCGCACGCATGCTCTTGAAGGGGAGCACGAGGCGGCCCGATGCGTCGCTCTGGAACAGGCGCTGCTCGACGTCCTCGCTCGGGGTGACGAGGACGTGGGCGATCCCGCCGGTCAGGGTCTCCACCACGAAGTTGTCGATCATCCCGAGGATCTGGCCGTCGTTGGTCATCACGGTCTTGCCGCGAAGCTCGGTCAGGAACTTGCGCATCGCCAGGGCCTCGAGGCGCCATGGGCGAAGCGGCGTATTTAATCGTTCGCGGGAACAGGAACCGTCCCCGGGGGTCTCCGCCCGGTCGTGGTCCCCCGGGGGGCCGGGACCCGCCGGCGCGTCCCGGGTGGGCCGCAGCTCGCCGCAGGCCCTTCCTTGTTCGGCAACGCTTATATCGCGCACCCGGGTCGAGCGACCCTCTTCCATGGCGAGCCACCGGCGCAAGGAGAACCCGGAGCTCTCCCGTCTGATCGCGGAGCTCCACCACGCGGCGAAGGCCCACGACGCCCCGTTCTGGGACGCCGTCGCCCGTCGCCTCGCCCGGCCGCGTCACCAGGTCGTCCCCCTCAACACGGGCCAGCTCGAGCGGCTCGCCTCCGCCGGCGAGACGGTCGTGGTCCCCGGCAAGCTCCTCGCGGACGGACGTCTCGCGAAGAAGCTCACCGTCGGCGCGTTCTCCTTCTCGGAGGAGGCGCGCGCGAAGGTCCACGCCGCGGGCGGAGCGGCGGTCCCCCTGCGCGAGCTCCTCAAGAGCCATCCGAACGGCACGGGGGTGCGGCTCCTTGCCTGAAGCGGCCCCCTCCTCGGCCCCGGCGCCCACTGTCGTCGACGCGAGCGGGCTCGTCCTCGGCCGCGCGGCGAGCCGGATCGCGAAGCGCCTCCTTGAGGGAGAGTCGATCGTCGTGGTCAATGCCGAGCAGGCGGTCGTGACGGGTTCGACGGCGACCGTCGTCGGCTACTACGTGGCGGCCCGGGCCCGCGGCTCGGTCCGCTCGGGGCCGCACTTCCCGCGCTATCCGGACCGGATCTTTCGCCGGACGGTCCGCGGCATGCTCCCGCACCTCAAGACGCGGGGGAAGACCGCGTTCGCCCGTCTCGAGGTCCACATCGGCGTTCCCGAGGAGCTCGAGCCCCTCCCGCGCGTGACGATCGAGGAGGCGAAGGCCCGCCCGGCCCTCCGCCCGCCGATGACGCTCGCCGAGATCACCCGGCGGCTGGGGGCCCACGTATGAAGGCCCCGGTCGTCGTCCTCGCGACGGGCAAGCGCAAGGCGGCGATCGCGCGGGCGACGGTGCGTAAGGGCCAGGGTCTGCTCCGCTACAACGGCGTCCCGCTCGAGCTCGTCGAGCCCGAGCTCGTCCGCCAGAAGATCCAGGAGCCGCTCCTCATGGTCGGCGACCGCGTGAAGGCCGTCAACATCTCGGTCGACACTCGCGGCGGCGGCCTCGTCGGACAGGCGAGCGCGGCGCGTACCGCCGTCGCCCGGGGGCTGGTCGCTTGGCTGAAGGACGACACGCTCCGCACCACGTTCAAGCACTACGACCGCACGCTCCTCGTGAACGACCCGCGGAGGAAGCTCCCGAAGCGTCCGGGGGGCCGCGGGGCGCGCGCCCGACGCCAGAAGTCGTACCGTTAGGAGGGATCGACCGATGACGATGATGGTGCCCGTTCGGTGCTTCACCTGCGGGGCGGTGATCGGCCAGTACTGGGACGAGTACCGCGAACGGACGATGCGCGGCGAGCCGGCCGGCCAGGTCTTCCAGGCGCTCGGCCTCGAACGCTACTGCTGCCGGCGAATGCTGCTCACGCACGTCGACCTCCTCGACGAGGTCGGACCGTACGGTTAGGCGCCCGGGCTCGTCCGGCGCGAGGCTTCGCGTGCGCCCGCGAGACCACGGAGGCGTTCGGTCCCGGCCTCGCGGAGGACCCTCAGGAAAGCAGGGAAGAGGTTCGACGGGAAGGGGTTCCGCGGTCCCGTCCTAGGACTCGTCGTCCTCGTCGCGCCGCGCGCCCCGCTCGAGGCCGCTGCGGCTCGAGGGCGTGCCCTTCGGGGCGGGGGGACGCCGCGAACGGCGTCGGAAGTACCAGACGAGACCGAGGATGACCGCCACGACGCCGACGCCGATGCCGACGTACTCGAGCAGTTGGGTCGTTGGGTTCGGGTGCACGGTGATCGGCACCGACGCGACGTTCGTGGAGCCGTTACCGATCTGGTTGGTCGCGTACGCCGCCGCGTAGAGCACGAACGAGCCCGACGTCGACGGGTTCCAGGTGATCTGGGCCCGGACCGTCAGCCCCTGCTTCAGGGTCGGGATCTTGCCGGTCGCGAGGACCGTCGAGTTGACGGTCGCGTTGCTCGTGTTGTTCGAGTAGCCGTAGAAGACCACGCTCCCCGGCGTGCCCCCGATGTAGGTCTTGCTCCCGGTGCCGCTCGGCGACATCAGGTAGAAGGCGACCGTGAGGTTCTTCGCGACGGCGCGCGCGCCGCCCCCGACGTTGACGTTCACCCAGAAGGTGTAGGTCGTCCCGGCGTTCAGCGACGTCTCCCCGGTGAGGTTCGTCGCGGAGAGGGTCGGTCGCAGGGTCGTGTTGTAGGCGACCTGCAGGGAGACGGTCGTGCTCGCGTTGACGCCGTTCTTGTCGACCACGTTGAGGCGGATCGTGTACGGCCCCGTCTGCGGTGCGAGCTTCACGACCGGGTTCGGGATCGCGGTCGTGTTCTGGTAGGCGATCGGCGTGAACGAGCTGTTGCCCTTGTTCGTCACGTTCCAGGTGTACTTCACGACCGAGCCGTTCCCGTAGTCGGACGAGGAGCTCCCGTTGAGGCGGACCCTCGCGAAGTGGTTCGCTCCCTCCACGATGTTCCCGCCCGTGATCGTCTTCCCCGTGGCCGCGGAGACGAGCGTAATCGACGGCACCGGCGCCTCGGTGTCCTTCACGAGGATCGTGAGGACGGTCGAGTTCGAGGTCCCGACGCCGGTCCAGACGGTGAGCGTGAGGTTGTAGATCCAGCCCCAGCCCGTCGCCGACACCGCGTCGCCGCCGAGCTTCACGGTCGCGAAGTTGACGTAGAGCCCGTGGCCGGGCGCGGTCTTGCTCGTGCCGCCCTTCAAGCCGAACGGCACGGACCAGTTCGAATCGAACTTCGCCCCCTTCGCGACCGAGTAGTTGGCGGTCGCCTTGTAGTTCTTCGCGGTGAGGGTGAACGACGCGATCGACTTCACGTTCGGCGAGGTCACGGTGCTCGCGCCGGCGTTGAACTGGAGGGTGTACGCCCAGTTGACCACCACGTAGTTCCAGCCGCCCGTGGTGACGAACTTCTGGGCGGTCGTGGCGTTCGAGCTGATCTTCGCGACCGGGTCCGAGCTGACGACCCAGACGTAGAAGTTCGTGGTGCTGGTGCGACCGCCGGACGAGGTCACGGTGAGCGTCCCCGCGTACGGGTTCGCGCCGCTCGTCGCGGGGTAGCTGTACGCCGTGGTCGGGGTCGAGACCGTCACGTTGTGCCCGTTGCCGAAGTCCCACGTGAACGACGTGCCGTTGGTGCCGACGGGGTACTTCGAGTTCGCGGCGCTGAACGTCGCGTTCTGGTTCGGTCCGAGGACGACCGTGTACCCCCCGCGCGTCTTGTTGAGGATGTTCCCGCTCGAGAAGGCGAAGTTGGACGAGGTGACGTTCACGATCGCGGTGATGTCGGCCGCGCGGACCGCCGTGAAGCGCGCGGTCGCCGACGAGGTCGAGCTCGGCTTCGAGACGAGCGTGAACGACGTCCATGTCCCGTTCGGGCCGCTACCGACGAGCGAGGTACGGGACGGGGCGGTCGTCCCCGCGCTGAGCACATAGCCGGTCGGAAGGTCGATCTTGTAGTCGTAGACGAGCGAGCTCACGGTCGGGTGCGCGAACCGGAACGAGATCGTGTAGGACGAGGCGTTCTTCGGGATCGACCCGCCGAGCGCGTACGTCGTCGCCCAGCCGTAGGAGAGGTTCGCCGAGCTCGTGAGGCCGCAGTAGCCCGAGCAGGTCGAGCTCCAGGACGAAAGGCCCTGGGCGGCCGTCGGCGCGGTGAAGCCGGTGTTGTTGATCGTCGTCTGCGCCTGGACGGCCGGGAAGAACGGACCGCTCGCGTTGATCCACGCGCGCACCGCGCTGAGGTCGCTCGCGGGGAACGTGAGCGAGCGGTTGAAGTCCAGCCCGAGCTGCGCCCAGAGCTGCCCGACCGTGGCGTTCGGAAGGGCGGCGACGACCGAGTCGTTGCCGAGCTCGGCGGAGGTCGTCACGCCGAGCGAGCCGTTGCCCGTCGCGACGTTGACCCCGGTGAAGTCGAGCGTCGTCGCGATCGAGCCGAGGTTGGCCGAAGTCGCGGGAGTGAGGGCGACCAGTCGGGTGTACGGCGTGGGGGTCGAGACCGTATGCTCGAACCAGCCTGTCCGGAACCCGTTCGCGGAGAGCACGACCGAGAACGTCTGGTTCCCGGAGGTGAAGTTGAAGTCCGCGGGGTACGACGGGAAGGCGAAGTAGCCGCCGGTCGCCGTCGGAGAGGTGTAGAGGTAGTGGTTCGTCGGGTCGAAGAGGGTCGCGTTGCCCGGGACCGTGACGTAGCTACCGGTGGTGCTCGAGTAGATGCGGCCGCTGATCGCGTAGCTGCGGAGGATCGGGTCGAACGGCAGCGGGGTGCGCGTGTTGATCACGAGGCCGGTCGTGTTCGTGTAGAGGCCGGAGCCCGAGACGTGCGTCGCCTGGGCGACCCACGAGCCGAACGGCACCTTGAGCGAGTAGCCGCCCGAGGCATCGGTCGTGTTGTTGACGAGGACGAGCCCTGCGTAGCTCGGGGCGAGGAGCCGGACGCCCGCCCCCTCGACCGGGTTCCCCTGCTGGGTCACCGTCCCCTTGAGGGTCGCGTTGTACGGCAGGATCGAGACGTTCGTCACGATCGTGCTGTACGCCGAGTTCGTGAGCTCGGTCGTGTTGAAGTAGCGGTACGTGGGGTTCTGCTGGACGGGGAGGACCGCGCACGGCTTGCAGCCGAGCACGGTGACGCCCGCCGCGGGGGGAACGTAGACCGCCCAGTAGCCGGGGGCGAGCACCCCGCCCGTCCCGCTCGACGTGAACGAGAACTGACCCGAGCTGCCCTGGACCGTGGTCGTGAAGACCTGGCCGGTCGCCCGCGAGACGAGATCGACCGTCACGCCGGCGGGGACCGGGGGCGCGAGCGGCCCCCCCGGCTGGTCCACGAAGCCGGACAAGGTGTAGGTCGTCGTCGTGGCGGACGCAGTGCCGAAGATCGCGGCGAACGTGCTCGCCAGCACGAGGGTGACGAGCATCCAAGCGGCCGCGCGGTACGGTGGGCGGTGCAACGGTTTCACTTCTCCCGTTCGGTTTCCCCTCGGTAGAGGGGGGTCGCGCGCCGAACTTAGCCCCATTACATATAGCTTGCTTTGCCGCGTCTCGAGGGCGGGCTCCGCTCGAGGGAGCGCTAGCGGTAGATCGCCTGGACCGGCTCCTCGCGCCGGCGGCCGGACCGCTCCCGCGCGAGATGCTTCTCGAACTCCTCGTAGAACCGGAGCGCCTCCGGGTCGCAGGACGCTCGGACCTGCTTGAGCGCCGCGTCGAAGTGCGCCTGCGTCACCTTGGTCGCCTTGAGGTTCTCGCGGATCGCCGTGAGCCCGGCCTCCCGACAGAGGGCCGCGAGGTCGCTCCCGACGTACCCCTCGGTCCGCGCGGCGAGCTGGGCGAGATCAACGTCGTCGGCGAGCGGCATCCGCGAGGTGTGGACGGTCAGGATCTCGAGCCGGCCGGCGGCGTCCGGCGGCTCGACGTAGAGCAGGCGATCGAACCGCCCCGTCCGGAGGAGGGCCTCGTCCACGATGTCCGGGCGGTTGGTCGCCGCGAGGACGAGCACCCGCTCGAGGGTCTCGAGGCCGTCGATCGACGTGAGGAGCTGGTTGACGATCCGCTCGGTGACCCCGCTCGATGTCTGGAGCCCGCGCCGCGGGGCGATCGAGTCGATCTCGTCGATGAAGACGATCGAGGGCGAGGCCTGGCGGGCCTTCTTGAAGATCATCCGGATCGCCTTCTCGCTCTCCCCGACCCACTTGCTCATCACCTCGGGGCCCTTCACCGAGATGAAGTTCGCCTGGCTCTCGGTCGCGACCGCCTTCGCGAGCAGGGTCTTCCCGACGCCGGGCGGACCGTAGAGAAGGATCCCCCGCGGCGGGTCGATCCCGACGTGGCGGTAGACCTGCGGGTTCTTGAACGGGAGCTCGACCGACTCCTCGAGGATCTTGCGGACCCGCTCGACCCCGCCGACCTCCTCCCACCGGGTCGTGGGCACCTCGACCGCGACGTCCCGGAGGCTCGACGGCTCGATCTGCTTCAGCGCCTCGCGGAAGTCGTTCTCGGTGACCTTCATCCGCTCGAGGAGCGAGATCGGGATCGGGTGATCGAAGTCGATCTCCGGCAGGTAGCGGCGGAGCGCGCGCATCGCCGCCTCGCGGGCGAGCGACGAGAGGTCGGCCCCGACGAAACCGTGGCACTGCGCCGCGAGCTCCTTCAGGATCCGATCCCGCTCCCGGTCGCTCCCTTCGATCGGCATGCCGCGGGTGTGGATCTGGAGGATCTCGAGCCGACCGTCCTGGGTCGGCACGCCGATCTCGATCTCGCGGTCGAACCGACCGGGCCGCCGCAACGCGGGGTCGATCGCCTCCTCGCGGTTCGTCGCCGCGATGACGATCACGTTCCCCCGGCCGGAGAGGCCGTCCATGAGCGTGAGGAGCTGGGCGACGACCCGCCGCTCGACCTCGCCGACGACCTCGTCGCGCCGCGGGGCGATCGAGTCGAGCTCGTCGATGAAGATCACGCTCGGGGCGTTCTTCTCCGCCTCCTCGAACTTCTCCCGGAGCTCCTTCTCGCTCTCGCCGTAGTACTTCGAGATGATCTCGGGACCCTGGATCCCGATGAAGTGCGCCCCGGCCTCGTTCGCGACCGCCTTCGCGATGAGGGTCTTGCCGGTTCCGGGGGGCCCGTAGAGGAGCACCCCCTTCGGCGGCGTGATCGCGAGCCGGTCGAAGAGCTCGGGGTGCTTCAGCGGGAGCTCGATCATCTCCCGGACGCGGCCGAGCTTCTCCTGGAGCCCCCCGATGTCCTCGTAGGAGACGCGAGGCGCGGCGACCTCGGCCTCGCTCACGGTGTCCTCGCGGATCGTGATCAGCGAGGACGGCGCGACCTGGACGATTCCCTTCGGCTGGGTCGCGACGACCATGAACGGGAGCGATCCGCCCATGAGGAAGACCCCCGGGATCACGAAGACGTCGCCGCGCACGAACGGGCGGCGTTGCAGCGCCTTCGACACGAAGCTCTCGAGGCCCGGGCCGAGGTCCATCCGTGCGGAACCGGCGTAGATCGGCGCGATCGTGATCGCGTCGGCGTTCGGACAGTCGACGCGCTGGACCGTCACGCGGTCGCCGATGCTGACCCCCGCGTTGCGTCGGACGACCGCCTCGATGCGGACGAGGGCCTTCCCTTCGTCCTCGGGTTGCGCCCGGCTCACGATCGCGGGGGTCGCCTTGCGGCCGCGGACCTCGACGACGTCCCCGAGCCCGACCTTGAGGCGCTGGCGGGTCTGGGCGTCGAGGCGCGCCGTACCGAGCCCGATGTCCTGCTGGAACGCCTCGGCGACGCGCAGGGTGACGGCCTCGCCCATCGTCCCGACGTTGGACCGGGAGTCGCCTCAAATAGGTTTTCGGTTGGACAGCAACGAACCGCGCCGCCCCCGGACCGCGGCGCCGTTCGGGTCCCTCCGCGCGGCGGACGCTACGGCCCGTCGAGCGTCGCCTGCCGGTCGGTCACTCCTGCGAGGGCGAGGCGCGGGGCCGGCGCGCCGAGCACCTCGGCGAGCTCCCGGGCGGACGCCGGGGCGAAGCCCATGAAGTGGTTGTTCGAGTAGGCGAAGACGACGTCCGCCGAGCGGCCCTCGTCCTCGAAGCGGGCCCGCATCTCCTCGAACGCGGGGCGTCCCGCGCGCTGGACGCGGTCGAACCGCGCGAGCGCGCGGTCCCCGACGAACCGCGCGTAGAGGAAGTCGCCCGTGACCCACGGCGGCGGGGCCGTCGTCGGAAGCACCGACCAGACGAGGGCGGCCCCGTGCCGCTCGAGGAGCCCGCGCGTCTCAGGGGTCCACCACGACGCGTGGCGGAGCTCGACCGCGCACCGGACCCCGGCGGGCCGCAGGGCGAGGAGCCGCTCGAGGTGGGGGCTTCCGCGGTCGCGGCGGAACGAGGCGGGGAACTGCAGGACGATCGCCCCGAGCTTGCCCGCCTCCCGCATCGGCGCGAGGCGGACCCCGAACGACGCGAGGGCGTCCTCGGCCGCGGCGCCCGGGGGCGCGTGCGTCGCCTCGCGCGGGACCTTGAGGCAGAACCGGAACCCGGGCGGGGTGGTCTCGGTCCACCGGCGCACGAGGAACGCGGAAGGGGCGCGGTAGAAGCTCGAGTCGACCTCGACGGTGCGGAAGACGCGGGCGTACCTCTCGAGGAACTCCTTGGGGGGGGTCCCGCGCGGATAGAACGGCCCGACCCAGTCGTCGTACGCCCAGCCGGAGCACCCCAGCCAGTACCGCGACGGGGTCCCCTCGTTCGCTGCCACGCGCGTCCCGGCCCGGGGTCCCGGCCCCGGGACCGCCTCCCTAGGAACGGAAGGAGGATATCTCGGGCGCGTGCAGCGCTCGACGATGGTCGGTCCGTCGCCCCCGGTCCTGCGCCGGCTCCTCGAGGCGGCCGGCTACCGCCTCCGCGAGGCCGCCGGGGCGATCGTCGCGACGCGAGCCGCCGACCACCGCGCGGTGGTGCTCGCCCGGTCGGGCCGGTCCCCCTCCGAGGTCGAGCGACTGTTCCCCGCGGACGCGGTCCACCGCACGGTCGTCTACGACGACGAGCCGGGCGACGCGGGCCGTTCGGTCGCGGCCGAGCGCGGGATCGAGGTCCTGGACCCGTCGACGCTCGGCCCGGCCCTGGGTGAGCTGCTCCTTCCGTCCGCGCTCATCCCCGGCGGGTCGACCCTCGAGGACTCGGACGCCGACGCCCTCGAGAGCCCGTTCCCGCTCGTCGGGCCCGAGGCCCGCACGGTGCGGCCCCGGATCGGACGCGACGAGGCGCAGACGCTCGCCGGCCTCGACGCCGCACGGTACACCCTCCGTCTCGTCCCGTTCTTCGTCGCCGCGTACCGGGTGCGGATCGTCGCCCCGGACGGAGGCCCCGGCCCGGTCCACCGTCGCCTGATCGCGGTCAACGCGACCTCGCGCCGCGCCGAGGTCTGGGAAGAAGGGGAGCGCGAGCTCGTCGCCGAGGTCTCCGGACCGGCCCAGCGGCTCACCCCCCAGCTGAACGAGGCGGGGGCCGCCCCGATCGCGGTCGACGCGATCCGGCGCCACCACACCGTCCGGGTCGACCACACCGAGCAGCACGACGGGGCGCTGGTCATCGAGAGCCGGCGGGTCCCCCCGGCGGCCGAGGACGTCCGGCTCGGCCCGTTCGCGCTCATCTACGTGCCGTTCTGGTACGCGGAGGGGAGCGAGGGCCGCGTCGTCCTCGATGCGGTGAGCGGTCGCGAGGGGTCCGCGGTCGAGACCCGCCCCGCGTAGCCGTTCGACCCCCCTCCGCAGCCCGGAGTCAAATACGCCCCGCCGGTCGAAGCCGCGTGATCCTCGACCAGTTCCGCATCGGCCCGTACCTCAACTTCACCTACCTCGTCCTCGACCGGGAGGGAGGGACCGGGTTCGTCATCGACCCGTCCTACGGGATCGACGCCGTCCTCCACGCGATCGACGGGCGTGCGGTGAAGGTGCGGTACGTGCTCAACACCCACAGCCACCCGGACCACATCGCGGGCAACGGCGAGGTCGTCGAGCGGACCGGCGCGAAGGTCGTCGCCCACCGGGCGGTGCCGTTCCACCCCGACGTGGCGGTCGACGAGGGCGACATTGTCGAGGCGGGCGATCTCCGCGTGAAGGTCCTCCACACCCCGGGCCACACGAAGGACAGCGTTCTCTACCTCTTCGAGGGCCACGTCGCGACCGGCGACACGCTCTTCGTCGGAGAGTGCGGCCGCACCGACCTTCCCGGGGGCGACCCCGCCGAGATGTACGATTCGCTCCTCCGCCGCATCGTCCAGCTCGACGATGCGCTCGTCGTCCTCCCCGGGCACGATTACGGGGTCACGCCGACCTCCACGATCGGTCGCGAGAAGCGGGAGAACCCCACGCTCCAGCCGCGGACGAAGGAGGAGTTCCTGCGGTTCCTCGCGGAGTGAGCGGGATGAGCCCCCTCCCCCCGCCCGAGGAACGCAACCTTTGGGCCGTCGGCGCCCGACGGGCCGCCCCGGGAGAGCCGTCGATCGCCGAGCTGGTCGCGACCCTCCGAGGTCTCGGGGGCGAGCGCGCCGAGCTCGTCGCGCTGCTCGATGCCGACGCGGTCGCCGGCGAGCGCCATCTCCTTTCGGCCTGGGCCCATCTCGGCCGGTACCGGGCGCGCGGGCTCACCCGTCTGCGCGACCGGGCGGCCGAGTTCCTCCTCTATGTCGCCGGCGACGACCAGCTCCCCCGGGCCCTCGCGAAGGCGGGGATCGGAGAACGGACCGAGCGGTTCGTGCTGGTCGCCGAGCGTCCGTGGGCGCCGGCCGAGCTCCTCGAGCGCTTCCGCCTCGTCCCGGACCCCGAGGCGTACCCCCGGCCGGTCACGGAGGAGCTGCTCGAGCGGCTTGGGATCACCGCCGCCGAGCGCTCGGGCGTGCCCGCGAGCTCCTGGGAGGGGCTCGTGCTCGAGCGCGTCGCGCTCCTCGATCTCTAGCCCGCTTCCGCGAACGGCTCGACGCCAAAGGCTTTCCCCCGGAAGCGGGTCGCCCGCCGTTCGCGGGGTCCGTGCAGGTGTAATCTAGTGGTAGGATGTCAGCCCTCCAAGCTGACTACCCGGGTTCGAAACGACGGGCCCGAGCGGCGCCCGTCGCGGGGCTCCCGGCACCTGCATCCGGCCCTGCGGACCCCCGGCCGGGAGGATGGGGCCGGTACGGCGCCGGTTCCGGAGCGCGCTGCGCGTGCTTCTCACCCTTCACGTGGACCGTGACACCGATCCCGCCCGAACGTGCTCAGCGATGTCCCGCCGAGGCGGAGCGAACTCCATCGGTTTCGTGCCCGGTCTCCTCGTCCTTCTCGGGGGGTGTGGTCGCGTCCCGCCTCAGGGTCCGCGCGAACGGGTCGGCGGCCTGGGCGGTGGGCGCGGTGGGTAGGGCGCGGGTGGATCTCGCCGCCGGGGACCTCGGGTTCCTCTTCCGATCACCTCGCGCCCGAGGCGCTTCGGGGGCGGGCCGCCGGCCGACTGGCGCCTTGCGCCGGATCGTGGGGAGGATCCTGGCCCGGGCCCCGCTCGGGGGCTTGGTCGTGAGCACCCTCGGCGGGATCCGTCCGGTCGTGACCAGGTCCGTCCTGCCGTCCGAGAGCCTCGACCTCGAACCGTTCGGACGAGGGAGAGGGCTCTTCCACCGCGGCCCGCTCTGAGCGCGTGCGGGCAGGGCCTCGGTCGGAGGGTTTAATCGTCCCGCGCAGGCTCCAGCCCCTCGCGCTGAGGTAGCCTAGTCCGGCAAGGCGCCAGCCTTGAAAGCTGGTGGCGGCGACGCCACGGGAGTTCAAATCTCCCCCTCAGCGTCGGGCCCCGCGTCGGGAGCACGGGGGTGGGGTCCCCGCACCTTCCCTGTCGTTCCGTCCGCCTCACGGGCGCCGAACGGTGTTCGGAGGGAACCGCCGTTCCGCGGCCCCCGGTGGCGCGTTATAAGAGGCGCCTCGTCTGCCGGGGCGATGCCTGACGGGCCTGCCGCCTCAACCCCTCTCCTCGAGCAGTACGAGGGCGTCAAGGGCCGCTACCCGGGTCATCTCGTCCTCTTCCGCGTCGGCGACTTCTACGAGACGTTCGGAGAGGACGCCCGCCTGCTCGCGCGCGAGCTCGACGTCGTGCTCACCGCGCGGGCGCCCGACGCTCGGGGCGATCGCACCCCGATGGCCGGTGTCCCGCACCATGCGGTCGAGACCTACCTCGGGCGCCTCGTGCGCAAGGGGTTCAAGGTCGCCCTCTGCGATCAGGTCGAGGACCCTCGCTCCGCGCAGGGCCTCGTCCGCCGCGAGGTGACCCGAGTCGTCACCCCGGGCACCGTGGTCGAGGAAGGGATCCTCGGCGGGCCCGAGCACAGCTTCCTCGCGTGCGTCGCGCTCGCGGGCGGGGGGGCCGGCTCCTACGCCGCGGTCGACGTGAGCACGGGCGAGTGGCTCCGGGGACCCGCCGACGGCCCCGGCGTGGAGGGCCTCCTGTCGTGCCTTGCCGCGATGCAGCCCCGGGAGATCCTCTGGACCGCACCGCCCGCCGACGCCGCGGCCCTCGTGCGGGAGCTCCGCCGGGAGTTCCCGCGCGCCCGGCTCGAGGAGGCCCCGGCGCCCGTGGCCGCGGCCGAGCTGCCGGCTGCGATCCGTTCCGACGAGGCCGGGCCGTCGGTCGCCGCGGAGCCGGACCGGCGCCTCGTCGCGTTCCTCCGCGCCACTCAGCCGCGCCTCCTTCCCCACGTGGCCCTCGTCGACCGCGGCTCGGGCGGGCGGCGCCTCGTGCTCGACGCGAAGACGCTGCGGCACCTCGAGATCTCGCGGCCGATGAACCCGGACGACCCGGGCGCTCCGACCCTCCTCTCCGCCTGGGACGCGACGTCGACCGCCGCCGGTCGGCGGACGCTCGCGTTCTGGCTGACGAACCCTCTCGCGGACGTCGCGCGCATCGAGGCCCGGCTCGGAGCGGTCGCCTGGCTGGTCGAGGCGCGCTCCGACCGGGTCCGCTGGCGGTCCCGCCTCCAGGGCCTCGCCGACCTCGGTCGGATCGCGGCGCGCGCGGCGAGCCGTCGGGTCCGCCCCGACGAGCTCGTGAGCCTCCGCGCGGGGCTCCGCACGGTCCGGCTCCTCGGGGAGGAGCTCCGCGGCGGCGCCCCCGCGGGTCCTCTCGGAGAGATCGGGCAGGAGCTCGACCCCCCGCCCGAACTGATCGACGTACTCGCGGCGAGCCTGCCCGAGGCGGTCGCGCCCGGCGCCACCACGAGCGAGCTCGTGCGGTCCGGCTTCTCCGCCGAGGTCGACCGCTACCGCACCGAGGAAGAGACCGCCCTCGCGGAGCTCACGGCGCTCGAGCGACGCGAACAGGGCGCGACCGGCATCAAGACGCTCAAGGTCGGCTACAACCAGGTCTTCGGCCACTACTTCGAGGTCACCCGGCCGAACCTCGGGCGGGTCCCGCCGCACTTCCGGCGCAAGCAGACGGTCGCGCAGGCCGAGAGGTTCGTCAGCGACGAGCTCCTCGGGATCGCCGAGCGGATCGTCGCGGCGCGGGAGGCCGCCCGCCTCGCCGCGGAGGGGGTCTGGGAGGAGCTCCTCGCGCGCATCGACCGCGAGGTCGTGCGCATCCACCGGGTCGCGCGGGCGGTCGGGGCGCTCGACGCGCTCCTCACGTTCGCGCATCTCGCCGTCGAGCGCGGCTACGTCCGCCCGACGGTCGACGCCTCGGGCGCGATCGTCGTGCGGGACGGCCGGCACCCGGTCCTCGACCGCCAGCTCGGCGAGCGGTTCGTGCCGAACGACGTGGAGCTCGACGCGGCGGGCGAGCGCCTGCTCGTCCTCACCGGCCCGAACATGTCGGGCAAGTCGACCTACATGCGCCAGGTCGGTCTCCTCGTCGTCCTCGCGCAGGCCGGCTCGTTCGTGCCGGCCCGCTTCGCGCGGATCGGGCTCGTGACGCAGCTGTTCACCCGGATGGGGTTCACCGACGAGATCGGGCGGGGGAAGTCGAGCTTCATGGTCGAGATGACCGAGGTCGCCGAGATCCTCCGCGCCGCGGACGAGCGCTCGCTTGTCCTGCTCGACGAGGTCGGCCGGGGGACGAGCACCTTCGACGGGCTCGCGCTCGCCTGGGGGACGCTGCGCCACCTTCACGATGTCGTGCGGGCTCGCACGGTCCTCGCGACGCACTACCACCAGCTCACGAGCCTCGTCGGGAGTCTCGCCGCGGCCCGGAACGGCCACTTCGCCGTCCAGGACCGCGCGGAGGGCGTCGTCTTCCTCCACCGCCTCGTCCCGGGCGCGACCGACCGCAGCTACGGGGTGCACGTCGCGAAGCTCGCCGGCGTCCCGCCTGGCGTGCTCGACGAGGCCGGCCGTCTCCTCGAGGAGCTCGAGGCCGGCCTCCCGGTCGCGCCCCCGGTCGCCCGCGGGGCCCGGGCGCGCGGCGCGCGCGGCACGCGCTACACCCAGGCCGTGCTCCTCGCGGCGCCCGGCCCGGACGCGGACCCGCTCGCGGACGAGCTGCGTCGGCTCGACGTGAACGGGCTGACGGCGGAGGAGGCCCGGGCGAAGCTCCTCGAGCTGAAGCAGAAGGCCGCCGACCGCCCGGGAGCCGCGCCGTGACGGCCCCGGGGGGCCCCGCGAGGACGCCGATCCGCCGCCTTTCGCGCGACGTGGTCGAGAAGATCGCGGCGGGCGAGGTCGTCGAGCGTCCGGCTTCCGTCGTTAAGGAGCTTGTCGAGAACGCGATCGATGCCGGTTCGACCTCGGTCACCGTCCGCCTCGCCGAAGGCGGCCTCGGCCGGATCGAGGTCGCGGACGATGGGACGGGGATCCCGGCGGAGGAGCTCGAGCTCGCCGTCGAACGGCACGCGACGAGCAAGCTGCCGCCGACCGGCCCCGTCGAGCGGATCGGCTCGCTCGGCTTCCGGGGCGAGGCGCTGGCCGCGATCGCCGCGGTCGCGCACCTTCGTCTCGTTTCGCGTCCTCCCGGGGCGGAGGTCGGCGAAGGGATCGAGGTCGCGGCCGGGGCGACGAGGGGGCGGTTCGCCGCGCCGAGGGCGCCGGGGACCACCGTCGAGGTGCGGGACCTCTTCTACAACACGCCGGCCCGGAGGAAGTTCCTCGGATCGGCCGTGCGGGAGCAGCTCGAGGTCCTGCGCACGGCCGAGCGGATCTACCTCGCCCGCCCCACGGTCGCGCTTCGGCTCGAGACGGAGGCCGGGGAGGTCGCGAACTACCCCGCGACCGACGACCTCGCGGAGGCGGCGGCCCGCGCGCTCGGCTCCGAGTTCCCGGACCGGTCGTTCCCCCTCCGCTGCGCCTGCCCCGGCGGGGAGATCGTGGGCGTCCTCGGCCGGCCCGAGCTCGCCTCCGCGATCTCGACCCGGCTCTTCCTCGCCGTGAACGGCCGGCCGATCGTCGCGCGGGCGCTCGCGCAGGCCGTACGGTCGGGCTTCGGCGACGCGATCCCGCGGTCCCGCTTCCCGGTCGGCGTGCTCCACCTCACGATCGACGCGGACCGCCTCGACGTCAACGTCCATCCGACCAAGCGGGAGGTCCGGCTCGCGGCCGAGCGCGACGTGGCGGAGGCCCTTCGGCGGGGCGTGGGGGCGGCGCTCCGATCGGCGGGCCGCCCCGTTCCGCTCCCGGAGCCGTCGCGGTCCCCGGCGCCCGCCCTCGGTGGAAGCCGCCCCTCCCAACCCCCGCCCGTTCCCTCCGCGCCCGCTCCGGGGGTCGCCCGCGCGGCCGGGGGACCGGAGCCGCTCGCACGTGTCGGGACCCAGCGGACCCTCCCGGTCGCGGACGCCTCCCCGCTGGGCACCGGCTACACCCTCCCTTCGGGGTCGTCCCAGCTCGAGCTCCTCGGGCCGGTCCAGGCGCTCTACTGGGCGGCGGCGAGCGACCGCGGGCTCGTCCTCATCGACCAGCACGCGGCGAGCGAGCGATTGCTCTACGCGACGCTGCGCCGGGGCGGGGTGATCGCGCGTCAGACGCTGGTCGAGCCGATCGTCCTCGCGCTCACCGCGGCCGAGCGCGTGACGCTCGAGGCGCACGCCGAGGAGGTGCGCGCGGCGGGCTTCGAGGTCGAGCCGTTCGGACCGGGGACGCTCCGCGTCGTGGGCGTCCCGTCCTACCGCGGCCGGACGGTGCGGGCCGACGCGGTGCGCGAGCTGCTCGGGGAGCTGGGCGACGGCGGCCGGCCCACGGTCCCGGACGGCCTCGAGGAGCGACGCGCGGCCTCGATCGCCTGCCACGCGGCGATCCGTGCGGGCGATGTCGTCGAGCGCACGACGATCGCCGAGATCCTGCGCGCGCTCGACCGCCTCCCCGAACGTCCCTCGTCCTGTCCCCACGGTCGGCCGATCATGATCCTCCTATCGCGCGCCCGGCTCGACCGGTGGTTCCTCCGCTCGGGGGCATGAGCAGCCCCGGGAAGCCTCCGCGGCCGCGTCCTGCCGAGCGGCAGCTGCTCGAGGCGGTCGCGCAGCATCTCGCGGAGCTCGGCTACCGCACGTACGTCGATCCGGACGGGACCGACTACTTTGACCTCGCCGTGCGCCGCGGTGCCGAGGTCGGCCTCGTGGAGGGGAAGGTCGGACGCCCCTCGGCCGTCCTGGGCCAGGCGCTCCGCCGTCGCCCGTGGGCCGACTGGGTCGCCGTGGTGCTCCCCTCCGACCGGTCGGCCGAGCGCCTCGTCGCCCGGACCGCAGCGCGCCGCGCGTCGTTCGTGGGCGTGTTCGCCTACGAGGCGGGGCGCCTCCGAGAGGTGCGGCCCCCGGGCTCGACGCACCCCTCGGGCGAGGACGACCCGTTCGCGGCGACCCGCGCGCTCTTCCGGGGGCTCCTCGAGGGACTGGACGATGGCTCGATCCCGGCGGGGGCCCGGTGGTCGGGCGTCGGGCGCGCCGTGCTCCGGGCGAGCGGGGGACGCCGGTTCGCCGAGTGGCGGCTCGACGAGCCGCCGGGTCCGTCCGGCTAGCCCCCCTCGAGGGCTCCGCTCGCCTCGAGCGCCTCGGCGACGTGCCCCGGGTCGAACGGGGCGGCGACCGCCCGGCCCCGGTCCGCGAGCTTCCGGCGCTCCGCGGGGTCGGCGAACAGCTCGGCAAGAACGCTCGCCATCCCTCCTCCGTCGCGGGCCGGCACCCGCCGGACCGCGGCGTCCGCTCCCTCGGGGAGCGGGGCGGAGGGGGAGGCGATGACGGCCGCCCCCGACCGGAGAGCGAGCACGGGGCCGGGGTCGAACTCCCCGCCGCGTGGGAGCACGATCGCGACGTCGGCCGCGGCGAGCGCGAGCTCGAGCCCGGCGAGGTCCCCCCCCGGGGACACCGAGATCCCCCCGCCCGTGGGGGCGGTGGCGCCGCGCACGACGAGCCTCGCCCCGGTGAAGATCGGCCGCGTGCGACGGAACGCGTCGAGCACCTCGGTGACCGCACCGGGGTCGTCCGCGCCCGGGGGCGCGAGAAGGGTCGCGACCGGCACGTCCGTGGGAAGACCGAGCGCCCGCCGAGCGTCCTCCCGCGACGGCGCGGGCCCGGTGCCCCCGACAGCGGTGGGGATCGACCTCAGGCGGGTCGGCTCGACCCCGTAGCGCGAGCGGAGGGGTTCGGCGAGGCTCGGGGGGTCGCAGACGACCGCGGTCGCCTCCGCGAGCGCGGCCCGCTCGAGACGGACGACGGCCCGCCGCTCGCCCCAGAGCGCGAGCCTCGCGCGCAGTCCTCCGACCCTCCCCTCGGGGCCTCGGCCCGCGAGGTGGTCCGCGGCGAGCGAACGGACGACCGCGACCACCGCCCGGGGGCGGTGGCCGTGGCGGATCGGACCGAGACCGGACGGGTCGCGTACCACCGCGTCCGCCTCGGGCCGAAGGTGACGGCCCGCCTGGTGTGCGAGCTCGGCCTCTCCCTCCCACGAGCCGACGTGCGGGGTCAAGGGCGAGAACGCGACCGACGGGATCGCGGGGCGCGGACCCTCGGGCCCCGAGGTGGGGTGGACGACCTGCACCGCGTGCCCGCGCGCGGCGAGCCCGACCGCGAGCGCCCAGGCGGGCGCGGCCGGGTCGTACGGGTCGTCGTGGGCGGGCCCGGCGGCGACGACATCGATCGTGCGCCGGGGCATCGTAGGGGCGAGCGACGTCCCGCCGAAAACAGTTCGCGGGGAGAGGCTACGGGGCGGGAAGGAGCGCGGAGGCGAACGAACGGTCCTGGAGGGCGGGCGGCGGGGCGACCCCCATCGCCTGGAGGATCGTCGGTCCGACGTGGAGGAGCTCCAGGGTGCCGAGCTTCGTGCCCGCCGAGACCCCGTCGCCCGCGCCGATGAAGATCCCGTCCATCCGGTGCGTTCCCGTGCCGTAGAAGAACGACGGCCGGTCGCGGATCAGGGGCTCAGGATAGGCGAAGTCCATCCTCGGCTCGGTCTCCATCGCGTCGACCCGGATGAGCAGCGCGGGCGCCCGGCGGAGGTTCTGGCCGCGGTAGACCTCCTCGGGCTGGAACACCTCGATCCTCGCCTCGGGGAACGCTTCGAGGCGCGCCCGGATCTCACGGAGGACCTCGCGCCGCCGCTCGGGCGTGAGCTCGGGGTTGAACGGGTTCAAGTAGATCCCCTCGGGGACCGGATGCGAGAAGGCGACCGTCCGCCGCCAGTCGATGCGGTCGGTCGACGCCTCGAACGAGGCGCTGTTGAGGAACCTCGCGAGGTCGCCGTGGCGGCCGCTCCGGATCGTCTCCGCGATCCGCCGGGTGAGCGGGGTGCCGAGGGGGAGGCGCTGGACGGCGAGGACGAGCCGGGAGACAGCGTTGCGCACGCTGAGCGCCTTCGGGTCGCGGAAGACGAGGAGCCGCTCGTTCGCAAGCCAGCGGTTCGTCAGGAAGTCGGACCGGATCGCCCCGTGGCCGTGGTCGCTGATCACGAGCGTGAGCGCGGGACCGCCCTGGGCGCGGAACGCGCGGTCGACGTCCTGGCAGGCGTGGTCGACCGCCCGCCAGAAATCGAGGAGGTCCCGGGGGATGTCCGCGACCGGGCGCGCGAGCTCCTCCCAGAGCTGGTGCTCGATCCGGTCGGTCTCGCGGAAAAGCGCGAAGAGGAAGTCCGGCCGGTGCCGCTCGGCGAGGGTCGCCGCCGCCCGCGCCCGGGCCCGGACCGCCTCCGTCGCGGAGGCCACCCAGGCATCCCGCTCGGCCGCGTGGAAGACGGGGAGCTCGCCGGGGTACGGCCGCCCGAGCTCGGCCTCGACCTCGCCCCGGAGGTCCCTCGGGTACGACGCCGACCCTTCGGAGAGCATCCCCGGGAGGACGAACCCGTGGAGCGGGTAGCCCGAGAGCATCGGGAAGTTGAGGACCCCGACCTTGACGCCGAGGCGCGAGAGCCGATCCCAGAACGCCTCGATCGGCCGGAACGACTGCACGAGCCGGGAGGCGCCGGGGGCCTCTCCCGGCTCCGCGAAGCCGAAGATCCCGAGCTCGCCCGGGTCTCGACCGGTCGCGAACGAGTACCACGCCGGGATCGTCTTCGCCGGGTAGACGCTCCGGAGCGGGGCGCGGACGCCGCGGACGACGAGCGACCGGAGGAACGGGAGCTCGCCCGCCTCCATCAGCGGGTCGAGGAGGCGGAACGTCCCGCCGTCCAGTCCGAGTACGAGGACCCTACGCAGCGGCGCGGGCATCGATCACCGGGCGTGCGTCCTCGTCGCACGGGTGGGGGCGCTATAACGTGGCGCTCCGGCCCGGAAGGTCGCGGTCAGAGGACGCGCACCGCCTCGAGGTTGAACGGCACGCGCGACTCGACCCCGAAGCGCTTGTGGAGGCTCGAGCACAGGTCGACGGCCTTCGATTCCTCGCCGTGGTTAAGAATGATTCGTTGGGGTCGCGGGTCGAGCGAGGCGACGAAGTTCATCAGCTGGGTCCGGTCCGAGTGGCCCGAGAACCCCTCGATCGTGGCGAGCTCGAGCCGCACCGGGACCGACCCCTGGCGGGGTCCGTCCCCGAACGCCGCCTCGGAGAGCCCGCGCTGGAGGCGCCGCCCGAACGTTCCCTCCGCCTGGTAGCCGACGAAGAGGAGCCCGTTCTTCTCGTCCTGGGCCCAGGACCGGAAGTACTCCATCACCGGCCCGCCGCTCATCATTCCCGAGGTCGCGAGGACGATGCAGGGCTCCTTCGAGTCGACGATGCCCATCCGCATCTGGCTCGAGTCGACCCGGCGGAAGACGTCGGAGAGGAACGGGTTGTCCCCCTGCTGGAAGATCTCGGTGCGCAACTGGCTGTTGAGGAACTCCGGGTACGCCGTGTGGATCGCGGTCGCCTCGAAGATCATCCCGTCGAGGTAGACCGGGACGCGCGGGACCTGGCCGCTGCGCATCCGCTCCTCGAGGACGAGCATCACCTCCTGCGAGCGGCCGACCGCGAAGACCGGGACGATCAGCTTCCCCCCGCGCTCGAGGACCTTCTTCGTGAGGTGGGCGAACTCGTCCGACGCCTGCTGGCGGGTCGGCTGGACGTCGCGGTACCCGCCGTACGTCGACTCGAGGACGAGCGTCTCGAGCCGGGGGAAGCGGTTGACCGCCGGGTTGAACAGCCAGCTCCGCTCGAACTTGATGTCGCCCGAGTAGGCGAGGTTGTGGTCGCCCTCGCCGAGGTGGAAGTGGCAGATCGACGAGCCGAGGATGTGGCCCGCGTTGTGGAGCGTGAGCCGGATGTCCGGGGCGATGTCGGTCGTCTCGCCCCAGCGGAGCGGGATCGTGCGGGTCACGAGGTCGCGGACGTGGGAGGAGTCGTAGAGGCTCCTCCGCGCCTCCTGGTTGACGACCTTGATCGCGTCGAGCAGCATGAGGGTCATCAGGTCGCGCGTCGGGGCGGTGCAGTAGACCGGCCCCTTGTAGCCGTACTTGAGCAGGACCGGGACGAGCCCGCAGTGGTCGAGGTGGGCGTGGGTCACGACGACCGCGTCGAGCGAGTCGAGCGGGAGGAGCTCGGGGGCGTTGAAGAACGGCGTGCGGTCCGAGCCCGGGTCGAGGCCGCAATCGATCAGCACCTTCGAGTTCTGCGTGGTCAGGAGGTGCGCGCTCCGCCCGACCTCGCGGTAGCCCCCGAGCGCGGTCGTGCGCGCCCAGAGCTTCTCCTCGAGCGGGTCGCGGGCGATCCGGATCCCGACCTTCTTGAGGAACGAGCGACGGTCGTCGAACGAGTTGCGGAGGTGGATGCGGACCTCCTCCACGGTCTTCGAGGGGATCGGGGGGGTGCGGACGACCGTTGGGACCCAGCCGATCCGCCGCTTGAGGTCGTTGAGGACCGAGCCGCCCCGTCCGATCGCGGCGCCCGGGTTCGCCGCCTCGATCGTCACCTCGCCCGTCTCGGGCTCGAAGAAGAGCTGGTTGAGCTCGGCCTCGACCGGGATCACCTCTCGGATGACCTTCTCCGCCTCCTTCGGGTCGATCAGGGTCGCGGGATCCGACCGGACGAGCACGCGGCGGTGGAGGCGCTGCGCGACCTGGCGGAGATAGTCGCCCCCGGAGAGGAACGTCTCGAGCTGCTTCGTGTAGACCACGACGTGCGGGCCCTCAAGCTCGATGTCGGTGACCTCGACGGTCTCGGGGAGGACCTCCTTGAGGACCGTCCGTGTTTGCTCTAGGAGCGAGTCGAAACTCATCCTGCCAGGGAAGGGGTTCTCGGGAACGGGTTGGGCGGCGGCGCCGCCCGCTAGGGAAGGGGCGGTGGTAACGGTATCTTGAGCGCCTTCAGGCGTTTATTGATATCGTCGTCGGAAAGCTCGCGGTACTCCCGGGGCGTGATGACATGGACGAGGTAGCCGTCCCCGCTCGCGCTGTCGCGCTTCATCGCCGCGGTGAGCCCGCGGAGCGCGAGGTCGACCGCGTCGGAGGTCGAGAGGTCGCGCGAGTAGCCCTCCTCCACGATCCCGTAGGCGAACGGCGAGCCCGAGCCGACCGAGACGAAGCGGTCCTCGATGCACCCCCCCGCCGGGTCGACCGAGAAGATGTGGCCGCCCTTCGCGTCGACCCCGCCGACGATCATCCAGGCAAGGTACGGGTAGTAGCGGTTGCCGCTCAGGATGTTCGCGAGGAGCGTCGCCGCCCCCTCGGTGCTGAGGGGCGCGCTGCGGCGGAGCCGGTAGAGGGAGACCTCGGCCTTCAGGTAGCGGGCGAGGACCTGCGCGTCGCCGACGTAGCCCGCGATCGTCATCCCGACGTTCTGGTCGATCTTGAACAGCTTCTGGGCGCTCTTGTTCGAGATCATGTTGCCCGCGGTGACGCGGCGCTCGGTCGCGAGCGTGACCCCGTCCTTCGCGACGATCCCGATCGTGGTCGTGCCGGTCAGGTAGCGGTTCTCAGGAACGGAAGCGGGCGCACCGGACATCATCGGACCTACGGTCGTAGCCCCTACGACGCCGGGGGCGACATGGGGTCGCTATATAACGGCGCCCGGAGCGATTACGTCTCGGCCACCGAGGAACCCCCCTCGGTCGGGGCGACCCCCGCGCGCGGTCCCGAACCGGGCCGTCTCACCCGTTATAGGGCCCCAGCGTTCCCCGGGGGCGTATGCTTCGCCACGATGTCGTGGTGGTGGGCGCGGGGCTCGCCGGCCAGCGCGCCGCCCTCGCGGCGGTCGAGGCCGGTCGGGACGTCGCGCTCCTCACGAAGCTCCATCCGCTCCGCTCCCACTCGGGGGCGGCGCAGGGTGGGATCAACGCCGCCGTGGGCGCCGAGGACTCGGTCGACACCCATGTCTTCGACACGGTGAAGGGCTCCGACTACCTCGGCGACCAGGACGCCATCGAGTTCTTCTGCCGCGAGGCCGGCCCGACGGTCGTCGAGATGGAGCACTTCGGGACGATCTTCAGCCGGTCGGACGACGGCTCGCTCGCGCGCCGGCCGTTCGGCGGCGCGCACTTCCCCCGGACGATCTACGCGGCCGACCGGACCGGGCTCGCGCTCCTCCAGGCGCTGTGGGAGCAGCTCTGGAACGAGCGGTTCACCCTCTACGACGAGTGGGACCTCGTGAACCTCGTCGTCCGCGAGGGCCGCGTGCACGGGCTCACCGCGTTCGCGCGGCGCCCCGGGGAGTTCCAGGAGATCGCCGCGAAGGCGGTCGTCCTCGCGACGGGGCCGGCGGGCCGCATCTACGCCCGCACGACGAACGCCCACAGCTGCACCGGGGACGGGCTCGCGGTCGCGTACGACGCGGGCGCCCACCTGAAGGACATGGAGTTCGTCCAGTTCCACCCGACCGCGCTCATGGAGTCGGGGATCCTCATCACGGAGGGGGCCCGCGGCGAGGGCGGGATCCTCAAGAACGCGAAGGGGGAGAGGTTCATGGTCCGCTACGCTCCGAACGTCCAGGAGCTCGCCTCCCGCGACGTCGTCTCGCGGGCGATCGTCACCGAGGTCGCCGAGGGCCGGGGGTTCTCGGGCCCGTACGGCGGCTACGTCCACCTCGAGCTGATGCACCTCGGCAAGGAGAAGATCGAGTCCCGTCTGCAGGAGATCTGCGACTTCTCCCGCCGGTTCGCCGGGATCGACCCGGTGACCGAGCCGATCCCGGTCTACCCCGCCCAGCACTACATGATGGGCGGGATCGGGACCAACGTGCGCGGGGAGACGAACCTCCCCGGGCTCTTCGCGGCGGGCGAGGCGGCGTGCGTCTCGATCCACGGGGCGAACCGCCTCGGCGGGAACTCGCTCCTCGAGACGCTCGTCTTCGGTAAGCAGGCCGGCCTCGCGGCCGCCGCCTACGCCGTCCAGGCGCCGGCCCCCGAGATGCACGCGAGCGACCTCGACACGGCGACCGAGCCGTTCCGGCGCTGGTCGTCGAGGACCGAGGGGGAGGACCCCGCGACCCTGCGGACGGAGATGCAGACGACGATGGAGCGGTGCGCCGGGATCTATCGGAACGAGGCGGGCCTCCTCGAGGGGGTCCGCGCGATCCGGGGCCTGAAGGCGAGGTTCGAGCGGATCCGCGTCGCCGACCGCTCCCCGGTGTTCAACCTCAACTTCCTCGACGCGCTCGAGACCGGCCACATGCTCGAGCTCGCCGAGACGATCCTCGTGGGGGCGCTCGCGCGCACCGAGAGCCGCGGGGCGCACTCCCGCACGGACTATCCGAAGCGGGACGACGCCCGCTGGATGCGGCACACGCTCGCGCGGAAGGGCGCGGACGGCCCCACGCTCGACTACGCGCCCGTCGGCTTCACGCACTACGAACCGACCGAGAGGGTCTACTGATGGCCGAGCCGACGATCTCGGTCCCGCTCGAGGTCTACCGCTTCCAGCCCGGGGTCGATGCGGCCCCGACGTACCGCCGGTACGTGCTCGACCTCACGCCCCACACGCCGGTCCTCACCGCGCTCCTCCGGATCCGCAACGAGATCGACCCCGCGCTCACGGTGCGCTACAGCTGCCGCAGCGCGATCTGCGGGTCGTGCGCGATGCGGATCAACTCGAAGACCCGCCTCGCCTGCGAGACCCAGGTCGGCCCCGAGGTCGCCCGGCACGGCCGCATCGTGGTCGAGCCGATGGCGAACCAACCGGTCATCCGCGACCTCGTCGTCGACCAGGCGCCGTTCTGGCAGCGGTACCAGGAGATCGAGCCGCACCTCCGGATCGACCCGAGGAAGCCGATGCCCGAGGGGGTCCCGACCAAGATGTCCCCCGCGGAGGTCGATCGGTTCCGCGAGACGCCCCGCTGCATCGCCTGCGCGGCGTGCTACTCGGCCTGCCCGGCCGTCACCGAGGATGCGGCGTTCCCCGGGCCGATGGCGCTCGCGAAGCTCTACCGGTACGTCGTGGACCCCCGGGACGGGGCGCGGCAGGACCGCCTCGTCCGGATCCAGGCGGACGGCCTCTGGCTCTGCCTGCGCTGCCACCTCTGCACCGAGTCGTGCCCGAAGGACGTGCGCCCCTCGGAGCGGATCCGCGACCTCAAGGAGATGGCGATCGCGGCCCAGGGCGCGACCGAGCTCGGCTCGCGCCACGCGGCCGGCTTCAAGGACAACATCCGCGACCGGGGGCTCTTGAGCGAGCTCAAGCTCGTCCGCCAGACCTACGGGCTCTGGGGCGTGCTGCCCCAGCTGCCGCACGGCCTGCGCATCTGGCGGAAGAAGCCCGAGGTCGCCCGGCGACCGAAGGCGATCGAGGGCCACGAGGAGCTCGAGAAGCTCTACGAGGCCCTGGACGAGGGGGGCCGGCGATGAGGCTCGCCTACTACCCGGGGTGCGTCGCCCAAGCGTCGGGCAAGGAGCTCGACCTCGCGACCCGCTGGGTCTGCAAGGCCGTCGGGATCGAGCTCGTCGAGTTCCCGAAGTTCTCCTGCTGCGGCTCGGGGTTCGTCGACGAGGCGAACGAGGCGCTCAACGTCGCGATCAACGCGCGGAACCTCGCGATCGCCGAGGCGGCGGGGCTCGACGTGCTCACGATCTGCTCGACGTGCCAGGGGATGCTCACGCTCGCGAACCTCCGCCTGAAGGACCCCGCGGTCCGCGCGAAGGTCGACCCCGCGCTCGCCTCGATCGGGCTCCGCTACCAGGGGTCGGTCAAGGTCACCCACCTCCTGCGGGTCCTCGTCGAGCAGGTCGGCCTCGACGCGCTGCGCGCGAAGGTCCGCCGGCCCCTCGCGGGCCTCAAGGTCGGGGCGTTCTACGGCTGCCACCTCCTCCGTCCGGCGGACGAGATGGGCGTGGCCTCGGGGGAGGAGCCGCACGACTTCGAGGACCTCCTCGCCGTGCTCGGCGTCGAGCCCGTGCTCTACCGGGGCCGCGTGATGTGCTGCGGCTTCCCGATCCAGTTCGTGAAGGCGGAGACGGCGGGGCGGATCGCGGCCCGCCAGATCCTCGACGCGAAGGACCACGGCGCGGACGCGATGGCGACCCCCTGCCCGCTCTGTCACATCTCGCTCGACACCTACCAGGCCCCGGCCGCGAAGGCCGCCGGCCGCCCGCTCGGGATGCCGGTCTTCCACCTGCCGCAGCTCGTGGCGCTCGCCCTCGGGGCGGCCCCCGAGGAGCTCGGACTCGGCCGCCACATGATCGACCCCCGACCGGTCCTCGCCAAGGTCGCGGCCCCCCGTTCGGGCTAGCGGGCGCGGAGGGGACCCCCTGGCGAACCTCCGGGACCGGCCGACCCCGGGCGCCCCCCGACGTCCAATCCGGGGCGGTGGGAACCGGGGTCCGGGCTGGATCCCCGGCCGGCGGTCGTTCGAGCTGCTGCTCGCGCTCTTCGGCGTCTTCGCCGTGGGCGCGGTGCTCGTGAAGCGTATCCCCGCCCCCTTCGCGCAGGAGCTCGGGCCCCCGCTGTTGTTCGGGGGGCTGGCCGGAGCCCTCGTGGTCGCGCTCGCCCTCCATCTCGATCGGTGGCTCGCCCCCCGACCGGACCGCCCCGACGCCGACCTCGCGGTCGACGGCGAGACGCGGCGCGACGCGGAGTGAGCGCGCCCTCCCGCGCGTCGCGCCCGGGCGGGCTCAGGGGCCCGTGCGTCCCGCGTCGTTCGAGAGCGGGGGCCGGGCCGGTTTCCAGGTGGCACGGATCAGGAACGGAGTGAGGAACGAGGTGACGAGCGCGATCGCCCCGACGGTGGGGAGGACGAAAGCCCCCGTCGCCCCGACGTCCGTCCCGCCCTTCGCCACGACGAGCGACAGCTCGCCGCGCGGTCCGGCGATCGCGATGGCGGTGCGTTCGGCGGTCGCCGGGCCGATCCGCTGGCTCCGCGCGACGAGGTAGGTGACGAGGAACTTCACGCCGAGGGAGACCGCGACGAGGGCGCCGACCAGGAGGACGTAGGGGCGGAGGAGCTCGAGGTCCATGAGCGCCCCGATCGCGATGAAGAAGATCGCGCCGAACAGCTCCTTGAGCGGCGTCACCATCTCGCGCGCGGGTCCCTGGTTCTTCGACTCCGCGACCAGGACGCCGGCGAGGAACGCCCCCGTCGCGACCGAGATCCCGACCAGGCTCGAGAGGATCGAGAGCCCGAAGGTGAGGCCGAGGATCGTGAGCAGGAGGAGGTCCCGACGACCCCACTTCGCGACGGTGTCGATGAGCGGGGGGACGATCCTCGAGCCGATCACGAGGGTGCCCGCGATGAGGCCGACGACGAGGGAGATCGACACGCCGATCCCGATGAGCGAGAGGCCGCCGGTCGAGGCGACGCTCTGGAGGATGCCGAGGAGCGAGACCGCGACGACGTCCTCGACCACCGTGATCCCGAGGACGAGGCCCGCGGCCTGCTCGCGGAGGACCCCCATCTCCTCGAGCACGGTCGCCAGGATCACCGTGCTCGTCACGGAGACCGCGAGCCCGAGGAACAGGCTGTCGAACTCGGAGAGGCCGAACGCGATCCCGACCAGGTAGCCCGCGGCGAACGTCACGAGCGCCTCGCACAGCGCGATGATGAGCGCGAGCCGGCCGATCGAGCGGAGGCGGGCGACGGGGTACTCCATCCCGAGCGCCATCAGGAGGAAGACGATGCCGATCTGCGCGAGGAGCTCGAGCGTCTCGGGATGGAGCACGAAGCTGAACGGCGGGGTGTACGGTCCGAGGATGATCCCGACGAGGATGTACCCGACGAGCGGGCGCTGGCCGAGCCGCTCGAAGAGGATGGCCATCAGCGCGGCCGCGATCAGGACGACCGCGAGGTCTTGGATCACCGCGACCGCTTCGATCGCCATGCGCCGTCCCTCCTACACGGGAGCCCGATAGATGAAAACCCATGGGTCGGAGAGCACCCCGGGGCACGGTACCGGAGGGTGGCGCCCGGGCCGGGTCGCACCCGGCTCCTCCATCGCGTCGAGCCCGACCCCCGCCCCGCGCGGCTTCCTCTGGGCGGACGGTTTGATAAGACCGAACGTCGAGCGTTCCTTCCAGGAACCCCATGGCGCCCCGAGCCCGAGCCTCCCGGACGGTCCCCCAGCTCGATTCCGGCATCATGACCGCCCTCGGCGACCTGACGGTCTCGGGGGGTATGGCCCTCGGCCGGGACGCGCTGACCGGCTCGCTCCGGGAGCGGAGGCACGGGGCGAGCCGACGCGAGGGCGAGCGGCGTGGCGGCTCCGTGCCGGCCGACCGTCTCCACTGGGCGTCGGAGGGACTGGACGTTCCCTTCCGCGACCGCCTCCGGGAGGAGCTCGCCGAAGCGATGGCCCAGTTCCCCCGACGGCGAGCCGGCCGGGAGCCTTAGGCGGCGGGCTCTGCGGCCTCGGGTCCGAGGTCCCGGATCCGGGGACCCGAGGACCACCGGGGGGCAGGATCAGGACGAGCCGGCTTCCCCGTCGGCAGCCTTCAGCTCTCGGGCGCCGTCGCCCTGGGTCACGAACAGGTGGAGCCGGTCGCACGTGCGCCGGAAGTGCGCGTCCCCGTCGCGCCCGAACTCGCGCACGAGCTCGGCGGTGAGCTCCTCGTCCGACCGATCCCGGGCGATCGAGGGACTGAACATGCAGCCGAAGACGACGAACCGGCGTCCTTCGAGGTCGAACCGGTCGGTCTCGGCCGAGCCGCAGAACGGGCAGCGCAGCACGGACCCGTGAGCCCGGTCCGCGGCAAAGCGTTGGCGGCGCGCGTCAGTCGATGTAGCCGAGCGAGCGGAGCCGCTCTTTGAGGGCCCGCTCGTCCTCCTCGCTGAACCCGGGGCCGCCCGGCTCCTCGAGCAGCCGGCCGAGGACGAAGCCGACGAACGCGTCGATCGAATCGAACGCCGAGCCCTTGAGCCGCTCCTCGAGCCGCCGGGCGATCTCCTCCGGGATCTTCACCGTCCGGCCGGTCCCCGCGGGCGGCTGCTTCATGGCGTCGCGCTAGGGGACGGCCGGGACTAGATAGCCCTTCGCGGGGCTCACTCCCACTCGATCGTCGCGGGAGGCTTGTCCGTGACGTCGTAGAGGACGCGGACGACCTCGCCCGCCAGCTCGCGGGTGATCCGCCGCGCGATCCGCGCGAGGAGGGCCGGCGGGACGGCCATCGCGGTCGCGGTCATCGCGTCCACCGACTCCACGATCCGCACGCTCACCGCGTCGCCGTGGACGCGGTTGTCCCCGGTGACGCCGACCGTCTTCTCCTCGAGAAGGACCGCGAAGTACTGCCACGGCCGGGCGATCTCGTGCGCGGCGAACGCCCGTTCGACCTCCTCCTCCACGACCGCGTTCGCCACGCGGGCCCGGCGGACCCGCTCGCGATCGATCGGGCCGACGATCCGGACCGCGAGCCCCGGCCCGGGGAACGGCTGGCGCTCCGCCTCCGGGACCCCGAGCTCGCGGGCGACCGCCCGGACCTCGTCCTTGTAGAGGTCCCGGAGCGGCTCGACCAGGACGAGGCGGCTCTTCCGCGGGATGCCGCCGACGTTGTGGTGCGTCTTGATCGTGTCGCGCAGGGCCCCGCCGCTCTCGATCCAGTCGGGAGCGATCGTCCCCTGGACGAGCCGGTCGGTCCCGAACGACCTCGCCTCCTCCTCGAAGACCCGGATGAACTCCGCGCCGATGCGGCGGCGCTTGCGCTCGGGGTCGTGGACCCCCTTCAGCGCGGCGAGGAACCGCTCGCTCGCCTCGACGGTGCGGTGCTCGAGCCCGGCGGCCCGGAGCAGCGCGGCGACCCTCCCGACCTCGCCCTCGCGGACGAGCCCCGTGTCGACGAAGACCGCCCGCGCCCGCTCTCCGAGCGCCCGCTGGGCGAGCAGCGCCGCGGTCGTCGAGTCGATCCCGCCCGAGGCGGCGACGATCGCGTTCCCCGGGACCTCGGAGCGCAGGCGCTCGATCACCTCGGCGACGAACGCCTTCGGGTCGTTCACGTGCTCGCCCCTGGCGCGGGCGGCTCCTCCCGCCATCGGGCACGGTAGCGTTCGAGGCGCGGGACGAGCTCCGGGTGGCCCGCGGCGAGGATCTCGACGGCGAGGAGCGCTGCGTTCTCCGTTGCGTCGAGCCCCACCGAGGCGACCGGGATGCCGGGCGGCATCTGGACCACGGAGAGCAGGCTGTCGAGCCCGAGACCGCGGTGGAGGGGCACCCCGATCACCGGCTTCAGGGTCCGGGCCGCGACGACCCCGGGGAGGGCCGCAGAGAGCCCGGCCATCGCGATGAAGACGTCCGTCGCCGGGTCTCGAACGAGGCGCTCGACCTTCTCCGGGGTGCGATGGGCGCTCGCGACGTGGACGTCGCACGGCACCTCGAACTCGGCGAGCCGGCTCCGGACCTTCTCGGCCAGCTCGAGGTCCGACTTGCTGCCCACGAGGACCGTCACCTTCACGGACGGCCCGAGGCCGACCGCGCCTTGAGCCTTTGCCGCGTTCCGCCCGTCGCGGCCCGCGGACGGGGGGCCGGACGTCGCGGGTCCCGGCGCGAAATGCTGAAATGGCCGCGGCGGCGCTCGAGGCGCGTGACGGTCTCCCCTCACCTGATCGCCTGGCTCCTCAAGGGCGGGGAGCCGAGCGTCCGTCGAAGGGTCTACCGCGAGCTGCTCGGTCGGAAGGAGACCGATCCGCGCGTCCTAGGGGCGACGCGCCGGATCGGCCGGGTCGGCTGGGCGGCCCGCATCCTCGACGAACAGTTGGACGAGGGCCAGTGGGTCACGCCCCGGACCGACCCCGAGTCCCTCTACCGGCCGAAGTACATCGCGACGAACTGGCGGCTGATCGTCCTCGCCGAGCTCGGCGTCTCGGGCGAGCTCGCGAAGGTGCGGAAGGCGGTCGACCTCTATCTTCGGGTCTACGGCCGCGGGCCGCGGCCCGACCTCGGAGGACGAAGGGGGGAGGCCTGCTTCACGGGGAACGCCGTGCGCCTCCTCGTCTCGCTCGGGCGGGGGGACGACCCGCGGGTCCGCCGCGCGATCCAGTGGCTCCTCGATCACCAGAAGGCGGACGGCGGCTGGCACTGCTTCCGGTCCCGGACCGGCACGCTCGACGCGTGGGAGCCGCTCGCTGCGTTCGCCGTCCTCCCGCCCTCGCGGCGATCGCCCGAGGTCGAGCGCGCGATCGAGCGCGGAGCGGAGTTCTACCTCGCCCGCGGGCTCACCAAGGAGGGCCGGGGCACCTACGCTCCGTGGTTCCGCCTCCACTACCCCACCCACTACTACTACGACCTCCTGGTCGGGCTCGGCCTCCTGGTCCACCTCGGCTACCAGGACGACCGCCGCCTCCGGCCCGCGCTCGACCGCCTCGAGGCGAAGCGGAACGCGGACGGGACCTGGAACCTCGACGCGCTGCACCCGGACTCGGAGGACCCGAACTACCCGATCCGCCGCGCGCCGTTCTACCCGTTCGCGCTCGAGGTCCCGGGCCAGCCGAGCCGCTGGATCACCCTGAACGCGCTCGAGGTCCTCCGCGCCTGCGGGCGGGTGTAGGCGGACCCTCATGGGGCTGCGGCTCCACCACGACGGTCGCTTCCGCCGCTGGCTGGGCGCGCGCTTCGGCCGGGACGAGGCGTTCGGCGACCGCCTCTGGCGCCGGTGCCTGCACGGCGTCGGCGCCGCGATCCTCCTCTACTACGCCGTACCCGACGGCTTCTTCCTGGTCGTGCCGAAGGCGGTGGTCCTCCTCGCGGCGCTCGCCGTCCTCGGGGTCCTCGAGCTCCTCCGGTTCACCATCGGCCTCGAGCTCCCGACGATCCGCGCCTACGAGGCCCGCCGACCGGCGAGCTACCTGTTCTACGCGGTCGCGCTCGTCGTCACGGTCCTCCTCTTCCCGAGGCCGGTCGCGGCCGCCGCCGTCCTCGGGACCGCGCTCGTCGACCCCTTGGTCGGCGAGCTGAGATCCGAGGCCCGCTGGGCCCGCCTCGAGACGGCCCTCCCCTTCGCGGTCTACACCGTGCTCGCGACGCTCGCGCTCGTCGTGGGGGGCGCCTGGCCGGTCCCGTGGGCCGTCGCGCTCGCCCTCGGGGCCGCGGCGATCGCGCTCGCCGTCGAGCGGCGGAAGCACCCGTGGCTCGACGACGACCTCACGATGACGCTCGCCCCGGCCCTCTTCCTCTACGGGCTCGGCGTCGTCGCGCTCGGGCTCGCGGGGTAGGGTCCTAGACGACCGGGGTCAGGACGGCGTGCGGGGCCCCCTTCTGGGGGTCCGGGCTGATCGCGTAGATCGTCGTCCGCGGCCGGATCCCGTAGATGCACGGCGCGTTGTCGATGTTGACGATCCGGAAGTACGTGTCCATCATGTTGAGGATCTCGCTCGAGACGAGGAGCCCGGGCTTGAGGAGCCCGATCCCAAGGTTCCCGACGTGCTTCGTGCGGGAGACCCCGGAGAAGTACATCCGGATCGCGACCTGGTCGCCCATCAGGCTCTCGAACGTGTCGAACGCCATGTACTCGATGAACGGGCGCCGGTCGGGGCCTGCGGCCGCCTTCTCGGCGGTCACCATCGCCCGCATCGCCTCGTCGCGGCCGAACCGGGCCATGGGGAGGATGTACGGTTCCTCGGTCTCGGCGACCGTGTAGTCCGGGATGCGCACGCGCGTGTCGAAGTGGCTCGGCGGGACGTACCGCACGAGCGCCTCGCGGAGCTTCTCCGGCGACTCCCCCGCGGCGAGGACCGCGATCATCCCCCGGCCCTGGCCGAGGAAGTTGAGGAACGTCGGCGTGAACAGCATGTAGTAGTCGTCGACGCCGACGTTCACGTCGACCTCGAAGGCGTTGAAGCTCCCGCGGCGGAGCCCGCCGCCGAGGAGCGCGTCGAAGTCCGGGATCCCGGTCGAGTAGAAGCGCTCCGGGTCCGGCAGCGGCGTCCAGCTCGCGCTCGAGCCCTTACCGTTGAACGGGCTCTCGAACCCGAGGGCTTCGAAGCGGCCGCCGTTGAGCGTCACCGCGTAGCGGGCGCGCCCGATGTTGGTCGCGCGGAGCTTCTCGAGGCGGAGATGGCGGACGCGTCGCTCGTCGAGCTCCTCGCGCTGGATCGAGATGAGGCCGTCGACGAGGTACTCGATCCCGCCGGCCTCGGGCTTCTCGAGGATCATCACGACGTCCGTGCTGGACGCCTCCACGAGGTCCTTCTGGAGGGCCATCACGAACTCTTCCATCTCGAGACCGTACTTGTGGGTCACCCCCTCGAGGGAGTCGATGACGAGGAGCGACTTCTCCGGAAGCGCCCGCTCGATGCGGTTGTAGACGTTCTCGACCTCGGGCATCGGGCTGCGCTTCAGGAGCGCGCCGAGGTGCGTGCGGTCGACCCGCGTCGGCGGCCCGTGCTCCTGGCCGAAGCTGCCGAGGACGTCGCGGCCGGCCTTGATCTTCCGCGCCTCGCTCTCGGGGATCTCGGGGCGGCCGCCCTTCGCCTCGGCCTGGACGGTGTCGAGGAACAGCTTCGCCGAGTCGAGGATCCGCGAGCGCATCTCGCTCGTCTTGAGCCACGGGAACTGGCGCCAGAGCGACTCGTCCCCGACCCGCGTGGAGAGGTAGAACGAGCGGCTCGGCTGGCCGACGCGCTCGAGCAGCTCGAGCCCGAAGGTGGTCTTGCCGGTGCCCGCGCCGCCCTTGATGATCAGCGACCGGCCACCCTTTCCGCTCAGGAACGAGACCACTTCGGGAGGGACCCCTCCCACTGCCTGCCCGTTGTTCGCGCTCATGGTGCTTCGGGGCACCGCGGTCGGCGCGAGGGTCCCGACGCCCGTCGTACCATCCAGCGTCCCGGCTCGAAATGGGGGAGTTCGCCTAGAAAAGGGTTGTCCTCGGGACGCGGACCCCCGGAGGGCGCTAGGACTGGGCCGCCGACCGGGCGGCGGCGCGCGCGGCCCCGAGCGCGGCCGCGAGCGGCGCGCCGGGCTCGCCGACGGCGGTCGCCGCCGACATGTTGCCGCCTCCCTTGCCCCCGAACGCGCCCTTCGCCGCCTCCACCAGGCGCGCGGCCGAGATCCCGGGGGCGGTCGAGCCGACGAAGAGCGTGCCTTTGCCGTCCCGCTCCCCGGCGAGGACGACGACCCGGCCCTCGACCTTGGAGAGCAGCCGCGAGAGCTCGGTGAGCCCCGCCCGGTCGAGATCGACCTGCGCCGCGACGATCGTGGTCGCGCCGACGGTCTCGGTGCGCGCGGGGTCCGCGAGGAGCTCGCTCGCCACGCTCCCGAGGTCGCTCTTCTGGCGCGCCCGGGCGCTCCGTCGCGCCTCCTCGACCTCGCCGAGGAGCCGGTCGATCCCGTCGGGGAGCCGGTCGACCGCGACGCCGAGGCGCTGCGCCGCCTCCTTGAGGATCGCCTCGTGCTCCTCCCGGACCTCGAGCGCCCGCTCGCCGCTCGCGAAGGAGAGCCGCACGATGCCGTCCTGGATGCGCTCGACGTCGAGGAGCGCGATCGCGCCGACCTCGCTCGTGTGGGTGCAGTGGGTCCCCCCGCAGGCCTCGACGTCGAACCCCTCGACCTCGACGATGCGGAGGTCCTTCCCCGGGACCGCGCCGCCCTGGTAGAGGGTGAACCCGAACCTCCGCTCCGCCTCGGTGCGCGTCTCGAAGTAGCTGCGGACCGGCCGGTCCTCCCGGACGACCGCGTTGACCCGGCGGTCGACCTTCCGGAGCTCGTCCGGGGTGAGCGCCTTGTAGTGCGTGATGTCGATCCGTGCGACCTCGGGCGCCTTGTGGGCCCCGGCCTGCCAGACGTGGGGGCCGAGGACCTCCCGGAGCGCGCCGTTCAGGAGGTGGGTCGCGGTGTGGTGCTGCATCAGCTGCGTCCGGCGGACCGGGTCGATCTTCCCCCGGACCCGCTCGCCGACGTGGAGCGGGGCCGGCCGCTCGAGCCGGTGGAGGACGTAGGGACCGCGGCGGCCGACGTCGACGACCTCGAGGTCGCCGAGGTGGCCCCGGTCCGCCACCTGGCCCCCTCCCGTCGGGTAGAAGTACGTCCGGTCGAGGACGACGTGCGGTCCGTCCACGTGGACGACGTGGGCGTCGAACGAGACGGTGTACGGGTCGAGGTAGTAGAGGACTTCGGTCGGGGGTACGGTCGCCGGCACCTCGGGGAACCCCTCGCTCGCGTCGACGTAGTCGGTGGTCGGTTGCTCGGACTCGTGGTGGGCCGCGACCTGCGCGTAGAAGTCGTCCGGGATCGGGGGCGGGTTCGCGAGCTCCGCGACCGCGACGTCGGGCGGGACCCCGAGGGAGTCGTACCAGCGCAGGAGGTCGTCCCCCGAGACCCGCCCGCCTTCCGCGTGGACCTTCGCCTCGTGGCGCCGGATCGTCTGGCGGGCCCGCTCGATCGCCTCGCGGTAGCGCTCGGTCTCGGCCTCCACGACGCGCTCGAGGTCGTCGCGATGCTCGCCGATCTCGGGGAAGTCGCGGGCGAGCTCCCGGCCAGTCCGCTCGAGGACCGCGGGGAGGGTCGGCGGGTCCGTCCCCTTCGCGAGGACCTGGAGCGCGCGGCGGATCAGGAGGCGGGCGAAGTAGCCCTCCTTGCTGTTCGACGGGACGACCCCGTCCGTGAGGAGGAAGTTGAGCGCGCGGGCGTGGTCGACGAGGATCGCCGCCTCGCGCGGGCCGAACGACCGGCGGAGCTCGTCGTAGGCGGAGCCGAACGCCGCCTCGTAGACCGTCTTCGTCCCCTGGCTCGCCCACGTGAGGCGCTCGAGCCCGTAGCCGGTGTCGACGACCGTGAGCGGCATCGGGCGGGTCGAGGCACCGTCCCGGACGTACTCCATGAAGACGAGGGTCGCGACCTCGAGCCCGGAGACGCTCACGCTGAGCGACGGGCCGAGGTTCCCCCCGCCCTCCCAGACCTCCTCCTTGTAGGTGAACGCTCCCGGCTCCGCCCCGAGCTCCTCGGTCATGAACCGGTGGCACAGCTCGACCGTGCGCTCCTTGAAGTAGACCTCGTGGTCGGGCCGGTTGAACGCGTGGTGCGCGAGCATCTCGAACAGCGTCAGGTGCCGGCCGCTGCGGCCGACCTCTTCGAGGTCGATGAACCGGAGCGACGGCTGCGAGATCGTGAGGGGGTTCGCGGGCGGCGGGATCGCCCCGCCCGTCACCCACGGCTGGAAGTCGTAGATCGACGCCTGGGTGAAGAAGACGTCGTTGCGCCACCGCGCGACCGTGGGATAGCGCCGGAGGCGCTGGTGGCCGCGGCGTTCGAAGTAGCCGAGGAACGCCTCGCGCATCTCGCGGAGCTGGTGGGGACGGCGGAACACCGGGTGGCCGACGAAGCCGTAGGTCCGGCACGGGGCCTCCTGGCAGCGGTCGTGCTCCCCGAGGGTCCAGAACGCGGAGCCGCAGACGACGCACGTCCGGCGGTGAAAGCCGCCCTGGTGGAAGAACGCGAGGTCGTACTCCGCGGGGTCCATCGGGGCACGGCTACTCCCGTACCGTCTTAAGCTCCCGTCGCGGCTGACGGCCGGGAGGAGGCCGGCCGGCGTGCAGGACGGTCGCTCCGCGGCGTCGCCGGGCGGGGGAGGGCCGGGCGCCGTCGCCGTCCCGGCAGGCCGGACCCGCGCGACCGCGACGCTGATCGCGCTCCGGTTCGGCTACGCCTACAACTGGTTCGACATCGGGCCCGCGCTCCCGAGGATCGGGTCGACGTTCGCGGTCGGCCCGGACCAGTGGGGCCTCCTCGTCGCGGTCTTCCTCGTCGGCGCGGGCGTCCTCCAGGTCCCCGCGGGGCTCCTCGCGCGGCGCCACGGCGCCCGCTCGGTGGCGCTCGCCGGCGCCGCCCTCCTCGGCGCCGCGGCGCTCGCGGGAGCTTTCGCCCCGTCGTTCGCGCTCCTCCTCGCGAGCCGCCTCGTCGCGGGCGCGGGAGCGGGCCTCTTCTTCGCCCCCGCGATCGGGCTCGTCGGGGCCTACTTCGGTCCCGGGGAGCGGGGGGTCCCCGTCGGAACCTTCTCCTCGGCGTTCAGCGCGGGGGCGGCGGGAGGGGTCGTCGGGTCCGCGTTCCTCGTCCCCCTCCTCGACTGGCGGGCGAGCCTTGCGCTCGGCGCAGGCGCGCTCCTCGCCCTCACGCTGGTCGGCCAGCTCCTGGTCCCCCCCGCCCCGGGTGGGGCGACGGGCCCCACGCCGGCGCCCGTTCGTCGCAGCTCCGCCTGGAGGGGCCGGGCGGTCCTCGCCATCGGGCTCGGCTTCGTCGGGTTCGAGGGCGCGAACTTCGCGACCGGCCAGTTCGTCGTCCCGTTCGCCGAGATCGCGCGCGGCTGGCCGGTCTGGATCGCGGGCGTCGTCGGGGCCGCGTTCGTCCTGCCGAGCGTCGTCGGGGGGCCGGTCGGCGGGGTCGTCGCGGAGCGGCACCGCAATCACCGGACCCAGTTCGTCGTCGTGACCGCGCTCGGGGCTGGGGCCCTCACCGCGCTTCCCCTCGCCGGGGTCGCGGCCGCGGTGGCGATAGGTTCCGCGTTCTCGTTCGCCTACGGGTTCGTCTACGCGGTGATGTACGTCCTGCCCCACTACTGGAAGGAGCTGCCCGCCGAGGAGATCCCGCTCGCGATCGGGCTCTTCAACGGGATCCAGCTCGGCGGCGGGGCGTCGGTGGCGCTCGTCTTCGGGGTCCTCGTCGGGAGCTGGTCGTACGCCGCGGCGTGGGAGTTCGCCGCGCTCGTCCAGGTCGCGGCCCTCGTCGCGCTCGTCGCGCTCCCCGCGACCGCCGGGGGTCGTCCTCGGGCCGGGGGGTAGGCCGGCCGTCCCGGCGCGCCCGTCCGGTGGCGCAGAGGTCCGCGATCGGGCAGATCTCGCAGCGGGGCCCGATCGGGCGGCAGAGGTTCTGGCCGTGCTGGACGAGGATCGGGTTGAGCGGGATCCAGTAGCGGTCCGCGACGAGCTGCCGGAGCCGCTCCTCGGTCTCCTCGGGGGTCCGGGTCCGCACGACCCCGAGGCGGTTCGCGATCCGGTGAACGTGGGTGTCGACCGGGATCGCGGGGATGCCGTAGCCGAAGACGAGGACGCAGTTCGCCGTCTTCGGTCCGACCCCGGGGAGCGCCGTGAGGAGCTCGAACGACGGGGGCACGTCGCCCGCGTGCCGCTCGAGAAGCGCCCGGGCGCACGCCCGGATCACCCGGCTCTTCGTCCGGTAGAAGCCGACCGGCCGGATGAGGCGCGCGAGCTCGGTAGGACGGGCCTGCGCGAGGCTCCGCGGGTCCGGGTAGCGCGCGAAGAGCCGGGCGGTCGCGACGTCCGTCGCCTCGTCCCGGGTGCGCTGGGAGAGGATCGTCCCCACGAGGACCTGGAACGGGTTCTCCGCGTGGTCGCGCAGGTAGGGCCGCCGCCAGTCGCCGCGGTGATAGAGGGAGCTCAGGCGGTCGAGCAGCTCCTCCCACGGGAACCTCGCGGCGGCGCGGCTCGCGGTCACGGGGTCTCCGGCCGCTCGTGGCCCGGGTCGCTCAGGTCGGGCTCGTCCGACGCCGACGGCCCGCGGAGGAGCTCGCCGACGAGGTAGTCGCTCCCGATCACGAGCGTGAGCCCGTCCGGGCCGGTCGCGGCGCGCGCGAGCCGGACGCCGTCCGCCGCGCTCGGGGCGAGGACGATCCTCGGGAACCGGCCGCTCGCGGCCGCGCGGATCTCCGCGATCGGCATCCCCCGTTCGGAGCGGACGGGGACGACGACGAGGCTCGTCGCGAGCGGAGCGAGGGCGTCGAGGATCCGCGGGACGTCCTTGCCGCGGAGGCATCCGAAGACGATCGCGCTCGAGGTCGGGTCGGCGAGCGGGGCGATCTCGGCGAGGCTCGCCGCGACCGCGCGCGCGCTCCCCGGGGTGTGGGCGACATCGTAGAACAGCTCAGGCGAGCGCGCGACCCGCTCGAGCCGGCCCGGGATCCGGACCCGGTCGAGCGCGCGGCGCACCGCCTCCGGCTCGAGCCTCTCGCCGACGGCATCGAGGAAGCGGGCGGCCGCGGCGGTCGCGAGCGCCGCGTTGCCGACCTGAAAGCCGCCGAGCAGCGGAAGGTGGACCTTCCCGACCTCGAACCCGGGCCCGGCGAGGACGACCTCCTGGCCGTCCGCGTCGAGGTCGGTCCGTTCCGCGCGGACCTCGCGTCCGAGCCACCAGAGCGGCACGCCCTCGCGAGCGGCGGCCCTTGCGATCGGCGCGGCCGCCTCGGGGGGGACGTCGCCGACGACGCCGCGCATGCCGCGGTGGAGGATCCCGGCCTTCTCGGTCGCGATCGCCTCCAGCGTCGAGCCGAGGAGGTCCGTGTGCTCGAGCTCGACGGTTGTGACCACGCCGACCCGGCTCGCGAGCACGTTCGTCGCGTCGAGACGCCCGCCGATCCCGACCTCGACGACCGCGGCCCACGCTCCGCTCCGCGCGAACCAGTCGAACGCGAGGGCGGTCGTGATCTCGAAGAACGTGGGTTCGCGCCCGATCGCCCCCTCCGCGCGGAGGCGCTCCGCGGCCCCTTCGACCCGTGCGAGCCCGTCGGCGACCTCCTCGGGACGGATCTCGCGGCCGCCGAGGCGGATCCGCTCCCGGTAGCTCGCGAGGTGCGGCGACGTGAAGAGACCGGTCGGCCGGCCGTGCGCGTCGAGGATCGCCGCGGCCATGGTCGCGACGCTCCCCTTGCCCTTGCTGCCCGTGACGTGGACGCTCGGGAACGCGCGTTCGGGGTGGCCGAGCGCCTCGAACAGCGCCTGGACGACCTCAAGCCCCGGCTGGAGCCCGAAGCGTCGCCGGGCGTAGAGCGCGGCGAGCGCGGCGCGGTACCGGTCCCGGCCGGCGACGGCGGCGCGGACCGTCCCGGAGGTCGCCTTCCCCTTCACGCCCCGGCCCGAACGAACCCGTCAGTACGTCGACCGCTCGCGGTAGGACCCGTAGACGTCCTGGAAGGCGCGGACGATCTCGCCGAGCGTCGCGCGGGCGCGCAGGGCGTCCAGGACGGCCGGCATCGTGTTCCCGTCCTCGGTCGCCGCGACCCGGCGGAGGCGGTCGAGCGCCGCGGCGTGCTTCCGCGGGTCGCGCCGGGCGCGCAGCGCGCGGAGGTGCCGGCTCTGACGCCGCCGGGCCTCCTCGGAGATGCGCAGGCGGGGCACCCGGATCGGCTCGTCGATCGTGTAGGCGTTGACCCCCACGACCTTCGCGTCGCCGGTCTCGACCGCCCGCTGGTAGCGGAACGCCGCCTCCTGGATCTCCTTCTGGAAGAACCCCCGCTCGATGCCGGCGACGACGCCCCCGAGCTGGTCGATCCGGTCGAAGTACTTCCGGGTCTCCTCCTCCATCCGGTCCGTGAGCCACTCGACGTAGTAGCTCCCCCCGAACGGGTCGATCGTCTCCGCGAGGCCCGTCTCGTGGGCGAGGATCTGCTGGGTCCGGAGCGCGATGCGCACCGCGTCCTCGCTCGGGAGCTGGAGCGCCTCGTCGAAGGAGTTGGTGTGGAGCGACTGGGTCCCGCCCGCGACCCCGGCGAGCGCCTGGACCGTCGTGCGGACGATGTTGAGCTCGGGCTGCTGGGCGGTGCACGAGCAGCCGGCCGTCTGGGTGTGGAACCGGAGCCACCGGGAACGCTCCTTGCGGGCGCCGAACTCCTCCCGCATCACCTGCGCCCAGACCCGCCGGGCGGCCCGGTACTTCGCGACCTCCTCGAAGAGGTCGTTGTGGGCGTTGAAGAAGAACGACAGGCGCGGCGCGAACTCGTCGACGTCGAGGCCCCGCGCGATCGCCTCCTTCACGTAGGTGCGCCCGTCGGCGAGCGTGAACGCGAGCTCCTGGACCGCGGTCGAGCCGGCCTCGCGGATGTGGTAGCCCGAGATCGACACCGGGTTCCAGCGGGGGGTCGCGCGGCTCGCGTGCTCGATCGTGTCGATGACGAGGCGGAGCGCCGGCTTCGGGGGGTAGAGGAACTCCTTCTGCGCGATGTACTCCTTCAGGATGTCGTTCTGCGTCGTGCCGCCAAGGGCCGTGAGGGGCAGGCGGTGCGCGGTCCCCGTGAGGAGGTACATCCCCCAGACGATGTTCGCGGGGGCGTTGATCGTCATGCTCGTCGTGACGCGGTCGAGCGGGATCCCGCGGAGGAGCCGGCCCATGTCGTCGAGCGAGCTCACGTTCACGCCGCACTTCCCGACCTCACCGAGCGACTCCGGGTCGTCGGCGTCGAGTCCGTAGAGCGTCGGATCGTCGAACGCGATCGAGAGCCCGGTCTCGCCGTGGGCGAGGAGGTAGTGGAACCGACGGTTCGTGTCCTCGGGCGAACCGAACCCCGAGAACATCCGCATCGACCAGACCCGGCCCCGGTACATCGTTGGGTGGATCCCGCGGGTGTACGGCGGCTGGCCCGGGTAGCCGATCCGGCCCGCAGGGTCGGGGACGGAGCGGGGGGTGTAGAGCCGGTCGACCGGGAGCCCTCCGAGCGTCGCGAACGACGCGCGCCGTTCCGGCCCCTTCGCGAGCGCGGGGCCGAGGACCTCGTGCTCCCAGCGCCGTTGCGCCTCCTCGAGCGGGTCCCCAGCCGAAGGCGGGACGGCCCCGGGCCGGCCCTCGGGGCCGGTCGGTCGGGCGGCGGCCATCGGCGTGCGGAGGCGCTCGGGGTCCTATAAGGCCGCGGGCGGCGGACCCGGGACCCGGAGCCCGACCAGGTCACCGCGCCCGCGGCGCACGACGCGGGCGCCGATCGAGCGGGCGAACCTCGGGAACGCCTCGCCCGTCCACCGCGTGTTGTCGGCGAGGACGACCGCCCCGGGGAACAGTCGCGGACGGATCGTCGCGAGCTCCCAGGCGAGGTGGGTCGGGGTGTGGAGGTCGTCGTGGAGGAAGAGGCCGATCCCGTCGACCTCCCGGACGAGGTCGGGGAGATGCTCCTGGCTCGGGCCGATCCTGAGGTCCCACCGGTCCCGGAGACGGTCCGGGACGACCCAGCCGGCCTCCCGGCCGGGCGGGAGGGCGACGGGCGATTCGCCGGGTCGGAGGTCCGACCCGCGCTGGCGCGTCGGCAGGTCGATCGAGTGGAGCCGGCCCCGGCGGTTGCGACGGAGCGCGGCCAGGAAGTGGGCGCTCGAGACCCCGCTGCTGACCCCGGCCTCGACGATATGCTCGGGACGGACGAGGCGGACGATCGCGAACAGCTCGAACGGCGCCCGGATCTGGGCGTAGGAGTCCCGGCCCGAAGCGAGGTGCTGGTGGCGGATCTCCTCCTCGAGGGGCAGGAGCGCCTCGAGCTCCTCGAGGACCTCCCCGATCGCGCGCCGGTTCGCGCCCGTGAGCGCGGCGACCCACGCGAGGTCGGGGCTCGAGCGCCGGTCGCCGAGCGCGCGCTTCGCGCGCGCCACCGCCTCGCGGGCGGCCGGGGCCATCGCGGCGAGACGCAGCGGGGTCGGACGACGCGTCATGCGGGACCTTCGCGAGGAGCGACGTGGGCCGGTCTCTTGAGATGAGCGCTCGAGATGTCGAGCCGGGCGGTCGCTCCGTCGACCGTCGACCGCACCCGGTCGAGCACGAGGGACGCGGTGAAGAACGGGGCGTCGACGACGAGCGTCTCGTACTCGCCCCCTTCGCCCGCGACGTTGAGCGGCCGGACCTCCCGGTCGAGACGCTCGAGCTCCTCGAGCCGCTCGAGGGTGAGCCGCTCCCCGAGCAGGTGGAAGGGGAGCGGCTCGGCGGCGAGATGCACGAAGCGGATGTCGAGGCCGGCTGCGATCTCCTCCCGCACGACCCGCCCCTGCGCCTTGCGCCAGAGCGGCGCGTAGAGCCGCCGGCCGAGCCGGTCGGCGACACGGACGAGCCGCGCCCACTGGTACGATGACGCGATCGCCCCTGTGACGACGGGCCCCCGTTCGCCCCGGAGCGCCCGCTCGAGGGCGTCGAGCTCGTCCCGCTCGCCCCCTGCGGGCACCGGCACGACGCGGTGCCGCTTCCCCCACGCCTCCGCCTGGAGCTCCACGAGGTCGAGGTTCGGGGTGTGGAACATGAGCGAGGCCCTCTCCGAGGGGCGAAGGGTGAGGAGCTCGTCGACCGGCCAGCCCTGCGTGTCGGCGAGGTACGCCGCGTAGACGGAGTCCTTGCCGCCGGAGACGAGCGCGGTGACGGTCACGGTCGCTACGGCAGGCCGAGGGCTCCGCGCCAGCGCTCGTAGAGGTCCACGAGGTCGAGCCGGGCGAGCTCGTGCTCCCCCCAGCGGAGGCGGCCGTCGGCCGCGGTCACCTCGCCCAGGCGGGCGCACGGCAGGCCCCGGAACGCCCGAGTGAACGCGGCCGTGCGGTCCTCGGGGACCTCGACGACGAGCCGGGAGCCCCCCTCGGCGACCGCCGCGAGGCCGGGTCCGTCGAGCCCGGTCGCCGCGAGGTCGGCGTCAAAGCCGAGCCGTCCCCCGAAGCCCATCTCGGCGAGGGTGACCGCGGGTCCCCCGTCGGCGACGTCGTGCGCCGCGACGACCAGCCCGCGGGCCCGCGCAGCGAGCAGCCGCTCGCCCCAGCGGCGGAGCCCGGCGGGGTTCCCGGGCGGCACGCCGAGCCCGCGGCGGTTCCGCCGGCGCGCCCAGAGCGAGCCTCCGAGCTCCGGCCGCGACCGGCCGATCAGGAAGAGGGCGCTTCCGGCCGATTTGAGGTCGCTCGTGATCGCCCGCGCGACGTCCGCGACGATCCCCGTCGCGAGCAGCACCGGCGTCGGTGGGATCTCGCGCCCGAGCCCCCCGTTGTAGAGGCTCACGTTGCCGGACGGGATGGCGAAGCCGAGTGCCCGGGCCGCGGCCGCGAGGCCGCGCGTCACCTCGCCGAGGTCGTGGAGGACCTCGGGCCGCTCCGGGGTCCCGAAGTTGAGGCAGTCGGAGAAGGCGTCCGGCCGGGCCCCGACCGCGTAGAGGTTGCGGGCGGCCTCCTCGACGACCGCGACCGCACCCCGGAACGGGTCCTCCCGGCACGCCCACGGGTGCGTGGCGGTGGTGATCGCGAGCCCCGCGCGGCCGTCCGGGGCCGGCCGGAGCACGGCCGCGTCCCCGTGGGAGGGGGAGGAGACCGACCCGTGGAGGGGTTTCAGCACGGTCCGGCCCATCACCTCGTGATCGTAGACCCGGACGACCGGCTCGCGCGAGACCGTGTCGGGGGCCAGGAGGAGCTCCTCGACGAGCGCCCCGACGTCCCGGTCGGGAACGCGCGCCGTGCGGGCGGCGGGCCTCTGCACGGCGCGCGCCTTCCGGCGGAGCTCCGCCGGCTCGATGCGGAAGCCGACCCGGAGGTGGGCGACCGGCCGTCCGTGCCAGCGCACGGTCTCGTACGGCCCCCGGACGACCTCGCCGATCTCGTTCGCCTCCACGTCCCGGCTCCGGAAGAGGGCCAGGAAGCGGCCGACCTCCGACGGGCGGACATCGAAGAGCATCCGTTCTTGGGACTCGGAGATCCAGATCTCCCACGGTCGGAGCCCGCTCTCCCGGAGCGGCACCCGGTCGAGGTCGATCGCCATGCCGAAGCCGCCCGCACCGACCAGTTCGCCGGACGCCGTCGCGAGGCCCCCGCCGCCGAGGTCCTTCAAGCCCCGGACGAGCCCCTCGTCGAACGCCTCCAGGGAGGCCCGGATGAGCGGCTCCTTGAGGATCGGGTTCCCGAGCTGGATCGCGCCGCGGGAGGACGTCTCGCTCGCCCGCGTCAGTTCGCGGGAGGCGAAGGCGACGCCGCCGATCCCGTCGCGGCCCGTGCGTCCGCCGGCGAGGACGAGGCGGTCGCCGGCCGCTCGCGCCCGGTTCGGGAGCGGCCGCCCCCGGGGCAGGTAGCCGACGCACCCGACGTTGACGAGGGGGTTCACGACGAACGACGGGTCGAAGTAGATCCCGCCGGCGACCGTCGGGACGCCGACCCGGTTCCCGTAGTCCCGGATCCCGGCGATCACGCCGCTCGCGAGGTAACGCGGCGCCTTGACCCCCGGGGGGACGCGGGAGGCGTCCAGGTCGAGCGGGCCGAAGAAGAGGGGGTCCGCGAGCGCGATCGGGGCGGCTCCGACCGCGAGGACATCGCGGAGGATCCCTCCGATCCCGGTGGCCGCGCCGCCATACGGCTCGACCGCGGACGGATGGTTGTGGGACTCGATCCGCAGGGCGTAGGCCGCCCCGTTCGGGAACCGCATCACGCCGGCGTCCCCGGTGCCGAGGACCCTCGGGCCCGAGCGGACGGAGCGGAAGGCGCGGCGGAGGAACGGTCGAGAGCTCTTGTAGCTGCAGTGCTCGCTCCAGCTCTGGGCGAGGCCGGCGAGCTCGACGTCCGTCGGTTCCCGGCCCTCGCGGACGAAATAGGCCCGGATCCGCTCGAGCTCGCGGCGGTTGAAGCCGAGGCCCCGTCGGCCCGAGACCCGGAGAAGCTCCGCGGTCGACCGTCCCCGGAACGGGACCGATTCGACCCCGTCGGGGTGGCCGTCCACGCTCCTACCCCGGGGCCGACTGGAGCATGACGCGGTGGATGACCGGGTTGGCCAGCAGGCGCTCGACCGCCGCACGGGCGCGGCGTTCGGCCTCGCCCGCGTCCAGGCCTTCGAACTCGAGGTCGTAAACGCGGGCGAGCCGGACCTTCCGCACCCCCTCGACCCCCAGGAGGGCGAGGGATTTCTCGACGCTTTCCGCCTCGGCGTCCTCGATCTCGGGCTTGAGCTCGATCCGGACCTCGACCCGGACGACGGGCGCCGCCCTGCTCGACGCGGGCACGCCGGTCGTACGGGGCCGCGAAGATAACGGTGCCCGGACGCCCCCGCCCCGGAGCGCCTCCGGCCCTCCCGCGACCGACCGCCGCGACGCGCGCTGCCGAAAGGCTATATAGTGGACCTTTGTCGCCCCGGCGGCTCGGTGGGGGGTCCCGGCCACATCATGGAGGAGTTCATCTGCAGCGTCGAGTTCCTGCGCGGTCCGGCCGATCTGTTGGCTCGCGTCTCGAGCGAGGCCGGAGGCGTGCGGGAGTACCGCGGCCCGGACCCCGGTAGCGTGATCGATCAGGTCGTCAACGACCTCCAAGAGGAGTTCGAGTCGGCCCCGGCGTCGTAGGGCGCGCAGGGTGGGGCATTCGCGGGAGCTGTACGGGGTTCCGCTCGGGAGGATCGTCGATGGAGAAGCCGCCCGCTCCGAAGGCGCCGGTGAGCCGCGCCGTCGAGAGCGCGTTCACGAAGGTCTGGGGCGACGAGCACGTCGTCGCCATCATCGCGCTGAAGGTCGAGACCGCGGAAGCCGACACCGTGGCGACGGAGGTCGCCCGGTTCACCGAGGTCGAGGACGTCTTCCTCGTCACCGGCGACACCGACATCCTGCTCAAGGTCCGCTTCCCCCACTACGAGGAGTTGAAGGAGTTCGTGCTCCATCGGCTCCCGGCGGTCAAGGGGATCCGGGAGACGAAGACCCTGCTCGTCGTCACCGCCTACAAGGAGGGCGGGGAGGCGCGCGCGGCATGACCGGGCCCACGGCGACCTCGACGCACCGGCCGGCCGAGGCGACGGTGGGCGAGGGGACCGAGGTCCAGAAGGTCGTCCGGTCGCTGAGCGACCTCGCCGACGACGCGAGCGTGCCCCGCAACGTCCGGCGGGGGGCCCTCAGCGCGAAGGAGGAGCTCTCGAAGCCGAAGGTCCCGCTCGACGTGCGGATCGCGAGCGCCGTCTACGTCCTCGACGACCTCGCGAACGACCCGAACCTCCCGACCCACGGCCGGACGGCGATCTGGTCGATCATCTCGAACCTGGAGAGCCTCCAGTGACCCCTCGTCCCGTCAGGCTGAAATACGGCGGTCCCGTAGACCGCGACCGGAGCCGGAACGGGCCCGTAGCTCAGTTCGGTCGGCCGACCGGAGCCCCCGGCGGCCCGGCACAGAGCATCTGGCTTTTAACCAGGTGGTCGGGGGTTCGAACGAGCCGCTCCGCGCGGGGTGCGCGGACGCTCCGGAGCTCCCCCCGGGCCCGCGTGGCTCCCCCGAGGTCAGCATGACCCCCGTACGACCCCCCGCCGCTCGAAGTCGCCCCGCCGTGCGGCCACGCCCGCGAAGCCGGCGCGGCCGTTCGTCGCGCACCATCTCGCTCCTCCCCACGAGATCCTCAGCCTGGAGGAATCGACGCGCCTGATCGCCGAGCTCGCGACGCCCGTGGAGCGCCTGCCGAGGATCTTCGAGACCGACCCGGGGCTTCAGACCGACCCGAAGTACCCGGCCCTCAAGGAGTCCGGCGAGAAGCTCGCGGGCCGGCTCGTGCGGATCCGGCGCACGAGCGCGACGGCAGGCGAAGCGGTCGCCTACCGTGTGATCTCCCGGCCGAGCGGGGAGGACTGAGCGAACGATGCGCGAGATCGTGGATGCGTTCTTCCGAGAGCGGTCGATCGTCAACCATCACCTGGCGAGCTTCAACGACTTCCTGCCGACGCGCGACAACCCGAACTCGCGCATGCAGCGGATCGTCGACGAGGCGCGGGTCAGCGAGGACTCGGCCGAGCGGGGCGTCATCCGCCTCGACGTCCAGAAGACGAAGAGCTCGATCGCGGTGCGGGTCGGACGCCGCCGGGACGCCCGCGGCGTGGTCCCGCCGAGCGCGGAGCCGACGATCTTCATCGGGGCGCCGTTCGTGAAGGAACCGGTCGGCTCGAAGCCGACCCTCACGCCGATGGAGGCGCGCCTCCGGAACCTCACCTACCAGGCGCCGATCTACCTCAAGGTCACGGTCATCGAGAACGGCGTCGAGCGCGCTCCGGAGGACGTCCACATCGGCGACCTTCCGATCATGGTGAAGAGCCGCCCGTGCAACTTGAACCGCTACAAGATCACGGAGGACGACCAGATCTGGCTCTCCGACGAGGAGTACCGGGCGAAGCTCGTCGAGTACGGCGAGGACCCGCTCGACCCCGGCGGCTACTTCATCATCGGAGGGACCGAGCGTGTGATCATCAGCCTCGAGGACCTCGCGCCGAACCGGATCTTCGCGGAGTTCAACGAGCGCTACGGCACGCCGATCGAGAGCGCGAAGGTCTTCAGCCAGCGCGGCGGGTACCGCTCGCTCACGGTCGTCGAGAAGAAGAAGGACGGGGTGCTCCAGGTCTCCGTCCCGACGGCGAGCGGGCAGATCCCGCTCGTGATCCTCATGAAGGCCCTCGGGATGAAGAACGACGAGGAGATCTTCCAGGCAGTCCTCGGCGAGCTCCTCCCGCTGGACGAGCCGTTCGTCCAGACGATGAAGCACCTCCTCAACGTCAACCTCGAGGAGTGCGTCTCGAAGAAGCTCTACCCGCCCGAGGGGATCCTCACAACCGAGGACGCGCTCCTCTTCCTCGAGAAGAAGTTCGCGACCGGCCAGGCGAAGGAGTACCGCCAGCGGAAGGTCGAGGGGATCCTCGACCGCTCGCTCCTCCCCCACCTCGGCGACACCCGCGCGGACCGCCTCAAGAAGGCGCTCTACCTCGCCCGCATGGCGCGCACGGTCCTCGAGCTCCATCTCAAGGTCCGCGGCGAGGACGACAAGGACCACTACGCGAACAAGCGCCTCAAGCTCGCGGGCGACCTCATGGAGGACCTCTTCCGGGTCGCGTTCTCGCTGCTCCTCAAGGACCTCAAGTACCAGCTCGAGCGGTCGTTCGCCCGCAAGAAGGACCTCCGCATCGCGAGCGCGATCCGGCCGGACCTCCTCACCCAGCGGCTCGTCCACGCGCTCGCGACGGGCAACTGGGTCGGCGGCCGCGCCGGGGTGAGCCAGGTCCTCGACCGGACGAGCCACATGTCGACGATCAGCCACCTGCGCCGGGTGACGAGCCCGCTCACCCGCAGCCAGCCGCACTTCGAGGCCCGCGACCTCCATCCGACCCAGTGGGGCCGGCTCTGCCCGAACGAGACGCCCGAGGGCCAGAACTGCGGCCTCGTGAAGAACTACGCGCTCTGCGTCGACGTCTCGGAGGGGGCCGACGAGGAGGAGGTCGCGCTCATCCTCCGCGACCTCAACACCCGCGAGATCGGGCCCGAGGTGTTCCAGGAGGCGACCGCCCCGAAGGGGAAGCGGGCCGCCCGGGTCTACGTCAACGGGAACCTGGTCGGGCTCCACTCCCAGCCGCTCGACCTCGTGAAGGAGATCCGCGAGCGTCGTCGCACCGGGACCCTGAGCCCCGCGCTCGGCGACCGGACCTACGAGATCAACGCCCGCTACGACGAGGTGATGAACGAGGTCATCGTCCACTGCGACTCGGGCCGGCTCCGTCGCCCGCTCATCGTCGCGAAGGGCGGCGTGCCGCGGGTCTCCCGCTCGGACCTCGACGACCTCGCGCGCGGGACGCTCTCGTTCAGCGACCTCATCCGCCAGGGGAAGATCGAATGGGCCGACGCCGAGGAGGAGGAGGACGCGCTGATCGGCGTCGACCCGCTGCTCTTCCCGGACCGCTGCCCGAAGTGCGAGAAGGCGCTCTCGCGCTCGGACGTGCGCTGGGTGTCGATGGGCGAGAAGCGGGACCCACCGCTCGTCGCCTGCGGCCTGTGCCACGCCGAGTTCCCCGCGAAGGGCCTCGTCTCCGAACGGACGAGCCATCTCGAGATCGACCCGAACCTGATGCTCGGCGTCTGCACGGGCCTCATCCCCTACCCCGAGCACAACGCCGCGCCGCGCAACACGATGGGCTCGGGAATGGCGAAGCAGGCGCTGGGCGTGGAGTCGGTGAACTACCGGCGGCGGCCGGACACGCGGGGCCACCTCCTGCACTACCCGCAGGCGCCGATCCTCCAGACCCAGACGATGCGCTACGTCCACTTCACCGAGCGGCCCGCGGGCCAGAACTTCGTGGTCGCGATCCTCTCCTACGAGGGCTACAACATGCAGGACGCCCTCGTGATCTCGAAGGGCGCGATCGACCGGGGGCTCGGCCGCTCGTCGTTCTTCCGGACGTACCGGGGGGAGGAGCGCAAGTACCCGGGCGGCCAGGAGGACCGCTTCGAGATCCCGCGGCCGGACGTCGCGGGGGCGCGCGTCGACACCGCCTACCGCAACCTCGGCGAGGACGGGCTCATCTTCCCCGAGCTCGAGGTCGCGGAGGGGGACGTCCTCGTCGGGAAGACGAGCCCCCCGCGGTTCCTCGAGGAGAAGACCGACCTCCTCACCCCGCAGAAGCGGCGGGAGACGAGCGTCACGGTCCGCTTCGGCGAATCCGGCTGGGTCGACAACGTGATCCTCACCGAGGGCGAGAACATCTCGAAGCTCGTCAAGGTCAAGGTCCGCAACCAGCGGGTCCCCGAGCTCGGCGACAAGTTCGCGAGCCGCCACGGCCAGAAGGGCGTCATCGGCCTCACCGTCCCGCAGGAGAACCTCCCGTTCACGCGGAGCGGGATGACGCCGGACCTTCTGATCAACCCGCACGCGATCCCCTCGCGCATGACGGTCGCCCACGTCCTCGAGATGCTGGGCGGCAAGGTCGGCGCGCTCGAGGGCCGGACGATCGACGGCACCGCGTTCTCCGGGACGCGCGAGGAGGCGCTCCGGGAGGACCTGAAGGCGCTCGGCTTCCATCCGAGCGGCCGGGAGGTCCTCTACGACGGTCTCACCGGACGCCGGTTCGAGGCGGAGATCTTCGTCGGCGTGATCTACTACCAGAAGCTCCACCACATGGTCGCGGGCAAGATGCACATGTGCTCCCGCGGGCCGGTGCAGATCCTCACGCGGCAGCCGACGGAGGGCCGCTCGCGCCAGGGCGGGCTGAGATTCGGAGAGATGGAGCGCGATTGCCTGATCGGCCACGGCGTCGCGATGGTGATCAAGGACCGCCTCCTCGACGAATCGGACGGGACGATCCAGTACGTCTGCGGGAACCCCGAGTGCGGGCACATCGCGATCCCCGACACGCGCGCGAGCTCGCTCCGCTGCCCGAGCTGCGGGAACACCTCGTCGATCTATCCGGTCGAGATGAGCTACTCGTTCAAGCTCCTCCTCGAGGAGCTGATCAGCCTGGGCGTGATCATGCGGCTCCAGCTCGAGGAGATGCGCTAGGAGGGTCGGACGATGGCGCAGGGACTTTCGAAGCGGATCAAGAGCCTCCAGTTCGCCTTCCTCTCTCCGGACGAGATCCGGCGGATGAGCGGGGTGAAGATCATCACGGCCGACACCTACGACGACGACGGCTACCCGATCGAGATGGGGCTCATGGACCTCCACCTCGGCGTCATCGAGCCGAACCTCCGCTGCCGCACCTGCGGCGGCCGGGTCAACGAGTGCCCCGGTCACTTCGGGATCATCGAGCTCGCGATGCCGGTGATCCACGTCGGCTACGCGAAGGAGATCAAGCGCCTCCTTCAGTCGACGTGCCGGGCGTGCGGACGCATTCTGCCCGACGCCCCCTCCACCCGGGGCGAAGCGGTCAGCGAAGGCGACGAGACGGTCGTCGCGCCGCGCGCGCGCGAACCGAAGGAGGAGCGGGTCTGCCCGCACTGTCACGAGGTCCAGCAGCGGATCGTGCTCGACAAGCCGACCACGTTCCGCGAGAACAGCCACAAGATCACCCCGAAGGAGGTCCGGGCCCGCCTCGAGCGGATCCCGGACGAGGACGTCCGGGCGCTCGGCCTCAATCCGAAGTTCGGCCGGCCGGAGTGGATGGTCCTGACCGTGCTCCCCGTCCCGCCGGTCCAGGTCCGCCCCTCGATCACCCTCGAGAGCGGGGAGCGGAGCGAGGACGACCTCACGCACAAGCTCGTGGACGTCCTCCGGATCAACCAGCGCCTGCGCGAGAACCGCGACATGGGCGCCCCGCAGCTCGTCGTCGAGGACCTGTGGGAGCTGCTCCAGTATCACGTGACGACCTACTTCGACAACCAGACGAGCGGCATCCCGCCCGCCCGTCACCGGTCGGGCCGCCCGCTCAAGACCCTCGCCCAGCGGCTCAAGGGAAAGGACGGCCGGTTCCGCTCGAACCTCTCGGGGAAGCGCGTGAACTTCTCGGCCCGCACGGTCATCAGCCCCGACCCGCTTCTCTCGATCAACGAGGTCGGCGTCCCGATCGAGGTCGCGCGCGGCCTCACGGTCCCCCTCGAGGTGACGGTCCACAACCAGGAGGTCGCGAAGGAGCTCGTGCGCCGCGGCCCCTTGCCGTCGCCGGACGACGCAGGTCGCTACCGCTGTGGCGTCAACTACCTCGTCCGCGAGGACGGCCAGCGGATCAAGGTGATGGAGAAGAACGCCGACGCGTGCGCCGAGCTCGTGACGCCCGGCTCGATCGTCGAGCGCCAGCTGCTCGACGGCGACATCGTGCTGTTCAACCGGCAGCCGAGCCTGCACCGGATGAGCATGATGGCGCACTTCGTGCGGATCCTCCCGCACAAGACGTTCCGGTTCAACCTCTGCGACTGTCCGCCCTACAACGCGGATTTCGATGGCGACGAGATGAACCTCC
>JAWOKS010000003.1:0-4613 GCA_033854115.1 Thermoplasmata archaeon
GGCGTACCGCTAGGACCGGGGGCCACGCCCGTGCTGAGGGAGACGATGTTCTTCCTCGGGGGAGCGATCGCGATCACGCTCGGAACGCTCCTCGCGGTCGCCTTCATCCTGTACGGGGCGGACCCGGAGCTGCTCAGCTTCGCGCTCGCGGCCGGTGTCGCGGTCGTGCTGGGCGCGTTCTTCCTCGTCGCCGGGCGCGACGCGCGTCGCTTCCGCCGGGAGTGGCGGGAGAGCCTCGAGGCGAACCGACCCCTGCCGCCGGGCGGACCGCCGAAATAGGTCGTCCGATCGGCGGAGCACGGTCGGTCCGAAGGACTCGGCGGTGCGAGGTCGGGGCTCCCCACGCGTGGTGCCGGCAGGAGATCCGCTCGAAGGGGGTTCAGCGAGCGTCGAGGTTCGTCACTGACCGACGCCCCTGCGGGCTCGAGAGATGCACGGCGCGATCGGGGCGCTCCTGGCTAGGGAGGTCATCCCAGGTGGCGGAGCACCTTCACGTCCTCGACCGTGATCAGTCCCCCCTTCACCATCTCGCTGAGCTCCGGTACGAGGGCCATCACCTTGGCCTCGGACTCGACCGCCTCGACGATCAGAGGGAGGTCTTCGCTCAGACGCAGGGCCGAGGCGGAGTGCAGCAGGCTGCGCTTCCCGTACCCGTAGACCCCACGCGTGACCGTCGCACCCCAGAGGCCCCGCCGCCGCATCAGCTCGATGACGGCCTGGTAGGCGGGCTTGCCCTCGAAGTGATCGGACTCGCCCAGGTAGATCGTGAGCCGAACGGCCTTCTGGTCAAGCTCCAACCTTTCCGCCCCCCCACGTCGCCCCCAACGCTGCCCCGGCGACCGCACCGATCAGGCACAGGCCTCCGTTAAGGGAGACGTTCACGCCGGCGAGCCAGTATTGGCCCGACCGGAGGAGGTTCACCGTTTCGAGACCGAACGTCGAGAAGGTTGTGAACCCGCCGAAGACTCCAATGAACAGGAACGTCCGCACGTTCGGATCGAGGTAGCCGCGATCCAGGAACAGGAAGAACATCAGCGCGAGCAGGAAGGTCCCGGAGAAGTTCACCGCGAACGTCCCCCAGGGGAAGTTCCCGCGCGTGAGGAGACCGGTGACGCCGTAACGAGCGACCGTACCGAGGGCACCCCCGGCGGCGACAAGGGCCAGCAACTTCACCTGGTTCGCGTCCATGTCGATCTGCTTCGGGGGTCACGGGGCGCTCCCGCGCCCTCCCGGTGGTCGGTAGAAGTCATCAGCCCCGGGCCGGCCTAGGCGGACTTCATCGCCGGTCCGTCCGGACCCCAGCGGGGTCTTGACCGTTTCGACCGGTCGAGAGGAGAGATGTAGTCCGAACGCTTCCGTCGCTCGGCTGTGGGGTCAGCCACCAAGGGCTCCGGTCCCCGGGGTCCCTGGGAACCGTAGCGCGTGCTGCCGATGACCCCTGCGGAGGCTGAACGTGGGGGAGAAGGAGGCCGAAGCGAGGGATCACCGGGTCAGGGCGGTCGATGCGGTCCGGTCCCCCGGGAGATCCGCCGTCACGAACCGGGAGCTGCCGGGACAGCTCAAGGAGCTCCTACGGCCGTGGCTCGACCTCGACGAGGTCGGGCTCGACGGCTTGACGCTGTTTCTGCAATCTGTGACACCGCTCCTTCCAAGGCCTGGAAACCACTCCTCGAACGAGTCCCCTTCCCCGATCGAGGATAGGTTGACCCGTTTGGCCCGAGCGCTCGCCGCGTGTGCGAGCGACCGATCCCGTGCCCACTTCCAGGCCTCCGAGTACTTCCGGGAGAACCAGATCCTTGCCCGCCGGGTGAAGGCGCTGGAGGCCACACTCCGGACGCGGAAACGCGCAGATCCTTCCGCTGAGGATGCTCCGCTCGATCCGGACGCTGACCGGGCGGCCGAGCGCTATTTGCCTCCCTAGGGCAACGGCCGCATCCTGACAGGGCGGAACCGTTGAACCCGTCGATCGGAGCGTTTCGGTCCTCATGCTGCTGGCACTTGGCGGGGACCGAACACCGGGACCCCGGCCGCTGTCATCGAGGATCTACCCGAGAGCGGCCGAGCCTGCATGGCCGTTCCTTATCCCGGCAATCTTTTTCTTTGACGGCTCGGTCCCATGCTCGTGGCCGGGATGGGGTAGCTTGGTTATCCTGGGGGACTGTGGATCCCTCGACCCGGGTTCAAAGCGGCGCGGGTCTCGGCCCGCGCCGGGAGAGTCTCGGTCCCGGCCCTACGCCCGCCCGACGCGCCGCTTCACGCCCGGCCCCACGCGCGAGCGGGCCCGCCCCCGGACGCCCCGCGGTGCCTCGAGGCGCGCGAGGACCTCGGGAAGCTCCGCGAGGGAGTAATCGGCCCAGGCGGCGCCCCACTTCCGGAGGTCGGCCGGGGTGAGCGTCCAGGTCCCGAGCATGCTCGCCCGCCCGAGCGCGGTCACGCCCTCAGCCGACGTCGCGGCCTCCATGTCGAACCGCGAGTCGCCGACGAGGAACATCGGCCGCTCGGGGTACCGGCGGCGGTACTCCGCGAGATGCTCGCGTTTCGTCCCGTCCGAGCTCCCGAGGACGTCCTCGAACCAGTAGCGGAGCCCCTCCCGCTCGAGCAGGAGGTCGGCCATCTCGGTCTCCGCACCCGTCGTCACGGCGAGGGTCCAGCGGTCCGAGGCGAGCCGCTTGAGGAGCTTCGGCACCTCGGGGTACGGCTTCGCCCGCGCGTACGCTTCCGTGACCTTGCGCTGGTGGAACGTCCGGGCCACGCCCGCCCGCAGCGGCGCGGGCGCGTCGGGGTAGAGCTGCGCGAGCTGGGCCTCGAACGGCATGCCCGTGGTCGCGAGGTAGTGGATCCGCGCCTCCTCGGGGGGCGTGTCGAACGCGCGGTGCATCACGTCGGCGGCGACGGCCGCGATGAGCGCGAGATCGTCGAGCAGGGTCCCGTCCAGGTCGAAGAGGACCACCCCTCGCGGCACGGTCTTCGGCGCCGGGGACGGTCGCGAGGCGCGGGGCACGAGCGGGGTCGTCGCGCCGAGGACCGGGAGCTCGACGGGCCGACCGGGCCCCCGAGCCGGCCCTCCGCGCCCCGCCTCCCCTCGGTCCTCGCCGACCATCGCTGGGCCGAGTCGGCCGGGGCCTTAACCCCGCCGGCGACGGAGGGCGTAAGAAGTCAGAAAAGCTCCCCACACGCGAGGGGGACGACGGTGCATCCGAGCCGTGCCATCCGCGGGCGCGTGAGCCGCCTGTTGAGCGGGAAGAGGATCGTCGTGGGCATCTCGGGATCGATCGCGGCGATCGAGGTCCCGAAGATCGTCCGCGAGCTCTTGCGCCACGGCGCGGAGGTCCGGACGGTGATGTCCCCCGAGGCGTCGCGCCTCGTGACCCCGGAGGCGCTCGAGTTCGCCTCGGGCCACCCCCCGGTCGTCCAGCTCTCGGGCAACGTCGAGCACGTGACGCTGCTCGGCCCCGGCGAGGACCAGGCCGACCTCTACCTGATCGCCCCCGCGACGGCCAACACGATTGCGAAGATCGCGCACGGCATCGACGACACGCCCGTGACCTCGTGTGCCTCGGTCGCCCTCGGCGGCAAGGTCCCGGTCCTGGTCGCCCCCGCGATGCACGCCCTCATGGGCGCGAACCCGGCCGTCCGCGAGAGCCTCGCGCGGCTCGAGAGCTGGGGGGTCGGGGTCGTCACCGGCGCGGCCGTGGAGGGCGAGGAGAAGATCGCCGGCCCCGAGGAGATCGCGGCGGCCGTCCTCCACCGGCTCGGCCAGACCGCCTGGAAGGGTCGGTCGGTCGTGGTGGTCGGCGGCGCGGCCCGGGAGGCGATCGACGAGGTCCGTTCGATCACGAACGAGAGCTCGGGGGCCACGGCCCTCGCGCTCGCGAACCAGGCGTACTACCGGGGCGCGGAGGTCGAGCTCTGGGCCGGGGCGCTCTCGGTCCCGGTCCCCTCGTGGCTCCCGGTCCACCGATGGAGGTCCGTCGCGGACCTCCTCCGCCTGGCGGAGGAGCGGCGCGCCCGCCTCCACGAGGCGGCAGCGGTCCTCGTCCCCGCGGCCCTCGCGGACTTCACCCTCGAGCCGACGCCCGGTAAGATCCCGTCGCGCGGGACGAAGGGCCTCACGCTCCAGCTGCGGCTCGCCCCGAAGGTCCTGCCGACCCTCCGGAAGCTCGCCCCGCCGCCCGCGAGGCTCGTGGCCTTCAAGCTGCTCGCCCACGCGGGCGCCGAGGCGCTCGAGCACGCGGGACGGGAGCTCGCGGAGGAGAGCGGGGCGGACTGGGTGGTCGCGAACGAGGTGACGAACCTCGCGAGCCCGGAGGCGAGCGTGCTGGTGCTCCCCCGGGACGAGTCCCGGCGGTGGCTCCGCGGGACGAAGGGCGACGTCGCGGGGAAGCTCCTCGACGATCTCGGCCGGGAGCTCGTGAACCGTCCGGCCCGGTCCCCCGCGCGGACGGGGGCAGCACCGCCCGCGCGCGATCAGACCGCGTTGACGAGGAAGCCGGCGAGGAAGCCCGCGACGAGGCCGAGGTAGAGCAGCCGCTGCCTCGCGTAGGTCGGGGCCGGGGGCGGCGCGGGGCGCAGGACGATCCGCATCATCGCGAGCAGCGAGTAGAGGATCGCCC
>JAWOKS010000004.1:0-17244 GCA_033854115.1 Thermoplasmata archaeon
TCCTCCCGTCGGTCACCACCCTGCGTTCCCTCGCAGTGAAGATCGCGGTCGCGGTCGGACTCGAGGCCCAGAAGACCGGGAATGCCCCCCGTACGACCCTCGACGAGCTCGAGCGGCGTGTGGCCGCGACCCAGTGGACCCCCGAGTACCCGGTCTACGTTCAGCCCCGTCTCGTCTCCCAAGCGGTTTAGTCCCGAGCAGCACGCAGGTAAGGTCAGCCCGCACCGCTCCAATTCTCGCGGCGGCGCGCTTGTCGCCGGACCAGTCGCAGTCAGCCCATCCAGGTCCCGGCGTTCAGCGACCTAGGCTGCGGGGAGCAGTGGAATCGGCCTGGTTTCAGTGGGGGGTGGCGGGGGCGAACCGTGTGCTTGATAGGTGACCCCGGCGGGCCGACCTAGTGCCGAACCCACAAACGTCGCTTCACTTTGTGGGCCTTCGGTGAGGCGTTTCGGTTTCGGTATTCGATCGCCTGGTGGACCGCGGCCGAGAGGTGGCGCCACGTCGGGTAGTCCGACGCGGTCAGCCCGAGGTCCTTCAGCTCCCCGAAGTGGGCCTCGATCGGGTTGTACTCCGAGGCGTTGCTGGGCGTCGCCACCATCGTGATCCTCAGCGCGCGGGCCAACCGACGCGCGCTGGGCGTCCAGTGGGTCGACAGGTTGTCGTTGATCAGATAGATCCGACCACCTCGAGGGTAGTGGGCTCGCACGAACCGTAGGAACCGCCGCCAGACCCGCGTGTGCTTGGACGGGGAGAGGAACCCGTCCATCTGGTCGTGATAGTAGTCGTACATCCCGAACAGGTAGCGAGTCCCGGCGTGGCGCTCGTACGTCGCGCGGACCCGGTCGGGATGCCCCGACCGCGCCCATGTGCGACCGCCGTACGGCTTGAGCGACAGCGGACCCATCTCATCGGCCGCGACGACGATCGGCGGGTTGTGCTCCCGATTGGTGAGCTCCCTCAGCCGACGGACCTTCCGGGCGAACTTCGGGTCGTTCGATCGCTTCCAGGTCTTGACGGCCTGAAAGCTCACCGCCTCCTCGTGGAGGATCTCCCGCAGCCGCTCCTCGCTGATCGACTCGACGAGCCCCTCGTGGATCGCCGCGGTCTTCAGCCGCTCGAGCGACCACGTCTGCAAGGGCATCCCGTGGTCGCGGGGACGGGAGAGGGCGAGGTCGACCAGCTTCTGGCGGATCGGCTTGGTGAACTTGGGCGGGCGACCGCCCGCCCGATTGGGGTAGAGAGCGGTGGTCCCCATCCGATTGAAGTCCTGGATGACCCGACGAACCCACGCGGGGGACCAGTAGACCATCCGGGCGATCTTGGGCGGCGAGAACCCCTGCATCGAGTGCAGGACGATCATCGCCCGGGTGCGGACCGTGGCATCCCGCGTGGTCTTGCAGAGGCGGCTGACGTAGTGGCTCTCGCCGAGAGGGAGCTCGCGGACGCGGAGCATCGGGGAGGGGATGGCCCCACCCCGGATAGTACTAGTCCTCGACCCGGTTCAGAGGTGCAGCTCGGTTTCCGATTTCGGCACTAGGCAGTCGGTCCAATCGCTCCGAAATGCGTCGAGGGACCGCGGAGCCCCCTAGGGAAGGTTGATCGGTCCGACCTGGCTTGAAAACGAGCTTACGCCGTACGCCGTCAAAGTGTTCGACGCTCCGAACGCCCCGGTCGTCTTCCCAGAATCCACCCAGATATCCATAGAGGCCGAGAGCGCTGTCGTCGCCGTGAGGGTGCCGTCTCCTCCGGGAGTCCATGAGGTGGCGGGGTTGGTACTCCCCAGCCAACCCGTTCCATTGAGCTCGACTATGTATAGGGAGGCGTTCCCTACGCCCGACCCGCCCGAAGCCCTCACGGTCATCGAGATCTGGGCTGCCGTGAGTCCGTCCGCCGCAAATGCGATGGTAGTCTTCCAGCACTGGTGGCCGACGGCGCACCAGTTCGAGTTCGAAGGGGAGCTCGTCTGCTGAACCGCGGCCCCGAACCCGAGCGCCGTGCTCAGCGGCGGAAGGGTCGCTCCGTGGGCTAGGAACCCCGAGACGAGGAGGTAGAGGAGAGCGGCCAACACCACCGTGATCGCCACGAGGAGGATTGTGGCGATGATGGGCGAAACCCCGCGCGGGGACCGCATTCTTCTGCTGAGTGCCGATCGGCTGAACATGATCATGGATTCACTGCATGAAGGCGCTGAGCGACGACGGGCGGGAGGATTCTCGAGAGGGTGTTCGCGTACAAGTATGTCAAGACGGGCTTCGACAGGTCTGGCGAGACGGCTGTTCGTCGGTTGTTGCGGCGTCTCCGCGGAACCAAACGGATCCTATGCACTCTGGGGGCGGCAGGGAGCGGCTCGGGGAGTCTGAGAGCACCCTGTCCGCGCGGGGCGGGTGCGCCGAACGTGAAGAGGACTCTTCGGATACGAAGGGCCGCTTGGCGGCTCTCAGTCGCACTCTTGGTGCAGTCACGCGGAGAATGGGAGTCAACCGATAAGAAAGAAGGGGAAGGGGTTCGCGCGGCCCGGGGGAGCCGCGGCATCCGAGCGGGTCCGCCACCGACCTACGGAAGCGACGTCGGACCCACCGAGCTGGAGTACGAGCCGCTGCCGAAGGCCGTCAGCGTGTCACCAGTGGCGAATCCCACGGTCGAGGTGGCCGCCGTGACACCCGAGTCGACCCAGATCGACATCGTGGTCGTGATCGTGGTGGAACTCGCGATCTGGGTGCCCGAGGCAACGTTCCACGTTGAACTCCCGCTGGACGCGCAAATCGCACTGGATTGGTCGAGCGAGACGATACAAACCTTAGCGGCCGAGATTCCCGTACCAGAGGACATCTTGACCGCGAAGGTCAACTGGGCCGGCGTCGGGCCGCTAGCCGAGGCGATCCCGATCTCCCAGCACTGGTCGCTGGTCACGCAGTATCCCCCGGTGTTCGAGCCGGAGGATCCCGTTCGTTGCTGGACTGTTCCGAAACCGAACGCGGTCCCCAGCGTCGCGGTGCCGGGGCCGTGCGTCAGGCCCGAGATCAGGACGTACAGCACTGCGGCCAGTACGACCGTGATCGCGACCAGGAGAATCGTCGCGATGATCGGCGACACTCCCCGCTTGTTCTTCTTCCGCCATCCGTGGGTCTTTCCGGCGAACGCCTTCATTCCTGCGCTTCCTCCAAGTTGGGGTCGTCTGACCCCAGGCTTGCGTTCTCGTGGCCCCCGCTATAAGAACCTTGAGCCGCACGTGAGGACAAGAGACGAAGTCAAGTTCGTTGATTAACGTAATACGTAGAAATGCGCATTAATGCGGCTGGCCCTGTCGAACGTGCGCACGCCGCATGGAGTTCGACGGTCCCCGCTCGCGCCCGGGCGGTTCGCTGCGACCCGGCCCTAGCCCGTCCACCGGGGAAAGGGAGGAAGCCGCCGGGCATCCTGGGTGACCCCGGACAAGCGGAGCGTTGATCCGTGCCTCTCGGAGAACGGGCCGCCGCGACCGGCTCGCGGCGGAGTCCGCCCTCACAAACGGGCGGTTATACTGTTCGCAGCTCGAGTTGCAGCCTCTGTTCGACGAACTTCGGTCTTGTTCGACACGTCAGCCGGAGGTGTCAGACCAAAGAGAAGCGGAATACCCTCGGAAAAGTACGCTCGTGTTTAAGTAGGTGGATGCTCCATCGCTCTACTCGACTGTGTTCGACAACGACCCGGAGGGAAAGGTGGCCCGCTCACGCGGGTCCGAGGCTTCCCGCCACGACTCGGAGGACGCGCGCATCGCCCTGCGGTGCAGCCGACAGGAGCTCCGGCTGGTCGACTCGTTCGTGACCTCGGGCGAGTACCCGACCCGATCGGAGCTCATGCGAGCGGCGCTGCACGCGTTCCTCAAGTCCCGGGCGTTGACCAGCGCGCCGAGCCCGCCCGTCGATGCGGACGGCCTCATCGAGGTGACCATCCGGCTGAAGCCGGAGGAGGTCTCCGCGGCCGAGGCGTACGCCCGCGACATGGGCAATCGCGCCGAGCTTCGCGACACCCTGGCCCTGATCTTCCGGTACGGAGAGAAGGCGCTCGAGGTCCGCGAGCACGCTCGGCGTCTCCGCGAACAGAACCGCGAGGCGGCGGAGGCCCGCGCCCAGGTCGGAGCGCTCTCCGAGAGCGGCCGCGACCTCGAGCGGAAGGGCTTCGTCGGGCGGTAAGGTCGGCGGCGACGGACAACGGTCGAGGGGTGGTTGGTACGACCGAAGGGACGGAGCGGGCGATGGCGGAACGGAGCGGATCCGTGACCCAGGCGATCGGCGAGGACGGGACCTTCCCGCCCCCGTTGCGGCTCGGTCAGGAGTTGAGGGTCGTGTTCGTCGCGGTCGGCGGCGGCGCGGTCCGCATCGGTCGCGAGATCGCACGGCGGCATCTTCGTCACGTCGAGACCGTCGCGATCAACTGCGACCCGAAGGTCCAGGGGTTCGACGACTACGACCGCCGCATCTACCTCGGTCCGGAGTCCGGGGAGGAGGTCGATACCGGGGGATCCCCCGTCGTCGGCGGGGTCCTCGCCCGGGCCGCGGAGCCGTCTCTCCGCAAGGTCTTCCGGGGCGCGTCGTTCGTCGTCCTCGTCGGCAGCCTCGGAGGGGGCGCGGGGAGCGGGGCGTTCCCCCAGCTGCTCGAGATCGCCTCCCGGCAGGCCGCCGTGGTGAGCGCCTTCGTGCTCAAGCCGTTCCGCTGCGAAGGGGACCGCCGCGCCCTCGCGGAGAGGGCGATCGGCCGGCTCCGCCTCCTCGAGGCGTTCGCGGAGAAGCGCGAGCGCGGCACCGCCACCCTCGAGATCCTTGACAACGAGAAGCTCGTCCCGGCGTTCGGCGACCGAGCGTTCGCGTCGGTCGGCCGCCACTGGGCCTCGGTCATCGAGGACCACCTCGAGCACGCGATCCTCGCGCCGGCCGAATCGATGCTGAGCACGATCGAGGTCGGGGCCTACGTCTCGGCCCTGGCCCCGTCCGTCGGGATCGCCGACGTGGTCGGCCCGGCCCCCGGCATCCCCTCGCCGACGCCGGTGGCCCCGGAGCTGCCCCCGGTGCTCCCTGCCGCCCAGGCCCTTGCTGAGGCTGAACTGACGTTCGAGGTCGTGAGCGAGGTCCGCCCGCCGACCGTCCCCTGATGATGTCGGGCGAGGGAAGCCCCCCCGTCCCTCGCCCCTCCCGGCCCTCCCCCCACGCTTAAGAGGAGTCCCTCTTCCGGCTTCGGGGATGAACGGGAAGCTGTTCACCATCCTCGCGATGTTCGTCGTGCCGGTGGCCCTTCTCGGGGTCACCATCGCGTGGTTCTCGTCGAACCCCATCTCGGTCTTCACCCTGATCTCGGTGATGGTGATCGGGGGCGTCTACCTCCTCACGTACCGCGACGCGTTCGGCCGAGAGGAAGCGTAGGGCCCGGTTCCGACGGCCCCTCTTCCCGGTACAGCTCGTAGACGATCGTTCCGTCCCGGAACGGCATCTCGGAGGCGACCCGGGCGTACTCGGCCTCCCCCGAGACCTTTCGCTCCTCCGCCTCGTACTGGCCGAGGGAGTCGTACCGATAGACGAGGACGGTCGTGTTCATCGGCCCGGCGAGACCCACGAGCACCTGGGGGACCACGTAACCCCGGGCACGTCGGTACTCCCGGTACCGTTCGACGGCTTCCAGGAAGAGCCGCCATGCACCGGCGCGGATCTCGCCCCGGACGTGGAGGACGATTGACATGCTGGCGGGAGGACGCCCCGCCGCTTAAGGCCGGAAGACCCGAATGGGGGGGCTTCCGGGCTCTTCCACCGCGCTCGTCCCTTCAGGGCGCGGTCGGCCGCCGGGAGGGCTGGGGGCGGCCGGCGGTGGCGAGCCGCCAGCCCCAGGCCGCGACGAAGAGGACGACCCCCACCATGACCACGAGCGGTCCGGGGGGGATCGAGGTCCGGAACGCGAACGCGGTCCCCGCGACGGCGCTCACGAGCCCAAAGGCGGCGCTCACGGTCGCGAACCGCTTGAGATCGGTCCCAACGAGCTTTGCGCCGGCCGCGGGCACGATCACGAGCGCCCCCGCGAGCAGCGTCCCCGAGACCTGGATCGCGACCGCGACCGTCGTGCTCACGAGAGCGAGGTAGAGAAGGCTCACCCGGCTCACGCGCACCCCGGCCGAGGCCGCGAGGTCGGGGGAGATCACCGAGAGGACCATCGGACGGTAGATCCCCCGGAGGACGAGAACAACCCCGACCGCCGCCGCGATCGAGAGGACGGTCGTGAGCGGATCGACGGCGGTGAGGTTCCCGAAGAGGGCCTCGAGGAGGTCGGGGTTCGGCGTGAGGAGGACCCCGACGGCGAGCGCGAGGACGAACAGGACGCCGACGATCGCGTCGACCGGGAGCTGCGTCGAACGCTCGATCGACCAGGTGACGACCGCGGCGATGAGCACGAACAGGAACGCGCCGAGGTCGGGATTGAAGTGCAGGATGAGGCCGAGGGCGAGGCCGGGCAGCGCGACGTGGGAGAGCGCGTCGCCGACGAGCGCCATCCGGCGGAGCACCATGAGCGAGCCCACGTATCCGGCCGAGGTCCCGACGGCGGCCGCGGTGAGGAGGCTCCAGACGAGCGCGCCGGTCACGGGGGGGGCCTCTCGTGGTGGATCGTGGCCTCCTCGTCCGAGCGGAGGTCGAACGCGCGGGCGAGGAGCTCGCGGTCGGCGAGGAGCACGTCCGGGGGGCCGTCGAACAGGACGGTCCGGTCGAGGACGAGCACCCGGTCGGCGACGTGGTGGACCTCGTGGACGTCGTGCGTCACGAGCAGGATCGTGACGTGGAGGTCCCGGCGGATGCGGCGGAGGGCCTGGTAGATGACCTCCCCGCTCCCCACGTCGACGTTGGAGGTCGGCTCATCGAACAGGAGGACCTGCGGGCGGTCGACGATCGCCCAGGCGATCAGCGCCCGCTGGATCTCGCCGCCCGAGAGCGTGCCGATCGGTTGGGGGAGGAGCGAACGGTCGAGGCCGACCGTCGCGAGGCACTCGGCGTAATCGTCCGGGCATTTCATCGAGAGGAACTCCTCCACCGAGACCGGGAGGTCGGTGTCGACGAGCTTCTGGGGGACGTAGCCGATCCGCACGGGGGAGGTCCACCGGACCTCCCCCCGGTGCGGGAACCGGTCGAGGAGCACCCGGAGGAGGGTCGTCTTGCCGGCCCCGTTCGGGCCGACGATCGCGAGGACCGAATCCCGGGCGACGTCGAAGCTGACGTCCTCGAGGAGGACCCGGCCCTCCCGCTCCACGTAGAGGTGCGACACCGATAGCAGGGGTGAGGTCCCGCTCGAGGGGCCTGACGAGGAGGCGGACTGCTCGACGACCGTCACGTTCGTTTCGACCGCGGGATGGGAACGGCCGAAGAAGATAGCCCTGCCCTTTCCCGCACGCCACGCGACCGGGGCCGAGGGGATCAGGACCCTCGCGTCGGCCTTCCGGGCGGAACGTCCATATCCCGGTCGGCCTACGCGCACGCCTCCATGACGCCGAGCCGGCAACCCGACACGAGCGCGACGAAGGCCGAGCTTGCCTCGAAGACCCGGGAGCTCCGGACCAAGGTCCGGGGGACGGTCCTCCTGCCGGCCGACCCGGCCTACGACTCCGCCCGCAAGCTCTGGAACGCCATGATCGACCGCCGTCCCGAGATCATCGTCCAGGCGCGGGACGTGACCGACGTGGTCGAGGCGGTGCGGTTCGCGAAGGCCGAGGGCGTCCCCGTCGGCGTGCGGGGCGGGGGTCACGGCGTCGCCGGCGCCGCCATGGTCGACGGGGGTCTCGTGGTCGATCTCTCCCTCATGCGGGCCGTCCGCATCGATCCTTCGGAGCGGATCGCCTCGGTCCAGGGCGGAGCGCTCTGGGGCGACGTCGACCACGCGAGCCAGCTCTACGGCCTCGCCGTCCCGGGCGGGCTCGTCTCGACGACCGGCGTAGGGGGCTTCACGCTCGGGGGCGGGGTCGGCTGGGCGAGCCGGTTGCACGGCCTCGCGTGCGACAACCTCGTCGGGGCCGAGGTCGTGACCGCCGCGGGTGAGGTCGTTCGCGCGAGCGCCAAGGAGCACGCCGACCTGCTCTGGGCGCTCCGCGGCGGCGGAGGGAACCTCGGGGTCGTGACGGAGTTCACGTTCCGCCTCCACCCGACGGGTCCGATCGTCTACGGGGGGTTCCGTGTCTTCCCCGGGGAACGTGCGCGGGAGCTGCTCGGGCTCATGGGCAAGCTCTACGGCCGAAGCCCCCGGGAACTGAACGCGCTCCTCGTCCTCACGAGCGCGCCCCCGGCGCCGTTCCTCCCGCCCGAGGTCGTCGGACATCCCATCGCCCTCCTCGCGCTCGCCTACCTCGGTCCGGTCGAGACGGGACCTGAGGCGACCCGCGAGATCCGCGAGATCCCCGGGGCCGTGGCCGAACACGTGGGCCCGGTCCCCTACACGGCCCTCCAGAGCGCCTTCGACGAAGGCAACCCAGCGGGGATCCAGAACTACTGGAAATCGATCTACGCGGACGAGGTGACGCCCGCGGCCATCGACACCGTCGTGCAACAGTTCGCGAGGGTGCCTTCGCCGATGACGGAGATCCATCTGCAGTACTTCGGCGGGCGGGGATCGAAGACGGGGGAGGGCGATTCCGCGGTGGGAAACCGTTCCTCACCGTTCTTGTTCAATTTCGTCGGGAAGTGGACGGACCCCTTGGAACGGGAACGAAACGTGGCGTATATCCGGAAACTCTGGGAGGCGATCCGGCCCCACGCCACGGGAGGGGTCTACGTCAACTTCCTCGCGGACGCGACGGCCGAGGAGCTGCGCTCGGCCCACGGCGAGGCGAACTGGCGGCGTCTCGCCGAGGTCAAGCGCGTCTACGACCCCGAGAACCTCTTCCGCTCGAACCCGCGCGGGGGCTCCGGCTCCTCGTAGGCCGTCGCGACCGAGAGGCGCCCCGGGCCGGGGGCGGAGCGGCCGCGCGGGTCTCCCCGGTCGGGGGAGACCCGAGGCCGTCCGGGCCGTAGAGCCCGCGAAACCTCTTCCGTGAACGACGACGCAGCTGGGGGACCATCCGGACCGGTCGCGCCTCGGGCCGTCCTCCCCTCGTCCCTCGGGCGCGGTCGCGCGCGCCCCGGGCTCAGCCGTACATCCCCGTGGTCGGGGGGGTCGCCTCGGCGGCCTCGTGCGGCTCCGGCCGCGCCTTCATCGCGGTACGGAGCATCTTCTCGATCTGCTCGGCCTGCTTGCGGAGCGGGCCGGTGTCGATCGTGAGCTCGGGGAGGAGACGGTCGAGCGTCTCGATGAGCGCCGCCCCTGCACGGTGGTCCGGAAGACCCTCCGCCCCGCGCGTGCTCACGAGAAGGACCGCCACGGGGACCTTCGCCGCGAGGCCCTGGACGAGCAGCGCACCCGAGACCCCTCCGATGACCCCCTCTTCGAGGGGATGCGCCTCGGTGCGGACGAACTGGTCGACGAGCGCCGGGTCCCGGCGCGAGAAGGCGACCCAGACGTGCTCCGAGAGGTCCTCCTCCGGCGCGGGCGTCGCCGCGCCGCCCTCGCCCTCCTCGAGTTCGGGGTGGGGCATGACGCCCTCGAGGCAGACGAGGAGCCGGGCCCCGGTCCGCTCGGCGGCGCTGAGGATCGTCCGCGCGATCGCGTTCGCCTGGGAGGGGAGCGGGGGGAACTCGGAGAGGACGAGGCCGAGGCCGGCCTGGCCGTAGACCCGGATCGTGGGATTGACCTCGCCCCCCTGCACGACCGCGATCGGCGAGAGGTCCGGCGACTCGAAGCGGCCGATCCTCTGGAGCTTGAGGGCCCGGATCATGTAGTGGCTCGCGACGGTCGCGGCGAGCCCTGCGCTCGGGAACGAGGAGAGGATGACCGAGCCGGGTCGGAGGTACGGACCGGGCAGGACCTCGTCGCGCCAAGTGAACTCGACCATCGTCGACCGGAGGCGGTGGAGCCCTCGGAGGGTATAGCGGGAACCCCCGAAGAGCCCATTCCCGGGCGAGGTCCTTGCCGGCCGCACGCAACCCAAATACTTGCAGCCAATCGAGCCGGACGTGGGGCTCCCGCTCCGGGATCTCGTCACCGCCCAGGAACTCCCGTGGGAGGCCCTCGCCGGCCGCACGCTCGCGGTCGACGGGTACAACGCCGTCTACCAGTTCCTCGCGACGATCCGTCAGCGGGACGGCCAACTGTTCTCGGACGCCCAGGGCCGGGTCACGAGCCACCTCATGGGAACGTTCTACCGCACGACGTCGCTGCTGGCCCAAGGGGTGCTCCCGGTGTGGGTGTTCGACGGGAAGCCCCCGGAGCTCAAGGCCGGCACGATCCGCCGTCGGATCGAGGCGAAGGAGAGGGCCGAGGACGCCTGGCAGCAGGCGCTCGCGGCGGGCGATCTCGAGACCGCCCGGCGCAAGGCGGCCCAGACCTCGCGCCTCACGCGGCCGATGGTCGACGAGCTCCACGCGCTCCTCCGGGGGCTCGGCGTCCCCGTGGTCCAGGCCCCGGCCGAGGGCGAGGCCGAGGCGGCGATGCTCGCCGCCAAGGGCCGGACGTGGGCGAGCGCCTCCGAGGACTACGACAGCCTTCTCTTCGGGGCCCCTCGGCTCGTGCGCGGGCTGGCCGCCCGGGGACGCACCGGCTCCACGCCGGGGGCCCAGCTGATCGACGGGGCGGAGGTGCTCTCGAGCCTCAAGCTCGACGTGGACGAGCTGATCCTGCTCGGGATCATCGTCGGGACCGACTTCAACGACGGGGCCGCGGGCTACGGCCCGAAGAAGGCGCTCAAGGTCGTCCAGGAGCACCTCGGCTTCGACCGGACGATCGCGAAGGTCGGCCTCGCCCTCGACGAGGCCCGGGCGGTCGCCGAGATCTTCCGCCACCCCGAGGTCGTCGACCCGGGTCCGCTCGTCTTCGGACCGGTCGACGAGGACGGCCTCCGTCGCCTCCTGGTCGAGACGCACGAGTTCTCGGAGTCAAGGTTCCGCGCGGCGATCGGGCGGGCCCGTTCGCGGCCGCGGACCGCGACCTCGGCCGCCGAGGCCCGCGGCCACCAGACGCTCCTCGAGACGTTCGGGGGTCCGTCCGGGTGACCCCGTTCGAGTGCGTCCCGAACTTCTCCGAGGGACGCGACCTTGCGAAGGTCGAGGCGCTCGCGAACGTGGCGCGCGCCTCGAGTGGGGTCACGGTCCTCGACCTCGAGAGCGACGCGAGCCACCACCGGAGCGTGATCACGCTCTACGGCGAGGCGGAGCCCCTCCTCGAGGCGGTCTATCGCATGATCGAGCTCGCGAGCCGGACGATCGACCTCACGCAGCATCACGGGGAGCATCCCCGGATGGGTGCGACCGACGTCGTCCCGTTCGTCCCGCTCGGCTCGTCGACGATGGCCGACGCCGTGCGGCTCGCCGAGCGGCTCGGAGAGCGGGTCGCGAAGGAGCTCGGGATCCCGGTCTACCTCTACGCGAACGCGGCGCGTCGCCCGGAGCGGGCCGACCTCGCGAAGGTCCGCGAGGGCCAGTTCGAGGGGATCCGCGACACGATCGGCACCGACCCGGCCCGGGCCCCGGACTTCGGCGCGGCGCGCGTCCATCCCACGGCCGGGGTCACCGCCATCGGGGCGCGTCCGGTCCTGATCGCCTACAACGTGTTGCTCACGACGCCCGACGTCGCGATCGCGAAGCGGATCGCGAAGACCGTCCGGGCCCGGGACGGGGGGCTCCCGGAAGTGAAGGCGCTCGGCTTCGAGATCGCCGAGCGCCAGCGGGCCCAGGTCTCGATGAACCTTACCGACTACCGCGTCACGTCGATCGCCCGGGCGTTCGAGGAGGTCCGCCGCGCGGCCGAGCAGCTCGGCGTGGGCGTCGAGGAGTCCGAGATCGTCGGCCTCGTGCCCGAGGACGCCCTCGTCGACGCCGCCGAGGCGGACCTGCGCCTGCGCGGGTTCGACCGCGCCCGGATCCTCGAGCGCAAGGTGCGCGCGGTCGAGGCGGCCCGGCCCGGCCACGAGCCGATCGCGGACTACGCGGGCCGGCTCGCGGCCCGGACCCCCACGCCGGGCGGGGGCAGCGCCTCCGCCATCGCGGCGGCGCTCGCGTCGGCGCTCGGCGAGATGGTCCTTGCCTACTCGATCGTCCCGGCGCAGCCGGACCCCGAGCTCACCGCGTCCCGCGCTGAGCTCACGGAGGCCCGGGGCCGCTTCCTCCGTCTCGCGGACGAGGACAGCCAGTCGTACGAGCGCGTGCGGACCGCCCGACGGGCGAAGAAGGAGCGACCGGACGACCCGACCGCCCTTGCCGGCGTCCGCGAGGCGCTCGAGGGGGCGGCGGCCGTCCCGCTCGAGACGGCTCGCGCCGCTCAGCGCCTCGCCACTCGCCTCGAAGCCGTGCGCGGACGGACGAAGGCCGCGCTGGTGAGCGACCTCGTCACGGCGCTCGCGCTCTTCCGGGCCGCGACGGAAGGCGCGCTCGCGAACGTCGAGGTGAACCTCGCCGACCTCCGGGCCACCGGCGCCTCGACGGCGACCCTCGAGGCGGAGGTCGCGCGGCTGCGCTCGGGAGGCTAGCGTGGCGGCGGGAGCGGCTCCGGGCCGGCCGACCGTCTGGCTCAACTGCGCGAGCTCGCTCGACGGGCGGCTCGCCTTCGCCGAGGGCGTGCGAGCGCGCCTTTCTTCCCCCGAGGACCTCGTCCGGGTCCAGCGCCTGCGCGCGGCCGCGGACGCGATCGTGGTCGGCGTGGGAACGGTCGTCCTCGACGACCCGTCCCTCCGCGTGCACTGGGACCTGCTCGGCACCCCCGGCGGAACGAACCCCCACCGCGTGGTGATCGACGGTTCGGGACGCACCCCTCCGAATGCCCGTGTCCTGGACGGCTCCGCCCCCACCATCGTCGCGCTCACCGAGCAGGCCCGGCGCGCCTTCCCGCCCCACGTCCGCACCGTGGTCGCGGGCACGACCTCCGTCGACCTCGCTCGACTGTTCGCCGAGCTCCACCGCCTCGGCCTCCGCACCCTGCTCGTCGAGGGAGGAGCGAGCGTCCTCGCCTCCGTGGTCCGGGCCGGCCTGTTCGACCGCTGGACCATCTACTACGCGCCCGTCGTGATCGGAGGAGCGACCGCCCCCCCGGTCGTCTCGGGACCCGAGAGCCACGACTTTGAGGAGGCGGTCCGGCTCGAGCTCGAGAGCGTCGAGCGGCTCGGCGAGGGGTTCGTCGCCACGTACCTCCCCCGCCGTACTCCCCTCTAGACGGGGGTGACGAGTCCCGGGCTCCTCTTCCTGCGCATCGGCGGGTTCATATCACCCCACACGCCTTGCTCACGAAGCGGACCCGGAGATCCGGAGCACGAGGAGGTCGTAGAGCGCCGTGGCCCAACCGTACCCTCAGCCCTCGTCCCTCCCTCCGCCGGCCCCTCCTCCCCGTCGTGATCTCCCGCTCGGGGTCGCGATCCTCGCGGTCCTCGTCGGTCTCTACGGCTTCCTGCTCTTCATCGTCGGCCTCGCGGTCATCTTGCTGTCCACGGTGCTGTCCGGGGCCGTCCCGTCCTACCTCACGGTCCCCGCGTTCGGGCTCACGGGCCTCGTGCTCGGCATCGTCATCCTGGTCATCGGGCTCATCATCCTCGGTATCGGGGTCGGGCTCTGGCGGCTCCGCCTCTGGGCCCTCGTCCTCGGGCTCCTGTTCCTCCTCTACGAGCTGGTGTCGTACGGGATCGCGGGCCAGTTCGTGAGCCTCGGCTTCATCCTCGCGCTGGTGATCTTCGTCTACCTCCTCGCGGTCAACCGGCACTTCCGTTAGCGGGGAAGGTCGGCCGAGCCCGCCTCGAACCCACGAGTCGCTGGGACCCTAGGCACCGGAACAGCGTGCCGCCCGGCTCTCCGAGGGATCGGAGGCCCGAAGAAGAGGAAGGGCGCCGGGTACCGCCGGCGCCCGAACGGGTTCGCCGCGAGCCGATCGCGAGGCTCGCGCCCTAGCAGTACTCCACGCTCGTCGTGACGTTCGAGTAGGTGTTCAGGGCCCCCGTCGTGATGCCCGGCGTGCAGATCCAGACCCCGACCGCGTCGTTGGCGAGGTGGTTGCTGACGACGGAGGTCTGGTTGACGACGGGCTCGCCGAGGAAGCCGTAGGCCTCCGCGACGATCGAGATCGCCGTCGGCACGAGCGGAGTGTTGGGGCTCGCGAAGAACGCGGGGTAGCCGCTGTTGTCGCTCACCGTGTTCCCGACGATCTTCGTGTTCTGGATGAGGTCTCCCGGCGCGTTGGCGTGCAGGACGATGCCCGGGAGCTCGCTCCCGATGACCGTGTTCTCGAAGACCGAGGTGCCGAGCACCGAGGTGTTCGGTCCGTCCGTCGCGATAACGATCTGGCCGATCTTCAGGCCGTTGAAGCCCCCGGCCTCGACCTGGGTCTGGCCGTAGACCTGGTTCTTGATGACCGTGGTCGAGCGCACGCCGAGGCCGGCGTTGTACCCGGCGACCACGATCCCGCAGCCGCCGTTGTTGGCGCTGATGTAGTTCTCGTAGACGACGTTCGCGACCGCCATGCGGTTGTGGCCGGGCTGGGGCGCGCCCGGGTCCAGGACCGAACTGTCGTCCGAGACCCCGATGCCGCCGTCCGCGCTGTTGTTGAAGACGAAGTTGTTCGCGACCACGCTGTGGCTCGTGCCCGAGAGCTGGATCGCCTTGTCTTCGGCGATGCACGGCGCGCTCACGTAGTTGCACGAGTGGGAGACCGCCGGGTTCCCGTTCTGGATGACGAGGTTCCCGGACACGAGGTCACGGTTCGAGTCCTGGAGGAAGACGGCGTGGTCGTTCGCACCGGTGATGTAGTTTCCGGAGATGCTGACCCCGACCGTCCCGGGTCCCGCGTACACTCCGAGGTCGCAGCCGGTCGCGTTGATGAACCGGTTGCTCACGGTCTGTCCGGACTGGGTGATGATGAGGGCGGTGAGCCCCGTGGTGCCGGCGAGATGGCACTGCGGTGGCGGGGCCACGTGGGGCTGAGCCGCCGCCGGCGTGACAAGCGCGAGCGACGCGAGGGTGAGGAGCGTCGCGAGCGCCGCGGCGAAGTGGGCACGATGCTGGGCAGTACGTCCGACGTTCGATGGGGTCCTTTGGCTTTCCATACTTCGGTCCTCTCGAGGGATGAGGATGCGACGAGGCCCCCTCCTATTAGCAGATTTCGCCGCGCCGTCCCCTCCTGCGGCGACCTAGGATGCCTCACGGGGTCCGGGGGCCCGGGCCGGCTCGGACCCGAGAGGCGGAATGTCGGAACCACGGTCCCGTAGACCCGTCGGGGTGAGAAGTTCGCCGACCTCGACGCTACTGGGACCCCGTCTTCGGGGTTCTCAAGCGGCCCGGCGGGGTCGTCGGCAGGCGGAGCTCGCGCAGGAGCGTGACGAACCTCGGGTCGTCGCGCACTGGGTCGAACCAGGGGAGCTGGTAGTCGATCCAGAGGGTCCGTTCGCCCTCCTCGGTGTCGCGTTCGAGGAGCGCAAGCGCCCGCTCCCGCTCGCCGACCGCGAGGTAGAGGCCCGCGACCCGGGTCGCTCGCACGTAGGGGCGGTGGGGGTTCACCTCCCGCTCGGCCAGGATCCGACGCGCCTCCCCCGGCTCGCCGAGGCTCGCGAGCAGGGCGGCCCGGACCCACGTGAGGAACGGGCGGGGCGCCGGCCCTTCCGCGAGCCGGAGCTCCTTGCGGGCCTCCTCCGGGCGCCCCTGCCCGAGGAGGATGTCGGCGAGGATGATGTGGAACCAAGGGAGATCGGGGTGGCGGTCGATCAACTGGCTCGCGAGCTGCGCCGCTCGCTCGAAGTCCCCGGAAAGCTGGTGGCCCCGGATCACCATGAGCCCCGAGGAGCCCCAAAGCGGGTCGAGCTGGACCACCGACTCGAACTCGCGGAGCGCTTCGTCGTAGCGCTGAAGGGACCCGAGGAGAAAGCCGTACCAGAAGTGCGCCGAGGAGTTGCTCGGGTTCAGCGAGATTGCGGTCCGCAACGCCTGCTCGGCCCCCTCCCAGTTGGTCTCGGCCTGGAGCAGGAGGTTCCCACGGGCCGACCACGCCTCCGACGAGCTCGCGTCGAGCTCCAGCGCCCGGTCGACGCTCCGCCGCGCCCGGGCGAACGCCTCCCGGGAAGGCATCTCCTCCCCGCCGGCGGCGATCAGGATGTTGGCGATGTAGGCGTGGGCCGCCGCGAACTGGGGGTCGGCGGCGAGGGCGGCCTCGAAGTAGCCCACGGTGCGCTCGACGTTCCGGGGCGTCATCTCGGCGAACGTCTGGTGGTAGGCGAAGATCCCCTGCAAGAAGTGCTGGTACGCCTCCATGTTCGAGGTCGGCCGACGGCGGAGCGCGTCCCGTTCCCGTCCGAGGAGCTCGAGCCTGAGCGCGCTCGCGGTCTGTTCCGCGACCTGGCTCTGGATCGCGAAGACGTCGTCCAGCTCCCGGTCGTAGCTCTCCGCCCACCGGTGCTCCTGCGAGGCCACATCGATCAGCTGGAGCGTGATCCGCAGGCGATTGCCCGCCTTGCGGACGCTCCCCTCGAGGACGGAGGTCACCCCGAGCTCCTCCCCGATCTGCGCGATCGTCCGCGAGGTCGACTTGTAGTGGCTCACCGAGGTCCGGGCGATGACCCGGAGCCCCTGGATCCTCGAGAGGACCGCGATGAGCTCCTCGGTGAGCCCGTCCGCGAAGTATTCGTCCTTCGCGTCCGGGCTGATGTTCGCGAGGGGGAGGACCGCGAGCCGGGGCAACGACGAAGGCCCCTCCACCGCTGTCCCCCGGTCCGCGCCGTCCCACGGGAGGACGACGCGGTAGAGCTCGACCGGCGACCGCAGCCCCTTCAAGGCCGTGGGGCCGAGGCCCTGCAAACGGTACGGCACCTTGTTCCGGACCTGGTCGAACACCTGGGAGGAGAAGCAGATGCTCCCGGGCTCGGCCGCCGACTCGATCCGGGAGGCGATGTTGACCGCATCCCCGAGGACGTCGTTGTCCCGCTCCTCCACGTCCCCGAGATGGATGCCGATGCGCAGGCGCACGGGCGGCGCCCCCCCGGTCGGCGGAAGCTCGTGGATCCGCCGCTGGATCTCGACCGCGCCCTGGAGGGCCTCGAGCGCGCTCGGAAACTCAAGGAGAAGCCCGTCGCCCATCGACTTGACGTGACGGCCGTGGTGGAGCGCGAGGACCGGCCGGATGAGGCCCTCGAGGGCCCGGACGAGCCGGAGCGTGCCGGCCTCATCCGCCTGGGCCATCGCGGTGTAG
>JAWOKS010000005.1:0-14082 GCA_033854115.1 Thermoplasmata archaeon
CCCCCCCCCCCCCCCCCCTGGGCCGGTCCTCTCTCGGTGATGGTGCCCGTCCTGGTGGCCCTCGTCTTCCTCGCGGGCATGTTCCTCTCGGCCCACGGCGCCCTTCGGAATGTCGATGGGATCTACGAGGCCCAGGTGGCCCGGAACGTCTGGGAAGGGAAGGGGTACACGACCAATGAGATTCCGCTCTACGCCGTCTTCTACGCCCAGCAACACGGGCTCTCCCTCGGCCCGCCCTGGGTGAACTCGCTCGAGTTTCCCCTCCCCATCGCCCTCCAGACGCTCGTGATCTCCGCGGTGGGGCCGAATCTCGCGGTCGTGACCACGGGGTTCTCGGCAACCTGCTTTCTCGCTTCGGTGGCGGTCTGTTCGAGGGTGGTCTCTTCCTGGACCGGCCGGTTCCGTCCCGCCCTGATCTCGGCTGGGCTGGTCGCGACGAACCCCTTCCTGTTGGAGGCCGGCCTGAGCGGCAAGGCCGATTCCCTCGACCTGCTGCTCTTCCTCGTCGCGCTCTGGCTGCTCTTGGCTGCTCGGTCCGGCGCGCGGCACCCGCAGCGCCGGGCGGTATGGCTCGGGGTCATCGTGGGGCTGATGTTTCTCTCGATGTTCTCCGAGGGGATCATCGGCGGCTCGACGATCGCCGTCCTCCTTCTGTGGAGGAGCACGAAGACGTGGGGGCTTGTGCGAGGGCTTCGGTTCACGGGTCTTTACCTTCTGGCGGCGGCCCTGACCGTCGTTCCCTACTTGGCGGCGTTCGCGGCCGCGTACCACACGCTTCCCATCTCCGGGAACATCCCGCTTCAGCTCGTGAGCTTCACTCCCTCGGCGAAATTCATGAATGCCTGGTGGAAGCTCACCTACCCGCCCTCGGCCGCCAATCTCTTCCCGTATCTCGCGGCCTATCACGGTCAAGTCTGGGCGAAGAGCGTGCTCTTCGCGGAAAGCACCGTGTGGGGCTTCCTCTGGCTCGGGACCCCCTACCTCGTGTATCAGCCCGCTCCTTCCGCCTACGTCTCGCTCTGGTGGATACCGGTGGCCGCCTCGCTGTATTTGGGGATCCGGGCCCGTTCAAGATGGGGACTGGAACCGGAGCATCGCGGGATCGTACGGGGCCTCGGCTGGCTGGTGGCGGGAAATCTCGCCCTCTCGCTGGTCCTCCTTTCGCCGCTCGCCGGAGGCATCGAGTACGTCGAGTACCTGTTTCCCGCGGTCCTCATCCTGGCCGGGGTCGGCGTCGACCGTGGCCTGAAAGGGCTGTCCCTGGGCCTGAGGACGGTATGGGCCCGGGCAACAGAGTATTTCGCTCCGGTGCGAGGCACCGCACCCGACACCCGAACCGCCTCCTTGCGGTGGAGCAGTCGGCCCGCGCGTCTCGGGATGGGGGCCGCAGTCTCCGCGGCTCTCGCCTGTCTTGTCGTGGTTCCGTCGGCGTTCTACGTTGGGTTCGTCCCGGGTTCCTCGAACTCCGTGTACCTGTCCGATTGGCTGACAGACCGGGATCCGGGAGCGCTCGAGCTGCTACGATCCATCACAGGGCCGGAACAGGTGGTCGTGGCCGCCGAACCGTGGAACGTGGCGTGGAACGACCAGCTCCATGCGGTCCCTTTGCCCGAGTATCCCGACGAGGTCTACTCTCTGATAGGGGAGGGACTCAACGTGAGCGCGGTCTACGTGGCGAACCTCGATTCCGCCTTCTTCAGTGACGTCGGGGCCCCGTACACGTACGACGCCTACGTTCGGGAGGCCCTGCTGGGCTACTCGCTGGCCGGTTTCACCCTCGTTCACCGGGGGACGACCCCGGTGGGCCCGGACATCGTTCTGCAGCGGGATCCCAAGGTTCCGATCCAGACCCTCCTTTCGACCCCCACGGTGGTCTTCGGGAATTCCTCCGACGCCAGTCACCAGGTCTGGGGATGGAGCCCCGACGACGTCGTGAACGGTCGGCCGGCCGCCTGGGCGGGACGGCCCGGGGGCACGCCCGTCCCCGAGGCGCCCGCCACGTCGTCCTACGGTTGCGGGGCGTTGACGTACTCGACCGGCTTTTGCCTTCCCTCGATCGACTTCGTGAACGCCTCGGGGGTCGGTGGAGGGGGGTGGTACCCGACCCGCGGATCGCTGCCGGAGGCCGAAGTGACGATTCTTCGCAACGCCTCGACGGCCGCAACCCTCCAAGCCACCGTCCTCTCTCCCGTTCCCGGTCAGTCCATCGCCCTCGTGGTCAATGCCAACTTGGTATCGTTCGGGCAGCCCGGGACTCTCGTGGGGGTGGACCCTGTGGGACCCGCCCACCTCTGGACGACGCTCACGTTCGAGGTCCCCCCCGGGATCCTCGTTCCGGGGGTGAATGTGCTCGACTTCTTCTTTTCCGAGAACGCCACCGGGGTCGCGAACTCCGGGAATCTTCCCGTGGTGTTCGCCGCCTTCAACCAGATCTCCGTCGCGTGAACGGGTCGGCTCCCCCGCGCGCTCGCGCGAGAGTCCTTCGACCGGGCCCGTAGAAGGTTCCGGGACGTCATCGAAGCCTGGGACGGGCCCTGGCCGACGGCGGGCCGGGATCCACCGGCGCGGCGTGCCGCGATTCCTCTTGAGAGAGAACGCCTCCGCGATGGATCGGACGCGCACGAGGCAGGGACGCCGCCGTGGCGGCGAGTTCCGGCGGTCCGTCCGGAAGACACCCTGAGCTCGCACGGCTCGTCCAGGGTCCTCGCCAGGGGACGCGGGTCACCGCGCGATCGTGACATCGCGGGCCACGACGACCGGTGTTTCGTGCACGGAGCCGCTCCCGCTGGGGCCCTGGAAGCGGATCTGGTTCGCCGCATAGGCGCCTCCCTTCGAGCGGTCCACCAAGGGATCCTGCGGGCCGCGCAACGGGACCGACGCGTACCGCGGACCGTGCGCTCCTCGTAGCGCTTCAGGGATCTCCCCAGGGCCCGAGGACTCTCCTCGTGGCGACCCCGCGACCACGTTCGGTGAGATCCTCTCGAGGCGGTACAACGCGCGGGGGCGCTCCACGCCGCCTCGGTGGGACGCCGCGCGCCGCGCGGGCGCGCCGCCGTGGCCTTCGTCGCCGAGGGACGGGTCTCGCCGTCCCTTAGGCGGTCCCGACCTCGCGCGCACACTCCGCGCACAGGAGCCGCTCGGGTCCCCCCGGCATCGGTCGGCCGCAGAGGGGGCACGTCGCCCGGGCGTCCGCGGCCGCGATCAGCTCCTGAACGCTCGTGCGGAGCTCGGGGTGCGCTTGGTCGGCCGCGGCCGGGGACGCGACGGGCTCGGCGGGAGGAAGGAACGCCTCGAGCCGGGCGCGGAAGAGGCCGGTGCGGCGGTCGAACGTCGCCCAGCGCTGCTGCACGAGCACGCTCGCCGCGGTCTCGAGGGTCTCCCGGGCCCCGCCGAAGATGTGCGCGAGCTCGGCGGCCGTGAGGCCGTTCGACTCCGCGAGGACCTCGAGGCATCGGGCCGCGAGGAGCGGGAGACGGCTCCGCCCGAGCCGTCGGTCGATCCCCCAGGCCGTCCGCGACGGTCGAGGGACCCGGCGGGAGGCGGAGAGCCGCCCGGCCCGCGGGTCGGCGAGCAGGAAGCCGTGGACCGCGTCGATCTCGTACCGGACCCGCTCCTCGGGGAGGTAGAGCAGCACCGCGAGCTCGAACGGAACGGCCGGAAGGCCCCGGCAGAGCGCGATCGTCTGGTCGAGGGTGCCGAAGAGGCTCGGTGTCGGCGGCGCGACGGCTCCCGGGCCGGCCCTCGAAGGTTCGGCCGTCCGCCCGACGACATGGTGCTCGCGCACGAGCACGCGCGCGATCGCTCTCCGCGGCGGTGCGCCTCCCGGGCCGACCAGCTCCGCCGAGCCGTCGTCCTGGAAGACGATTCGCTCGAACGGGGCGAGGTACTCCCACGCGTCGCTCGCGGGCGGCGCCCGGCCGAGGCGGAGCTCGCCGGTGTTGAACATCGCCTCCGGCTCGGCGATCGCCGCGTAGATCGAGGGGTACGACCGCCCGTCGACCACGAGGGTCAACGGCCCGAGCGGCCGACGCCGACGGCCGGCGAACTCGAGGTAGGAGCGGGCGAGCGCCCGGGCCTCCTCCTCGCCGAACCGGTCGGCCACGAGCGTCCGGGCGAACTGCTCGAGGTCGACGAACGAGACGGTGCTCACGCGTGGTTCTCTTCGGAGAGATGGCGGTAGAGGGAGATAAACCGCAGGGCCATCGTCTCGAGCGCCGCGTGGGTCCGGGCCCACGCGAGCCCCTCCGCGGCGAGGCGACGCCGCTCCGCGGTTCGGTCGAGGAGGTCGACGAGGAGGGCAGTGAGGGCCCCCGGCGCGAGGGGGTCGACCGAGCGGCCGGTGGCGCCGTCGCGCACCACCTCGGCCGCGCCCCCGGTCGTCGGCCCGACGACCGCGGCGCCGCACGCCATCGCCTCGAGGAGAGCGACGCTCGACGTGTCGCTCGTCGACGGGAGGACGAAGAGGTCCGTCTGGCCGAGGAGCGCGGCCTTCTCCTCCTCCACGACGGGGCCGACGTAGCGCACGCGCCCGGCGAGCGCCGGCTCGCGCGCGAGCCGCTCGCGGACCGCCCCCTCTTCCGGCCCGGTCCCGCCGACGATCCCGACGAGATCGGTCGTCGCCGCGGCGTCGCGGAGCGCGTCGAGGAAGCGGTGGATCCCCTTGTCGACCGTGAGCCGCCCGAGGTACGTGACGAGCGGCGCGTCCGGGAGCCCACACCGGGCCCTCCAGTCCGGCACCCGTGTCCCGGGATGGAACCGCCCGACGTCGATCCCGTTCGGCACGACCTCGACGGGGTGGCGGAACGGCTTCCGCACGCTCGCGAGGAGGGTCGCCCGCGCGGACTCGCTCGGCGCGGTCGTGACGTCGCACCGCCAGTACGTGCCGAGGTTGTACCACCACGCGACGCGGAAGAAGAGCGGGACGAGGAGCCGGTGCGGCACGCTCGCACGCATCGCGCGGAGGTTCGTGTGGAACGTCCCGACGAGCGGGCGCCCGGACCGGCGCGCCGCCAGGAAAGCGGCCGTGCCGAGGAGGCCCGGGGTGTGCAGGTGGACGACGTCCGCGCCGCGCCCGACCTCGCCGACGGCCCGGAACGGGAAGATCGGCCAGCGGTACTCCCCGTAGAGCGGGACCGGTACGGAGCGGAAGCGACGGACCCGCACCCCGTCGACGAGCTCTTCGCGCCCCACCGCCGCCGCGGGGGTCGCGGGCGCGTAGACCCGGACCTCGTGGCCGAGGCGGGCGACCGTGCGGGCGAGCCCGCTCGCCACCTGCGCGACCCCGTCGCGCATCGGCGGGTAGGAGTCGGTGAAGTAGGCGATCTCCATCGCGGGCCGTTCCGCGCGACGCCGGGCCCGGCGCCCTAGGCGCCGGCGGGCCGGAGGCCGCTCGTGCCCTCCAGCACGTGTCCGAACGATCGTTCGAGGCGACTCGCGTCGGTCGGGTCGAGCGCCCGGGGGTCGTAGGAGACGACGAGCGCGGAACCGGTCCGCCCCACCTGCTCGACGAGCCAGTGCACGAACCGGAGCGAGAGGTCGGCCCCCTCCTCGGACACGAAGAACTCGAGCGCGTCGACGTAGACGAGCGCTCCGCCGGCCCGCTCGGTCGGGTCGCGGAGCCGGCCGCCGACCTCGCCCGGCGAGAGGTGCCGGTCGCTGGACGGCCCGGGCTCGCGGACCGAGATGACGATCGGCTCCCGCCCGATCCCCTCGAGGGACGGCGGACGGAGCGAGACGACGACGAGCCGGGGGAACTGGGAGGCGCCTTTCCGGAGGAGCTCGACCGCCCGGCTGGGTCTCGCCTCCCGGACGAGCACGGTCGCGCCGGGGAGGAGCGCCGGGAGCTCGCGGTCCGCTCCGGCCGACCCGGGCGGACGCCCGGGCGGGCCCCGGACCGGCCGCTGGAGGTCGCCGAACGGGCGGGGTCGCGGCGGAGCGAGCAGGCTCCTCCGCTTGAGCTCGACCTCCTCGGCGAGCCCGGCGAGCCGGCTCTGGATCAGCGCGCGCAGCTCTTGGTTCGTGCGGCCGCGCGAGGCGTGCCCGAGGAGCTCCCGCAACGCGCTGCGGAGGCCCTCCTCGTAGCCGGCGGCGTAGGTGCGTGCGTATTCCTCGTCCGCCGGGGGCTCGTCGCTCGACGCGCTCGCGCGGGGACGTTCGGGGTCGCTCACGCCGACGCCCGATCCGGGGTCGTCGGGCCGGTCTTCACCGTGCCGGCCGGCGGCCCCGGAGCCGGCCGGTCGACGGCGTCGTCGGTCGGGGCGAACTTGTAGCCGTAGTGGATCACCCCGGCCTTCCCCTCCTCGCGCAGCTTGCGGAAGGTCGCGTGGACGCGGAGACCGATGCGCACCTCGCCCGGGTCGAGGTCGACGACCTGGCCCGTGAGGACCGGGCCCTCGTCCGTCTTCACGAGGGCGAGGACGTACGGGACCTGCATCTCGAACCCCTCCGCGGCCTCGTGGACGATCGTGAACGACAGGATCTCGCCCGAGCCCGAGAGCTGGAAGTCGACCATCTTCTCGATCGACTGGCGGTGGTGGGTGCACTCCGGGCAGACCGGGCGGGTCGGGAAGTAGACCGTCCCGCACGCCGTGCACCGCGAGCCGCCGAGGTTGTACCGCCGGGGCGTCTCGCGCCAGAACCGGGCGACCGACATCGCCTCCTCCCTAGGCCTCCCGCTCGAGGAGGTGGACGACCGAGGTCGCCCCCGTCCCGCCCAGGTCCTGGGCGAGCCCGAAGGTCGCGCCGGCGACCTGGCGCTCCCCGGCCTCCCCGCGAAGCTGACGGACGAGCTCGACGACCTGGGCCACGCCGACGGCGCCGAACGGCCGGCCCTGGGCCTTCATCCCGCCGGAAGGGTTGATCGTGGGGCGGCCCCCCATCCCGAACCGTCCCTCCGCGAACTCGGGCCCCGCGCGCCCCCGTTCCACGAAGCCGAGGTCCTCGAGCCCGACGATCGGGCAGATCGAGTAGGCGTCATGGATCTCCGCGACCTGCACGTCCGAGGGGGCCCGGCGGGCCTGCTCGAACGCCTGGCGCCCCGCGGCGACGGTCGACCCCACGCTCGTGATGTCGCGTCGGTGCTGGAGCGCCATCGTGTCGCAAGCGACCTGGCTCGCCGCGAGGCGGATCGGGGTGTCGGTGTGCCGGCGGGCCTCGTCGAGCGGCCCGAGCACGACGGCCGCCGCCCCGTCGGAGAACGGGGCGCAATCGAGGACGCCGAGCGGCTCGGCGATCGGCGGGGCCCCGAGGACCTGCTCGACGGTGAGGCGGTTGCGAAAGTGAGCGTTCGGGTTCTTCGAGCCCATCTCGTGCGCCTGGACGGAGACCCGGGCGAGATCCTCCCGGCGCGTGCCGTAGAGGTGCATGTGGCGCCGGGCCACGAGACCCCAGAGGGCCGGGAGCGTCGCCCCGAAGACGACCTCCCACTCGTAGTCGGCGGTCGAGGCGGTGATCTGGGTCGCGGTCTCGTCGGGCACGTCGGTGAGCTTTTCGGCGCCGCCGACCACGACGTAGTCGTAGAGCCCGCTCGCGACCGCGAGGTACCCCTGGTGCAACGCGAGCGCGCCGGAGGCCCCTCCGCCCTCGACGCGCATGGCGGGCAGGTGACCTCCCGCGAGCCCCGCATAGTCGAGGATGAGCGGGGCGATGTGCTCCTGGGCGATCAGCGTCCCGCTCGCCATGTTGCCGAGGTAGAGCGCGTCGAGGTCCGCGCTCGAGAGCTTCGCATCGACGAGCGCCTCGAGGCCTGCCTGGATCCCGATGTCGCGGAACGAGCGGTCCCAGAGCTCGCCGAACTTCGTCTGGCCGACCCCGAGGACGGCGACCGCGCGCATCGGTCAGCCCTCCGCCATGTGGATCTTGCCGCGGAACTTCGCGTAGACGGCGTACGGGATCTCGGTCCCGTGCTCGAGGTAGTACTGGACCGAGCGTCCGTGGTTGCGGTCGAAGGACGCGAGCGCGTCCGTCGTCTCGAGGTCGAACGCGTCCGAGCCGGCCCCGCTGCCGTAGCCGACCATGAGGATCCGCTCACCGGGCCCCGCGTGGTCGAGGACGTTCGCGAGCCCGAGGAGCGCGGCGCCCGAGTAGGTGTTGCCGATGTAGGGCGTCACGAGGCCGTAGCGCATCTGCGCCTCGGAGAAGCCGAGCTGCTTGCCGATCCGCTGCGGGAACTTCCCGTTCGGCTGGTGGAAGACGACGTGCGCGTAGTCCTTCGGCCCCGTGCCTTCGGCGTCGAAGAGCGCCCGCGCGCACGCGCCGACGTGGCGGAAGTAGGCGGGCTCCCCCGTGAAGCGGCCCCCGTGGCTCGGGTACCGCTGGCCCTCGCGGCGCCAGAAGTCCGGGGTATCGGTCGTGTAGGAGAGGGTCTTGCGGACCCGGGCGATCACCTTCTCCCGGCCGATGACGAACGCTGCCCCACCGGCGCTCGCCGAGTACTCGAGCGCGTCCCCGGGGGCGCCCTGGGAGGTGTCGGTCCCGATTGCGACGCCGTAGCGGATCATCCCGGCCCCGACGAGCCCGAGGCACGTCTGGATCGCCGCGGTGCCGGCTTTGCAGGCGAACTCGAAGTCGGCGGCCGTGAGGTTCGGGGTCGCCCCGACCGCCTGGGCGACGACGGTCGCGGTCGGCTTCACCGCGTAGGGGTGCGACTCGGACCCGACGTAGACCGCGCCGATCGCTTGCGGGTCGATCCCGCCGCGCGCGAGCGCCGTGCGGAGCGCCTCGGTGGAGATCGTGATCGTGTCCTCGTCGGGCGCGGGCACGCTCTTCCGAAGGACGTTCAGGCCCTGGCCGACGCTCTCCCCGTCCGAGCCCCAGACGCGCCCGATCTCCGTGGGCGTGATCCGGTAGCGGGGAACGTAGGCTCCGTAGCTGACGATACCGGCGTCCATCGCGTTCTGCCTCCCTACTAGAGCTCCTCGAGCCGTTCGAGCACCGCGGGCGCGGCGAGGGCGGTCGTGAGGAGAGGGATGTTCTCGAGCTCGGAGAGGCGGATCGCGAGGGGGTCCACGCGGCCCGGGCTCGCGAAGAAGACGGCGGCCGGCTTCAAGGGATGCGCGCGGATCGCGACCATGGGGGACCGACCGTACTTCACGTTTGCGAAGATGAGCGCACGCTGCGTCGTCCAGCCGTAGACCTCCACGAAGCGGCTCGCGTCCATGGAGAGGATCGCCCGCGGGGCGTCGAGGACCGTGAAGCCGTGGAGGTCCCGCCGGAGATCGACGCGGCTCACCGCGCGCGCGTCCAGGCGGTCGGCGAGGCTCTTCAAGGGCATCGCGACCGTGAACTCGCTCAAGCCGAGGATTCCGTCGGCGTGCTCCTTCGCCCCGTAACGCTGGCCAGCGTGGCCGCCCGCTTGGGTATCGAGCGCGATCAGACCCTCGACGTACCTTCGGATGAACCCGGCGCCGGGGCTCGCACGGCGCTCGCTCTCGTAGTCGCTGATCACGGACGGCACCGTCTCGAGCTGGCGCGCGAGGTCCCGCTGGGAGACCTGGAAATCCTCGCGCCACTTGCGGAGCGTGCGTCCCGGATGGGGGGAGAGGACGACCTCGCCCGCGATCTTCTCGCGGATCTCGGGCTCCACGGCCGGTGACGAGCCGGCCGCGCTATTTAGGCCTGCCTTTCCTGTCGTCCCCCTCTTTCGACACCTGCCGAAATGGGGGCGGCCCCGGAGTGGACCGGGCGAGAGGTTCCGGCGCGGGGAGCGGTCCCTGCGCCCTTTGAACTCGCGACCTCTACCTTGCCAAGGTAGCGATCTTCCGCTGATCTACCGGCCCACCGGCCAGGACCGAGGCGGTCCCTCCGATAACACCTTCGCCGGTCCGGCGGGCGACCCGGGCGGGCCGTCGCATCCCGGCCCCGGCCTTTCGAGCGAGGGCGGGACCCCTTCCGGGCGAACCCTTATCCTTCCGGGGCCGCTCCCACCCGCCGGATGGACGGCGGAGGGGCGGCCGGCGAGCCGATCGATGTGCTCGTGAAGAGCTCGCGCGAGCTCCTCCGACCCGAGGAGCTCGTCCGCGAGGTCACGCGAGAGATCGTCAAGGACGAGATCCGCAAGCACCTCGAGAAGACGCTCCACGACGACCCGAAGCTCGACCACGACCTCCGGGAGGCGGTGCGCGACCTGCTCACGGCCCGCGCCGCGGAGTACGCCGCGGTCCTGAGGGTCGGCACGGCCACGGCGCGCCTCGGCCTCGCGGCCCTGCCGCCCGAGATCCGACGGACGCTCACGAAGGACCTCGCCGACCTCGTCGCGAAGGAGCTCAGCCAGATCGTCGAGCGGTCGCTCTAGCCCATGACGCTCGGTCCCGACCAGGTGCGCATCTACGAGATCAAGCGGGTCGACGTCGAAGGCGCGATCGTCATCGACGGATTCCCGTCGGTCGGACTCGTCAGCTCGATCGTCGCGAACTACCTCATCGACACTCTCGGGATGGAACAGGTCGGCATCGTCGAGTCCCCCGCGTTCCCGACCGTCTCCCTCGTCCGCAACGGCGTGCCCCAGCACCCCGTCCGCATCTACGCGGGCCGGCCGCCGACGGACCGCAGCGGTCGGATCGCCGACAAGATCGTCGCGTTCGTCTCGGAGTTCCATCCGGCGCCGAACGTGATCTCGCCGCTCGCGACGGCGATCCTCGACTGGGTCCAGGAGCAGCGGTGCTCGCTCCTCGTCTCGCCCGAAGGCCTCGTCGTCGAGTCGCCGACCCCCGCCCCCCGCACGCCGCGGGGCCCGCGGCTCGGCGAGATGAAGGTCTTCGGGATCGCGAGCACCCAGAAGGCGCGCGAGCTCTACATCGAGCCGAACACGACGCCGTTCACCGAGGGGGTCATCACGGGGATCGCGGGCGTCCTCCTCAACGAGGGCCGGCGCCGGGGGTTCGACGTCCTCACGTTCCTCGCGGAGGCCCAGGCGGACTACCCGGACGCCCGGGCGGCGGCGAAGGTGATCGAGACGATCAACCGGATCCTCCTGCGGAGCCCGCTCGACCCCGTGCCGCTCTACGCGGAAGCGGAGCGGATCGAGCAGCAGCTCCTGCAGATCCACCGCCGCGCGGCCGAGCGCGGGGGGACCGAGACCCTGACGCCGGCGTCCCAGCCGATGTACCGCTGAGCGGGCGGTCCCGCGCGGGGATCCGCGCGAGGAGCTCCGCAACGCCGTCGACGAGCGCGCGCGCGTCCTCTCGGTCGTTGTAGAGGTAGAACGACGCCCGCACGTTGCCCGAAAGCCCGCGGGCGGCGTAGAACGAGTGGACGCAGTGCTGGCCGGAGCGGACGAGGACCCCGTGGCCCTCGTCGAGGAAGAGGGCCGCGTCGTGCGGGTCGATCCCATCGAGCGTGAAGGCGAAGATGCTCGGCCGGTCCTGGGGCGCGCGGGGGCCGAGGAGGTGGAGGCGATCCTCCTTCTCGAGCTCGTCCGTGACCGTCCGGTTGAGCTCGACCTCGTGCCGCTCGACCTCCTCGAGCCCGACCCGTTCGAGGAGCTCGAGGCCTGCACGGGCCCCGAGGACGCCCGCGTAGTTCTGGAGTCCGGCCTCGAAGCGGTGGGGCGGCGGCCGGAGCGCGTGGTCGGAGAGGGTCGTCCACTCGACGGTCTCCCCTCCCAGGACGAGCGGTCGCAGCCCTTCGAGGGCGCCCGGCGCGGCGAGCAGCGCGCCCACCCCGTTCGGCCCGAGCATCTTGTGCGCCGACACCGCGTAGAAGTCGACGCCGAGCCGGTCGAGCGCGAGGCGTACGCGTGGAGCGGCCTGGCAGCCGTCCGCCAGGACCGGGGTCCCGCGGTCGTGGGCCCGCTCGACGATCTCGCGGAGCGGCAGCGTCCGGCCGTCGAGGTTCGAGGTGTGGAAGACGCTCACGAGGCGGACGCCCCGCCCGAGCGCGGCCTCGAACGGCTCGGGATCGAACCCCCCGTCGTCCGGGAGGGCCACGACCTCGAGGCGGATCCCGCGCTCGGCCGCGAGGCGCTGCCAGACGACGAGGTTCGAGTTGTGCTCGCGGTCGGTGATGAGGACCCGGTCCCCCCGCTTCCAGGGGAGGCCCTGCGCGACGAGGTTGATCGCCTCGGTCGCGTTGCGGAGGAAGACGACCCCCGCCGGGTCCGCGCGGCCGAAGAACCGGGCGAACGCGGCCCGGGCCTCCTCGTACCGCCGGCCGGCCTCCTCGCCGAACCGGTGGCGGCTACGCCCGGCGCAGCCGGGGTACTCCGTATAGTACTCCTCCATCGCGCGGAGGACCGTCCGGGGCACGAGCGACATGCAGGCGCTGTCGAGGTAGGCGGGGGGCCGTTCCGGCGACGGCCGCGCCAGGGACGGGAACTCCCGGCGCACGTCCGCGACGTTCACGGGCGTCCCCGCTGGAGCCCGACCGCCGCCGCGGCGAGCGCGGCGGCCCCGAAGACCATCGCGCGCTCGTCCGGGGCGAACTTCGGGCTGTGCAGGCTCATCGCGGGTCCGTCGCCCCCGACCCCGAGGCGGAGGAACGTGCCCGGGACGCGCTCGAGATACCTCGCGAAGTCCTCGGCGCCCATCATCGGCTGGCCGACCTCGACCACCGCCTTCCTTCCGAACTCGACCTCGAGCGCCCGGACGACCGCACGGGTCGGTTCGGGCGGGTTGACGAGCGGCGGGTAGCCCCGGCGGTAGACGATCGACGCCCGCGCCCCGAGGCTCTGGGCGATCGCGCGCACCCTCCGTTTCAGGGCGGCCTCGAGGAGGTCCCGCGTGGCGGGACGGACCGTGCGCACGGTGCCTTCGAGCACGACCTCGTCCGGCAGGATGTTGTGGCGCGTTCCGCCATGGATCGCGCCGACGGTGACGACGACGGGGTCGCACGGGTCCCGCACCCGGCTCGCGAGCGCCTGGAGCCCGACCACGATCTCGCTCGCCACGAGGACCGCGTCGGGACCCTGCTGGGGGGTCGAAGCGTGGCCGCCGCGGCCGCGCACCACGATCCGCACGTAGTCGGCCGCGGCCATGAACGGGCCGGCGCGCCAGCCGATCCGCCCGAGCGGGAGGCCCGGGTCGACGTGCTGGCCGACCACGTAGTCGACCCGGGGCCGCTCGAGGCATCCCCGCTCAATGAGCGGCTGCGCCCCGCCGACCACGCCCTCCTCCTCGGCGGGCTGGAAGAGGAGCTTCACCGGACCGGCGAGCGTCCCCGGGTTCCGGCTGAGGAGCTGGGCGGCGCCGAGGAGCGAGGCCATGTGCACGTCGTGACCGCAGGCGTGCATCGTGCCCGGACGCCGGGACCGGTACGGAAGGTCGGTGTCCTCCTCGACCGGGAGGGCGTCCATGTCGGCACGCAGCGCGACGGTCGGTCCGGGTCGGTCCTCGCCGAGGACGGCCACGACCCCCTGGAAGCCGTCGAACGTCGTGGGCGCGAGCCCGAGCTCGTCCAGGGCCTCGACGATCTTCGCCCGGGTCCGGGCCTCCTCGCCCGAGAGCTCGGGCTCCCGATGGAACGCCGCGCGCCAGGCCCGCATCGCCGGCAGGGCCCGCCGGGCGGCGGGCGTCCACGCGACCGGCACCGGCGACACTCGGGACTCACCGGGCCGGTTGCTATAACGCGCGCGCCGGGGCCGCGCTCCCGACCGGCCCACGGGAGGAGGGCGGGGGGCCGAGCACGGTCTTCTCGACACGCGCCTCGGGACGGAGCGACCTCAGTTCGACCGCCGGTCCCGCCGCCGGTCGCGGCAGCCCGAAGCGATTGAACCAGACCGCGCGCACCCCCACGCCCCACGCGCCGACCACGTCGCTCGCCCACGAGTCGCCGACCATCACGGCCTCCTCGGGGCGGACGGCGGCGGTCGAGAGCGCGGCCTCGAAGATCCGTCGGTCGGGCTTCGCGGCGCCGACCGCCTCCGAGACGACGAGCCCGTCGATCGAGTCGGCGAGGCCGAGGAACCGGACCTTCTCCTCCTGCTCCGCGAGCTCGTTGTTCGTGACCACGACGACCGGTCCCCGCCGGTGGAGGCGACGGACGAGCGGCACGGCCCCGGGGACCGCGCGGCGGAGGCTCTGGTAGTGCTCCCGGTAGGTCCGCGAGAGCTCGCGGGCCGCGGTGGCCGAGAGCGTCTCCCCGCAGGTC
>JAWOKS010000006.1:0-46735 GCA_033854115.1 Thermoplasmata archaeon
TCGCTCGTCATCCTCACCGGCCTCGACCTGCGCGCCTTCCGGGGCGGCGAGAAGTACGCGGCGACGCTCGGGCGCGAGCTCGTCGACCGGGGCGTGGACGTCCTTCTCTACAGCAAGGTCGACCCGCACGAGAAGCACCGACTCGAGGCCCGCACGCTCCCTCTCGAGGTCCGCGTGCCGTTCCGGTTCTATCGCCTCGTGTGGCTGCCGATCTTTCCGCCCTTCCCCCGTGAGCCCTACGCGTTCCTCGCGACGCTCCGGGCGGCGGACACGGTCTTCTCCCTCGAATCGACACCCCGCTTCGTCGCCCTGATCGTCTTTCTCTCGAAGCTCATCGGCCGCCGCTCGGTCGTTGGGTTCCACCACCCCTCGCAGGCGGACGACCTCGCCCGCGAGCTCGGACAGCGAGGGTCTACCGGCGCCCGCGCCCGCCTGTTCCGCTGGATCCTGCGCCGTGCGGGCGCCCTCCACACGATCAACGATAGCCATGCCGCGACCCTGCGCGCCGCGGGATTCACCAACGTCGCGATGGTCCACTCGTTCACCACCGCCCAACCGCTGCCGGCCCCCGTTCGGGACCGCGACCGGTTCCGGGCCCTCTTCGTCGGGCCCCTCGAACGTGAGCAGAAGGGGATCGACCTCTTGGTCGACGTCGCGCGCCGCGTCCTCGCGCGCGAGCCGTCGGTCTCGCTCGGGATCGCCGGGGCCGGCCCCGACCGTCCTCTCGTCCAGGAGCTCGCGGCCGAGTTCCCGTCACGGGTCGAGCTCCTCGGCTTCGTTCCCGAGGAGGAGCTGCCCGCGGTCTACGCCCGCGCGGACTCGCTCTGGCTCACGTCGCGCGCCGAATCGTTCTCGCTCGTCGCGCTCGAGGCGTACACGCAAGGAGTCCCCGTGGTGAGCTTCGACGTGCCCGGCCTCAAGGACGTGACGTCGATCTTCCCGGACGGTAGGGTTCGCCCGTTCGATACGGCGGACTTCGCCACGCGGTCGCTCGCGTTGGTCTCCCTGCGGAGGGAGCGACCCGACGAGTTCGACGCGTTGCGCCGCCGACTTCAGCACGACGCGATCGCGAACTTCGGGTCCAACGTGCTCGTGCCGCGTCTTGCTGCCATGCTCGCCCTCCCGCTCCCCGAACTCGCCCGCGAAGGCGGCACGGCACCCGCGGGGCTCCGGGAGGGAGGTTGATGACCCGGGGCCGCCCGCCGCGTTACCGTCGGCCCGGACGAGGCTCTCTCTCAAGGCCCGGTCCGTCGGCCCTCCCGCCGACGAACGGTGCGGAGGGGACGACGCGAACCTCCGCCCCCACCCCGGCGCCCCGAAAGGTCGCCCGTAGCCCCTACGGAGAGTCTCCCCTCACCGGCACGTGGGTCGAGCCGACTCGACCAAACCCTTAACTCCGGCCACGACGCGCCGGACGGCGGGCGCATGGACGTCCGAGAACGCCGCGAGATCATCGCCAAGTCCCCCATCAGCTTCGCCTATCTGCGGCGTTTCAACCTTTACGCGGGGATCCTCCACGCGGTCCAGGGCGGGGCGATGGTGGTCCTCGGCCTCTGGCTCACCTGGTCCCGCGATGTCTACACCTTCTACCTGAAAATCACGCCGGCTCCCCCGCCCCTCACCGGTTTCACGATCGTTCCGAACCCCCAGGTGCTGGTCCGGGTGAGCGATCTGGGGGCGATCCTCGCCTCCTTCCTGCTCATCTCGGCGGTCGCGCACCTCCTGATCGTCTTCTGGAAGAACCGCGAGTACAACCAGAACCTCTCCCACGGCACGAATCCCTACCGCTGGTACGAGTACTCGCTCTCGAGTTCCGTCATGATCGTCCTGATCGCCCTGTTCCTGGGGGTCTGGGAGTTCTGGTCGCTCGTGATGATCTTCACCCTCAACGCCACAATGATCTGGTTCGGCCATCTCATGGAGAAGCTCAACCAGTACACGACCAAGACCGACTGGTCTCCGTTCGTCCTCGGGTCGATCAGCGGGGGGGTCCCGTGGCTGGTCCTCTTCGCCAATTTTGCGGTGTTGGCGACCTCGTCCGACCTGCGACCTCCGGCCTTCGTCTACGCCATCGTCGCCCTCTACTTCGTGCTGTTCAACATCTTCGCCGTGAACATGGCGTTACAGTACCGCGGCGCCGGCCCGTGGAAGGACTATCTGTACGGCGAACGCGCCTACATCCTGCTGAGCCTGGTGGCGAAGAGCACCCTCGCCTGGATCGTGTTCGCGGGGGTCTTCGCCCCCTGAGGCCCTCCGGCGAGGGCTCCGAGGATCGGGAGTACTCGCCCCCGCAGGAAGGCGGGCCCGCCGGGATTCGAACCCGGGTTTGAGGCTCCGGAGGCCTCCGTGATGTCCAAGCTATACTACGGGCCCAAGGTCCGGAGGCGAGAGGGAGGTAGGGGACGCTTTGACGCTTTGGGGCGCCCCGGCCGCGCCGGTCAGCGCCGGCGCACGCTTCGTGCCTCGGGGCCCGTCCCGGCCGGCGAAGCCCCTAGGGCCGGGGTCTCGCGGAGGAGGACGAGCCGCCGCTTCCTTGAGGCCGCGGGGAAGGCGCCGCGCGACCCGGCGTCGAGGTCGGCGGAACGGCATCGCTCCCGACGGTCCGGTTCCCGTACCTCACTCTCAGGGCGTTGAAGATCACCGCGACATCGATCCCCTCTTGGAGGACCGCGCCGAGCGCCGGAGGGATCGCCCCGAAGCTCGCGATCGCCATCAGGAGGATGCTCGAGCCGAGCCCGAAGTAGATCCCCTGGCGCGCGATGGTGAGCATCCTCTGCCCGAGCGCGATCCCTTCGGGCACGCGGCTGACGTCGTCGACGAGCAGGACCACATCCGCCGCCTCCGCCGAGATCCCCGAGCCGTGCGCCCCCATCGCGACACCCACCGACGCGGTCGCGAGCGCCGCCGCGTCGTTGATCCCGTCCCCCACCATGACCGTGGTCCCGAGCCGACGACGCACCTCCCCGACCCGCTCGACCTTCTGCTCCGGGAGCAGGTCCGCGTCGACGGCGTCGACCCCGGCCTCGCGCCCGATCTCCACGGCGTTCTCCCGACGGTCGCCCGTGAGGAGGCCCACGTGGCGCACCCCGAGGCCGTGCAAGCGGGCGATGAGACCGGCCGCCTCGGGCCGGAGCTGATCCGAGAAGACGATCGCGCCCGCCGCGTCGCCGTCGATCAGGACGAAGGCGACGAGCCTTCCGGCCAGCGGGCCCGAGCTCTCGATCTCCCGCCGCTCCGCGTCGAGCGCTACGACGCCCTCCGCCGCGCAGAGCGCCCGTGAGCCCACGACGACCCGATGCCCCTCCACGGTGCCGGAGACCCCGGCACCGGGGAACTCGTGGGCCCCTTCCACGGGAGGGAGCTCGCGGTGCTGGCTCTTCGCGGCGCGTGCCACGGCCCCCGCGAGCGGATGGGACGAGAGGAGCTCGAGCGCTCCGGCGAGGCGGAGGACCTCGTCCGAGGTCCGACCGCGGAACCCGACGACCCGTTCGACAGCGGGGCGCCCCGAGGTGATCGTGCCGGTCTTGTCGAAGAGGACCGCCTTCGCGCCGCCGAGCTGTTCGATGGCCCCGCCCCCCTTCACGACGATCCCGCGGTCGGAGGCGCGATCGATCGCGCCGATCACCGCGATCGGGGTGGCGAGGATCAGCGGGCACGGCGTGGCCACCACGAGGACCGAGAGGCTGGTGAGCGCCGAGCGGGTGAGCAGTCCCGCGACCACCGCGAGGACGAGGGTCGCCGGGGTGAACCACACGGCGTAGCGGTCGGCGAGCCGCTGGATCGCGGGCTTCTTGCCCTGCGCCGTCCGGACGAGCTCGACGATCTTCGCGTACTGGCTCTGTCCGCTCGTCCGAAGGGCTCGGAGGTCGAACGGCTCGCCGACGTTCGCGCTTCCGCTCAGCAGCGTGTCGCCCCCGACGTGGGTCCGCGGGAGCGGCTCCCCGGTGACCGCCGACTCGTCGATCGTGACCCGGGTGCTGACCACGGTCCCGTCGACCGGGATGAGGTCCCCCCGGCGGATGCTGAGGATGTCACCGGGACGCACCTCCTCGACGGGGATCTCCTCGATCTCCGAGCCGGACCGCCGCCGGGCGGTCCGCGGCGCACGGCGGAGGAGCTCCTCGAGCGAGCTCGTCGCCCGCCGGAAGGCGTAGGCTTCGAGCGCCTCCCCCCCCGACTGCATGAGGACGATGATCACGCCTGCGAACGCGACCCCCGGGAAGAACAGATCGAGGACGATCGCGGCGCCGATGGCGACGGCCGCGATCACGTCGGACGCGAACCGGCCGGCCCAGAGCCGGCGGACGGTCGCGAAGATGAGCGGGACTCCGCCCACGAGCAGCGTCGCGAACCAGACCCGATTCCCGAGCGGGCCCGCGCCGGCGAGGTAGATCAGGGCCGCGCCTAGGCCGAGGCCGGCGAGCGCGACGAACGGGATCGGATAGCGGAGCGGGAGCCGCAGGGGCGACTCGCGACGCGGGCGCGCGGCATTGGCCGCGGAGGGGCTCGCCGTGTCCACGCTCAGCCTCCTCCGGGCCCCGGCAGGAACCGACGTGCCTTTCTCCCTTCGCCCGAACAGTGCCGTAGCACGGCGCTCGTCCGCCCCTTGGGAACGAAGGTCACGGGCGCCCTCGGCCCAACTCTCTCCAGGCCTCGCCCGCTCGTGTTCGTCGCTCCGCCAGCGGCGCAGGGAGCCGGTCCGGACCGAGGGCGCGAGCGCACGGTGGCGCCCCGGGCGTTCTCAGGCCGACTTCGCGGCTCTGGCCGGTCCGCCGGACGGGCCTTTCGACTCGGAATAGCCGCAGCGGCCGCACGAGCGACGGTTCGCGTGCTCGGCGAGGAACGTCCCCGGTCCGCACTTCGGGCAGGCGTGGTGCGTTCGGGTGAGCTTCTCGCCGCCCACCTCGTACAGCCCGACCCTCCCCTTCGGCACGCGCCCCCTCCCCTGATCGGCTCAGCCGGATTCGGACTTGGCCCCGGCCGCCGCGACGCCCTCGGACGGCTTCGCCTCGGCGGGCTCGCTTGCCGGGGCCGGGGTGGCCGGAGCGGCCTCCGCGGGCGCGGTGGCCGGGGCCTTCACGGCCTTCTCCTTGAGGCCGTTGCGCACGAGGATGTGCTCGCGGGAGATCGCCTTCGCCGCCTCGGTCGATTCGTAGACGTTGGCGTCCCCGCGCGTCACGGCCGTCCCGAACCGGGGCTTCATCCGCTCGATGATGACCCGTTCTTTCGGAGCGTGCACGAGCTTCGCGAGCTCGGTCCGGACCTCGTCGCGCCCGGGGGTCGCGGCGGTCGCGTGCGCGACCTCGAACGCGATCTCGTGGCGCTGGAGGAGAGGGTTGGCGCGGTCGTCGAGGATCCTAATCTCCATGGCCGACCTTCCTCAGCTCCATCTGGGCGATGAGATTCCGCACGTGGGCCTTTGCCACTTCGTCGACGTGGACGAAGGAGACCCCCTCACCTGGGATGCCGTATATAACGGTGGCCCCGGCGGGGAGCGATTCGACGAGCGCGAGCGAGCCGAGGTCCTCCTCGCCCTCGACCTCGACGAGGCCACCTCCGGCCTCGATCACCTCCCGCACCGCCCCGCGGAGCCGCTCGGTCAACTGACCGGCGGGGTTCGCCACGCGGACCCGGTGCTTCGCTGCAAGGGCCCGGAAGGCCCCGGGGTGGATCGCGTCCTCCCGTCGAGTCTTGTAGTCCACGATGCCGACGAGCGGGGGATGCCCGAGCTCGAGGGCGCGGGCCGTGACGCGGTCCCCGCAGGTCCCGAAGACGCCGAGGGCGCGGATCCTCCGGTCGGCCTCCTCGCCAGCGTAGACCGGACCGTACTTCTCGGCGAGGGTCGGGCGGAGCGCGTCCGGGACGACCCAGACGCGGGCCCTACTTGACGCGGAGGGCATACCGGCCGGCATCCCGGATTCCCATCTTGCGGGCGATCTCGGACTTCTCGGGATCGATCACGACGAGGTAGCCCTGCCACTCACGGGAGACCTCGCCGCCGCACCGGGGGCACTTCGCCTGGTCGGTGATCGTGCGGCATGACTTGCACGCCTTGAGGTTCATCATGGGAGGATCACCCGGGGGAGGCCGGCCCCTTCGCAGCGGTCTTCGCGGGGGCCTTCTTCCCCGCCGGGGCGGCGGCGGTCTTCCGGCCGCCCTTGTCCTCCGCCTTGCGATGCGCCTCGACGACCCATTCGAACCGGCCGAGCGCGGGCTGGCGCATCGTGAGCCCGATGCGGCTGTCGCGAGGCGAAATCTCCGAGAGCGAGAGGGAGACGACGCGGGCGCGGACCTTGTAGCCGACCTTGAGGTCGCGCTTGGTCTCGACCCCGACCAGACGCTGGTTGTGCTCGTCGATGTTCACCCGGTCGTCCATGATCTGGCTCACGTGCAGGAGCCCGTCGAGCGGCCCGAACCGGACGAACGCTCCGAACTTGCGGATCTCCACGACCGAGCCCTCGACGACCTCTTGGATCTCGGGGCGGAACAGGAGCGCCTCGTACTCGACCTCCTGGTAGACCCCCCCGTCGCCGTGGATGATGTGGCCCTCCCCGATCGGCTTCACGTCGCGGATCGTGACGGCAAGGCTCTGGCCATCCACGAGCTTCCCTTCGAACTGCTGCTGGGCGAGCTCGACCAGGACGGTCTCGAGCTCGGGCCCGAGGCGGGCTGGAGGGATGCGGACGACGTCGCGACGGTGGTCGAGGTAATACATCCGCGCCGCGCGAGAAAGGACCGCTATAAGAGGTTAGGGTCCCGGCCCCTCGTCACGGGCTACGCGACCTACGGGGAATGGCGGCTTCCGCGTCCCGTTCGAGCCGTTCGGGCCTTGCGGCCTCCGTGAGGTCTCGTTGGGCTCTCGGGGCTCGCCCAGGCTCACCTTGCGCGCGCCGGGGGTCGCGCCTCGGCGTGCGGTGGGGTCGCGGGCGGCGCGGACCGGGCGAGACCAAGGGCCTGGTCGGTCATCGCGACCGACGCCGGACCGTTCGGGGCGAGACCGAACATCGCGCGCAGGGCATCGATGTTCTCCGGCACGACGATCGACTCCTGGTGGATCGCCTGGAAGAAGTGGGCATCCTCGCCCTCGACGCGGACGCCGGCTTCCCAGAGGACGTTCTCCATCATGTCGTTGAACCCGATGCCGCGGTCGCGGGCGTACTCCATCGCCTGCGGGGTCCCCTCGACGCCCTCCCAGGGTGCGAAGACGTGGAACCGCGGGGTCGACCGGAACGCCGAGACGAGCTCGGCCGTGCCGGTCGGGGCGCGCTCGAGCCTCACGTGGTTGACGTGCACGTGCATGAGCGTGGTCGGAACGACGACCGCGGTGGTGGCGATCGGCAGGTCCGGGTAGATCGTGCGGACGTCCGGGCCGTGGTGGGACGGCATCTGGAACGTGGGGAGGATCCCGTTGACCGGTCCCTTCTTCGACTCGGCGGGGTCCGCCGCCCTGCGGACCAGGGTCACCTCCCAGTGGGCCACGCCCCAGCGAGGTCGCACGACCGAGACCGCCCGTGCGATGCCGGTCGTATTGCACGAGACGACCCGCAGGGTCTTCTTACCCCGGCACGCGTCGAAGTTCGCAAGCGCGCTGAACGAAGCTTCGGCGACGTCCGACTTCTCCCCGCCCTGGAAGACCGCGCGGACCCCGGCGGCCTCGTAGAGGGCGCGGTTCTCGCGCCCGACCTTTTCGGGCGTCGCATCGACGACGACATCGACGTTCTCGAGGAGGTTCGCGAGCGTGCCGGCGACCGGGAGGCCTACCGCCGTGAAATCGGCCGGCCGTCCGTTCCCCGAGACGTAGATCCGGTACCCGCGCTCGGCCGCCCGGCGGGCCTCGAAGTTCGGGCGGGTCTTCGCGACGCCGACCAGCTCGAGGTCCGGCTGGCGGGCCACCGCGTCGGCGACGCGTTTGCCGATCGTCCCAAACCCGTTCACCCCGACGCGGATCTTCACCGTGCGCCTCGAGCGGGCCCTCGAGCGTCCCGTCATTAAAGACGTTCGCGGCCCGGCCTCCGCCGCGGCGCGGCGAGGCTAAATCCTCGGCGTCCCGTCCGCGGCCCGGGTCGATGGAGTTCCGCCTCAGCGACGAGGAACGGGCGTTCCAGGAGGCGGTCCGCCGGTTCGGCGACCGCGTGCTCCGCCCGCACGAGCGGGCGATCGATACGTCCGGCAGCATCCCCCCCGAGGTCCTCTCGGCGATGGCCGACCTCGGACTGCTCGCGATGACGGTCCCCGAGGAGTACGGAGGCATGGGCGCGTCTGCCGTCCTCACCGAGCTCGCGGCAGAGGAGGTCGGACGCGGCGACTTCTCGATGGCCACCGCGGTCTTCTTCCTGCTCGAGGCCGGCTGGGGCCACATCCTCGCGCGCCACGGGACCGAGGAGGCGAAGCGTGAGGTCCTTCCCGACGTCACCCGGGGCCGGGCGTTCCTCGGCATCGCGACCACCGAGCCGACCGGAGGGAGCGACCTTGCCGGCATGCACACCACCGCCCGCCGCGAAGGCGCCGGTTTCCGCCTCCGCGGCGAGAAGGCGTTCGTCTCCGGCGTCGAGGAAGCGAAGCGGCTCGGCGGGGGCCACCTCACGCTCGCGAAGACCGGCGACCGGGGGTTCGATTTCCTCTACGTGCCGACCCGCTCGGCCGGCATCTCGACGCAGAAGTTCGAGAACATGGGCCGGATGGGGATCTCGACCGGGGCCCTCACCTACGCGGACGTGGAGGTCCCCTCGAAGTACCTTCTCGGAACGGAGGGCCGCGGGTTCGACTACGCGATGGAGGGGTTCAGCGTCGCCCGGACGTTCGTGAGCGCCGCGTGCGTCGGCGCGGCCGAACGCGCCCTCGAGACCGGGATCGCCTACGTGCGCGAGCGCCACGCGTTCGGACAGCCGCTCGGAAAGTTCGAGGCGATCCAGTTCGAACTGGTCGACCTCTGGACGCAGGTCGAGGCCGTGAAATGGCAGTGCCGGCGCGCGGCCTGGCTGCTCGACCAGTACACGATGAAGGGGGACCTCACCCACCGCTCGGAGGTCGACCGCGTGGTCGCCTCGGTCAAGCTGAACGCCCCGCAGGTCGCCTTCGACTGCGTCCGGCGGGTCATGACGTGGTTCGGTGCGGCCGGCTACACGAAGGAGGCCGGGCTTGAGCTCGGCCTACGGGGGATCATGAGCTACGTGGTCGGCGCGGAAGGCGGGCTCAACATCATGCGGATCATCCTCGGGCGCGAGCTCCTCGGCAAGGAGTTCGTCCCCTACAAGTGACGGACCGCCGCCCGCGGAGCTCGGCCGCGCTCGACGAGCGCGCCTTCCACGCGTGGCTCGCTCGCACGCTTCCGAGCGGACGTCGTGGCCTCCTGCCGCTCGGCGACGATGCCGCGGCCGTTCTCGCTCCGGAGGGTCAGGTCGCGGTGGTCTCGACCGATGCGCTGGTCGAAGGGACCCACTTCCTCCCGGCGAGTCGTCCCGAGACGATCGGGCACGCGGCCGTCGCGGTCAGCCTCTCCGACGTCGCCGCGAAGGGCGCGCGTCCCGCGGCGGTCCTCCTCGCCGTGATCGTCCCGCGCGGGACGCCCGAGGCGTGGGCCGAGCGGCTCACCGAGGGAGCCGAGCGCACGGCGTCCGAGTTCGGCGCCCACGTGGTCGGGGGGGACACGAAACCGGGACCGGTGCCGACCGTGGTGAGCACCGTCCTCGGCTGGGCCCGGCGCGACGAGCTCGTCCGCAGGACCGGCGCGAGGGCGGGGGACCTCTTGCTCACCACGGGGAGCGTCGGGCGCGGCGGGGCGGTCGCCGCCGAGCTCGGGCGGCAGGGTCCCGTCCCGACCGCGCGCGCCGCCTCGCTCCTCCTCGACGTCCGACCGCGGGTCCGGGAGGGGATCGCGCTCGCCCCGTACGCCCATGCGATGCTCGACACCTCGGACGGGTTTGCCGAGAGCGCGCGGCTCCTGGCGGCGGCGAGCCGGGTGCGGGTCGTCGTGGAGGAGGAGCGGCTCCCCCTCGCACCCAGGCTCCGGTCGCTCGCCCCCTCGCGTCGTCGCGCGCTCGCGTTCTACGGAGGCGACTACGAGCTCCTCACCGCCGTCCCCCCTCGACGGGTCGCCTCCGCGGTCCGCGCCGTGCGCGCGGTGGGCGGGCGGCTCACCCAGGTCGGGGCGATCGAGCGCGGACGCGGGGCGGTCCTCGTGAGCCGCGCCGGCCCGATCCCGATGCCCCCCGCGGGCTGGCAACCGTTCGCTCGGGGGGGCGCACGCCTACCCCTCGCGATTCCGGCCCGCTCCGTGTCGGACCCTCGCAGGGTCCACGGCATGCTCAAGTAGGCAAGGCCGGCTCACGTAGCCCGTCCTAGGTGACGCGATGCAGGCTAGCAGCTCTTCCATCAACCCGTTCGAGACGGCGAAGCGCCAAGTCGACATCGTGGCGGACCTGATCGGCATCAACGGCGGGATCCGCGAGGTGCTCAAGCAGCCGAAGCGAGAGCTGACGGTCCACTTCCCCGTGCGGATGGACGACGGCTCGTACCGGATCTACACCGGCCACCGCGTCCAGTACAACATGGCCCGCGGACCGACCAAGGGCGGGATCCGCTACCACCCCCAGGTGACGCTGGACGAGGTCCGGGCGCTCGCGGCTTGGATGACCTGGAAGTGCGCCGTCGTCAACATCCCGTACGGGGGCGCGAAGGGCGGCGTGATCTGCGACCCGAAGGCGATGACGAAGGGCGAGCTCGAGCGGCTCACCCGCCGCTACGCGAGCGAGATCTCCTCGATCATCGGGCCCGAGATCGACATCCCGGCCCCGGACGTCTACACGGACAGCCAGACGATGTCCTGGATCATGGACACCTACTCGATGCAGAAGGGCTACTCGGTCCCTGGCGTCGTGACCGGCAAGCCGATCGCCCTCGGCGGGAGCGAGGGCCGGGGCGAGGCGACCGGCCGCGGCTGCTCCTACGTCATCCGCGAGGCGGCGAAGGACGCGGGCGTCCGTGTGAAGGGCGGGACGGTCGCGGTCCAGGGGTTCGGCAATGCGGGTAGCGTGACCGCGAACCTGCTCCACGACGAGCAGGGCGCGACGATCGTCGCGGTCTCCGACTCGCGCGGCGGGATCTACAAGGCCGAGGGCCTGAACCCGCACGCCGTCGAGGAGCACAAGCGCAAGACCGGCTCGGTCGTCGGCTTCCCCGGCACGAAGGCGATCTCGAACGAGGAGCTCCTCGAATCGAATGTCGACATCCTCGTCCCGGCCGCGCTCGAGAACCAGATCACCGGGAAGAACGCCGACCGGATCCGGGCGAAGATGGTCGCCGAGGCCGCGAACGGCCCGACGCTCCCGGACGCCGACACCGTGCTCTTCGAGAAGAAGATCACCGTGCTCCCCGACATCCTCGCGAACGCGGGCGGGGTCACGGTGAGCTACTTCGAGTGGGCGCAGGACATCCAGGGGTTCTTCTGGACCCTCGAGGAGGTCAACCAGCGCCTCGAGCGCGTGATGACACGGTCGTACGCCGACGTCCACAAGGTCGCCCAGGAGCGCAAGGTCCACAACCGGACCGCCGCCTACGTCCTCGCGATCCAGCGGGTCGTCGACGCGATCAAGATCCGCGGGTTCTATCCGTAGGTCGGACCTCTCCGCCCGATGGCCGACCTGCCGAGGTGCCGTCGGGCCCTCTGGCCGGAGATCGAGCGCTGGGCGGACGAGGTCGCCCGGAAGGTCCGCGCCGCGGGCCATCTTCCCGAGACGATCGTCGGGCTCACCCGCGGCGGCTGGGTCCCGGCGCGCCTCCTGAGCGACCGCCTCGCGGTCCGCCGGCTGGTCTCGCTCCGCGTCCAGCACTGGGGCGTCACCGCGACCCGCGACGGGTCGGCGCAGCTCACCGAGGGGCTCTCGGGGGAGATCGCCCGGGAGGCGGTCCTGGTCGTGGACGACATCACCGACACCGGCGAGAGCCTTCATCTCGCACGCGAGCACGTCGAGAAGGCGGGCCCCCGCTCGGTCGAGACCGCGGCGCTCGTGCACATCGGGCACGCGAAGTTCGTTCCGACCTACTTCGGCGAGGAGATCCCCCGGGGCGAGTGGGTCTGGGTCGTCTTCCCCTGGAACTACTGGGAGGACCTCGCCTCGCTCGCCGCGCGGGCCGCGACGGAGGCCCGCGGGATCGAGGCGGTCCGCCGTACCCTCCACGAACGGTGCGGGCTCGACGTCCCCGTCGACGACCTTCGAAGGGTGAAGGCCGAGGCCGAGTAGGCGGACGGGACTAGCCCGAGGTCGGGGGTGGGGGCACGCCCGCGCGCGCCAGCGCGCGGAAGTGCTGCTGGATCATCCCGGCCCCGATCACGAGCCCGAGGCCCGTGACGATGAGGCCCGCGAGGAACGGCACCTGCGGCAGGTGGGTGATCCCCTCGAGGTAGCGGACGAGGAAGACCGTCCCGTAGCTGAGGAGCCCGATCCCGACGATCGAGGTCGTCGCGACCACGTACGAGCGGGGGAAGCGGCCCCGGGCGAAGAACCGGCGCAGCGCGTGACCGGTCTCCCAGACGAGCGCGCCGAGGATCCACCAGATGAGCCCGGCCTGCACGTAGAGCAGGACCCGGTCGAACAGCGAGACCGTCGTGCTGCGGACGTACTCGTTGTAGCCGGTCAGGAACCCGACCCCGACGAGGGCGAGCGCGAACAGGCCGAAGCCGAACGCGACGGAGCCCTGGCGGGTGTCGGCGGAGGCGCTCTCGACCGCGTCGATGAGCGTCTCGTCGATGTCGAACGTCCAGAAGATGAGGTAGACCCCGAGCACGATCGCGAGCCCGATCACGCCCCAGAGAAGCACCCCGCCGGCGGCCGCGAACCCGAGGATCAGGAGGACGAGGGCGAACGGGAGGACCGTCTTTGCCCGAAGCTTCGGGTCCTTGAGGGCCCGCACGAGCGTGTAGTACGTCGACTCGAGACCGGGGCTCTGGCGGACGTAGACCCTCCGGACCCCGTCGATGCGCACCCGGGACGCGAGGATCGGGAACAGGTACTCGTCCTCCGCGCCGTCGCTCACGAGGTAGGCGGAGTTCGCCCGGACCTTGTCGAGGACGCGGTCGAACTGCTCGGCGACCCGGCGGTCGGAGGCGATGCCGACCTTCGGCGCGCCCGTGAGGACGCAGACCTCGCTCTCGTCCCCCGCCGCCTTGAGCTCGTCGAGGAGGCCCACGGCCGCGAACAGCGCGTTGGTGTCCGAGTCCTCCGGGTCGACCGTGCCGAGCCGGACCGCTGCCTCGACGACCGCGTCGCGGCCGACGATCGGTCCCTCGACCTGGGCCTTCCGGCCAAGGTCGTCGTCGCGGTCGACGCAGACGACGAGGCGCATGGCCCTCTTCCTAGAACCGGGGTCCCGCATAATGGGCTCGGTCAATCGGCGTGAAGGACCACCCGGGCCGGTCGAGGGACGGGAGCGGGCCGCGCTCCCGAGGAGGGGACCACCGCTATAGCCGTCGGCCGCTCCGCACGGCGCCGATGGCCGAGCTGCCGGACAAGCGCCATGCCTTCATCGACTGGTACCTCGCGGTCGTCGAGGAGGCGAACCTCTCGGACAAGCGCTACGGGGTGAAGGGCCTCAACGTCTGGACCCCGTACGGCTTCCGGGCCCGCCGGAACCTCGACCGGATCCTGGTCCGCGAGATCGAGGCGACCGGCTCGGAGGCGGTCGAGTTCCCGGCGCTCATCCCCGCGAACGAGTTCGCGAAGGAGAAGGAACACATCAAGGGGTTCGATGCGCAGGTCTACTGGGTCACGAAGGGGGGCCTCACCGCGCTCGACGTCCCTCTCGTCCTCCGTCCGACGAGCGAGACCGCGATGTACCCGATCTTCGCGCTCTGGGTCCGGTCGCACCGGGACCTGCCGCTCAACGTCTACCAGATTGTGAACACGTTCCGCTACGAGACGAAGACGACCCGGCCGTTCGTCCGGGTGCGGGAGATCCATTTCTTCGAGGAGCACACCTGCCAGGTCGACGAGGCCGCGGCGACGGCCCGCGTCGCCTCGAACCTCGGGGCGTTCCGCAAGATGGCCGCGGCGCTCGCGCTTCCGTACCTCGCCGTGCGGCGCCCCGAATGGGACAAGTTCGCCGGGGCCGACTACTCGATCGCGTTCGACCTTCCCGTGGGCGGCGCGCGGACGCTCCAGCTCGGCAGCGTCCACCACTACCGCGACAACTTCGCCGTCCCCTACGGCATCCGCTACGAGGCGCCGGACGGCTCGGAGCGGCACGCCCACCAGACGACCTTCGGGCTTTCCGAGCGCCTGCTCGGCGCGGTCGTCGCGGTGCACGGCGACCAGCGGGGGACCGTCTTCCCGAGCGAGGTCGCGCCGTACGAGGTCGTCATCGTCCCGGTCCCCTCTGCCGCGACCGCCGCGAAGGTCGAGGCGGGGGCGCGCGAGATCGCCGACCGGCTCCGGGCGGCGGGCCGCCGCGTGTTCCTGGACGAGCGCGACGAGCGCCCGGGCGCCAAGTACTACCGCTGGGAGCTCCAGGGGGTCCCCCTGCGCCTCGAGATCGGCGGCCGGGAGGTCGACTCGGGCCGCCTGACGTGCGTCGACCGCCTCGGCCGCAAGGCGCCGATCGACCGCGCCACGCTCGAGGCCGGCGTCGCCGAACGACTCGCGGAGTACGACCGGGAGCTCGCTCAACGCGCCGAGGCTGCCTTCCGCGACGCGTTCGCCCCGGCCTCGAGCCTCGCCGAGCTCCACGGCTCGGACCACGTCCGGCTGATCGGCTGGTGCGGGGCCGAGGCGTGCGGCCACGAGGTGGAGCAGGCGATCGACGGGGCCCTGCTCGGCACGCCCGAGGAGCCCCTGCCGTTCCCGATGCCGGCCCCCGCCGCCTGCGTCGCCTGCGGGCGGGCCGAAGGGGTCCGCTGGGCGATCGCCGCCCAGCCGCTCTAGCCGACCGTGGTCGCGCGGTCCGCGCTTACGGCGGCGGGGTGGCCGCGGCCGGGGGGTTCGGTAGGACGAGCCACATCCCGGCGAGACCGAAGAGCAGCAGCGTGATCGTCACCGCGTAGACCCCGTTGTCGATCCAGACGCCGAACTCGAGCCCCCACCAGAGGTAGAAGCCGACCCCGAGGACCACGAGCGCGGCGAAGCCCCAGAACGTCACCTGACGGGGGATCGACATCCCGCGCCAGCGGCCGGAGTCCGTCGGCTCGGCCACGGGGGGAGTTCCGGCGCTCATGGACCGCCGCCGAGCCGGGGTCCGCGAGATAACCCTTGCGGCCGAGCCGGACGCGCGCGCGCGAGGTCTTAACCGCCAGCACGGGCTAGAACTACGCGGATGGCGCTCTCCCCTCGCGGCCGGTCACCGTCCGCGCCGGGGGGGCCCGCCGACCCCGAGGCGCTTCCGCCCGAGCTCCACCGCCTCCTCGCCTACGCGAGTGCGATCGGCCCCGAGTTCTCCTTCGACCTCCTTCGCGCCGCGATGGCGGTGGAGGAGGAGCCCCTCGCCGAGCACCTCGAGAAGCTCGCCGCGCTCGGACTCGTGCGCGAGCGACCCGGCGGGGGACGGTTCGTCTTCGTCGAGGAGGAGGTCCGGGCGTCGATCTACCGCTCGATGACCGAGAGCCGGTTGCGCCTCCTCCACCGCAAGATCGCGGAGGCCCTCGAGCGCGCCTACCCGGAGCCGGCCCCGTCCGTCGTCGCCGAGCTCGGGCGCCACTACTTCCTCGGCAAGGTGCCGGCGAAGTCGTACGCCTACAACCGCCAGGCCGCCGAGGCCGCGCGCGCGTCCGGGGACCCCGCGGCGACCATCCACCCGCTCGAGCGGGCGCTGGTCGACCTCGAGGCCCTGGACGGCGACCGCCGGGCCGAGCGGGCCGAGCTCGCCGAGTCCCTCGGAGACCTCTGCTTCGCGATCGGCTCGTTCCGCGCCGCCGACCGGTACTACCTCGGGGCCCTAGGGCAGTCCGAGCACGAGCGGCCCCGCACCCGGGCGCGCCTCGTCCTCGCCCGGGCCGAGGTCGCCCGCGAGAACCTCGACGCCGACGCGGCCGCCGCCGGGGCGTCGGAGGCGCTCGGGCTGTTCGACCTCGACCCGGACCCCTACGGGTCCGCTCAGGCCCATCGCCTCCTCGGCCGGGTCGCGTTCCTCGAGGGACGCTATCGGGACTCGCTCGACGAGTGCCTGCGGGCGCTCGACGCGCTGCCGCGGCAGGCGGACCCGAGGTTCCTCGGGCGGCTCTCGATCGATCTCGGGAACGCCTTCACCTTCCTCGGGGACGAGGTCCGCCCGGTTGCGATCGAATGGTACCAGCGGGCGGTCGACCGCCTGCGGGCCGCCCGGGACTGGCCCGAGCTCGCTCGCGCGCTCCACAACCTCGGCGCGACCGTGGGGGAGTCCCGACCGGACGAGGGGCTCGAGATGCTCGAGCGCTCGCGGGAGGTCGCCGAGCAGGCGCACGACGTCCGGGCGGTCGGTCGCGCGCTCCTCTCCGGGGTGGAGCTTCGGATCGCGCGGGGGCAGCTCGACGAGGCGGACCGGGACAACGAGCAGGCCGGTCGCATCCTCGAGGGCGTCGCCGACACCCTCGGCGGCGAGCAGGTCACGCTCAACCGGGGGCGGATCGCCGAACGCCGGGGACACTGGGACGAGGCCGCGCAGGCGTACCGCACCGCCGCCGATCTTGCCCGGGCGCACCGGCTCAACACGGACGAGGCGGACGCCCAGCTCTACCTCGCACGCCTCAAGTTCAAGACCCACGACCTTCCCGCCGCCCGCGCGGCGTTCGACCGGGCGACTGAGCTCAAGGTGGCGGAGCTCTCGCCCCGCCTCGCGCGGACGTACGCCGACCTCGCCCTCCAGCTCGGCGCGACCCCGTCCGGGGCCGAGACGGAGAAGGATCCGGAACCCTCTCCGCCCTCCTCCGCCGTCGACGCGCGCTCGGCCTGAGAGGGGGCCGCGTCACGGTCCATGGAGCCCCCACACCCCGCGAAGAGCCGCGCCCGCCGTCCGCTCTTCGGCCGTTCCGAGGTCGTCGTCGAGGTCGAGCGCGCGCTCGACGAGCTCGGCTCGCCCGAGGCCCGCGCCGTGCTGCTCGTCGGGAGCGGCGGCGTCGGGAAGTCGACGGTCCTCGACGAGATCGCCGCGCGCGCGAGCGGAAGGGGGTACCTCCTCGTCCGGGGCCGGGCGCTCCCGGGCGAGCTCCCCGCGCCGTTCCTCCTCGTCCGCGAGATGCTTTCCTCGATCGAGGAGCGCGAGCCGGCGGACGCGTTCGCCGCCCCCCGGACCGCGGGCGAGGCGAGCCGCGCGGCGGCCGACGACCCGGGGGGCGCGGCGGCCGACGACCTCGAGGGGCTCCTTGCCCCGCTCGGAAGGACGTCCGTCGAGGGCCTCGTCTCCCGCAAGGAGGCGATCCATCACCGGCTCCTCGAGCACCTCCGCGAGCTCGCGAGGGCGCGCCCGCTCGCCCTGCTCGTTGACGACCTCCATCTCGCCGACGGGCTCTCGCTCGAGTTCTTCGAACGCCTCGCGCGGGAGGGGCCGGCCGCGCGGGTCGGCTTCGTCGCCACGGTCGACCGGGGCCCGCTCGTGCCCGGGCGGACCCGGGAGACGATCGACCGTCTCGTCCGCGACCCGGGCTTCCGGACGCTCACGATCCGCCCGTTCTCCCCCGCGGAGGTCGCCGCCTTCGCCACCTGGCTGCGGGACGGCCTCCCGCCCGCCCCGGACGACGTCCTCCGCTGGCACGCCGAGACCGAGGGCCACCCGCTCCTTCTCGAGCTCGTCGTCCGTTCCGCGTCGGGCGCCTCGCGGTACGCCGAACGCGGCGGCGCGGTGCCCGCCGACCTCACCCAAGCGCTCCTCGCCCGGGTCCGCCAGCTGGACGATCTCGACCGTCGGGTCATCAGCTACGCGGCCGTCCTCGGCCGCGAGTTCGACTTCGCCCGGCTCCGGGCCGCGGTCGACGTTCCCGAGGAGCGGCTCAGCGAGGCGGTCGAGCGGTTCGTACGCGACGGGTTCCTCCGCGAACGGGGCGAGGAGGTCTACGAGTTCGCGAGCGAGGAGTTCCGGGCGAGCGTCTACGCCGGGGTCACCGAGACGCGCCGCGCGATCCTTCATCGGCGGGTCGCCCGCGCGCTCGAGGCGCGCGGCGGCGCGAGCGACTTCGAGCTCGCCCGCCACTACTACCTCGGGAAGGACGAGCCCAAGGCGCTCGAGTACGGCGTGCGGGCGGCCGATGCCGCGGCCCGGGCGTTCGACCTCGACACGGCGCTCGCGCTCGTCCGACAATCGCTCGAGGTCGCCCGGCGGCTCCCCGCGCGGGACCGGCCGCTCGAGATCCGCCTGCTCACCGAGGCCGGCCGGCTCCTCGGCGAGACCGGGGACCTCGCCGGCTCCGAGGAGGTGCTCACGGAAGCGGTCGACCTCGCCCGGGCGGAGCCCGAGGCGGACCTCCTGCTCGGCCGAGCGCTGCTCGGGCTGGCCTGGGCCCGCGTCGAGCGGAGCGACCATGCCGCGGCCGAACCGCTCGCCCTCGAGGCCGCCACCCTCCTCGAGAAGGCGGGCCGACCCCGCGACCGGTTCGCGTCGCACCGGGTCCTCGGCCAGCTCTACTGGCGACGTTCCGACTTCGAGCTCGCCGAGTCCCACCAGCGGGCCGCGCTCGCCCTCGCCGAAGAGGAGGGGACGCCCCACGAACGGGGCCACGCGCTGATCGACGTCGCGAACACGCTCCTCCCCCGCGGCTCCGACTTCGTCGAGGCGACGCTCGCGCTCTACGAGCGCGCGGCGGCGCTGTTCGCGACCGAGAACGACCCGAACGCCCTCGCGCGGGTCCTGATGAACCGCTCCGTCCTCGAGCACCGCCTCGGACGGACCGACGAGGCGCTGCGCGATGTCGGACGGGCGCTCGACGCGGCGGAGCGCTCGCGCTCGCCGGTCTGGATCGGCTACTGCCTCGTCAACCTCGCCCAGTGGCAGGCCGAGCTCGGGCGGACGGACGTCGCGACCCGCATGATCGATCGGGCCGAGCGCACGCTCGCCCCGACCGGCGATCGCCTCGCGCAGCAGCAGGTCCAGATGATCCGCGGTCTGATCGCCGAGAAGGACGGGCGGTTCGACGACGCCGAGACCCGCTACCTCGAATCGCTCGAGAACGCCCGATGGATGGGCCTGAAGGGCGAGATCGCGGAGATGCTCTTCCGCCGGGCGCACCTCGCCTGGCTGCGGGGGGACCGGGGCCGGGCGCGGGACCTCCTCGACGAGGCGCGCCGCGCCGGCCTCGCGACGCTCCGGACCGACCTCACCGGGGACGCACGCGCGCTCAGCGCCGCGCTCGAGGAGCCGGCGAACCCGGCGCGTTAAGGCCCGGCCCGCGTCGGGGGGACGTGCCCCCTCCGACCGAAGGGCCGACGGCCGCCGACGGCTCGCCTTACCCGGACCGGGCGCTCCCGACGTTCGAGCGCGACGTGCGTCGGATGTTCGCCTCGATCGTCGACCGGTACGAGGCGTTCAACCACGTCGCGACGTTCGGCCAGGACCTCGTCTGGCGCCCCCGGGCGCTGTGGGAGCTCGACCGGTTCCGCCGCGGCCCGGTGACGCGGGCGCTCGACATCGGCTGCGGCACGGGGGAGTTCGCGCAGCGGATCGCGGAACGGTACCGGGATGCGGAGGTCGTGGCCGCCGACTTCACGCGTGCGATGGTCGTGGAAGCGTGGAGACGTCGCGCGCGCGGTCCCGGCGGCGCGCGGCTCGGGTTCGCGGTCGCGGATGCGCTCCGTCTCCCCTTCCCCGACGCGTCGTTCGACCTCGTCGCGAACGCGTTCGTCGCCCGGAACCTCTCCGACCTCGCCCGTGCGTTCGGGGAGCTCCGGCGCGTGCTCCGACCGGGCGGGGTGCTCCTCACGCTCGAGGTCTCCGAGCCCCCGTCGCCGACGGTCGGGCGGGTCTTTCACGCCCACTTCGACCACGTCGTCCCGCTCCTCGGGCGCGCCGTCGGCCGCGAGGGGCCGTACACGTACCTGCCCCGTTCGCTCCGGAACCTTCCGGGCCCGTCCGGCTTCGTCGGCCGCCTGCGCGACAGTGGCTTCGGACGTGTCGAGGCGCGCCCGATGTCCCTCGGGATCGTGACGGCGTACCTCGCCGAGGCCGGGGCCGGCTCCGACCCAAGCCGTTAAGGGCGCCCGACCCCCTCGTTCCTCGTGGCCGAGCCGTTCGACGCGTTCCGGTACGCGCACGCGCACTGGCACGAGATCGCTTGGCTGAGCCAGAACACGAACCACCTCGTCCCGCCCGAGGTGGTCCGGGGCGCGCTCGAGGCCGCCCTCGCGGAGCGGCGCTACGAGGGCTACCCGCTCGCCACCGGCGACCCCGAGCTGATCGACCTCGTGCAGGCCGACCTCGGGCTTCCCGGCCAGAAGGCGCTCCTCTCGGCGGGGGGGACCGAATCGCTCTACATGATCCTCCGGGCGCTCCTCGCCCCGGGCGACGAGGTCGTTGCCTCCGACCCGAGCTACCTCATCATCCACAAGTTCGTCGAGCTCGCGGGCGCGCGGGCGAGGTGCCTCGACATCTACCGGCCCCCGTACCGCCTCTCCGCCGACGCCGTCCAGGAGGCGATCGGTCCCTCGACCCGGATGATCCTCCTCATCGACCCCTTGAACCCCCTCGGCTCGGGGTACCCCCGGGACGAGGTCCGCGCGATCGCGGAGATCGCGCACGACCGGCACCTCGTCCTTCTCAACGACGTGACCTACCGCGACTTCTCCGACGGCCACGCGCTCGCGTCGACGTTCGCCCCCGAGGAGACGATCACCGTCTGGTCGGTCTCGAAGAACTGTGGTCTCGCCGGGCTCCGGATCGGCGGGTTCCTCGCGCCCCCGGACCTTCTCGCTCGCATCGCCCGGTTCAACACGAACGACCTCGGCGTGAACGTGCTCGCCCAGGCGGCCGCGAAGGCGGCTCTCCGCACGAAGAGCTCCTGGATCGGGGAGGTCGTCCGCCAGACCCGGGCGAACGACCGGCGGATCGGCGAGGTCGTCCGCGGAGTGCCGGGGACGAGCGTCCTCGTCGCGCCGTCGCGGGCCAACATGACCGCGATCGACATCGCGGGGACCGGGGTGCCTCCCGGGGCGCTCCAGGAGGAGCTGCTCCGGCGCCACGGAGTGTTCGTCCGCGCCGGCAGCTACCTTTCACCCTCCCACGGGGAGCGGTTCGTGCGGGTCTCGTTCTCGAACCCTCCGGCCGACATCGAGAGGTTCGCGGCGGCGTTCCCCGAGGCGCTCCGCGCCCTCGCGCAGCGTTCGGTCCCCGCCCTCTGACCGGCCTCCGCTTCACGGGGCCCCTAGCCGCCGGGAACGCAAGTCCGAAGTACGGCCCGGCGGTGGCCCGGCATGCTCCCCTCGCTGAACCCGAACGCCCAGGGCGTCCTCCAGGCCCTGGCGGCCCAGTCGAACCTCCTGATGAAGATGCGCATCCTCTCGTTCGGAAAGAACTACGACGTGATGGACCCCGCGCAGAGGGTCCTCTGCCAGATCACGCTCGGCTCCGGGCAGAACGTGAAAGGCCACCTCGTCGAGTCGGCCGTCGGCGGCTACCTCGGCCGATGGGCGGCCCGGAGCCTCCAGTACACGTACGAGGTGAAGGACGCGAACGGCCACCCGGCCCTCGAGATCCGCAAGGGCGGCGGGGGGAACCGCGCCGAGTTCCTCGTGGCCGACCCCGAGACTGGAGCGAACCTCGGGGTGATCGAGATGAGCCGCAGCCTCCTCGGCGGGCTCCACGCGAGCTGGCTCGGGGCGGACGGGATCCCCTACATGACCACGCAGGGCAACGTGATCCGCAGGACCTACGCGATCGTCGGGCCGGACGGCCGGGAGATCGGACGCGTCCGACACAAGATCCTCGCCGTGCGCGACGTCTGGCAGCTCGAGCTCGAGCCGAACTCGAACCACCTCTACTCCGCCATCTTCGCGACGATCCTCGACTTCGAGAAGGAGATGTGAGCGCGCGGTCCGCGGGACGCCGCTCGAGGGAAAGCTCGCCACCCCGTCCCCTCGGCGGACCTGCCTGCGCGGGCCCTACTCCCGCCACGTTCCAGGAGGGGATCCCCCGACGACGGGGGTCCCGACCCTTCGTTCCAGGGGGTGTCGCGACTAGCGGGACGGCGATTCCGCGCCCACCGCCGGACGCGGCGGCCCCTCGCCGCCTGAGGTTCTCCGCGATCGGACCCGGACGTCGACCACGACGTGGGTCCGGCCCGGACCGTACGGCTTGACCTCGCGGGCGACGGGCGGGGCCAGAAGCTCCGCGCCGGCGTGCTCGAGGGCGCGCTCGACCTCGTGGGCGGCCGAGGCCTTGGCCGCGCGCGCGTCGGCAACCAGATGGACATGCAACGAACCTCCTTCGTCCTGGAGGAGCTCGAGCGCCCGGCCGAGCCACGGGAGTGAGCTCGGCAGGTACCCGAGCACGATCCGATCGAAGTGACGGAGGGGCAGCGCGACCGTGCGGTTGTCGCCGAGCACGGCGGTAAGGCGCGTCGCGACCCCGTTGAGCGTCGCGTTCTCTTCGAGGTAGCGGAACGCGACCGGGTTCTTCTCGACGGCGGTCACGCGCGCGGTCGGGCAGGCCCGGGCCACCGGGATCGCGAAGTAACCGATTCCGGCGAAGAGGTCGGCGACCGACTCGCCCGGCCGCACGAGGAGAGCGATCCGGCGCCGCTCGGTGCGGTTGCCGGCGGCGAACATGAGGCGCGCCGCGTCGAACCTCCAGCGGGCCCCGTGCTCGACGACCTCCGTCTCGGTGGTGGTCCCCGCGATCACCTCCACGGTGGGGCGGCGCAGCTCGCCCGAGACCGGGCCCGTCCGGGCGAGGACCGTCGCGACCCCGAGCTCGCGCTGCCAGGCCTCCCCTACCTGGGCACGGTAGCGGTGGAGCGCTGGGGGCAGGCGCACCAGGAGGACCCGCCCGAGCCGCTGGTAGCCGCCCGGCATCTCCTCTGAGAGGCGTTCGCCGGCGACCGCCCGCAGCCGCGCCCGCACCCGCTCGGCCGGCGGGGGCCGTCGGACGGCCATCCTCGGGGGGCCTACGGGGCCGCGGGCGGGGCGCCGCGGTCGAGGACGATCTCGAGGAACTGCTTGAGGTGGGCGATCAGGATCGGATTGTCCGTGAAGCCGCAGGCGTCGAGCCCCGGGGCGGCGAGCAGGGCGTGCTCGCCGTCCGAAAGGACCTCGGTCGCGTGCAGGTTCTCCCGCGGCACGTGCTCGACGCCCTCGGGCAGGCGCTGGAGGGCGGCGGTGATGAACGTCACGTGGACGCCCCGCTTGAGCGCGCTCTGGACCTTCTTGCCGAGCCCGTCGCGCAGCTCGGCGACCTGGGGGGTCGTGAGGATGAACGACCGGGTCGACTGGTCGAGGAGGTCGCCGATCTTCGCGATCACGCGCTCGCGGTCCGAAAGGAGGTAGACCAGCTGGGGCTCGCCGTGCTCGGCGACCGCCCGGTGGAGCTGCGCGAGCTCCTCGAAGACCTGCTGGATCGCGCCCTTCAGGGTCTCGGCGACGTCGAGCGGCGGGGTGGGACGGAAGAGGATCGGTTTGCCGCCGGTCGGCTGGGCGTAGCCCTTGCTCGCGAGCGACTCGAGGACCTTGTAGGTGCTCGTGCGGGGGATGCCCGCGGACGCGGCGAGGCTCGCCGCGTCCCCCACCCCCCGCGCGACCAGCGCGATGTACGCCCGCGCCTCGTACTGCGTGAGCCCGACCTTCTCGAGGACGCTCGCGGCCCGGCGGAACTCCTCGCTGGCCGGGTTGCCGAGCGCGACCGCGGTCTCCTCCACCGACGCCATCGGACCCTCGACCGACCGGCGCCGGACCTTAATGCCTCGCCGAAGGGCCTACGGAACCGGCTCCGCGAGCCGGCGAAGGGCCTCCTCGCCGAGGAGGTGGTCGACCTCCTCGGGCGTGAGGAGCTTCCTCTCGACGAGCAGCTCCTTCACGGGGCGCCGCGTGCGCTCGGCCTCGTGGAGGACCTCGGCGACCTTGAGGTAGCCGAGTCGAGGGGTGAGCACCGTCGCGAGCGCGGTGGAGCTGAGGAGGAACCGTTCGAGGCGCTCGCGGTTCGCGGTCACCCCGTCGACGCACGTCCGGGCGAAGACGGGCAGATAGTTCGCGAGGATCTCCGCGGAGAACAGGACCTCGAACGTCGCGAGCGGCATCATCACGTTGATCTCGAGCTGGCCGGCCTGGACGGCGTACGAGGTCGCCACGTCGGCGCCGAGGACGTGGAAGGCGACCATGTCGAGGCATTCCGCGGCCGACGGGTTCACCTTCGCGGGCATGATCGACGAGCCCGGCTGGATCTCGGGGACCCGGATCTCATCGAGGGCGGTCGCCGGCCCGCTCGAGAGGAGGCGGAGGTCGTTCGCGATCCGCACGAGCTCGAGGGCGAGCGTCCGCAGCCAGGCGGAGGCGAAGCCGAGCGGCCAGCGGCTCTGCATCGTCTCGAAGGGGTCGCGCGCGACCGTGAGCGGGAGCCCGGCGAGCCGGGCGTACTCCTCGACGGCGAGCGCCCGGAACCCCGGGACCGAGTTGACGCCCGAGCCGACCGCGCTCCCCCCGAGCGGGAGCTCGGCGAGCGCCCGCTCCACGGACGGAAGCGCCTCGAGCACGCGCTCGAGCGCGACCGCGTAGGCCCCGAACTCGGCCCCGAGCGTCACGGGCATGGCGTCCTTGAGATGGGTGCGCCCGGCCTTCGCGAGCGGGGCGAACTCCCCCGCCTTCTTGCGGAGGCTCGCCGCGAGGGCGGTGACGGCCGCGCGGACCTCCGCGAGGGCGAAGAGGGCCGCCACCTGGGCGGCCGCGGGGAACGTGTCGTTCGTCGACTGGCCGCGGTTGACGTGGTCGTTCGGGTTGATCGAGGCGTAGTCGCCGCGGGGCTTCCCGAGGATCTCGAGGGCCCGGTTCGTCAGGACCTCGTTGACGTTCATGTGGAGGGACGTGCCCGCCCCGGCCTGGAAGACGTCGACCACCAGCACCTCGCCGAGCCGGTCGGCGGCGAGCTCCTCGGCGGCCTGCTCGAGCGCCCGGCCCCGCTCGGCGTCGAGCCCGCCCTTCGCCACGTTCGCCCGGACGCACGCGAGCTTGAGGAGCGCGTAGGCGCGCCGGAGATGGCGCGACGGCTTCAAGCCGCTCACCGGGAAGTTCTCCCGGGCGCGGAGGGTCTGGATCCCCCACAGGGCCTCGGACGGCACCTCCCGCCGACCGAGCGAGTCGGCCTCGGTGCGGTGTTCCGCCATGCGGACCGCGAGAAGGACCCCGCGACAAAACGTTTAGGCCCGCTCCCGGCGTGGAGGGGCCGGCGCCCGAGCGCCGATTGCGGACCTTGGTCGACCCGGCCGTGCTCTCGTTCGACATCGTCGCGATGGCGACGTCGGTCGCCCTCCCCGGGATCGCCTGGGCGATCCTGTTCTTCCTCGCCTGGAAGCATCCCGCGTTCTCCGAGAGCCTCGGGCTCGGACGGCGCGAGTTCTGGCTCCTGCTCCCGGGCGCGATCCTCGCCTCGTTCGCGCTCCTCCCGGTCGCGCCCGTCACGAACGACGTCGTGGCGATCGGCTTCGCAGGGGCCCTCTTCCCGCTCGCGGTCGGCCTCCTCACGCTCGAGCGCTGGGCGCCTCCGTTCGGCCGGTCGGCCGCCCGGCTCCTCGTCCTGCTCGGAATCGAGGGGGCGGTCCTCCTCGCGCTCGTCCTTCCCTGGAGCGCGCCGATCGCGAGCGGCGCCGGCTCGGCGCTCCGCGTGGGGACCGGGGGCGGTGAGATCGTCGTGGTAACGCTCGCGGCCGCCGCGCTCGTCGCGGGGGCGCTCGCGACACTCGACCGGGCGCACGAGGCGAGCGGGCGGGCCGTCGCGGCCGCCTTCGGCCTCACGAGCGCGGTCCTCGTGCTCACGTTCGCGGGGGCGAGAGCGATCCCCGGACTGGGCATCGTCGAAGAGTTCCCCTACTTCCTGCTCCCGCCCGTCCTCGGGGGCCTCGCGGCCGCCGCCGTGGCCCCGGTCCTGTTCCCGCAGCGCGAGGGGTTCGCGCTCCCGCTCGCCTTCCTCACCACGGGCTGGGGGGTCACGCTCGGCGCCGACCTCCTCCGACAGCCTCCGCTCTACGGTCACGGGGCGCCGGGGCTCTACGTCATCGGCGGCGCGGGCGTCCTCGACCTCGTCTACCTCTCGGGGTTCGTCGGCCTCCTCGGCGCCTACGCCGTGCACGCGCTCCTCCGCCGGAGCTTCGCCCCGATCGGGGAGCCGCGCGCGCCCCCGCCCCCGAGCCCGACCGGCCGCCTGCGGGAGGCGTTCGGTCACGGGGTCGAGGGGAGGATCCCGGCCTCGCTCGAAGCGTCGGCCTCCGCCGCGCGCGCGGCGGCGCTCCAGGCGCGCCGGCTCCGCGGCGAGGTCGAGCCGGCGGCGATCCGCCCCTGGGCGGGCCTGCCCGTGCCGGGGTGGGTCGTCAGCGACCAGGCGAACCTCGAGAGCGTCGCCCGGTCCGGCACGACCGACCCGCGCGAGGCGCTCCGGGCCTGGACGACCGCCCGCTGGCTCGTGCTCCTCGGCCGCGACCTCGGCCGGGGCCGCTTCGCGACGATCTCCCAGCGGCTCGGGGCGATCGCGGTCGACCTCGCGCTGCTCGTCGGGGTCGCGACCGCGGTCTTCGCCGCCCTCGTCGCCCGGACCCCGGGGAGCCTCTCCGACGTCCTCGGCAACGTCGCGTTCAACGGGGCGATCTACGGCTTTGTCGCCGCGTCGCTCCTTTACTTCGCCGTCGCCGAGGCGTGGACGGGGACGACCGTGGGCAAGTACCTGGTCGGAATCGAGGTCCGGGACCGGGCGCTCCGCCGGCTCGACGGGACGGCGGCGCTCCTGCGGAACACCCCGCTCCTCCCAGCCCTCACGCTGATCGCGCTCGGGCTCGGCGTCGCGGTCGCGATCGCGCTCCGGGGGATCGCGCCTGCCGGGACGGAGCTCGCCGGGATCAGCGTCCTCGCGGGGACGCTCGCCCTGATCGCGCTCGGAGGGGTCGTGGTCGGGGGCGTGGGCCTCGCCGCGATCGTGGGGATCGTCGTGATCGCGGGGACCGCCGAGCGCCAGCGGGTCGGGGACCTGTGGGCCGGCTCGTGGGTGGTCCGGCGGCTCAGCCGGACGTCCCCGCGTCCGGGGCCGGGGGCGCCGGAGCGGGACCGGTCCTTGTGAGCGGGATCGAGATCGAGGAGACGTTCGCCTCGCGACCCTCGCGGTTCGTGAGGCGTTCCGTGTCGATCGAGATCGGGCCGACCTCGACCTGACCCTCGAGGAAGCGACGCCGGACGACCTCGGCGACGTCGACCGCCTTGCCGATTGCGTTCCCTCGGGCCTTCACGACCACCGGGCCCGCCCCCGAGTTCAGCTGGGTGACCACCTGGAAGACGTAGGTCATCGTCGGCTTCAGGCCGATGAAGACGGTCGGTCCCTGCGAGATGTCGCCGGCGGTCATGGGTCGGGCGCACCCGGTCGGCCTACATGTCGTTTTGCGCCGAACGGAGGGCGAGACGGACCCTGAGGCGGAACGACGACCGCCGCGCACGCCCGCGCTCGGCGGCGGCCGGGCCCGCCCGCGACCCTCGTCCCGCTTCACAAAGGTTATCGACCCGTCCCCTTAGGACGGACCCGGGTCGTGCAGGGGTGGCCCAGCTTGGTCAAAGGCGCCAGGTTGAGGTCCTGGTCTCGTAGGAGTTCGTGAGTTCAAATCTCACCCCCTGCATCCCCCTCGCGTAGCCGGCCGGACCCGGGCGACCCGGCCGACCGGGGGACGCGCCGACCTCGAACGGGAGCGGCGGGCGGACCGCGCTACTTCGACGGCGCCGAGGAGGCCGACGCCGCCGGCGGACGGGGCGGCGAGAGCAGGTGCTCGAAGAAGCGGACGTCCTCGTTCCACTCGTGCTGGTGGAGGATCCCGGTCTCCTGGAACCCGAGCTTGCGGAAGAGCGACGCCGCCGCGTGGAACCGCTCAAGCGTGTCGGCCCAGACCGTCGTCGCGCTCGAGCGGCGGGCCCAGTCGATGGCGGCCCCGATCAGCGCCGCGCCCACGCCCTGGCGGCGACCGTCCGGTTCGACCGCGAGATGGACGAGGCGACAGGCGCCGTGGCGGAGCTCGCAACCGACCACGCCGATGAGGCGGCCGTCCTTGCGCGCGGCGAAGTACGTCACGCCCTCCATCCAGCTCGTGAACTCGAGCGGCGAGGGCTGCCAGGCCTTGAGGAGCTCGGCCGGGAGCCCGCCCGGCACGGATTCCCAGACCTTCTTGTAGAGATTGCAGATCGCGGGGACGTCCTGGTGGGTGACGCGCTCGACCGCCAAGGCGTTAGGCGGGCGTTCGCCCGAGTTCGGCGAGCGCTCGACCCGTCGGTCCGACCCTTGCTCCGATGCCACGCTGGGGCCCCCGAAGAGCGAGCGAACAGTAACGGGCTCACTCGCTCTTGAACCTTGCTCAATCGACGGCTCGCGGCCGCCCCAGCCCCCGCTCACGGCGTGTGACGCGACGGCGTGCGCGGGAACGGCGTCGTCTCGCGGATGTGCTCCCGACGCAGGATCCAGCGGAGGAGGCGCTCGACGCCGAGGCCGAAACCGGCGTGCGGCACGCTCCCGTGCCGGCGGAGGTCGAGGTACCAGTCGTACTCGGCGAGGCTTGCTCCCGTCTCCTTGAGGCGCTCGGTCAGCCGACCGAGGTCGGTCTCGCGGCAGGAGCCGCCGATGATCTCGCCGTAGCCCTCCGGCGCGAGGAGGTCGGCCGCCTCTACCGTCCGCGCGTCGTCCGTGGAGCGCAGCATGTAGAACGCCTTCAGCTCCTTCGGGAACTGCGTGACGAAGACGGGCTGGCGCTCCTCGATCGTCAGCGCGCGCTCCTCGGCCGTGCCGAGGTCGCTCCCCCAGTGAACCGGGAACCCCTGCGCGGCGAGGCGGTCGATCGCCTCCTGGTAGCGGATCCTCGGGAACGGAGCGACGATCGCCCGCAGCTCCTCCGGGGGGCGACCGAGGGCCGTGAGCTCCTTCGGTCGCCGGTCCGCGAGCGCATGCGCGGTCGCGACGACCATCCGCTCCTCGAAGGCGAGGAGTTCGTCGAGCCCGGTCCAGGCGAGCTCGACCTCGAGGTGGAGGTACTCGGTGAGGTGACGGGGCGTCCGCGACTTCTCGGCGCGGAAGGACGGCGTGAGGGCGTAGACGCGCTCGTTCGGGAAGATCAGGGCCTCGAGGTAGAGCTGCGCGGTCTGCGAGAGGTAGCCCGGTCGTCCGAAGTAGTCGATCTGGAACGCTTCCGCCCCGCCCTCGGCCGCGTTCCCCGAGAGGATCGGGGGCGTCATCTCGAGGACCTCCTCGCCGTCGAGGAACTCGCGGAGGGCCCGGAGGAGCTCGGCCTTCACCCGGAAGGTCGCCACGTGCTCCTGGGACCGGACCACGAGGTGGCGCTTGTCGAGACGGAACTCCTCGCTCTGGTCCGCCCAGATCGGGAACGGTTCACCGCCGTGGACGACCCGGATCGAGGTCGCCTTCACTTCCCGGCCTCCGGGGGCCCGGCGGTCCTCGGCGACGGTGCCGTCGACCTCGATCGCCCCCTCGACCTGTACGTGCTCCGCGGCGTCGAACGGCTCGGCCCCGAGGGCGTCGCGGCGGCCGGTCACCTGGATCGTGCCCGTGCGGTCGCGCAGGACCACAAACAGGATGCCCCCGGACGACCGGCTGCGCAGCACCCATCCCCGGAGGCGCACGGCGCGTCCCACCGCTCCCGCATCGAACGCGCGGGCGATCGGTTCGAAGGCGGAGGCGTCCGCGACGGGGCTCACTGGTACTCCCGCCACTTGTGCCCGCACTTCGTGCATTCGAAGATCCTCGTCTCGGGCTCGTCGGCGCCCCGTGTCTGACGCAGGACCCAGTAGGCCTCCCCGTGCCCGCACTTCGGGCACGTCTCCTCCGCCTTCGGGAGGGTGGCGGTCTTCGTTTCGACGACCGCGACCTCGCGCCCCTGGGGCGTCGACCTCCCCACCTCGACCCCTCGACCGAGGGGTTGGGTGTGCCCGCAGCCGGTGCAGCGCCAGACGGCGTGGGCCCGGTCCGGACGCATCAGACGCTTGCACTTCGGGCAGAACATGGAGGGGGGCTCACCAGGACCGGGTTCTTTACCGCTTGCCCGGCTCCGAGACGGGCCGGCCCGACTTCCCGCCGGTCCCGTTCGATCCGCGCGCAACCCCCGAACGGACGGCCAGCGCGCGGCGAGAGGGGGCCCTCTTCGATGGATCGAGGTCGGCGAACGCCGCCGGCCCCTCCGGTCGCTCGGGAGGCCTCTAGTGGCTGAGCTGCTCCGGCGGCCCCGCGCTCGAGGGCGGGGCCTCGGGGGACGCCACGCTGAGCGGGAGCGGCGAGGGCCGGGCCCCCGGCCGGAGGAGCTGGCGCATGTGCTCCCAGCGTCGTGTGACGTCGGCCTGCGTCCCGATATCGTGGCGGACGTAGAAGGTCCCGCGGACGTGCGCGAGCGCGCGCTCGACCCGGACCGCGGCCTCGTGGATGGCGCTCGCCTCGCCGACGAGCGCGATGCCCCGGCTCGTCCCAAGGCGTACCGTCCCCGGCCCCGCGGCCTCGACGCTCGCGTAGACGACGTGCACGCCCTCCGCCTCGATCGCGGCCTCGTCCAGCGCCACCAGTCCCCCGGGAGTGACCCGGGAGCCGTAGCCCGTCGGGACGAGGTACCGGACGACCGTCGAGCGGCGGCGGAATCGGACGAGGCTCTCCTGGAACCCGCCGTTCGCCACCCCGGCGAGAAGCTCGGAGAAGTCCCCTTCCTCGTAGAGCGCGAGCACGTTGATCCCTTCGGGGTCGCCGAAACGGACGTTGAACTCGAGCAGACGGGGCCCGTCCGCGGTCAGCATGAATCCGCCGTAGAGGACCCCACGGAAGCCGAGGCCCTCGTCGTGGAGGGCGGCGACCGTCCGGGCGAGCACCTCGACCGCCCGGTCCCGGTCGGCGGAGGAGAGGAACGGGAGAAGGTGGTCCCGCTGGGAGTAGGACCCCATCCCGCCGGTGTTCGGACCCTGGTCGCCCTCGAGGGCACGCTTGTGGTCCTGGACCGCCGGCATCGGCGCGAGCTGGCCGTCGGCGACGAACGCCATCAGGCTGAACTCCTCGCCGTCCAGCCGCTGTTCGAGAAGGACCTCGCCGCCCTGGACGAGCAGCGCCTTCGCGTAGGCGGCGCCCTCCCTCGCGTCCGCGAAGTCGCCCCCCTGCACCCGGACGCCCTTCCCCGCAGTGAGCCCGCTCGGCTTCACGACGAACGGGCCCCCGAACTCGGCGATCGCCCGGTCGACCTCCTCGGGGGAACGGAGGACCGAGAAGCGAGGCTGGGCGGGCACCCGGTGGCGGGCGAGGAGCTCCCGGCAGAACACCTTCGACGACTCGAGCCGGGCGGCGAGCCGGTCGGGCCCGACGGTGGGGATCCCGGCCGCGCGGAGCGCGTCGGCGACTCCCGCGGCCAGGGGGGCCTCGGGTCCGATGACGGCTGCCTCCGCGCCCGCCGCGCGGGCGAAGGCGACCACCTTCGCGGGGTCGTCCGGAGCGACGCGGCGCGAGGCGACGGCCAGACGCTCGAGCCCGGGGTTCGCGTTCGCGCTCGCGACCGCGATCGGGGCCCCCGCCCGTGCGAGCGCGAGCCCGATCGCGTGCTCGCGCCCCCCTCCTCCGACGACGAGCCAGCGGGTCACGGCGGCCGTCGTCGAGGTCGGGAAGGATAAAGGCTCGGCGGGGCCGCCGCCCCCGGTCGGCCCGCCGCGCGACGCCGCCCCGCCACGCTTAAGAAGCGAGGTCCGGTGATGGGCCTCCCGGGGCCTTGATGGAGCTTCGCGTCGTCGAGAAAGAGCACGACCTCTTGCGCATCGAGCTCCCGAAGGGCGAGGAGACCCTCCTCGTCCCCTTGGTCGAGGCCCTGCAGCGGGAGGAGAAGGTCGTCGAGGCGCGCTACCTCCTCGGTCATCCGTTCCTCGACCGGCCGACCCTCCAGCTCCGCACGAAGGGCGAGAAGCCCCAGGCGGTCCTGAAGCGGGTCCTGAAGGACCTCACCGATCTCTACGACGATCTCCTGACCGACTTCGAGAAGAAGGCGGACAAGGTCAAGGGCTGACGGTGCCCGAGGCCGCATGCTGAAGGAGTGCGCCCAGCACGGCTACTTCCGCGCGGAGAAGTGCCCGGTCTGCGGGCAGCCGAGCCGGTTCGTCCTCAACGACCGGGAGCTCGACCACCTCGGGCGGATCCTCACGGGGATCCTCCGCCACTTCCCCGACCGCTACGGCCTCGAGGTCGACCGCCACGGCTGGATCGAGCTCAACGCGATCGCGCGGGCGATCAGCCAGCGGCACCCCGCCTACCACTGGCTCCGGCCGCAGCACCTCGTGGCGATCGCCGAGACCGACGGGAAGGGACGGTACGAGGTCCGCGACGAGCGGATCCGGGCGACCTACGGCCACACCCTCGACCTCGAGCTCGACCTCCCGACCGAGAACATCCCCGAGCACCTCTACTACCCCGTGACGGCCGATGAGGCGGCGATCGTCCTCGAGGTCGGCCTCCGGCCCTCGGACCGGAAGAAGGTCCACCTTTCCAAGACCGCGGCCGACGCGGTCGCCGCGGGGAAGGTTCGGACCCCGGAGCCGATCGTGCTCGAGGTCGACGCCCGCCGGGCCCGGGAGGAAGGGATCGTGATCATGCAGGCGGGGAAGACCGTCTACCTCGCCGACCGCATCCCGGCGGAGCTGATCCGCCGCAGTGAGGGCGACGCGTCCGGGCCCGCCGAGCGCCCGGCCGCCTAGGCGAACCCTTCGGCGCCGACGTTCGACTCGTACGTCGTGGTGACGTACACCGTGAGGTTGAAGCCGGTCGACGGCGCGTACGGGTTCGCGATCACGAACGTGTAGGTGTCGGTGTACGGGGCGGTGAAGACGATCCTTCCGTCCGACGTCCCGGGCAGCGACCAGACCGGGCTCGCGCTCCCGTTGCGGAGGTGGCTCGCCCACGCGCTCGAGTTGTACACGGCGAGGGTTACGGAAGTCCCGACCGGCCGGACGGTGGTGAAGTTGCCGACGACGTAGTCGCCGCCCGTGATCTCCCCCTGGAGGAGCGCCTCGTGGCCGGGGGCGAGATGGTAGAGACCCGAGGTCGTGAGCGGGTCCGCGGCGTTCGGCGGGCCGCTCAGGACCGCGGCGAGGAGCGAGTAGGCGAGCGCGACGACCACGACGACCACGAGGCCGGCGCGCAGGAGATGGGTCGCGGCAATCCTCCGCCGCAGGCGCGCCGGGGCCCGTGCGAGGCCGGACGCCGGGATCGGCCCCGCGGAGCCGCAGAGCGCGCAGGTCGGCGAGCCCGGGGCGACGGCCGCGCCGCAGAACCGGCACGAACCCCAGGCGGACCCGTCCGCGAACATCGACCTCCCCCCGGCGCGGAGCGGGAGGGGGGTCTTTTCGGGTTTCGTACGAACGGGGCCCGGCCCCAGCGCGATCCTGGGGGTCACGCCCGCTTCTTCGCGACGCCGATGTTCACGTCGACGTTCTTGAGCCGCGTGTAGTTCTCGACGACCCGCCGGCCCTGCTCGAAGCCGAGCCCGCTCTCCTTGAACCCGCCGAACGGCGTCTGGGGGAACGAGTGGGGCGGGTCGTTGATCACGACCATGCCGGCGTCGAGCCGGCGCGCGAGCGTGTGGGCGGAGGCGAGGTCCCTCGTCCACACGGCCGCGAAGAGGCCGAAGCGCGTCGCGTTGGCGAGACGGACCGCGTCGTCGACCTCCCGGAACGAGGTCGCCGCAAGGACCGGGCCGAAGATCTCCTCCCGCACTGCGCGGGAGGTCGTCGGAACGTCCTGAAGGACCGTCGGGAGGACGAAGTTCCCCGGGGCGAGGCGCGGGTCGGACGGCTTCGCCCCGCCCGTGAGCACCTTGCCGCCGTCCTCCCGCGCGAGGTCGACATAGCCGAGGACGCGCCGCTCCTGCTCCCGGGAGACGAGGGGGCCCATCTCGACGCCCTCCTCGGTGCCGGGCCCGAGCTTGAGCGCCTCCGCGAGCTGGCGGACCTTCGCGAGGAACGGTTCGGCGATCGACTCGTGGACGAAGAGGCGCGAGGCGGCCCAGCACATCTGGCCGGCGTTCCCGAAGATCCCGCTCGCGACCGCTCGCGCCGCGCGGTCGAGGTCGGCGTCCGGGAGCACCACGACCGGGCTCTTGCCGCCGAGCTCGAGGGTCGCCGGCAGCACGCGCTCCGCGGCGAGCGTGGCGATCGTCCGGCCGACCTCGCTGCTCCCCGTGAACGAGACGGAGCGGCAGCGGGCGTCGCGCACGAGCGCGGCGCCGAGCTCGCTTCCCGGCCCGACCACGACGTTGAAGATCCCATCCGGGACGCCCGCGTCGTGGGCGAGCCGGGCGACCCGGAGGGCGGTGAGCGGGGTGAGGCTCGCGGGCTTCAGGACGACCGCGTTCCCCGCGGCGAGCGCGGGGACGACCGAGCGCATCGCAAGGAGGAGGGGGTAGTTCCACGGGGCGAGATGGACGGTGACCCCGAGCGGCTCGCGGACGGTGTAGTTGAACCGGCTCCCCGGGACGGGGATCGTCGACCCCTCGATCTTGTCGGCGAGGCCGCTCACGTACTCGATGGTCCGCACGACGTAGGCGAGGTCCGCCCTCGCGTCGCGGACGGGCTTGCCCATGTTCCGCGTCTCGAGCAGCGCGAGCTCGGTCTGCTGCTCGTCGAGAAGCCGCGCGAGCCGCGTGAGCGCCTTCGCGCGCTGCGCCCCGTCCCCGCGGGCCCAGTCGGACTCGTCGAACGCCCGCTGGGCGACTTCCATCGCCCGCGCGGCATCGTCGACCGAGCCGATCGCGACGCGCGCGATCGGACGGTTCGTCGCGGGGTCGACGAGCTCGCCGGTCTCGCCGCGGGCCGCGGGGGCCTCAACGCCCCCGATGAAGAGACCGTACGTCGCCTCGGCCGCCATCGCGGGACCCGACCCCGCCGCTCAGATAGCGGTTAGGGGCCGTTCCGGCCGTCGAGGGGATAGGCGCGCCCCTTCCACGTCACCCGGCCGCCCCGGAGGCCCCGCCCGATCGAGGTGACGAGCAGCGCGACGTAGAAGCCGACCGCAAGCGGGTAGAGGAGCCCGTAGGCGGCCGGCGCCCCGGTCGCACGGGCGAAGACCACGTGCTTTCCGAAGAGCGCGACGACGAGGACGAGGCCGAGCGCGACGAGCGGCAGGCTCCCGAGGACGAGCCCGAGCGGGAGGACGCCGAGCGGCAGCCAGAACAGGGCGACGAGCCCGACCAGGAAGCCGAGCTGGCGGGCCGCCGAGAACTCCGTCCCGTGGATGTTCTTGAGCAGGCCCTCGAACATCTCGTGGCGCTCCCGGTACATCCGCGTGCGCGCGAGCTCGGGGGCCCAGGCGACCCGGATCGGCTTCGCGGCGGCGCGGAACCGGCGCGCGATCGCGACGTCCTCGAGCACGAAGCCGCGGACCGCCTCGTGGCCGCCGAGCGCCGCGTAGTCGGCCCGCCGGACGAGCCAGTACTGGCCGTTCGCCATCGCCGTGCGGGAGCGGGGCCGATTGACGTGGGGCGCGCGGAAGTAGGTGAGGACCATCTGGACGTAGAACGGCATCACGACCCGCTCCCAGAAGCCGACCATGTCGACCCGCGGGGCGAGCGTCGCGAGGGCGGCCCCTTCGCGCTCGGTCCAGGCGAGGGTCGTCCGCACCGCCGCCGGGTGGAGCCGGACGTCCGCGTCCAGGAAGAGGATCCAGTCGCCGTCCGTGGCCCGGGCTCCCGTCCAGCACGCCCAGTTCTTGCCGACCCAGCCGGGGGGGAGCGGAGGCTCCTCGACCCTGCGAACGCGGGGAGCCCGGGCGTCGATCACGTCCCGGGTCCGGTCCCGGGAGCTTCCCTCCACGACCACGATCTCGAGGTCCGGGTGGTCCTGGGCGAGGAGACCGTCGAGCGTGGCCGGCAGGTCGAGCTCCTCGTCGCGGGCCGCGACCACGACGCTCACCCGCGGCCCGACCAAGCCGGGCCCCGCGGCAGGCAGCGGGTCGAGGCGGGGCATCTCGCGGGCGAACCAGAGCGCGACACCCTGGAACAGGAGGGCGAGGACGGCCGCGACGCCGACCCCCACGGCGAGCGCCCCGGCGGCCATCGCCCGCCGTAGAGCCTCGCTAATTAAGGGGCGACCCGTCGCAGGGACGGGGGGACCGGCGGTGGCGACCGTGGACCACCCTCGCCTTCGACCCCACGAGATCGAGGAGCGAGCCTACCAGACCGCGATCGCTCGCGCGGCGGTCGACCACAACACGCTCGTCGTGCTCCCGACCGGCCTCGGCAAGACGGCGATCGCCCTCCGGGTGGCGGCCGAGCACCTCCTGCGAGAGCCGACCCGCTCCGTCCTCTTTCTCGCCCCCACCCGACCGCTCGTCGTCCAGCACGCCCGCGAGGCCGAGCGGTGCCTGTTCGCGCCGACCCCGCTCGTCCTCACGGGGGCCCTCGCCCCGGAGCGAAGGGTGGAGCTGCTCCGGCCTCCCCAGGTCGTCGTGGCGACCCCCCAGGTCGTCGGGAACGACCTCGCCCAGGGTCAGTTCCCGCTCGAGACGTTCTCGCTGATCATCTTCGACGAGGCCCACCGGGCCGTCGGCGACTACCCGTACGTGACGATCGGCCGCGCGAACCAGGGCGGCCCGCGCGCCCGGGTCCTCGCGATGACCGCGTCGCCCGGCGGGCGGCTCGAGCGGATCCGGGCGGTCTGGGCGAACCTCGGCATCGAGCGGTTCGAGGTCCGCACCGAGGAGAGCCCGGACGTCGCGCCGTACCTCCACGGCATCGGCGTCGAGACGATCGTCGTCCCCGTGCCCCCCGAGGTTCGCCACCTCGCGATCCTCCTCCGGGCCGCGGTCCAGCGCGCGGCCGACGCGCTCCACCGGGCCGGGCTGCTCGCGGAGGGCGACGTGAGCCGCCGGTCGATCCTCGCGGTCGGGGACCAACTCCACCGGCGGATCGCGGTCGAGCGCTCGGCGGGTGGGCCGTCGTCGGCGAGCCTCTGGCAGGCCGTGACCGCGCAGTCGGTCGCGATGAAGGGCCTGCACGCGCTCGAGCTCGCCGAGAGCCAGGGGGTCGACGCCCTCCGGGAGTTCTTTGCCCGGCAGGAGGCGGCCCCGGGCCGGCGGGCGACCCCGGCGCAGCGGGCGTTCCTCGCGGACCCGGACGTTGCCGAGGTGCGCCGCCGCCTCCGCGAGATCACCCTCGAGCATCCGAAGATCGCGACCGCGGTCATGCTCGTGCGCGAGGAGCTGCGGCGTGTGCCCGAGGCCCGCGTGATCGTCTTCTCCCAGTACCGCGACACCGTCGACCGCCTCGTCGCCGAGTTCGACCAGCTGCACGACCCCGCGGTCCGCGCGGCCCGGTTCGTCGGCCAGGCGAGCCGGGGCCGCGACACCGGGCTCTCGCAGAAGGACCAGGTGGGGACCCTCGACCGCTTTCGGCGAGGCGAACGGAACTGCCTCGTCGCGACGTCGGTCGCGGAGGAGGGCCTCGACATCCCCGCGACCGACCTCGTCGTCTTCTACGAGCCGATCCCCGACGTCATCCGCACGATCCAGCGGCGCGGGCGCACCGGGCGCGCCCGGGCCGGCCGGGCGGTCGTCCTCGTCGCGGAGGGGACTCGGGACGTGGGTCTCCACCGCTCGACGTTCTCGAGGGAGCGGCGCATGCACGAGATGCTCGAGGAGGTCCAGCTCGAGGCCGCGGGAGGCGGGACCCCCCCGCCTCCCGCCGGACGCTCCGTGCAGCGGCTGCTCTCCGAGTTCCCCTAGCGGCCGGTGCTGCCGAACCCGCCCCGGCGCGAGGTGACCGGACGTACCCGGCCGCGACGGAACGCGGTGGGGGTCTCCGCGACCAGACGGACCTGGGCGATCCGGTCCCCGGCCTCGATGCGGTAGCTCCCGTCGAAGAGGTAGGTCAGCGGGACGAAGACCTCGCCCGAATAGTCGCGGTCGATCGTCCCGGGCGCGTTGACCATGAGGACCCCCCGCGAGGCGAGGCCGCTCCGCGGGCGCACCTCGAGGAACGTCCCGGGAGGACAGCGGACCTTGACGCCCGTGCGCACGAGCTCGACCCGGCCGCGCACGAGCTCGGTCGCGACCGCCGCGGCGAGGTCGAAGCAGGCCGAGCCGGTCGTCGCGCGGGCGGGGAGGCGGACGGTCCCGCCGTTCTCAAGGAGCTCGACCTTGACCGCGGGCGGACGCCGGACCACGGGAGAGCGAGGAACCGCCGCTCTTAGGCCTCGCGGGGGGGCGCGGAGCCGGCGGGCTCCGCGAGCCCCTCCGGGACCGCCCCGCGCGAGGCGAGCCAGCGGGCCACGAGGCGCCCCTCCGCGCGGCGGAGGACCTTGCCGAGCGCAGGGGCGCTCCGACCGGTCGTGCGGGCGAGCCGCGTGAGCGTCACGCGCCGCGGAACCGCGTAGTAACCGAGGACCCAGGCGCGAGCGAGGAGACGGGCCTGGAGGCCGGTGAGCTCGCCCGCATCGCGGTCGGCCACGACGGGGCGGGCGCTCGCACGTACGACCCGGTACGGGAACTCCTCCTGGTCGAGCCGCCGCAGGACCCGTCGGATCGCGCGCTCCTCGCCGTGAAAGGACGCGATCGTCTCCTCGGCCGAGAGCCGGAACGGCGCGGCCGGCGTGATCCCGCCCCCGGCGAGCTCGAGCCAGTGCCGGAGCCGCTCCGGGTTGCGCTGGCGGACGAGAAGGATGTAGTCGCGGGTCCTCGGACGGACATCCACCACCTCGAAGCTCGAGAGGCCGTAGATCGCCCGGATCCGCCGGGCCTCGCGCTCGAGCTCGGCCGCCGAGCGCAGGGGGCCGTTGCGCCGCACCCGGAGGAGCTCGAGGCGGGACCCTTCCTCGAGCCGGAGCGACTCGAGCAGCTCGATCTCCTCGTAGCGGTCGAAGAACCGCGGGGGGAGGACGCCGAGCCGCACGAGGTCGTCCGTGCGGAACCGCAGGGTCACCGAACGCATCGGACCGGCGCAGCGGAGGTTCCGATATGAACCTGTGCGGGCGCGCGCGGCCGGCTTAAGAGCGTTCTCGGCTCGCCGGCCGGGGTGGCGTTCCGATCCCTGGGCGAGTTCCTCGAGAGGCTCGAGGACCGCGGCGATCTCGTCCGGGTCCGCTCCCCGCTCTCCCGCGACCTCGAGATCGCCGAGCTCACCCAGCGTGTCGTGCGGGCGGACGGTCCCGCGCTCCTCTTCGAGAACGTCCCGGGCGCCTCGATGCCCGTGGTCACGAACCTCCTCGGGTCGACCCGGCGCATCGCGCTCGCCCTCGGGGCGAAGGACCTCGACGAGGTCGCCGCGCGGGTGGCCCACCTCACGCGCCTCCGCCCTCCCGCGGGGCTCGCCGGGGCGCTGCGGGACCTCGAAGGCACGATGGCGACCCTCTCGAGCGTGCGCGCGCTCGCGCCGAAGCGCGTGCGCTCCGGCCCCTGTCAAGAGGTGGAGGAGACCGAGGTCGACCTCGACCGGCTCCCCATCCTCAAGTGCTGGCCGAAGGACGGGGGCCGGACCGTCACGTTCCCGGTCGTCATCACGAGCGACCCTGAGACCGGCGCGAGCCACGCCGGCATCTACCGCCTCCAGCAGTACGGCCGAACGACCCTCGGCTGGCACGCGCAGATCCATCGGGTCGGCGCCCACAACTACCGCAAGTGGGCGGCCCGCGGGGAGCGGATGCCGGTCGCCGCGGTCATCGGAGCGGAGCCCGCGACGGTCTTCAGCGGTCTCGCCCCCGTGCCGGAAGGAATCTCGAACTTCGCCTTCGCGGGTCTCCTCCGCTCGGAGGCCGTGGAGCTCGTCCCGGCGCGGAGCGTGGACCTCGAGGTCCCCGCGTCCGCGGAGATCGTCCTCGAGGGGTACGTGGATCCCGCGGAGCGGGCCGTCGAGGGCCCGTTCGGCGACCACACCGGCTACTACTCCGCCCCCGAGCCGTTCCCCGTGTTCCACGTCACCCGCGTGACGCGGAGGGAGCGCGCGGTCTACCTCGGGACGGTCACGGGGAAGCCTCCGACCGAGGACGCGATCCTCGGCAAGGCCGTCGAGCGGATCTTCCTCCCCGTGATCCGCCTCCTCCTGCCCGAGGTCGTTGATCTCAACCTCCCCCTCGCGGGCCTGTTCATCAACGTCGCCGTTGTCGCGATCCGCAAGGAGTACCCGGGCCACCCACGGAAGGTGATGCACGCCCTGTGGGGGCTCGGCCAGATGATGTTCGTTCGCTACCTCATCGTGGTGGACGAGGACGTTGACGTCCACGACCTCTCCGAGGTCCTCTACCGCGTCGGCCTCCAGGCGGACCCGGCCCGCGACCTCGAGGTCGTCGAGGGCCCGGTCGACCAGCTATCGATCTCGAACCCGGTGCCGAATGTCGGCGGGAAGGTCGGGATCGACGCGACGCGCAAACGGCCCGAGGACGGCTTCCCGCGTCCCTGGCCCGAGGAGATCCGGCCGGACCCGGCCGCCGAGGCGGCCGCCGAGCGGGCGATCCGGGCCGATCCGGCGCTCGCGCGCCTGTGGAGCCAGCGTCCGTCCCCGTGAGCGGGGCTCGCGCCCGCCCGGGGGGGCGCGCCGGCGAGCTCGGCCGCTTTCTCGAGATCCAGAACCTCGGGCTCAACCTCCCGTTCGCGCTCGCGTTCGTCCTCCTCGCCGCGGGAGGGCTCCCGAAGCCGGTCCCGTTCGTGCTCGTGGTGATCGCGTTCGTCGCCGCGCGCAACGCGGGCCACAGCTTCAACCGCTGGGCTGACCGGCGCTACGACGCGGCGAACCCGAGGACCCGGGACCGGGCGCTGGCCGCCGGGCGGCTTTCGCCGGCGCTCGGGCTCGGCATCGCCGCGGCGAACGGCGCGATCGTGATCGGCGCGGCGTACGCGCTCAACCCGCTCGCCCTGGCCCTCTCCCCGGTCGCGCTCCTGCTCGTCTTCGGCTACAGCTACACCAAGCGATGGACGGCCCTCACGACGGCGTTCCTCGGCCTCGTGGAGGCGATCGTCCCCGCCGCGATGTTCGTCGCGCTGGACGGCACGCTTCCGCTCGAGGTGCTCCTCGCCGTCGGCGCCCTTCTCCTGTGGGGGACGGCGTTCGAGACGATCCACAGCCTCGGGGACGTTGCGAGCGACCGCGACCTCGGGCTGAGGTCGCTACCGGTCCGTCTCGGCCCACGACGCTCGGTCGCGCTCGTGGTGGCGGCGCACGCGGGAGCCCTCGCGCTCTTCGCGCTCTTCGGCTTCGCCGATCGGCTTGGGTGGCCCTACTTCGCCGGGCTGCTCGGCATGGCGGTCGGAGCGACGGTCATCGACCAGCGGCTGGCGCGTGCGCCCGGGGAGGTCCGGACGCCGTTCCAGCTCCACTTCGTCCTCGCGGCCGCGTTCCTCGTCGGCGTGGTGGCCGCCCTCTTCCTCTCCCTCGGCTAGGGCGGGCCCACGGTGCCGCGGACCTAAAGAGGTCGCCACCGTCCTCGGCCGACGGGGCGCATGCCGCAGATCGTGATCGGGCTCTCGGCACGGGATTTCCGGACGACGAACGAGGTCTGGCGGCTCGCGAAGCGTCACCTCAACCCGGCCGTGCGCCGTCGTCTCGGCTGGCGGGGTCGCTCCAGCTTCTTGCGCGAGCTCGCGCTCTTCGGCTTCGAGCGGGCGAGCGAGGACCCCTCCGGCTTCCTGCGCGCCGTGCGGGAGACGCGGGACCCCCTCATCGGACGACGGGGCCGGGGCGAGGCGGGGGCCGAGCGCCGGGAAGCGCTGGTCGCCGCCTGGGCGCAGCTGTTCCCCCCGAGCCCCGCCCCTTCGAAGGGCCGGCGCTCTTCGCCGAAGGCCCCGTCCGCGACCTGACCTCGGACCTCGGGGGAGTCCGGTCCCATGCGGAACGTGGAACGGGGCGAGGGGCTCGCTCTCGGCGGCGCCGCCTCGGTCGGGCCGGTCCGCTTCCGACTGCCCGCCGTCCTCGAGACGGGGACCACCGAGGGTCCGGGGCTCGCGACGGGTTCGGGCGCTCCCGGGGCACGTCGCTTCGAGCTCCGGAACGGGCCGGACCGGATCGAGTTCGAGCTCCCGATCCTGACCCCCGAGATCACGGCCGCAGGTCCGGGCATCCACCGTGCGGCCGAGGGAATCTATCTTCTCCATGCTCCCCTCGCCCTCGAACCGCTGCGTGAGCTCCGGAGATCCCGGCCCGAGCTGCTCGTGCTCGGTAACGCCCGGGCGCTCTGGAACGAGGGGGAGCCGTTCGTCGCCGCCGTGCGGGCGGTCCGCGAGGAGGTCGGGGCCGAGCCGGTCCTGTGGGCTCCGCGGGTCGCGCTGCCGCACCGGGTCCCGCTCCTCGCGTACCTCGGGATCGACCTCCTCGACACCACGGAAGGGGAGCTGCGGGCGGCGAACGGGGAGTTCCTCGACCTCACGCTCGGGCCCGTCCGCGGCCCTCGGGCGGCCGAGGCCCGCGGATGTGACTGCCCTGCCTGCACCCGGGCCGCCCCGGACGACCTTCTCGCCCATGCTCGGTTCCTCTACCGCAGGGCGCTCAGCGAGACGCTCGCGGCCCTCGGGCGTGGGGCTCTGCGCGAGCTCGTCGAGGCCCGCCTCGCGGCCGAGCCCGCGTCCGCCGAGATCCTGCGGTACGCGGACCGCGAGCTGGCCGCGCTGCTCGAGGCACGGACGCCCGTCGTCGCCCAGGGTTCGCACACCTACGTGCTCGCCGAGTCGCTCCGCCGTCCCGAGATGCGGCGCTTCCGCGCGCGGCTCCTCGAGCGGTACCGACCCCCACCTTCGAAGTCGGTCCTGCTCCTCGTCCCCTGCTCGCGGACGAAACCGTACCGGAACTCGCCGTCGCACCGGCGGTTCGCGAGCGCGCTCGAGGGCCTCCCGGGGGCGGAACGTGTCCACGTCGTCTCGATCAGCTCCCCGATCGGCGTGGTCCCCCGCGAGCTCGAGGACGTGCCCCCGGCCCGCCACTACGACGTGCCGGTCACGGGGGATTGGAGCGAGAGCGAGCGAGCGTTCGTGACCGAGGGCCTCGGCCATCTCCTCCGGTCCGGCACCTACCGCAAGGTCGTCGCGCACCTCGACCCCGAAGAGTACCGGTTCGTCCTCGCGGCCCTCCCGGAGACCGTCGAGAAGGTCGTGACCGTCGCCGACGGGCGGACGACGTCCGCGGAGGCGATCGACCGGCTCCGCGAGGAACTCGCCCAGGCGCTCGAGGGGCTCCCCGCGGTCCGTGGGGGCCCCCTCGCGGTCGTGGCCGAGGGACTTCGAGAGCTCGCGAGCGTACAGTTCGGGCGGGTCGCGGCCGAGCGGCTGTTCACCCCACCATTCCGCCTGATGGGACGTCCCTGGTTCCAGCGGGTCACGGACGGCCGCGTGGACCTCGCGACCGTTCGGGAGGAGCGGGGGCTCTTCCACCTCACGGTCGCCGGGGCCCTCCGGGTCGGGGACGCCGTGCTCCGCGTCGAGGTCGACCCGAAGCTCTCGCTCGAGGGCGACCTGTTCGCTCCGGGAGTGCTCTCGGCCAACCCCGGGATCCGGGTCGGCGACTCGGTCGGACTCTTCCAGGACGGCCGGCTGGCGGCGGTCGGGGAGGCGGCGCTCCCCGGACCCCTCCTCGGCGACCTGCGCCACGGGCTCGCCGTACGGGTCCGCCACCGCCGCCACGGGCAGGGCGACACCGCCAAGACGGGCGAACCGTCACCCCTCGAGGGCCGGTAGTCGAGCGGCGAAGATGCCGCGCTTACAACGCGGAGGTCGGCGGTTCGAATCCGCCCCGGCCCATATGAAATAAGGTATTAATCCCAACCGTAATACTCTCCTCGATGCCTCCGCGCCGAGTCCCGGGGCCACCGCGGCTCGCCCTCCTCTCCGACAGCGATCTCGCTCGCTGGTACGCCCATGTGGCTCGAGGATCGCCCATCACGGCGGATGTCTACGCCCGCCGTCTGGCGGCCTTCTGCGAACAGGAGAAGGTCGTGCCGCTCGACCTCCCTCGGCTCCCGGAGAAGACCCTCCGGGATACTCTTGTCGACTTCGTCACCCACGAAGAGCGGAAGGGCCGGGCCGGCTCCTACATCCAGAGCACGGTCAAGGCGGTCAAGTCCTGGCTCGTTCACAACGGGGTGAAGTTGACCCTCCCGGTCCGTATCCGAGGCGCCTCCGACACTCCTAGCCTCCGCGAGGAGCGAACGCCGACGCAGGAGGAGCTCCGAGCGATCCTGTTCGCGGCCACGCCCAAGGACCGGGTATCCTGCGCCCTGATGGCGTTCTCGGGCCTCCGACCCGAGGTCATCGGGAACTACCGGGGCAACGACGGACTTCGGCTCGCGGACCTCAAGGATCTCAAGGCGGGCCCCCGGTCGGTCGAGTTCACGAAGACACCCGCTCTCGTCGAGGTCCGGAAGGAGCTGAGCAAGGCCGGCCACCGTTACTTTACGTTCCTCGGGGAGGAGGGCTGTGACTACGTCCGCCAGTATCTTGAGGAGCGGTTGCGCGGGGGGGAGAGGCTCGCGCCCGAGTCCGACCTCATCCACCCCAAGGGTGCGGGGGGATTCCACGACAAGGCGTTCGTTACGACCATCAACATCGGGGACGGAATCCGCAAGGCGATCCGGGGTGCCGGGTTCCCTTGGCGACCGTACGTCCTCCGGGCGTACTTCGACACCCAGCTCCTCCTCGCGGAGAGTAAGGGGAAGCTGGCCCATGACTACCGGGTCTTCTGGATGGGGCACAAGGGGTCGATGGAGGCCCGGTACACGACCCACAAGGGTCGACTCCCCAAGGAGCTCCTGGACAACATGCAGGGGGCGTACTCGCGCTGCGAGCCGTTCCTCTCCACGTCCCCGACACGCACGATGCGAACGGAGAACGAGCAGCGGTTCAAGCGCCTCCTGCTGAAGGTGGCGGGCTACTCGGACACCGAGCTCGGGAAGGTCGACTGGGAGACCGTCTCGGACGACGTGATCGAGAAGATGGTCGCCGAGCGTGTCGAACGCGCGGCTGCGCCGCCGGTCCAACAGGTCGTGCCAGTGGAGCGTGTCGATTCCATGCTCGCCGAGGGATGGGAGTACGTCGCCCTGCTCACGCCGGACCGGGCCATCGTGAAGAACGGGATGGCGGCCAAGACACCTCCCGCCGCGGTCTTGGATGGCAGTCCGGCACTGGGCGTGCGGTCACCCTGATCGGCGAAGCCTCTCGAGCCGCTCGAACATCTCGGCGAGCCTCGGGTCCACGAACTGTCCGTGCCGCAAGAACAGCTCGAGCTCCCGGGACAGCCCGAACTGCACGGCGACCTCTCGCGTTCTCGCGACGAGGTCGGGGCGAGCCTTGAGCTGCTCGCCAAACCTGGCCAGCGCCACGTCGATGTTCCGACCGGACTTGGAGGCGAGGAGGGCGCTGACCGTTCCCGCGATAGCACCCTCCGCGCGGGCCAACTGCTCGGTCTCCGCAACGCCGCGCCGATACCCCTCGACCTCGCCCTCGGCCTTTCCCTTCGGGAAGGCGGAGTCGGCACCGTCGAGGTATCCGCGCGTGTAGCCGGCTGACTCGCCCTCCTTCCGGCCCCGAGCGTATCCTTCGGCCAGGTCCGACGCGCGTTCGTCCACGGAGCGCATCAGGCGTTCGATCACCAGGTGGGAAAGGGAGACACCTTTCGTTTGGGCCTGTCGAGCGAGCTCAGACTTGAGGTCGGAGCAAACTCGGACCGAGATCTCGGGATGGCCCTCGAGATAGCGGAGACGGGACGGCGGTGGCGGAGGTCGGCGGGGTCGAGGCGGCCTCCGGGTGACCCCCGCACGGGTCATCACGACCCCTGCCGTGTGGGCCTCCTCGACCACGTCCTCGATGACGCCCTGGGGAACGTCTTCCAGTCTCCGTCCTCGACGGCGTGACTGTCTCATCACCCTGGGACATCACCATGGCGTCGGACCCTATCACATCGCCTCGCGTGGGAAACCCTCCGTACGCGATTTCTTGCGGTCACGGAAGGGCGATTGGAAGGGCGCGCTCGCGGGGCGGGTTCAGTCGCCATGTGCACTTCACACGCAGATGGCCCACGGCCCGTCGCCGTCGCTTGACGACGCCGCCGCCGGTCCAGTTGACGTTCCCGACATCGCACGTGGCGGGCCCACGTCCCTTCCCAGGCGCCCCCGTCACTTCCCCCGACGTCAGGCTCAGGGCGGCGTGAGAGAAGCTCCACGACCCCGGCGGCGGCACTCGCGTGACACCGCCGCGAGCTCTTGCGCCAGGTCGAGGAGGAGGGCAGACCACACCTTGCGGAACTCCGGGCTGGCCCTTCGGTCGGGAAACTTGGGGTTGTTCTGCCACGCGATTCGGACGGCCCGGAGCTGTTGCTCGACATCAAAGATGAGGCTCAGGATCGGGTCGCCTCCTGCAGCGGATCCGAGTGGCCCGCGCACGTAGCCGCCCTGGACCTTGAGTGCCTGGCCGTGACGCTGGAGCCAGTCAAGTCCCCGAGAGGTGGTCACGTCCGCCCACTTTCGTACAGCCTCGCTGGCGCGTTCCACAACATTTCGGGGCGGGTCCCGTGATTGCCACCCGGGGACGAGCTCGGCGAGCCGTGTGGAGTACAGGGACGAGCGCACCCGGCCGAAGGCCCGTATCTCGTGGGGATCCAGGGCGGCCCAGACCCGCGTAGCGCTGAGGGGCATGTCACCGGCAA
>JAWOKS010000007.1:0-18706 GCA_033854115.1 Thermoplasmata archaeon
GCTGAGCGTGAGGCCGTCACCGCTAAGAGCGACCCGTCGGTGCGCGCGCCGTCGGGCGCGTGGTCTAGTGGCTATGACGTCACCCTGACATGGTGAAGGTCGCCAGTTCGAATCTGGCCGCGCCCACTCCAGCACAGGGGCATGCCCCCCCACTCCAGTACGTTGTCCTAGTCAGCACTGCCTCTATCTGCGGAAAGGTTGATCCGTACGTATGGCCCGGTCCGGCATCTCGAGCCCCGGCCCTCCTACTTCCCGACAACTGCTCGACTCGAGCCGCGGAAGATGGAAGTCGTTGATTCTGTTGGTCCTCGCTTGCATCTCCATGCTTGTCTCAGCTGGCGTGCCCGAGCCACGTCAGGCATCCTCGCCTCCAGGTGCGGTGACGCTGCCGTCGGTCGCTGACCGCACGCATTCGACCAGTCGGTTGCCGCCAGGAGATGCGAGTCAAGTTCTGCCAGCGTGTGTGGACTGCATCGTAGGCAATCTCTCCACAGGAATTGCGCCGTGGACACCTACCTACGATTCGCTTACCGGGGACCTATACGTCGCGAACTGGGCGGGTGGGAATCCGGGGAATGTGACAGTCATCTCGGTCACCACCGATCGGATCGTCGACTGGATTCCAGTAGGGGCCGGCCCCTACCAACCGGCGTTCAATCCGATGAATGACAAGGTCTACATCTCGAACTATGAGTCCAACAATGTCACAGTGATTAGCGGTGTGAACCACACGGTGGTCGCATCGATACCTGTGGGTACGGGACCGGAGGCGGCAGTGGTAGACCCGTTCACCGGACAGGTCTTCATCTCGAATTCAGGTGATGGAACGGTCAGCATCATCGACTCCTCGACTGATGCAGTGTCCTCGACTCTAGCGGTAGGCGGTCGACCTTTGCCACCAACGTACGACCCTCGTAACGCAGCGATGTACGTTCCCACCGGCTCAACGGTTGATGTGATTTCTTGCGCTTCGGACTCGGTGGTTGCCACAATCCCAGTCGGCGGCAACCCGTCCGTGATGTACGACCCTACAAACAGCCACATCTACACCGCGAATGCGGACACGGGGAACGTTTCCATCATTTCGGACAGCACTGATAGAGTGATCGCGACGGTACGGACGGGAACGTTCCCGGCGATGCCAGTCCTGGACCCGGTTACCGGCGACATCTTCGTCGTAAACGACGGGTCGAACAACGTTAGCGTGATTTCCGGAGTTACGAACCAAGTCATCGCGACCGTGACGGTGGGAAGCGGTCCAGTGTCGCCTGCTTACGACCCAGCCGACGGCGATATCGTCGTCCCAAACGCCTACTCCAACAGCGTCAGTTTCGTTTCGGATGCAACTTACACCGTAAAGGCGACACTGACCGTCGGCTCGACTCCCGGTACCCCGGCATACGTCCTGAACCGCCATGCCATGTACGTTCCCAACTTCTTCTCTAGCAATCTTTCGGTCATCGCTCTCCCTAGACCAGTGACCTACCCGGTCACTTTCATCGAACACGGGTTGCCATCCAATACGATCTGGGGGGTAACGTCGGCTTCTTTCGGCTCGTCGACGGTATTCACGACTGCCGCCGAGTTGTCCTTCTCCTGCCCTAACGGGTCCTACTGGTTCATCGCCAATCCGCTAGACCGCTACACCGCCCAGCCTTCTTGGTTTGCTGTGACGCTTAGCGGTCACTCGGTGATAGTCAATCTCACCTTTAGCGAACCGGGTGAAAGTGCGGCGGAAGGACCGATTCTGGAGACTGGTGGTCTCGTCGCTCTGGGCTTTGCCGCTGGAGCGGCGGTTGCTACATTCTTTAGGCGTCGGAGGAGGCCCAGGGCACCTGTCGGCTCAGGCGCACCCTCATCGTGACGAGTGGACAGGGACTTCGGGCGCCTTCCGGCCTGTCGTCGTCGCGCCGATCTGCCCGCGGCTAGTTGATTCTTCTACGTCCAACTCCCTAGGACCATTCACGACGACACGGGTCGACTTCTCCAATCGGTAGACGCGAGCGAAGAACTGGGGCATGAGCAAGTCGAGGGAATCGTCCAAGTCAAGGGCGCTGAAGAGGGGTGGCGGCCCACTCCAGTACGGGGATGACACCAGGGGCCGCAGAGGCCATGTCAACCCGCGCTTCGGGCGAACCGAGGGTTTGGATGGTGGACCGAGTGTACCGGAGCGCTTGGCCGGGCCTCCGAAGGGCCCTGAGGGTGCTGAAGACCGAGTTCTCGAAGATTGACGTCCGCACGGATTGGGTCCGTCTTAGGATCGACCCCCTGTTGCTTCACTTGGGGGTCCTCGAAGCGTTGGTCCGTTCCTGGGAAGCGTCCCCCCTGCGTAGGGGAGTCCCGATGCTCCACTCCGACTTGGTCTACTTCCGCGAGAACATCAGGGGCCTCCAACAGGTGCTCGCCTCCGAGAAGAGGTGGTCCCAGAGGCAACGCAATCTCCCTTAGCCCCGCGCTTGGCCCTGGCAACGGGAACCCGCTTGACCGCCGGCGGCTTGGCGGTCCGTCGACCGTTATCGGGCTCCGCACCGACGAGGTAGCGTTCTTCGAACCGTTCGGGGGTGGTCCGCCGCGAGCTGCCTCGATCTGCGGATCCCGCCGACCGCATGCCGTGGAGAGGTCGAGCCCGCTCGACGCCCGCATTAAACCCTGCCGGAGCTAGTTTTTCCCGTGGCCGCCACCGGTGTAGGTCCGCCCGCGGCAGGGGGGAGCGAGTCGACCCGGGACCATGTCGGTTCCGAGTTCCACCTCGAGGACGTGGAGGTGCTGCTGCCGCTCACGACGCGGATGGGCGAGATCGCCGACCGGCTCGACCGGGGCGAACCCGTCGACCCCCCCTACATCGCCGAAGGGATCGAGCTCTGGGGAAGGTACGTCCGCGAGCTCCACGCGCGGAGGCTGGAGCGCGTGGTGGGGTTGTTCCCCGCCACGTCCCCGGCGGGCGTCCGGGAGGCCGAACGGCGCGGCCGGGGGGGCTGGCGGGCCGGGCGGGCGAAGGTGAAGGAGCCGGAGGGCGTGACCCCGGCAAAGGAGTTCCAGGAGATCCTCCACGACCAGGCGCTCATGGCCGAGAGGGTGAGCGAGTTGCGTAGCCTCCTCGAATTCTACAAAGAGGAACGGTACGGGGCGCGCGAGCGCCTCGCCTCGGTGCTGAAGGCGTTCGCGTTCTCCGACCGCGCCTGGGCCAGCTACGAGGACGACTTCGTGGTGAAGTCGCTCGACCGACACCTGCAGCCAGACCTCGACCGCCTCGTGCGGGACGCGCTCGAGGAGGTCTCCGCGGCGCGCCGGAAGCTCCAGGCGGCCGTCGAAGCGTTCGTCGCCCGGCCGATCCCGGTTCGCGAGGCGTCGGGGACCACCCCCGCGCCGTCCCCTGCCGTTTCACCCCGGACCTAGCGCCCGGGAGTTCCGGGAGCGAGCAGGTCCGGAAGGGAGCGAGGCGCGCCGTCCCGCGGACGCGCGCCTAACGGGGACCGCCCTCCGTCGGTCGATTCTTCCGATCGAGCGACGCTCCCCCTGGCGCGCGGAGGAAGCGTCGGAGGGTCCCGGGCACGAACGACTCCGTCCCTTCCAAGCGCCGGCCGTCCGGCGCCACCAGGATCGGGAGGATAGCCTGGGAGCCCACGAACCGCTCGACGAGCTCCCGCGGGGCTTCCGGGGTGTTCACATCCACGATCCGGACGGAGCGGCCGAGGTCCCGTGCGAGCTCGAGCGCGAGCCGCACGCAGCGCGACTGCTCCCCGGGAAGACGCCAGGATGCCCCTTTCGACGCACGCGCGGCCCGGCGGGCATCGTCCTCGCGAGCGATCAGGATCGGAGGGACGACCAGGCCGGCGAGGATCGAACGCGAGGGGGGCGATCGGGGCGCCTCATCCCCCCGATCCGGTTCGCCGGCCACGAACAGAAGGAAGGGGTCCGGGTCCCCCGCGTTCATCGGGAAGGCGAACCGGGCCCGCACGATAAGGAAGGACCCGGGGCCCCGGGAGGGTCGGAAGGCTCGAGGGGCGAGCATGGGCGCTTGGCGCCGGGCACCCTGCCCTTCGCGGAGGCGCGGAACGGCCGAACGCCGCCGCGGCGTCCACCGTCGGTCAGCTTTCTAATAGACGGAGCCCGCTCGCCGGCCGGAGGGGTCTGCGGCTCCGCCGATGTTCACCGTCTACAACGGCCTCGCCGTCGTCCTGACGGTGGTCCTCGCGTTCGTGACCGCCGGCCTGCTCGTCGCCCGCACCCCGAACCTCGGCCGGCTTCATCAGCTGGTCCGCCGGCTCGCGCGAGCGTTCGACCGCGACGTCCGAGAACGGATCGGCTGGCTCGCGATCGCGGTCGCCGTGGCGGTCGTCTACGCTGCCGTTGTCTCGTTCGACCTCGCGAGCGGACAGTACGGATGCCGCGCCCCGGGGATCACCTCGGACCCCGTCGCGCTCTTCCATTCGGGCCAGGCGTTCTGGACCGGGAACCTGCCCTTTGTGGTCACCGACTGCGGCACGGTGACGAGCGTTCCCTACGGGTTCGCGGCGGTCCTCCTGGACGCGCTCGGGAGCCTCGGCGGGCTCGCCGGGATCGCGGCCGTCTGGGGGCTGATGGCGATCGCCGTCGTGCCCCTGACCTGGAGCGCGGCCGGGCCGGACCGGCGCTACGTCACGGTCTTCGTCGTCCTCCTTCCGATCTTCCTTCCCCTCGTGGCGAGCCAGGTCGATGGCGCGAGCAACACGATCGTCCCGGTCGCGATCCTTTCCACGGTCGTGCTGGCCCCCCGGGCCCCCCGTCTCGCGGAGGCGATCGGAGGGTTCCTCGCGACCGCGCGCTTCCCGTCCCTCTTCCCGGTCGTCGCCGCGCGCGGGGTCGACTGGAAGCGCATGCTCGGGGGCGCGGTCGCCGTCACGGTCTTCGTCGCAACGACCGCCCTTACCTACGCCCGGTGGGGCTCGGTCTTCTACCGCAACGTCTTCGAGGGCCAGATCAACCGGCGGTCGTTCTCGCTCAATCTCTACGGTCCGCTCCTCGATCACGGGGCCCTTCCGACGGGGATGACCATCATCGTGGTCCAGGCGGTCGCGATGCTCGCGGTGACGGCCGTCGCCTTCTTCCTCGTCCGGGAGCCGCTGCGGGCCGCCGGCCTCACGCTCGTTGGCTACGCGCTCGTTACGCCGTTCCTCTCGTTCAGCATCCTCGTCGCGCTCGTGCCCGTCGCCCTCCTCGGCCACCGGGCGCGGTGGTGGCTCTGGGGGGTTGCCCTCGTCGGGGCGATGAACTACGACCTCGCGCTCGACGTCCTCGCCTGGACCCGCGGGATCCTCTGGCCGTCGGAGCTGCTCGACGTCGTGCTCACTGCCCTCCTCCTCGGCCTCTTCGTCGACCTCTGGAGGGACCGCGGGGTTCCGCTAGGGACGGCGGGGGGCTTGGGGGCGCCGCCGGGGCCGGGCTAGCTCGAGCCGCATCTCGTTGGTCGGCGTGAAGCCGAGCCGCTCGTAGACGCTCCGCCCCGCGAGCGAGGCGTGCAGGACGACCCGGCCGTAGCCCCCGGAGCGGGCCCACTCGACCATCGACCGGACGAGGCGCGAGGCGACCCCCGTTCTTCGGGCCCTCGGCTCGGTGAACATCGAGAGCAGGTACGGCATCGCCCTGCGGCCGAGCGGGCCCGGTCGAGGCTGGGAGGGCATGAGCCAGATCGCGCCGCTTCCGAGGGGCCGGCCGTCCGGCCCCTCGGCGACGAACGCGAGGAACCTCCCGGCCGCCGTCTCCCCTCGAACCCAGCGGCGATAGTCCCGGTCGTGCCGATCGAGCTCGCGCGGGGTGTAGCCGCCGATCTCCTGCCACATCCGGCGGCGGTGGAGAACGAGGAGCGGAAGGTCCGCTTTCCGGGCGCGGCGGATCGTCGTCCCGCGGGAGGACGGGCGGGACGGGCCGGTCGGGCGGCTCGGCCGCGCCCCGAGCGGCATCGCGGGCCCGGCCCTAGCTCTGCTTGAGCGCGGAGACCAGCTGGCCGACCGCCGCCTGCGCGTCGCCGTAGAGCATCCGGCAGTTGTCCCGGTAGAACAGTTCGTTCTCGATGCCGGCGAACCCCTTTCCTTGGCCCCGCTTGATCACGATGACCGTCTTCGCCTTGTCGACGTCGAGGATTGGCATCCCCTCGAGCGGGCTCCCCTTCCGCCGGGCGGCCGGGTTCACGACGTCGTTCGCACCGATGACGAGGACGACGTCGACCGCCGGGAACTCGGCGTTGATCTCGTCCCGATCGAACAGCTTGTCGTAGGAGATCCCCGCCTCCGCGAGCAGGACGTTCATGTGCCCGGGCATGCGCCCCGCGACCGGGTGGATCGCGAACTTCACGGTGACCCCCTTCGCCGTGAGGAGGTCGGCGAGCTCCTTCACCTTCTGCTGGGCCTGGGCGACCGCCATCCCGTAGCCGGGGGCGATGACGACCGTCCCCGCGTACTCCATGAGGACGGCCGCGTCGGCGGCGTCGATCGGCCGCAGCGTCCCCTGCGGGCCGCCGGTCTCCTCGACGGCGCCGAACGCCCCGAAGAAGACGTTGCCGATCGAGCGGTTCATCGCGCGGGCCATCAGCACGGTGAGGAGCGAGCCCGCGGCCCCCACGAGGACCCCCGCGATCACCATCGCGTAGCCGGCGTCGCCGAGCGGACCGTTCACGAGCGCGAAGCCGTCGAGGCCGACCGCGATCCCCGTGAGCGCGTTGAAGAGACTGATCACGACCGGCATGTCCGCCCCGCCGATCGGGAGCGTGAGGAGGATCCCGTAGGCAAGGAGGAGCACGTAGAACGGGAGGAGGTAGAACGCCTCGAGCCTCCAGAGCGCGAAGCCGCCGAAGCCGACCCCGACCACGAGGACCGCGAAGTTCACGACCTGCCGGGCGGGGAGGACGATCGCTTTGGACGGCATCCAACCCTGCAGCTTCAGGAACGCGATCACGCTCCCCGCGATCGAGATCGACCCGATGATCGCGCCTGCCGCGCTCAAGTAGGCGGTCGCGCCCTTCAGGCTGTCCAGCATCTCGACCGCGGCGATCGCCGCGGCGGAGCCTCCGCCCATCCCGTTGAACATCGCGACCATCTGGGGCATCGCGGTCATCTGGACGACCCGGGCCCAGTAGAAGCCGGCCAGCCCGCCGACCACCACCCCGAGGGCGATCCAGGTGAAGTTCGTGAGCCCGGGGCTGAGGAACGTGACCGCGACCGCGATCAGCATCGCGATCCCCGCGTAGACGATCCCGCGGCGGGCGGTCTTCGGCGAGCTCATCGCCTTGAGCCCGAGCACGAAGACGAGGATCGCGACGACGTAGACCGCGTCGACGACGATCTCGGGCCAGCCCGTCACGGCGGACCTCCCTTCGCCTTCGAGCGGTCGAACATCGCGAGGATCCGCTCGGTGACGACGTAGCCGCCCGTGACGTTCATCGCCCCCATCACGACGGCGACGAGCCCGACGATCCGTTCGAGGTCCGTCGTCGCGAGCCCGAGAGCGACGATCCCACCGACGAGGACGATGCCGTGCACGAAGTTCGAGCCGCTCATGAGCGGCGTGTGGAGCAGCACGGGCACGCGGCTGATCACCTCGTAGCCGGTGAACGACGCGAGGAGCGCGATGAACAGCGCCGTCCAGAGGTCGGCCGCCACGGTTACCCCTTCCCCGCGGCGACGAGGTCCGCGGTCGGCTTGTGGGCGATCGAGCCGTCCCGGGTAAGGAGGCTCGCCGCGAGGATCTCGTCCGAGAACTCCGGGACGAGGTTCCCGTCCGGCGTGAGGAGGAGCCGGACGAACGCCTCGACGTTCCGGGCGTACATCTGGCTCGCGTGGAACGGCAGCTGGCTCGGCAGGTTGAGCGGCCCCGCGACCGTCACGCCGCCCACCTCGACGGTCTCGCCCGGGACCGTGAGCTCGCAGTTGCCCCCGGTCTCCGCGGCGAGATCGACCAGCACGGCGCCCGAGCGCATCCGCCCGACCATCTCACGCCGGACGAGGATCGGCGCCTTGCGGCCCGGGATCGCCGCGGTCGTGATGACGACGTCCGCCTCCGCGATCGCTCGCGCGAGCATCTCCGCCTCCTGCGCCTTCTCTGCGTCGGTCAGCTCGCGCGCGTAGCCGCCCGCCGCCTCCGCGTTGATCTGGAGCTCGAGGAACTTCGCCCCGAGGCTGCGGACCTGCTCGCCCGCCGCGCGGCGAACGTCGTAGGCCTCGACGAGCGCCCCGAGCCGCTTCGCGGTCGCGATCGCCATGAGGCCCGCGACCCCCGCCCCGAGGACGAGCACCTTCGCCGGGCGGATCGTGCCCGCGGCGGTCGTGAGCATCGGGAGGAACTTCGGGCAGAGCTCCGCGCCGATGAGGGTCGCGCGGTAGCCCGCGACGGTCGCCTGGGAGGAGAGAACGTCCATGCTCTGGGCCCGGGTGATCCGGGGGAGGAGCTCGAGGGCGAACGAGGTGAGACGCGAGTCGCGCAGGCGCGCGACCACGTCGAGGTGCCGGCTCGCGTTCATGAGCGCGACCACGATCGTCCCCGGGGCGAAGGCGCCGACCTCGGCGGCGTCGGGCGGCTGGACGCGGAGGACGATCGGGGCGCCCGCGCAGAGGCTCGCGCGGTCCGGGACGATCTTCGCACCGACCGCGGCGAAGTCGGCGTCCGGGTAGCGCGCCGCCGCGCCCGCCCCCCCCTCGACGCGCACCTCGTGGTGCGCTTTCGTCAGGCGCTGGACGACCTCGGGGACGAGGGCGACCCGCCGCTCGCCGGGGGCGGTCTCCTTCGGGACGGCGAAAACGAGGGGCATCGGCTCTTGGCGAGGGCGGTGCGCGGAAGATTATACCCTTGCTGACCACCGTGGGACACGCTCCCACGGCGGACGGGGGCACGACCCGGGGACCGTACCGGTCCGGGGCGCCGGAACGCTCAAGCGACCGCGCTCGCCTGCCCCCTCCGGATGCGGGAGGGGGGGCCGCGGAACGACGGCGAGGGGCCGTTCGACCGGATCGTGCGCGGCGACGCGAAGGAGGTCCTCGATCGCCTGCCGGCCGCGTCGGTGCATCTCGCGATCACGAGTCCGCCGTACAACGTCGGCATCCCCTACCGGGGGTACGCGGACGACCGGACGCCGGACGCCTACCTCGCGTGGCTGCGCGAGGTCTGGCGGGCGCTCTACCGCACGCTCGTGCCGGGAGGACGCTTCGTGCTCAACGTCGCCCCGACGTCGATCAAGGACTTCCGGCCGATCCACCACGACCTCTCCCGGGACCTCCGCGAGCTCGGCTACATCATGCGCACCGAGATCCTCTGGTACAAGCAGACGATGGGCCGCCGCACGGCGTGGGGGAGCTGGCGGAGCCCGTCGAACCCGCACGTCGTCCCGTCGTGGGAGTACGTGCTGGTCTTCTCCAAGGAGCGCTGGAAGCTCGAGGGGGACCGCTCCCGGATCGACATCACCGCGAAGGAGTTCGAGAGGTTCTCGGACGGGTTCTGGCGGATCCCCCCCGAGCGCCGCCGCAACGGCCACCCCGCGCCGTTCCCCGAGGAGCTCATTGAGCGCCTGGTGAAGTTCTACAGCTACCGCGAGAACGTCGTCCTCGACATGTTCGGCGGGACCGGGACCGTCGCCGCGGTGGCGCGACGCCTCGGGCGCCACTACTTCCAGATCGACGCGTCGGAGGAGTACTGCCGCCTCTCGGTCGACCGGGTCCGGCGGGCGCGGCCCCCCGCGGACTGCTGGATCCCCCCGCCCGGCCCCTCGCTCGACCTGCCGCCGGCCCGCGCCGCCCCGCCGGCGTGACCCCGGGGACCCTAGGCCGCCCGCGCGCGCGCGCCGACCGGACCCTCGAGCGCGGGGGCATCGCCGAGGAGCCGCTCCGAAAGGTCCCGGACCGCGAGCTCGAGGAGCGGGACGAGGTTCGTCGTGTCGGCGCGGTTGTAGCGGACGAGGCGATCGAGCGCTCCGGCGGTGCCCCTTCGGTGCTCCTGCCAGAGCCGGACCGCTTCGAGGCCGTCGACCCCCTCCACCCCGGAGCGGTCCCCGAGGCCGAGGGTCGCCTCGATCCGCTTGAGGCCGCCGCTCAGACCGAGGCGGTAAAGGACGAACCTGAGGTCGATGTGCGCGAGGGGCGGCTCGAGCTGGGGGAACACGGCGCGGAGGAACGGCACGTCGAACCGGCTCCCGTTGAACGTCACGAGGACGCCGAACCGGCGAAGGTACGCGGGGAGCTCATCGAGGTCCTCGCCCGCCACGAACGAGCGCGTGCGACCCGCGCCGTGCACGGTCACCACCGTGACGATGCCCTGGTACGGGGAGAGGCCGGTGGTCTCGATGTCGAGGAACGCGGTCTCGGGCGCGAACGCGGGATAGAGGCGCCAGTGCTCGCGCTCCGGAAGGCGCCGGGCGAACCACCCCGCGTCCCGGGCCGTGAGCGCCGCCTCGCTCGCCGAGACGGCCCGCACGAGCGCAGCGGGCGGGACGACCCCGAGCCGAGCCGGCTCGGGACGCGCGAGGAGCGCCGTCCAGTCGCGGACCCCCCGTCTCCAGAGCTCGGCCTCCGTCACCGGCCCGATCCCGGGAAGATGAAGGAACGTCGCCCGAAGCACGGGGGGCCGAGACCGGGGCCGCACTTAGAGCCTAGTGGGAGCCCGACGACGCGCGCGCGGTCCGCCCCGGGGCGGGCGGCGGGGCCGCCGCCCCGATCGGTGGTCGACGTCCACCGTGATCTCCGGACGGAGGCCCGCGAGGGCGGGCAGGAGATGGTTCAGGACCTGCTCGGCCGTGAGGCGGAAGGTCCGTCCCCGGGCGCTCACTTTTCGCCAGCCATCCCGGACGCGGTAGTAGCGCTCGGAGAAGGTCGGGGCCGTTACGCGGATCACGTAACTCTCGTTCGTGAGGTCCATGGCCGTTCCCTCCGCGCGCTCGCGAACCCCCGCGACCCGCGCGGCGCGGCGAGAGCGCGACGGAGGAGAAAGGACCGCGGGTCGACCCTCACCGACCACGAAGGGGCCCGGACCGTTCGCTCGGGCCTTCGAGGCCGACGGGGCGCAGCTACGGTCGGGGATCGGCCCCGTCGACGGGGAGGGGACCGAGGGGCGCGGTGAGCGCCTTCACGGCGGCCCAGAACCTCGAGACCTCCTCGCGGGCGAGGCGCTCGCCGTAGAGCGGGGCCCGGCATTCCGCCTCGAGGAGCTCCGGGTCGTCGGCGTCCCAGACGAGCCGCACGACCCACGCGGGGTGCTCCTCTTCGAAGGCGTAGACGCGCTTCCGTGGGTCGGTCGGCACCGGGTTCGGCTCGAGGACCTCGAGGGGCGGGTCGGGCGGGGGCCCGACCCCGGGCACGAGCGGGAGCGGGGCCGGGCGCTCGGGGAGACGCAGACGGATCCAGGCGACGACCGGCCAGTGGGCGCGGCTCACGCCGAGCGAACCCATCGCCGGACGCACGAGCGCCGGGGCTAAACGGCTGACGGCCGGCGGGGCCGGCCCTTCCGGGGCTCCTAAAAAAAGGAACCACACGCGTTCTGTGTAACTGCCGAGCGCAACCAGGTAACGTAGCTGCGGGCGTTAGTGGCCGCGGGCTGAACGGATCGCCCGAAGGCTTTCCGCGTACACCCCGGCTCTATCGAACTCGTCTTCTACGAATGTCCTTCAAGGTCTCTCGTTTTCGAGGGGGTTTCGGGCTTAGATGCTTTCAGCCCTTATCCCGTAGCGCGTGGCTGCTCAGCGATGCCCTGCCGGACAACTGATGGACTAGAGGCGCCGATTCCCCGTTCCTCTCGTACTGTGGGAACCTTCTCGTCAGAGACCCTTGCACTTCCGCCAAAAAGCAACACACCTGTCTCGCGACGGTGTAAACCCAGCTCACGATCCCTTTTAATGGGCGAACAACCCCACCCTTGGTAGCTGCTGCACCACCAGGATAGGCAGAACCGACATCGAAGTAGCAAGCCTCCAGGTCGATAGGGACTCTTGCTGGAGACAACTCAGTTATCCCCGGGGTAACTTTTCTCTTATCACTGGCCCCTACAGGGAGGGCACAGTGGTTCGCTAGGCCCTGCTTTCGCATCGGGAATCCTCGTTAGGCAGATTCCCGTCAAGCCGGCTTTTGCCCTTGCACTCTACGGTGGATTCCTGACCCACCTGAGCCGACCTTTGGGGGCCCTTGTTATCTTTTGGAGGGCGTGGCGCCCCACCCAAACTGCCTACCTACGGGTGTCCCCCTCGCGGGGTGAGCGACACCAACCCGAAAGGGCGGTGTTTCATCGGCCTCTCGGAACGGACCTAGCGGCCCGCCCTGGTAACGAGTCCCGCCTACGCTACACAATCGGATTAACATCACAACCGCAGGCTGCAGTAAAGCTCCACGGGGTCTTCGCTTTCAGACGGAAGACATTGGACTGCTCGCCAATGAGTCAGTTTCGCCGGCTTCCGAGCGGGGACAGTAGAGCTCTCGTTGGTCCTTCATGCAAGTCGCCAATTAAGCGACAAGGTATTACGCTACCTTAAGCAACCGCGGTCTTCGTTCGCGGATGGACTATATCTTCATCCTCGCTCTGGAGGATGTCCGGCTTGTAGTCTCTGAGGCGTCTGCGCCTCGAGATCGTCAATGAGCTCGTAGAGTTCACGCCGACGTTGCTTCCCTTCGTAGTTCATCGTATACGCCTTGGCCATCAAGACCTTGAACTTGCCAAGATCGTGATGGTCTCCTCGCTCGAGCGCCTCCACGATTTCCGCGAAGCTCCTGAATTCCTCCGACTTCACGATGGGTTTATACCTGCGGAAGAATGGTACAATCTTTTCACGGATCTGCCGACGGTTCTGCACGTAGAATTGTAGCGTGTCCGGCTGACCATATTTCGTCATGATCTTGCCGCACTGCAATTCTCGCTCGAACAGTTCCAGGACCCTTCGGTTCTTTCGATGCTGTGTCACATGAAAGATAGGATCGAGAACCCATCCGAACTTGGCAGATTCCTGCTTCTTGATTCCGACCGTGAAGCAACCTTCACCGTCTGCGAATCCCAGAAGATAGTACCGTAGGTACTTCCTGCGTGCAGGAAGCCTCTCCGGGTATACAACGTCCGCGTGCTCTTCTAGCGTCATTCGGTCTCAACTCGCAGTTCCCTGCTGATTGTCATCACTGCCTTTCAACTCTTTCCCTTGCTCAGGGGTTGAAGGCTCCGAGTTCCCAGCATATAGCCAGATTCGACACCCCCTGTATGTTGAGGGTCATAGTTACCCCCGCCGTTTACTGGTCCTTCGTCCCGTTGAAACGAGCTTTCAGATACCAGCACTGGGCAGGCTTCAGCGGCCGTACACAACCTTTCGATCTGGCGGCCACCTGTGTTTTGGTTAAACAGTCGGGGCTCCCTAGTCACTGCGACCAGCCGCTCGCGCGGCTGGCACCCTTTATACCGAAGGTACAGGGCGAATTTGCCGAATTCCCTCGCGTGGATTTTCGCCGACACGCCTTGGGCTTTTCACCCAGGGGCACCTGTGTCAGTTCTAGGTACGGACAGGCGGAATGACTCCAACGAACTTTTCACGGACACCACGGATCAGCAGACGGCCTTGCGGCCGTGCTCCCGCATTCGCCCCCTTCTCGCCATTACGGCACTCCAGAGGTTTCAACGGTTGAATCGCCAGGCAAGACGACTCCACCTACCGCGATGTGTCAAACGTTGGACAGGGTTCCGCTTGGTGCAGGAATATTAACCTGCTTCCCTTTCGCGTTCCTCGGTTAGGGGAACACTTAGGACCGACTAACCCTCGGCTGACGAGCGTTGCCGAGGAACCCTGGCCCTTTCGGCGGTGCGGATTCTCACCGCACTGTGCTGCTACTCCTCCCAGGATCCTCATTCGAACGCGGTCCACCGGACCTCACGGCCCGACTTCGACCCGCGCACGACGCCCCTCTACAAGATCACCTTTCGGTGCTCTGCAGTATCGGTGACCGACTTAAGCCCCGTCCCTTTTCGGGGCCCATAATCTCGGCTGGTGAGCTGTTACGCTATCTTTGAATGATGGCTGCTTCTAAGCCCACATCCCAGCTGTCTGAGACTACGAACTCCCTTTGGTATTCGCACTGAGTCGGCACTTAGGGACCTTAACTGCAGGTTGGGCGGTTTCCCTTACGAATGCCAAGATTACCCCAGGCACTCGACTCCCGGCATCTACGGCGACCACGGATTTGGAGTTCGACAGGACACCGACGGATTTCTCCGCCTTAGCATCCAATCGGTAGCTCTACCCCATGGCCTAACCTCCGCCGAGGTCCAGCTGCGACTGATTTCGAGGGGAACCAGCCATTCCCGGCCTAGATTGGCCTTTCACCCCTATGCCCAGCTCACCCCAGTGATTTGCACATCAACACGGGTTCGGCCCTCCACCTCCCTTTCGGAAGGCTTCAGCCTGGCCAGGCATAGATCGACCGGCTTCGGGCATCGCACCCACGACTCCTCGCGAGCCCACGACGCGCCTCGCGCCTTGCGGCGTTGCGCGCAGGTCGCTTTCGCTTCGGCTCCCCGCGTGAAGCGGTTAACCTCGCCGTGGATTAGAACTCCCTGGCCCGTTATTCACAACGGATAATACGACACCGCTCCACCCTTTCGGGCTTCGTCGCTTTCGTGCCGTATACGTCTGTAACTGTCTGGTTTCAGGCTCTTTTTACCTCCCGTCAAGGGCACTTTTCAGCTTTCACTCGCGCTACTAGTGCACTATCGGTCTCGGGTCGTGTTTAGAGTTGGATGTTTATGCCACCCACATTCACGCGCGATTTCCGACGCACGCTACTCTGGATCCTCCGAATCACCTTCCCCGTTTGCCTCTACGGGACTGTCACCCTCTTTGGTCGCGGCATTCCACCGGAGTTCGAGTTGACAGGGTAAGGTGTGCCGGAGTCCGAACACCACACCGCCGCCGTCTTTCAACGGAGGCTTCGGTTTGCTCTGTACCCTCTTCGATCGCCTTTACTGAGGGCATCCCGATTGGTTTCTTTTCCTCCCCGTACTAGGATGCTTCGATTCCGGGGGTTCCCGTTCCTCACGGAACAACCTCGCGGTTAGGAGGTCCCATTCGGAGATCGTCGGATCACAGGTTTCTTGCGCCTACCCGACGCATTTCGCAGCTTGACACGTCCTTCTTCGGCGCCCGAGCCGAGCCATTCCCCAGACAGCGCATTAGCCACTGACCTGTCGGCTTAGCACACGTCCAGGATGCATATGATCGGTATCAACGGCGCGCGGTGCACACGGAGCGAGACGCTCCTCCCGCGGCCTCTACCTCTTCCCCGCCGGACGTCCCGCGAGCGTCGGGGGTGCACACGTCTCCGGGCAGGAAAATGGGACGCGATAGGATGCGGAGCCCAGGTGCCGCAGAGAGCCTTCATCGTTAGGCGAGGGAACTACTTAATGCTTGCGACGGTGCGCCCATCATAGACCATATTGAGAATCGATCCGACGTCGGCCTTCGCCGCCGTCTCGGGAGTTTCTCACTTTCACGGTACTCCTAGGGAGATGACCACCCCCGGGGCAACGTCGTGGTCTAGGATGACTCTCGCGCCGGTCGTCCGGAACCTTTCGTTCGTTGTCGACGACATGCCCCCTGCCATCCGCGGGCTGCTGGCAGAATTCCGGCTCGTCGTCAACCGATCCATCCGCATCGCACTGCGGGGCGACATCCGCTCGCGCTTCCGACTCAATCGCGCGGCTTACGCGATTCTCTCCACGGAGCACGACATCTACAAGCAATACCTCCCGAGCGCCTTCGAGGTCGCCCTTGGCGTCCTCAAGGCATATCGGCGGCGCATGCGGAATGGCAAGAAGACCAACACCCCGTACGTCCGTCGCCTCTTCCTGAAGGCGGAGAACCAATCCTACTGGCTCGACCGGGTAACGGGACGGCTGCGCATCCCCATCCGTGGCACGGAGGGGGTGCAGCTGATGCTGCCGGTCTCCCTCCGGCACCGTTCCTTCCTCTCGGATCCGTCATGGGCCCTCGGTTCTTTGACCGTTACGCCCGACCGATTCATCTTGAGTCTGCGGAAGGAGCCGCCGGCCCCCTACGAGCCTGCGGCCGCCATCGCCCTCGACACGAACGAAGACTCCCTGGACGGCGTCGAGGCCGTCGGGACGAGCGCCCGGCTCACTACGGTCTCGTTCGAGGGCGTGCGCGAGGTGCAGGCGACACACTTTCGGCGACGCCGGCGTCTCGCGATGAAGAAGTCCCATGACCGACGCGTTAAGCGGCGGCTGCTCGGCCGTGAAGGCAGGCGGGAACACCACCGAGTGAAGCAACGGCTGCACCGGGTCAGCAAGGCGCTCGTGGCTGTGGCGAACAAGGCGAAGGCGGCCATCGTCCTCGAAGACCTCACCCTCCACGGCGCAGGCGGCCGCTCGCATCGCACAAATCGCCGCCTCTCGTCATGGCCTCGCGGCGAGCTCCACCGTCAGATCGCCTACAAGGCCGCCCTTGCGGGCGTGCCAATCATCAAGGTCAATCCCGCATGGACGTCGAAGACCTGCCCAGTGTGTGGCGCCCGGCGCCGAGATAGGGTGGGCCAGGATTTCGTCTGCAGCGTGTGCGACTGGGAGATGGACCGGCAGCACAACGCAGGCCTGAACATCCTGAAATCCGCCTTGGCCTCGAACGAGGCTTTGGCAAGGGGTGTACGGTTCCACCCCGGTGCCCTCCGCGATGACGTGGTGAGTTCCCTCTACGACCCCCCAGGGTTCCTGGGCGGCGCACGGGAGGAGCCGAGCGGAGCGGAGTCCCCGAAGGTGGTCATTACCTGATGGGACCGAACCTGACGGGAGGCTCAGGGGCCTCAAGGAGGCCGCCCGCCGCCGAAATCCTCGTCGAGGCGCTTCCAGTCGGAGCGCACGAGAAGCCAGTTTGCCAGGAGGCAGAAGGGCAGGAGGACAAGGCCCGCGAGCAGGCTCAGTTCGGATCCGAGGCCGCCCTCAAGCCGCCACGCGATGAGCGCGAAGCCGCCGAGAATCCCCGATAGGAACGCGGCTTCCAGGAGAAGGAGGCGCAGGGCGATCCGCCGGCGGTGGACGAAGGCGTCCGTCACGCGCTCATCCCCGGCATCTGCACGATCCGCGCCTTCCCGCGGCTCACGAGGATCTCCGCGATTGTCTTCGGCAACGTGACCACGTCCTCCTTCTTCAAGGAATACGTCGTGTCGAGGCCCGCGAACGGCGGCAAGTCCTCGAGGACGTGGACCAGGACGTGGTCCTTCAGGCTCGGCGCGACCTTGGGCCTCTTTGTCTCCTCGCTCGAGAGGACCTTCATCCCCGCGGAGCTCCGCTTCTCGGGCGGTTTCGCGGGAGCGGCGGCGGGCTCCGGAGACGCGGGGACGGGCCCGGGCTCGCTCCCGAACGGCGAGCCTCCGAACGCGTCCGCGCGCGTGCGGACGAGGAGCGTGACCATCCCTTCGAACAGGGCGCGGTCCTGCCGGGGCAGGGAGAGCGTCTCGACCTCGGCACCGCTCGCCTTGCTCGAGGCCAGCAGGGCGAGCTTGCGCTCGCGGTACGTGAAGATCTGGTCGCGGCGCTTGCGGACCTTCCGGAGCTCGTCTTGGAGCATGAGGGCCTTCGGCGCGTTCGGGCCCGTCTGGGCCTCGCGGTTGGCTGCTTCCTCGAGGCGTATCACGTACGCCGCGAGCTTGTCGTAGAAGTCCTCCTCGAGGGCGACAAGGGTCTTCTTCCCGCCCTCCTCGCGGTACACCTTCGTGACCCGGTCGAAGTTGACCTCCTCCTCTCCAGGCACCTCCACGTTATCCCGGGGCCGCTATAAGATGCCGTCGCCCTTGGCCTCCCGTGCAGCCACAAGAACTATGCCCCGCGAGCCGATAGAGAGGGTGCGATGAGCGTACACCGTCCACCGGCGGAGATGATCCGGGAGGATGCGGCGACGGGCCTCATCTTCTTCGACGTCGTCGTCACCGCGAGCGCCGCGCGCACGGAGGTCCGCGGCACGGACTCGTGGCGGCACGGGATCGCGATCCGGGTGGCCGCGAAGCCCACAGAGGGCGCCGCGAACGCGGAGCTCCTCCGCTTCCTCGCGCGACGGCTCGGCGTCCCGTCCAGCTCCGTCCACATCGCGGCCGGCTTCCGGAGTCATCGCAAGACCGTCGGCGTGGCGGGTCTCTCGCGAGCCCGTGTCGAAGAGGGCCTCGGCCTGAGGGAACCCTGATGGACTACGCGGAACTGCACGAGGACCTCGAGCAGGTCCTGGAGGACCTCGTCGAGAAGAATCGCTCCGTCCCCATCATCGTGGAGGGCGAGTACGACCGGCGGGCCCTAGAGCAGCTCGGCGTGCTCGGGGACATCCGCGTCTTGAACCGCGGGAACTCCGTCCTCGCCTTATGCGAGGCCATCGCCCGCGAGTACCGCGAAGCGATCATCCTCACGGATTGGGACGTCCGCGGCGGGCGGATCGCGCGGCACCTCCGGGACGCGCTCAAGGCCACGGGGGTCCGCTACGACGACCAGTTGCGGGCGCGGCTGACCCTCCTCTGCCGGAGGGACATCAAGGACGTGGAATCCCTCCATCGTTTCGCGGAGCGGATCGAGGCCCTCGCCGCCTCGAGGAACCAGCAGCGTCCCTCCAAGCGATTCTACTCAGAGCGGGCGCGCACGCGCCACGGCCCCCGACGTTCTCGGGAATGAGAACGGCTCCCCAAGAATATTTAAATAGCTCCGGCTCCAGTGACGAATCGGGATAGCGGTC
>JAWOKS010000008.1:0-126355 GCA_033854115.1 Thermoplasmata archaeon
TCGTCGGCGGCCTCGATGCCGAGCGACAGGCGCACGAGGCCCTCGTCGATCCCCCGCGCGCCGAGCTGCTCCTCCGTGAGATGGCGGTGCGACGTTTCCCGCGGGGCGCTCGCGAGGCTCTCCACCCCGCCAAGGCTCGACGCGACCTGCACGATCCGGAGCGCGGCGAGGAACCGGGCGACCGCCGGCCGTCCCCCTCGGAGCGAGATCGCGAGCATCCCGCCGCGGCCCCGCATCTGGCGCGCCGCGATCGCCTCCTCCTCCGGGCTCGCCCGACCCGGGTAGTGGAGCTTCGCGAGGCCGGGCTCGCCCTCGAGGGCCTTCACGACGGCGGCGGCGTTCTGGTTCTGCTGCGCGACCCGAAGCTCGAGCGTGCGGAGGCTGCGGTGGAGCAGGAACGCCGCGAACGGATCGAGGGGCGCACCGAACAGCCGGTTCGGGTCGATGCGGCCGACGAGGCGTGCCGGGCCGATCACGGCCCCGCCGAGGAGGTCCGAGTGGCCGCCCAGGTACTTCGTCGCGCTGTGGATCACGAGGTCGGCCCCGAGGGCGAGAGGGTTCTGGTTGATCGGGCTCGCGAACGTGTTGTCGACAGCGAGCAGCCCCCCGACCCGGTCGAGCGCCTCGGCCCATCGCCGGAGGTCGTGCACGCGCAGGAGGGGGTTCGTGGGGGTCTCGAGGAGGGCGAGCCGGGTCGACCGGGAGACCACGGTCTCGGGGGCGGCGGCGTCGCGGTCGGTCACCGTGCGGACCCGGATCCCGAACCGCGGGAGGACGTCCGCGAGGAGGTCGGTCGTCCCGCCGTAGAGGCTCTCGAGGGCCACGACCTCGTCGCCCGCGCGGACGAGGGAGAGGATCGTCGCAGAGATCGCCCCCATCCCCGAGGCGAACAGCTGCGCCGCCTCGCCCCCCTCGAGCTCGCGGAGGAGCTCCTCCGGTCCCTCGACCGTGGGGTTCCTGTTGCGGCTGTAGAGGTAGACCTCGCCCGCGGCCGCGGCCTCGGAGTACGGGGCCGGGTAGCGGAACGTCGTCGACTGGTAGATCGGGGGCACGACCGCGCCGGCGTTCAGCTCCGGACGCTGGCCCCCGTGGACGAGCCGGGTCGCCCGTCCGGCCCAGGGAGGCAGCGGCCGGAACGGTCGCCGGTTCTTGGAGGAAGGATCGGACGGAGAGGGGTCCTCGCTCACACGGACCTCGCCCGCCGGCCCCCGCGGGGAGGCGGTCGCAGGAGGCGCAGGCGCTCGGCGGCCCCGATCTCGCCGAGGAACCGGCCGACGGCCGGAGGGACGAGCGCGCGGACCGATTCCCCCTTGGCCAGGAGCTCGCGGAGGCGCGTGCCCTCGTGGCGCGCCCGGTCGTAGAGCGGGGGGCTCTCGACCGGGTAGCCCGCCCGCTCGAACAGGAGCCGGGTGAGGGGGTTGTGGGTGTAGACGCGGTCGAACCGCGGGAGGAGGCCCTCGAGGTACCGGACCCAGAGGGCATGGCGCGCGATGTCGGGGATCGGAACGACCGTGACCCGGTCGAGCTTCGCCTCGCGCAGCGCGCGCTCGATCATCTCGAACCGCTCGCCGCCGGTGAACGGGTTCTCCCACGTGAACGACTGCTCGGCGCTCCCGATCACGACGAGGAGGTCGAGCTCGGGATCGCGCCGGAGGACCTCGCGCAGGAGCCCGAGGTGCCCGCGATGGAACGGCTGGAACCGCCCGACGAAGAGCCCCCGCACGGGCCGGGCGATATCAGTCGGGGGTCAAATCTTCCACGTCCTCGAGGAACTCGTCGATGTGCGGGCACCGGGACGTGAGGTAGTGACGGCAGTGCTCGCAGTACCGGTCGTTCGACGACGGCTCGAGCTGGCGGTTGAACTCGTAGCAGGGGCGGTCGAAGAAGCGGCCCTCGTCCTCCTCCTCGAGGGCCGGGCGGACCCCCCGCGGCTCGAGGTACGGGTGCGCGGGCGCGCGGAACGGGGCCTTCACGAGCCGGCGGGACGGCCGGCGGACGGCGCGGCCGGAAGGCCCACGGCCGGGGCCTCCTCCCCGCTGCGGCCCGTGGCGTGGACCATCGCCGCGAGGCGGCCGAGGAGCGACTCCTTCTGGGCCCCCTGGCCCACGAGGGCGTACTTGAGAACGTCCCGGAGCGTCCGCACGGGGATCACTTCAACGACCCCGCGGTAGCGCGTCTCGAGGACGAGGTCCTCGAGGTTGTCGGCGGGCACGAGCACGCGGCGGATGCCGGAATCGGCCGCGGCCTCGACCTTCGCGGTGACCCCGCCGACCGGGAGGACCTGCCCGCGGACGGAGAGCGAGCCGGTCATGGCGACCGCCTGGTCGACCGGCACTCCCTCGAGGGCGCTGATGACGGCCGTCGCGATCGAGACCGAGGCGCTGTCGCCCTCGACCCCATCCGACGTCCCGACGAACTGGATGTGGATGTCGTAGCGCGTGATGTCCTGACCCGTGTACTTCTTCACGAGCGCGCTCACGTTCTGGACCGCCTCGCGGGCGATCTCCCCGAGCTTCCCGGTCGCGACCACGACCCCGCCCTCGCGCGACTGCGCGGGGGTGACCTCCGCGACGATCGGGAGGACGATCCCGGAGAACTCGCTCATGCCCGTCTGGGCGTTGATCGCCGCGAGCCCGTTGACGACGCCGACCGCCGCCCCCTCGGTCGAGAACATGCGGTACTCCTTGCGCCGCTCGATGTACCGGTCCGCGATCTGCTGCTCGAGCGACCGGCTCGCCCGCTTCGCCTTCACGACGTGCTCGGCGCGGACGATCGGCGAGCTCTCGGCCAGCGCGATGTCGCCCGCGACGCGGACGAGCCCGCCGAGCTCACGCAGCCGGAGCGTGAGCTGGCCGGACCGTCCGCTCCGGCGCTGGGCCTCCCGGACGACCTCGAGGATGGCGCCGCGGTCGAACTGGCCGATCTTCTTGTCCTTCGCGACCTCCTGGGCGATGAACCGGACGACCTTGAGGCGGTTCTCCGGCACGTCCGGCATCGTGGTCTTCACGTAGACCTCGTAGCCGTAGCCCCGGATCCGCGAGCGGAGGGCGGGGTGCATCGTCTGCACGCTGTCGACGTTGCCGGCGGCGACCAGGACGAAGTCGGACGGCACGGGCTCGGTCTTGACCATCGCGCCGGCCGAGCGCTCGGACTGGCCGACGATCGGGAACTTGCGCTCTTGGAGCGCGGTGAGGAGCGAGTGCTGGCTCTCGATCTTGAGCAGGTTGATCTCGTCGACGAACAGGACCCCCCCGTTCGCCTTGTGGATCGCGCCCACCTCGACGCGCTCGTGGGGCGGCGTCTCGAGGCCCCCCGACTGGAACGGGTCGTGCTTCACGTCGCCGAGGAGGGCCCCGGCGTGCGCCCCCGTCGCGTCGATGAACGGAGGCCGATCGTCCCCCGCGTGCGAGACGAGGAGCTTCGCGACCCCGGTCGACGAATCCGGGCGCCCCCCCGAGAACCGCGCGAGGGCGTAGATGAACACCACGATGAGCACCCCGAGCAGGAGGGCCGTGAGGTCGTGGGTCGTGAGCACGATGTAGAGGACGACCGCGAAGATCGCGAGCGAGATCGCGATGAAGACGAACGTCCGGGTCTCCTTCTTCTGCGCCGCCTCGATCTTCTGGGCGGTGACGATCTCCTTGCCCTTGCCGGCCGGCACCACCCGGATCTTCGGCTCGTTCGGGTCCTCGTTGTTCGGGTACGCGAGGATGTCCTGGAGCGGCTCGCGGGGGAGGAAGTCGACCATCGCCCGGGCGAGCATGCTCTTCCCGGTGCCCGGCTCGCCGATGAGGATCATGTGGCGCTTCTGGGTCGCCGCCTTCCGGGCGACCTCGACCGCATCGTCCTGGCCGATGACCTGGTCGAGCAGGCGGTTCGGGACCTCGACGTCGGCCGTCGACTGGTAGGGAAGCGACTTCAGCCAGCTGTCGAGGTCGCTGGGGGGCGCAGCCTCGGCACTCTGCCGTGACGGTGCGTCCGCGCCCTCGACCATGGTGGCGTCTCTTCCCGGACCTCCGGGAGGTTCCGCCGGAGAATCAAGGCGGAAGTCAGTATAAATCCTCTAGCTTGCCCGGAGACGACCGGAACTGCCCCGGGTCCCCGCCCGTCGGTCGGGGCGACGGCGGTCGGCCGTTATCTACGTAGGGTTGCTCGTTCGCCGCGGAGGACTTGCCTTGACGCTCCGGCTCGACGGTCGGCAGGTCGCGGAGGCGATCGACCGGGCGAGCCGGGCGAGCCTCGCTTCCGTGGGCCCGGGAGCCGCGCCCCCCTCGCTCGTGAGCGTGCACCGGGGCCTCCCGAGCCCGTTCCGGTTCTACCTCCGGCGCCAGGGGAAGGCGGCGGACCAGCTCGGGATCACGTTCCGCGATGAGGCGCTCGGGCCGGGCGACGGCCCGGAGGAGCTCCTCGCGCGCCTGCGCGCCCTCGACCGGGACCCGGGCGTGCACGGGGTCCTCGTCGAACATCCCCTCCCCGCTCCGTTCGACTTCTTCCGGGCGATCGACGAGCTGCGGCCGGAGAAGGACGTCGACGGCGTGGGCCCGAGGAACCTCGGCCGCCTCGTCGGTCAGCGACCGGTCCACGTCCCGGCGGTCGCCCGAGCGGCCGTGGCGATCGCACGGCACTACCGTCTCCCCCTCGAAGGCGAACGGGTCGGGGTGGTCGGCCGCTCGCCGACCGTCGGGCTCCCTCTCGCCCTCCTGCTCACTTCCCCGCCCCCGACGGGCCTGAACGCCGCGGTCACGGTGCTCCACTCGAAGAGCGGTGAGCTCGCGAAGGGCCTCGCCGGCGCGCGGACGGTCTTCTCATGCGTGGGCCGGCCCGGCCTGCTCGACCGGTCGAACGTGCCCGAGGGGGCGCATGTGGTCGATGTCGGGCTCTCGAGCGTTCCGGACCCCGACCGGCCCGGCGCCCAGAAGGCGGTCGGCGACGCGAACGCCTCCGCGCTCGACGGCTGGGCAGCGTCCCTCACCCCCGTCCCCGGTGGGGTCGGTCCGGTCACCGTCGCTGAGCTGATGGCCAGCACCGTGCGCGCCTGGAGGATGCTCGTCCGGGGGGAGTCCGCGCCGTGAGCCTTTCGAGGAGCCCGCGGGGGACGAGCTCCGCCGGGGCGGCGGCCTCGGACCTCCACTGCCGGGACTGCCCGATGTGGTACGGGGCGGAGGACGACGGGTGGGGGCCCTGCTCGATCAAGAACCGGCGGGGGGATGTGCGCTACCTCACGTGGGGAGGTCACGCGTGCGACGAGGGTTACGTGCCGCCGGACCCGAGCGCCAGCGTCGACCTCGCGGCCGCGTTGAGGGGGGCCCGCTCGACCTCGAGCGCGTCGGCCGTGGGATACTCCTCGACCTCGAACGCCGGCCAGGGCAGCCGCCCCGCGACGCGGCGCAGGCGCCGGGGATCGAGCTCGACGCGGCGGCGCGCCGGGTCGAGCCGGTAGCCGCCCGGCCGCGCCCCGACCCGGCGGGCGACGCGGGACGCCCAGCGGTCGAGCCGCACGGCGCTTCTCGCTTCCACGATGCCGAGGACCACGGTGCCGTCCGGCGTGCGCTCGGCGAACGGGGGGGCGGTCCGTTCGGCCCGGCGCAGGAGGCGCTGGCGCAGCTGGACCCCGTCCTTGAATCGGGAGGAGCAGAAGTGAAGGGGGACCGCGAGCCGCATCTCCCGCACGACGCGCTCGGCCACGGTCCGGCTGCCCCGCACGCCCCAACCGTTGCGGGGGTCGCCCGCGTAACCGCGGCCGAGGAGGTTCGCCTCGTTGGTCTCCGAGAACTCGAGCTCGTTGAGGTTGACGAAGTCGACCCCGATCCCCTCCAGGGCGCGGAGCAGGCGGCGGAGCTCCGCCTCCTTTTCGGGGAGGACGGGGATCTCCACCCCCCGACGGAGCCCCCACGACGGGGCCTCTTCGAGGACCTCGCGGTAGGCGCTCCCGGAACTGCGGAGCGTCCCCCAGAGGTACGACGGGATGTGGAGCCGGACCTCGTCGAGGCCCGCCGCGGCGAGCCGCCGGAGCTTCGCGGGGTTCGGCTCGTGGGTGTAGAGGTGGAGGTGGTGGTCGGGCCCGAACGTCCCCTTGAGGAGGCGGACGTAGTGCTCGACCCGGTCGACCACGCCGAGGGGGTCGCCGCCCGTGATGCCCGTCCCCGACGCTCCGATCGCGCGCGCCTCCTCGAGGACGTCGTCGTCCGAGCGCACGCGACGCTCGTTGGCGTAGACGACATCGAACTGATTGCGGGCGGGGGAGACCGGACAGTAGAAACAGCGGAAGCGGCAGACCCCGGTGACGAAGAGGACCATCTTCCTCCCCTCGGCGCACTGCGTGCACGCCGGCGAGAGCGCGCCGCGGTGGCTCGAGGCCATCGGCAGGAGCGTGAGCCCGCCCGTCGTCATCCCCCTACCGGCGCCCTGCCTCCCCTAAAGCATTTCCGGAAACGGGAGGGTCCCGCGCGCCCCTCCGAGGTCGACCCGCGCCACCAGGTGGGGTGCGGGCGAGCCGAAGGCGCAGGTTCAAATCCCCCACCCGGCTCGGCACCCCCGTTCTTCGGAGGACCGCGCGGATGGAGATGCAACCAGGCCAGATGGCGTACGACCGGGCGAGCACCGTCTTTTCCCCCGACGGACGCCTCTTCCAGGTCGAGTACGCGCTCCAGGCGATCCAGATGGGCGGGACCGCGGTCGCGGTCACGTACGAGTCGGGGATCGTCTTCGTCGCCTACCGCAACCTGCCGGTGAGCTCCCTCGCGGAGGCGGGCTCGATCGAGAAGAGCTTCGCGATCGACACGGGCCTCGGCTGCGTGACGGCAGGCCTCATCGCCGACTCGCGGGTCCTCGTCGAGTTCCTGCGGGTCGAGGCCCAGCGCCACCGCCTGACCTACGGCGAGCCGATCCCGTACTCGATCCTCGGCCACTCGCTCGGCACGCTGCTCCAGCAGTACACCCAGTTCGGCGGCACCCGCCCGTTCGCGGTCTCGCTCCTCCTCGGCGGATTCCAGGGCCGGACCCCGGGCCTCCTCGAGCTCGACCCGAGCGGCGCGACAATCGGCTGGAAGGCCTACGCGATCGGCCGCAACCGCCGCGCGGTCGCCGACTACCTCGAGGAGAAGCTCCCCGACCACGCGAACGAGGAGGCAGCGTTCAAGCTCGCCGTCCAGGGGGTCGCGGAAGGCTCCCCCACGCCCTTCCAGGCGGAGGCGCTCGACGTCGCGATCCTCGAGCCCGACGCCGAGCTCCGACGCCTGCCGAGCGCCGAGATCGCCCGACGCGTCCAGGGGATGCCGTTCATCGGTCCTCCCGAGCGCAAGGGTTCGCGCTAGGTCCTTCCGTGCCGGTCCGAGGACGGCTCCCGCGGCTCAGCCTCGGGCCCGGGGACGTTCGGGCCCTCGCGGGGTACAACCGGGCGGTCTTCGAGCGGTACCTCCGCCGGGTCGCCCGGCTCCCGGGACGCGCGGCCACGCGGCGGCGCGAGATCGGCCACCAGAGCCTCTTCGACACCCTCGTCCACATCCTCAACGTCCACGAGGTCTGGCTCGTCTACCTCGTCCCGGGCCGCGGGGGCGAGCTCGAGGCGCTCTTCCGCACCGCCTCGCGCCGGCCCGCGACCTTCGAGGGGCTGCGGAGCTACGCCCGCCACGTCTTCGACGAGATCGACCGCACGGTCGCCTCGCTCGACGGGCGCTCGCTCGGCCGCCGCGTCAAGGCCCCCTGGATGCCCGGAACCTACACGGTGCGGGACGCCTTCCTCCAGACGACGCTCGAGCAGGCCCACCATCTCGGGGAGATCATCGGGGCGCTCTGGCAGGACGACCTCGAGCCGCCCTCGATGACGTGGATCGATACGCAACGCGGCCTCGCGGGCCGCGGTCGACGCCGCCCGCGGGGCTGACGCTTCCCGTCGCTGCGTCGGGGGCCGCCCTAGCCCGACGGACCGGCCGACGCGCGGAACTCCTCGCGCATCCGGATCCTCCGACGGGTCCGGTGGTAGGTGACCGCGAAGCGGTGCGCCTCGTCCCGGACCGCGCGGAGGAGCAGCATCGGCGCGGCGTTCGGGTTCGGGCGCATCGGCTCCGGCCGATCGGGCCGGTAGACCTCCTCCTCGCGCTTCGCGAGCCCGATCGTCGGGACCCGGTCCGCGAGGCCGAGCGCGGCGAGCGACGAGATCGCGGCGCTGAGCTGGCCGGCTCCGCCATCGATGAGCAGAAGGTCCGGGAGCGCCTCGGCGTCCGCAAGCCGGCGGCGATAGCGCCGCTGGACGACCTCGGCGACCATCGCGAAGTCGTTCGTCCCCGGCACCGTGCGGATCCGAAAGCGACGGTACTCCGAGCGCTTTGGGGCGCCGCGGTCGAAGACGACGAGCGAGCCGACCGCCTCCGCCCCCTGGAAGATCGAGATGTCGATCCCCTCGATCCGGTTCGGGATCGTCGGGAGGTCGAGCAGCGACTGGAGCGCGCTGAGGACCTCGCGGGGGGGTGGCCGGGCGACGACCTGGTCGACCGTCGCCCGGGCGAGACGCTCCGCGAGCCCGGCGAGGCTCGCGTACCGCCCGGTGGGGCGGAACTGGACCTCCACCCCCCGCTCGCCGAACAGCTCGTCGAGGGTCGCATCGATCCCGGCCGGACGCGCCCCCGCGACGTAGAGCCGGTCCGGGAGCACGAGCCGGCCCCCGTAGTACTGGGTCAGGAACTGGCGGAGGGCCTCGCCCGGCTCGGGCACGTCATCGGGCGGGACGGCGAGGAGGTGCGGCTCGGTCCCCCGGACCTCCCCCTCCTCGACGTGGACGAGGCCGACCGCGACGCGGAGGGTCGACGGCTCCTTCGGGTAGGCGAGCGCGAGGACGTCCGCCCGACCCGAGCCGGGCCCGATGACCGCCTGGCGTTCGGCGAGCGCGCCGAGGCCCGCGAGCGCGTCCCGGAGGAGCCCCGCCCGCTCGAACTCCTCCCGACGCGCCGCGGCGCGCATCTCTTCCTCGACCATCGGCCGGACCGCGGTGACCTTCCCGCGGAGGATCGCGACCGCGCGGTCGACGTCCCGGTGGTAGGCCGCCTCGTCGATCGCGCCGATGCACGGGGCGCTGCAGACGCCGAGGTGGTAGTAGAGGCACGCCTGGCGGGGGAGGCGCACGCACCGCCGGAGGCGGAAGAGGTCGCCGAGGAGGCGTTCGACGCCCCGCGCCTCCCGCGCGCTCGTGTACGGGCCGAACAGGAGGAGCCCGGGGCGCCGCCGCGGCCGGCGGACGAGGAGGATGCGGGGGAACTCCTCGTCGCCGGTGACCGCGAGGTAGGGGTAGCTCTTGTCGTCCTTGAGGAGCACGTTGTAGGGCGGCTGGTACTGGCGGACGAGGCTCGCCTCGAGGAGCAGCGCCTCCCGCTCGGTCGCGGTCGGGACGAACTCGACGCTCGCGCTCTGCGCCAGGATCGAGCCGTCCTTCTCGATGCGCGCCCGGAGGTGGTCGAGGACGCGACGGCGGAGGCTGCGCGCCTTTCCGACGTAGACGACCTCCCCGGCCGCGGAGCGGAAGAGGTAGACACCGGGCAGGTCCGGTCCGCGGCGGAACCCCTCGCCGGCGGCCGCGGCGAGCTCGCTCGCGGGCACGAAGGCGGGCGGCTCCCCGCCCGGGCCGCTCATGCCGGGGCGCGCGGGGCCGTGCGGACGACACGCGCGAGCATCGGGGCGAGAAAGCGGCCCGTATGGGAGTGGGCGTTCCGTGCGACGTCCTCGGGGGTCCCCGCGACGACGACGTGACCCCCCGCGTCGCCCCCTTCCGGTCCGAGGTCGATGAGCCAGTCGGCGCACTTCAGCACGTCGAGGTTGTGCTCGATCACGACCACGGTGTTGCCGCCCGAGCGGAGACGGAAGAGCACCTGGAGCAGGCGGTCGACGTCGGCGAAGTGGAGCCCCGTCGTCGGCTCGTCGAGCAGGTAGAGGGTGCGACCGGTCGGCGGCTTCGCGAGCTCGAAGGCGATCTTGATCCGCTGGGCCTCGCCGCCCGAGAGGGTCGTCGCGCTCTGGCCGAGCCGCACGTAGCCGAGGCCGACGTCGCTGAGGAGCGCGAGGCGCGAGGCGATCCGACGGTGGTGCTCGAAGAAGCGGAGCGCCTCGTCGACCGTCATGTCGAGGACGTCGGCGATCGTCTTGCCCTTGAACGCGACCTCGAGCGTCTCCGCGTTGAACCGCTTCCCCCGGCACTCCTCGCAGACGACGTAGACGTCGGGAAGGAAGTGCATCTCGTAGCGGAGGACCCCGTCGCCCTCGCACGCCTCGCAGCGCCCGCCCTCGACGTTGAAGCTGAAGCGGCCGGGACGGAAGCCGCGGGCCTTCGCCTCGGGCAAGCTCGCGAACAGCTCGCGGATCGGCGTCATGACGCCCGTATACGTCGCGGGGTTCGACCGGGGGGTCCGGCCGATCGGCGACTGGTCGATGAGGAGGACCCGGTCGAGCGCGTCGATCCCGTCGATGTAGTCGTGGCGGCCGGGCGTCTCGCGGCCGAGCCCGAGATGGCGGCGGACCGCCTTGTAGAGGATCTCCTCGAGGAGCGTCGACTTGCCGCTCCCCGAGACCCCCGAGAGCGCGACGAACAGCCCGAGCGGGACCTTCACGTCCTGCCCCTTCAGATTGTGCTCGCGGGGCCCGTGGATCGTCAGCCACCGGTTCCCGGCGCGCGCGCGGGTCGGAGGGAGCGCGATCGTCCGGCGCCCGCCGAGGAAGTCGGCGGTGAGGGAGCGGGGAGCGTTCCCGATCGACGCGGACGGGCCGGCGTAGAGGACCTCGCCGCCGTGGACCCCCGCCCCCGGGCCAAGGTCGATCAGCCAGTCGGCCTCCCGCATGGTCATCTCGTCGTGCTCGACCACGAGCAGGGTGTTGCCGAGGTCCCGGAGCGTCTTCAGCGTCGCGAGGAGCCTCGCGTGGTCCCGCGGGTGGAGGCCGATCGACGGCTCATCAAGGATGTAGAGCACCCCGACGAGCCCCGAGCCGATCTGGGTCGCGAGCGAGATCCGCTCGGCCTCACCTCCGCTCAGCGTGCCCGACGCGCGGTCGAGCGAGAGATAGGTGAGCCCGACGTTCTCGAGGAACCCCAAGCGGGCGCGGATCTCCTTCACGACCTGACCGACGATCTTCTGATCGCGCTCGGCGAGCCGGAGGCCGCGGAAGAGCTCGCTCGCATCGGCGACGGTCATCGCGGCGACGTCCGCGATCGACCGGCCCTCGACGGTGACCGCGAGGCTCGCGGGTTTGAGGCGCTTCCCGCCGCACGAGCGGCACGGGACGAACGCCATGAAGCCGAGGTAGTACTCCTTCGCACCCTCGCTCTTCGTCGACCGCCACCGGCGCTCGACCGCCGCGACCAGGCCCTCGCGGAGCCAGCCGGTCGCCCACCAGTGACCCGGCCCGCGCACGCCGGGGCCGAGGCTCTTCTCGGAGCCGTACATGAGCGCCTTCCAGCCCTTCTCGGAAAGCTCCCGCACCGGCCGGCGGAGGTCGTGGCCGAACGCCTGGGCGAACCGCTGGAGGCCCGGGGTGTCCGGCGTGAGGCCCCAGACCGCGATCGCGCGGCCGAGCGGCTTCTCCTTGTCCGGGACGATCCGGTCGGGCTCGGCATGGAGCGTGGCCCCGATGCCGAGGCACTCCGGGCACGCGCCCGCCGGGTTGTTGAACGAGAACATGCGCGGGGTGAGCTCCTCGAAGGAGAACCCGCAGCGCGGGCACGCCCTCCGGCTCGAGTAGGTCGTGCGCGGGCCCTTCGCCCGTCGGACGACCACGAGCCCGTCGCCGAGCTCCCGCGCGACCGCGACCGATTCCGCGAGGCGGCTCTCCTCCTCGGGGGTCACCTCGAGGCTGTCGACCACGACCTCGATCGAGTGCTTCTGGTTCTTGCCGAGCTTGACCTCGGCGCCGGGGAGGCGGACCTCCACTCCGTCGATGACGAAGCGCCGGTGGCCGGCCTTGCGGAGCTTCTCGAGCACCTCACGATGCTCGCCCTTCATCGCGCGCACGACCGGGGCGAGGAGGTCGATCCGCTCGCCGGCGGCGGTGCGACGGACCGCCTCGACGATGCGGTCGACCGACTGGGGGGCGATCTCCTCCCCGTCGTTCGGGCAGTGCGGGACCCCGATCCGGGCGAACAGGAGGCGGAGGTAGTCGTAGATCTCGGTGACCGTGCCGACCGTCGAGCGGGGGTTGCGGCTCCCCGCCCGCTGCTCGATCGCGATCGCGGGCGAGAGCCCCTCGATCGCGTCGACGTCCGGCTTGTCCATCTGGCCGAGGAACTGCCGCGCGTAGGACGAGAGGCTCTCGATGTACCGGCGCTGGCCCTCCGCGTAGAGGGTGTCGAAGGCGAGCGACGACTTCCCGGAGCCGCTCACGCCGGTGACGACGACGAACTTCCCCCGCGGGATGTCGAGCGAGACGTTTTTCAGGTTGTGCTGGCGGGCGCCGCGGATGCGGATCGCGTCGCTGGGTTCGGCCATGGTCCGCTCACGGCGGCAGAAGGGTCGTGACCGTCGCGACCAGGCGCTCGAGGACGTGGGCCTGGATCTTGCGACCAAGCTCCGCGCTCGCCGGACGGGTGTCGCCGATGACGCTCTCGGGCCAGTCGGCCTCGGAGGGGCTGCCGGGCACGAACGGGCTGTGGCGGTAGGCGACCTGCGGCCGCTCGGGGCCGACCGTACCGGGGGCGATCGCGAGGACGCGCGACGTCTCGAGCAGGCCCCCGTGACCGTCGTCGGGGGGCGCGTCGACGCCGCGCAGCTCGTAGACGAAGTCGTAGTCCGAGAGGACCACGACCCGGCAGCCGGGATGCTCCCGCATCGTCCGGTCGCCGGCCTCCCGCAGCGCGGCCATGTGCCCGCGCTCGGCGTGGCCGGAGAGGACTAGGAGGCGGCGAACGCCCGTCCGGGCGAGCTCGCCGAGTACCCCCGCGACATGCTCCTCGAGCTCGGCGATGCGGAGCGACACGGTCCCCGGGAACTTCCGGGCCCCCGGGGCCGAGCCGTAGGGGATCGTCGGGGCGACGAGCCCGTCGAGCCGGGCCGCGAGGGCGAGCGAGGTCGCCTCGGCCTGGATCTGGTCGGCGCCGAGCGGGAGGTGCGGCCCGTGCGCTTCGAGCGCGCCGACGGGCACGATCACGAGCGGGTTCGAGGCCAGGCGCCGCTCGAACGAGCGCGAGTCGAGCTCGTGGAGACGGTAGGAGGAGGACACACCGCTTCGAGCGGGAGAGCGTATTTAACGCGCGGCGCGAGGTCGGGGAACGCCTCGGCGCGACGACCCGCGGCGACGCCGTCTTAGGTCGCGGACGAGTGCCGTGAGGCTTCGCCCTCGGGGTGGGCCGACGCCTCGGTGGGAGCCTCCCCTTCGACCGCCGGCGCCCTCGACGCCCGCGGGGAGCGGACCCGCGCGGCCGGTGCGCCAGCGCGCGCCGGTCGCTTGCGCGCCGTGGGCGTTCCCGCGGGCGCCTTCGCGCTCCGGGCCTTCTTCGCGGCCGCCGGGGCGGGCGCGGCCGGCTTCGCGCGGGACGGGCACGCCGGGTTGATGCAGAGCGTCCAGGGAGGGCGCCCGGCCTCGATCGCGGTGACGATGGGGGCCCGGCACTCGGGACAGGGAGGCTGGTCCTTCTCGAGCTTGCCCCGCTGGGGCAAGGGGTAGGTCACGCGGCACTCGGGGTACCCCGTGCACCCGACGAACCGCTTCCCCGCGAACGAGTAGCGGATCTCGAGCGGGCGGCCGCAGGTCGGGCAGACGCCGATGCGGAACGCGCGGTGGTGCTCCGCGCAGTCCGGGTTGATGCAGTAGAGGTCGGGCCGCTGCCCGCGGAAGACGATCTTCACCCTCGGGACCTTGCAAGTTCCGCACAGGAACTCCGGGGCAGGCTCGATGAAGCCGGCGGCCGGCAGCGCGAAGGTCGTAGTGCACGAGCTCGGGTTGTTGACGCACTGGACCCAGCGCGAGCCGCGCGGGCTCCGGGCGAGGCGGAGCGCGCCCCCGCACTTCGGGCACGGTCCGACGAAATGCTGGCGGTCGAGCGCGGTCGTGAGGGTCTGCCGTACCCCCGCCGAGTTCGCGGAGAGGAGAGCGAACGCGTCCCGCAGCATATCCCGCGAGTCGCGCAGGACCTCCTCCTTCGGCTTCTTCGACTCCGCGACGAGCTCCATCTCCTCCTCGAGGCGATGGGTCATCTCCGGGCGGGTGATCAGGGGCGCGTGGGCGCGCAGCGCCTCCGTGACGGCGACCCCCGTGGAGGTCGGCTCGAGCTGACGCGCGGAGACGTAGTGGCGGTCGAACAGCTTCTGGAGGACGTCGTGCCGGGTGCTCTTCGTGCCGAGGCCGAGCCGCTCCATCTCCTGGACGAGCGAGCCCTGCGTGAACCGGCGGGGGGGTTTCGTCCGGTCCTCCTTGAGGTCGACCGACTCGATGGCGACCGCCTGGCCGACCTCGAGCACCGGCATCGTGGCCTCGTCCGGCTGCGTGTAGGGGTAGATCCGGTACCAGCCGGGGTCGACGACCCGGCGTCCCTCGCCCTCGAACCGCTCGCCCGAGATCTCGACCGCAACCGTGCGCTTCCAGCCGACCGCGTCGGGCGCGAGCGTCGCGAGGAACCGGCGGACGACCAGCTCGTAGAGCCGGGCGGGCTCGGGCCGGAGCTTCTTCGGGTCGACGGCGGCCGTCGGGTAGATCGGCGGATGGTCGGTCGTCTCGGTCCGACCGCGCGTGGGTCGGAGCGACGGCTGGGCGAGGACGAGCTCGGCGGCGCCCGCGAACGGTCCCTCGCGGAACTTCTCCGCGAGGGTCCGGAGCCCGAGGCCGCGCGGGTAGACCGTGTTGTCCGTCCTCGGGTAGCTGATGAGGCCCTGGGTGTAGAGGTCCTCCGCTAGGCGCATGGCGTACGCGGCGCCGAAGCCGAGACGGCTCGCCTCGGCGACGAAGAGGGTCGTGGAGAACGGGATCGGGGGCCTCCGCCGGGTCTCCTCCTCCTGGAACGCGCGGACGGTTCCGGTCCGGGCGTCGCGGACGCGCGCGTAGACGAGGTCCGCCTCGTCGCGCTTCTCCCAGATCCCGTGCGCGTGGCGCAGCGCGAACGTCTCGCCGGCGTGCGCGCCGGTCGCGACGATCTCCCAGAACGGCGTCGGCTCGAACTCCTTGATCTCCTGGTCCCGCTCGACGAGGAGCGCGAGCGTCGGGGTCTGGACCCGGCCGACGGAAAGGAAGCTCCGCCCGCGCTGGTTCGCGGTGAGCGAGAGGTAGCGCGTGAGGAGCGCGCCCCAGACGAGGTCGATCTCCTGGCGGGTCTCGCCGGCCTCGGCGAGCGCGCGGTCGACCTCGGCGAGGTGCGCGAAGCTCTGGTCGATCTCGTCCCGGGTGAGCGCGCTGTAGCGGGCGCGCTTCACCTCGATGGTCGGGTGGACCTTCTGAAGGAGCTCGAGGCACTCGAGGCCGATGAGTTCCCCCTCCCGGTCGAAGTCCGTCGCGAGGATCACGCGGTCGTGGTCGCGGACGATCTCCTGGAGGGTCGCGACGATCCCGCGCTCGGTGACGCGCTTCTCGGGCGTCGTCTCGAGCAGCCTCGGCAACCCCGCCACCGTCCACTCGGCGAGCTCCTTCGGGTAGTCGAGCTCGACGATGTGGCCCCGCAGCCCGACGACCGAGTAGGGTCCTTCCGCGCGCTCGAACGTGAAGACGGGGGTGCCGCCGATGCGCGTGCGCTTCATGCGCCCGTCGGACAGCACGATCGCGATCCGGAGGGCGGTGTTGAACTTCTCGGTGACCACGAGGGTGCGCATGGGGGCCTTCATTCAGGCGGGCCGCGGTAGATAAACCGACCGCCCCTCGCCGTGACGCGACCGCCTTCGAACGTGGGCGCGCGCGTTCGACCGGTCGATCGTCGGGCCGGACCCCCGGGTCGCGACCGACCCCTCTCCCTCGGACCTCGCTCCTGCGTCGCCCTCCGGGGGGCCGGAGCGGAGCCCGCGGCGGACGGGGGACCGGCCGGCTTATCGCGGGCGGAACGGTGGGCGGCTCCCGGGGGTCCGCGTGATCGACCTCGAGGAGCTCACCAAACGGTTTGGCGACGTGGTCGCGGTCGACGGCCTCACGCTCCACGTGAACGAGGGGGAGATCTTTGGCTTCCTCGGACCCAACGGCGCGGGCAAGACGACCACCGTACGGATGCTCACGGGTCTCATCTCGAAGACGAGCGGCGAGGCCCGCGTGGGGGGCTTCGAGATCGGCCGGGAGGAGGACCGGATGAAGATCCGGGGGATGGTCGGCCTGCTGCCGGAGAACGTCGGCCTCATCGAGGAGCTGAGCCCGGTGCGCAACCTCGACTTCTACGGCCGGCTCTACGATTGCCCCGACGACCGACGGCGCGCGAACATCGAGCGGCTGCTCACGATGCTCGACCTCTGGGACCAGCGCGACCGGCCCGTGGCGACGTTCTCGAAGGGGATGAAGCAGAAGGTCGCGGTCGCGCGCGCGCTCGTCCACGATCCCCGCGTGCTGTTCCTCGACGAGCCGACGGCCAACCTCGACCCTGAGGCGACCCGGACCGTGCGCGACGTCATCCTCCAGCTGAAGCGCGAGGACCGGACGATCGTCCTCACCACCCACAACCTGTACGAGGCGCAGCGCATCTGCGACCGGGTGGCGATCGTGAAATCGAAGCTCGTGACGGTCGGCTCGCCGGACGAGCTCCGCTCACGGTTCCCTTCGGTCCGCACGGTCCTCCGGCTTGAGCGCGTGACCGAGCCGGTCCTGGCGGCCGTGCGCGCGAGGATCGGGACCCGCTCCATCGTCGCCGAGGGCAACAGCCTGATCGTCGGGGTGTCCGACCCGGCACGGGAGAACCCGGACCTGGTCGAGGCCGTGGTCGCGGCGGGGGGCCGGGTCCAGCAGGTGACGGAGCTCGAGCCCTCGCTCGAGGACGCCTACCTGAGCCTCGTCCACCAGGGCGAAGGGGGGTAGCATGAGGTTCGCCAAGGTCTGGGTCGTCGCCCGCAAGGACCTCGCGGTCTTCCGTCAGAAGAAGAGCATCCTCTACACGGTCGCCGCCGCGCCACTCCTCATCGGCATCGGCCTCCCGATGGTGCTCCGGTTCGCCGGCGCGAGGAGCGGGGGCATCCCCCCGGTGGCCCTCCCCCCGCTCCTCGACTCGTTCGCCTTCTTCTTCGTGATCTGGGTCGTGACGCTGCCCGCGGCGATCGCCTCCTACTCCCTCGTCGGAGAGAAGGTGGAGCGGAGCCTCGAGCCGCTGCTCGCGACCCCCACGACCACGGGGGAGATCCTGATGGGGAAGAGCGTCGCCGCGTTCTTTCCGCCGATCGTCTCGGTCTATCTCGGCCAGATCGTCTTCATGGTGCTCTCCGACGCGTTCACCGTCGGGAGCCTCGGCTACCTCTACTATCCCAACTGGACGATGGCCGTCGTGCTCTTCGCGGTGACCCCCCTCGCGTGCCTGCTCGGCGTGGAGAGCAGCGTCTTCATCTCGTCCCGCGTCGCCGACCTCCGCGTGGCGCAGCAGCTCTCCGGTCTCCTCGTGCTTCCGTTCGCGGCCCTCTACGTGGCCGGGGAGATCGGGGCGGTCCCGCTGCACGCGACGAACCTCCTCGTCATCGCGGGCGCCCTCGCGATCATCGATGTGCTGCTCTTCTTCGTCACCCGCTCGGTCTTCCGTCGCGAGGAGATCCTGACCCGGTGGAAGTGACGCCGTCGAGGAGCCCGAGGAGGCGCCCGGACCGTGAGGGCCCGCTGACCCCGCGGCCGGAGCGGCCATGCTGAGGATCCTCACCGCAGGTCGGATCCACCCGCCTCTCCCGTGGGAACTGTTCGTTGCCCTCGGGGGTGGGTTCCTCCTCGCCTCGGGGCTCCTCGTCGTGACCCTGCCCCGTGCGCCGTACGCCGAGCTGGAACAGGCCGAGATGGGGCTGTTCGCCGCCGCGGGGCTCGCACTTCTCTTCTTCGGCCTCTACCGGCGCCGCTCGAGCCGGGCGAGAAGGTAGCAGGGGGCACCTCCGCCACGCCGGGGCACCGAACGGTTTCGGTTCGTCGCTTAGCAGGGAACGGAAGGTCCGCTGCCGAGGACGTGCCATGACCGATCTCTCCCGCCCGAGGGCCACCGCTACGACCAGCGAGCGCGAAGTGGACGTTCGCGCGACGCCGCCGGCCGAGCGCCACCCCCGCATCTGGCAGGCGTACGCGGAGCTAGGAAGCGGGGAGTCGTTCGTGCTGGTGAACGACCACGACCCGAAGCCGCTCTACTACCAGTTCCAGGCGGAGCAGGCGGGGCGGTTCACCTGGGAGTACCTCGAGAAAGGTCCGGTCGACTGGCGTGTCCGGATCGGACGCCCCGCCGCTCCGATGGCCTAACAACACCGAGCGCATCCCCGCCCCGGACGACGGCCGGCCCTCTCACGACGGAGCGGGCCGGCGCCCGAGGTCTGACGAGCAGGTTCCCGTGACCCCGAGAAGTCGGCTGCGCTTCCTCGCGATGGCCGTCACCTTGGCGGCGCTCGCCCTCGGCCTATGGACGGCGCTCGATCTGATCGGCTGGAGGGTCGCGCCGATCGCCGCTGCTCTTCCCGGGGCGCACGGCGTCCTGATGGTCAACGGGGTGCTCGCGAGCCTGATCGGGGTCGAACGCGCGGTCGCGCTCGGCCGTCGGCCCTACTACGCCGCTCCGCTCCTCACCGCCTTCGCCTCGGTCGGCCTCGCCCTCGGCACGACCCCGAAGCTCGCCTTCGAGGGCGTGACGGCCGGAGCGGCCGCCCTCCTCGTCCTGTTCGCGATCATCCTGCGTCGGCAGCCGGCCCTCTACACGGCCACGATGGCGCTCGGGGCCGCGTGCCTCGTGGTCGGGGACTACTTCGGCTCGGGAGGCACCGCGATTTTCGAGCTGATCCCGTGGTGGGGGTCGTTCCTCGTCCTCGTCATCGCCGCGGAGAGGCTCGAGCTGACGAGGGTGGTCCGCCAGACCGCGTTCAACCGGGGGCTCTTCGCCTTCACGGCCGCTCTCGGGCCGCTCGGTGCCGCGATCTCGACCGTTGCCTTCTCAACCGGCTTCATGCTCGCCGCCGCCGGCTGGCTGCTCGTCGCCGTCTGGCTGATCTTCCACGACCTCGCCTGGTGGAACCTTGACCGAGCCGGGCTCCCGCGATTCACGGCGGTGAGCCTCCTGCTCGGGTTCGCCTGGCTCCTCGTCGGAGGGGGGCTGATCCTGATCGACGGAGGAGTGCTCGCCGGGCTCGCCTACGACGCCGGTCTCCACGCGATCTTCCTCGGCTTCGTCCTCTCGCTCGTCTTCGCCCACGCTCTTGTGATCGTCCCGGCCGTCCTCGGGCGACCGATCCCGTTCCACGCCGTGCTGTACGTCCCGGTCGGGATGCTCGAGCTCTCGCTCGTGGCCCGCGTCTACGCGGACCTCGCGAACGATCCGGTCCTTCGGGAGTGGGCCGGTCTCTTCAACGTCGGAGCGATCGTCCTGTTCGGCGCCCTTCTTCCGGCCCTCTATCTGCGCGGCCGCTCCGTCCTCGCGGACGCGGTCCCGCTCGAGCTTCCGATGGTCCACCCCTGAGCGGCACCGTCGGGCTCAGGAGCTCCTCCCCCACCTCGGGGGAGCAGGGTCGCGGCCCTCCCCCGCGCGCGGTCGCGGCGCGACGGTGGCCCGCCGTTTTATAAGCCGCGCGCCGTCGGGGCGGCCGGCGCCGCGGTAACTCAGTTTGGGAGAGTGCAAGACTGAAGATCTTGAAGCCGCCGGTTCAAGCCCGGCCCGCGGCACCTCCCCTCGACGGTTGACCCTCGCGCTCGGCCCCGAGCCCGGCCCCGATCGGACGCGGGGCGCCGCGGGTGCTCGCCAAACCTTGATTGGGGACAGACCGTCTGCGCCCGGGCGATGGCGACGACGCGACGCTTCGCTCGGCTCGCCCGGTCCGCGGACCGACCGTTCGTCTACGAGGTCCCGAACGACGGGATGTGCCTCTCGGCTTTCCTCGTGGTCCGGCCCCCGTCGCGACCCCACGAGGTCCTCGTCGGGCGCATGAAAGCGACCGACGCCTGGGAGCACGCGGCGGGCGTCCACGCCGACCGTATCCGCTCGACGGGGGACCGATGGGTGCTCCCCGCGTCGCAGCTCGTGTTCTTCGAGAGGCCGGACGAGGCGGCCCGTCGCATCGCCGCGGAGCAGCTCCACCTCGCGGACCTTCCGCTCGGCTCGCCCCGCGTCTTCTCCGAGGCGTACCCTCGGCGCGACGGTCCCCAGGACCCGCACTGGGACCTCCACTTCGTCTACACCGTCGACCGACCGTCGGCCTCCCCGCCACCACGGGGGGAGCTCTGGCAGGAGCTCACCTATGTTGACGTCCGCTCCACGCCCGCGTCGGCGTTCGGCCGGGGCCACGGCGACGTGCTCGCGCTCGTCGGCCTCGCCCCCTCGGGGACCGCGACGCCCCTCTAGGACCGGTCGGGAACGAACCAGACGTCCGTGACCCGGAAGCTCGGTCGCTCGGCGAACCGGGCGACGACGGGCATCCCCACGTAGATCTCCGACTCGGTGCAGTCCTTCAGGCGGACGAGGAGAAGGCTCCCGGCCCCGTCGAACTCGACCAGTGCGAGGTTGTACGGGGTCTCGGCGAGGAACGCCTCGCTGCCGAACCGGCAGGTCGTCCAGGAATGGACCCGGCCCTTCGCCGGGAGCTCGGTCCACTCGGTCGGGCGGCCGCAGACCATGCAGTGCGACCGCGGGGTCGCGTAGCGGAAGCCGCAGCGCGCCCCGGTGCACTTCGAGCCGAGGAGCTTCCCTTCCGCGAGCCCGAGGAAGAACGGGGAATCCTCGGCGTAGCTGTGGATGTACTCGATCACGTACGGGTCGCGGATGACGAGGCTCTCCTCCCCCTCCCGGTCGCGGAAGATCGCGGAGCCCGTGCGCTGGAGCTCCGCCTGCACGTCGCGGAACTTGTCGAAGGTGCTCGGGCGCGCCATCAGCGGAACCCCCGCTCGAGGATCGAGACGGTCACCGACGAGCCGGTCCCCGCGTGGCTGTGGATCGCGCCGCGCCGCGGCGACGGGACCTGGAGCGCCGCGTCCCCGAAGTGCTTGCGGATCGTCCCCTGGAGCTGCCAGAAGGCGAAGGCGGCCTGCATGAGACCGGTCGCCCCGACCGGGTGGCCACACGCGATGAGGCCGCCCGAGGGGTTCACCGGGATCTTGCCGGCCGCGGGCACGTCGAGCCCGTAGTCGATCCCCTTGAGGAACGGCGCGCCCGAGAGGGTGAAGTCGTACCCCTCGCCGTAGCGGCAGAGCCCGAGGTCCTCGTAGGTCTGGATCTCGCTCGACGCGTAGGCGTCGTGGAGCTCGACGAAGTCGAGCTCGCGGATCGGGTCGGTGAGGCCGGCCATGCGGTACGCCTCGAGGCCGGCGGAGCGGCCCGCGCGGAAGGAGTGGACGCCCGGGTACTCGAGCCCCCGGTAGTCGGCGGCCTTCTCGTGGGGCATCAGCGGGACCTCGCCGAACGGCCGGTCGGCGAGCCGCATCGTATCGGTCCCGCACCCGACCCCGGTGACGCGGACCGGCTTGTCGGTGAACTCACGCGCCCGCCGCTCGTCGCAGAGGATCGCGACCGCGGCGCCGTCGGACATCGTGCATATCTGCTCGCGCGTGAGCGGGTAGGAGATCATCTCGGAGGCGAGGACGTCCTCGACGGTGAGCCGCTTCGGGTACTGGGCGTAGGGGTTGTGGAGCGCGTTGGTGTGGTTCTTCACCGAGACCCAGCTCATCACCCGCTGACCTTCCGCGATCGCGAGCCGCTGCGCCTCCCGCTCGTCCTTCACGTTCGCGAACTTGCCCCGGCGAAGGTACTCGTAGATGTGCCGGACGACCATGAGCGCGTAGTAGCCGGTGTAGAACCCCCCAAGGGGGAAGTCGAAGTTCGTGTCGGAGGCGAGCGCGATGAACTCGTTGCCCTTCCACGTCGCGACCCGGCTCATCGTCTCGTAACCGGCGGCCAGGCAGACGTCCATCCGCCCGCTCGCGACCGCCTCGTACGCGGCCTGGAAGCACTCGCCCCCGGTCGCCCCGCCCCACTCGATGCGGACCGAGCCTTTCGGGTTGAGGCCGAGGTAGTCCTGGACCATGCTCGCGGCCTTCAACTGGCGCGAGAAGTGGTCGGAGAAGTAGGAGATCCGCGAGCCGTCGATCCGGTCCTTGGTGAGGTTCGGGATCCCGCGGAGCGCGTCGTCGTACGCCCGCTTGACCATCAGGCGGAAGTCCATCGCGGGGTGCGCCTTCGCGAACTTCGTGACGCCGGCCGTCACCACGTAGACGCGGCGTCCCGGCAGGGAGGACGGACGCGAGGAGGCGCGGGTCCGGCGCACGGGGCGGCGCTTCGGGCGGGGCGAACGTGCGGGCATAGGTTCGAACCTCGCGCGGCCAGCCGGGCCCGGTTCTTAACGTGCGCTCGGGGCGAGCGCGCTCGGGGGCGACGGTTTTCCCTCCGCGGCCCTAGCGCGACCGATGGCGCCCGAGGACCCGAAGCGAGATCTCGTCTCGATCGCCGACGTCGCCGACGCGCTCGGGGGGCTGCTCGACCGCGCGGCCCGCCTGAAGGCCGAACGGGCCCGACGGACGGTGCGCCCGAGCCTCGCCGGCCGGACGCTCGCCCTGATCTTCGAGAAGCCCTCGACCCGCACCCGGACCTCGTTCGAGGTGGCGATCCACGACCTCGGGGGGCACGCCCTCTATCTCAACGCGAACGACCTCCAGCTCGGCCGCGGCGAGACGATCGGCGATACCGCGCGCGTCCTCTCGCGCTACGTCGACGCCATCACCTACCGCGCGTATCGCCACGAGAACGTCCTCGAGCTCGCGCGCGGGGCGACCGTGCCGGTGATCAATGCGCTGGACGACCGGGAGCATCCGTGCCAGATCGTCGCGGACCTCCTCACGATGCGGGAGCGCTGGCCGGACGGCTTCCGCGGGCACCGCCTCGCGTGGATCGGGGACGGCAACAACGTCCTCCACTCGCTCCTGCTCGGCGCGGCCGCCGTCGGCCTCGACCTCACGGCCGCGACCCCCGAGGCCTACCGCCCCGAGGCCGACGTGGTCCGGGCGGCCCGCGCCCTCGCCGACCGCTCGGGCGCGTCCCTGACGTTCACGTCGTCCCCGGCCGAGGCCGCGAAAGGGGCCGACGCCCTCTACACGGACGTCTGGGTCTCGATGGGCGACGAGGCGGAGCGGGAGGCGCGTGAGCGCGCGTTCCGGAGCTACCAGATCAACGCGGAGCTCCTCGGGCGGGCCGCGCCCGGGGCGTTCGTCCTCCACGATCTCCCGGCCCATCGCGGCCAGGAGATCACCGACGAAGTGCTGGATGGTCTCCGTTCCGCGGCGTGGGACCAGGCGGAGAACCGCCTGCATGCCCAGAAGGCGATCCTCGAGCATCTCCTCCTCGGGGAGGAGCCGCGCCCGGCGCGGGTCCACGCGGCGCCCCCGAGGACGGCGGGGCGGACGCGCCGCCCGGCGCACGGCCGGGATTCGTAGGCGGCGGGCGCGCGCCGGCTCAGCGCTCGGCCGCCGCCCCCGTCTCCGGGGTGGCCCGAAGGCGTACCTTGAGCAGGTGCTCGAGCCGGCGGACGAGCTCGTCCGGCGGATGGAACGAGCCGCTCTCGATCTTGAGGACGACCGACTTCTTCTCGTTGAGGCGCTTTCCGAGCTCCTCCGGCGTCCAGGTGAGCGCCTCGCGGGCGTGCCGCACCCGCTGACCCCAGTCGGGGGCGAGCTCGAGGTCGCCGATCTCGGCATAGAGGTCCCGCTCCTCGAGACGGCGCGGCCCGGTCGCCGCCCGGGTGGCGGCCGTCGCCGGGCGCGGCCGGCCCCCAGGGGCCTCCGGAGCCGCCGACGCGGGAGCGGGATCGACCGGGGTCCCGAACTTGGCGCACGCCGGGCAGAGCTGGAGCACGGACTGTTCGATCCGGACGCGGCTCGTCGTTTCAACCTCGTTTCCGCACATTTCGCAGAGCATCGTTCCCTCCTAGTGGCCCCTCGACCGGCATCGTTCGCCCGTCCACCGACCGCCGTCCTCGAACCGACCGTGCTCCTCATCGATCGAGAGCGCGATCGGTGGGACCTCGCGGGGGCGTTCCTTCCCCTCGACGGCGACCCTGGTGACGGCGGCCCGAGCGAGCCGGTGGTTGGATCCCCCCGTCGCCGGAGCGGCCCCGACCGCGACCTTGACCTGCATCGACCTCCGTCCCACCCTCGTCACCCCGACTCGATCTCGGAGAGGATCGCCCCTCCGATTCCCGGCGAAGTTCGTGTCGTTCGGCACCATGAGCCGCGCCACGGAGGCGCGGCTCGCGGCGACGGTCCCGTGCGACGTATCGGTCACGCGGAGCGCCTCGCAGGTAGGGCTGCCCTGCTATCGGCCCGTCCCCCTATAATGGGTTGGTGCGCGCCATGCGAGGGTCGTCGCGAAAGCGGGGCGGCGACCGGGGTCCGGGCCAGGGTCCGGCGCGTCGTGGGAACGGTCTCCTCACGGATTTCTCGGCGGGCGAGCGCAACAAGTGTGATATAGGGGCACCTTTTGGCCGCGCCCGGAGTCCATCGGATGGCGCAGAAGCCCCACCTCAACATCGTCTTCATCGGCCACGTCGATCACGGCAAGTCCACGACGGTGGGGCGCCTTCTCCTCGACACCGGCTACATCCGCCAGGAGGAGATCGACAAGTACCGCCAGGAGGCGGAAGCGAAGGGCAAGGCGACGTTCGAGTTCGCCTGGGTGATGGACGAGCTCAAGGAGGAGCGGGAGCGGGGCGTCACCATCGACATCGCCCACCGCCGCTTTGACACCCAGAAGTACTACTTCACCATCATCGACGCGCCCGGCCACCGCGACTTCGTGAAGAACATGATCACGGGGACGAGCCAGGCCGACGCGGCCGTCCTCGTCTGCTCCGCGGCGGAAGGGATCCAGGAGCAGACCCGCGAGCACATCTTCCTCTCCCGGACGCTCGGGGTGAGCCAGCTGATCTGCGCGGTCAACAAGATGGACCGCCAGGAGGTCGCCTACTCCGAGGCGAAGTACAACGCGCTCAAGGAGGAGCTCACGAAGCTCCTCAAGAACGTCGGGTTCAAGGTCGACCAGCAGGTCACCTTCGTGCCGATCTCCGCGTTCAAGGACGACAACATCAACAAGGCGAGCCCGAATATGGCGTGGTTCAAGGGCCCGACCCTGCTCCAGGCGCTGGACGCCCTCAAGGTCCCCGAGAAGCCGACCGACAAGGCGCTGCGGCTCCCCGTCCAGGACGTCTACACGATCACCGGGATCGGGACCGTGCCCGTCGGGCGCGTCGAGACCGGGAAGCTCAAGATCGGCGACAAGATCGTCTTCATGCCGAGCGGGAAGTCCGGCGAAGTGAAGTCGATCGAGATGCACCACGAGGCGGTGCCCGAGGCGATCCCGGGGGACAACATCGGCTTCAACGTCCGCGGGATCGACAAGAACGACATCCGTCGCGGCGATGTCGCGGGCCCCTCCACGAGCCCCCCCACGGTCGTCGAGAGCTTCGTCGCGAACATCCAGGTCCTCAACCACCCGAGCGTCATCACGGTCGGCTACACCCCGGTCTTCCACTGCCACACGGCGCAGGTCGCCTGCGAGTTCACCGAGCTCCAGAAGCGGCTCGACCCGAAGACGGGTCAGGTCGCGGAGGAGAACCCCCAGACCTTGAAGACGGGGGACGCGGCGGTCGTAAAGATCACGCCGAAGCGCCCGCTCGTGCTGGAGAAGTACAAGGAGTTCCCGCAGCTCGGCCGGTTCGCGGTCCGCGACATGGGCCAGACGGTCGCGGCCGGCGTCGTCGTCGACGTCAAGAAGCGCGCGGCGTAGACGCGCGGGCAAGGAACGGACTCGACCTCGGGGAGGGACGCTCGATGCCGCAGAAGGCCCGGATCTCGCTGAGCGGCACCGACGCCCGGCGCGTCGACTCGATCTGCCGCCAGATCCGCGAGATCTCGCAGAAGACCGGGGTCGCGATCGCCGGCCCGATCCCCCTCCCGACGAAGAAGCTCCGCGTCCCGGTCCGCAAGGGCCCGGACGGCGGCGGCACGAGCACGATCGACCACTGGGAGATGCGGATCCACAAGCGCCTGATCGACATCGACGCCGACGAGCGGGCGCTCCGCCAGGTGATGCGGATCCAGGTCCCGGACGGCGTCAACATCGAGATCGTCCTCACGGGGTAGCGTGCTCGCCCCCCGGGCGGTCCGCTGGCTCGCCCCGGTCGCGGCGGCGTTCGCGCTGGACGTGGGGCTGCTCCTCGCGACCCGGCCGCGCGGCGCCCCCGAGCTCGCGCTGCTCGGGATCGCGGTCGCGCTCGCCGTCCTTCTCGGCTTCCTCGCGATCTTCTTCCGCGACCCCGAGCGGCCGGTCGGGGACGGGATCGTCTCCGCGGCGGACGGGGTCGTCCGCGAGGTCGCCACCTCGGAAGGGCGCCTCACGATCTCCGTCTTCCTGGGGGTCACCGACGTCCACGTCAACCGCTGGCCGCTCGACGGGGCGGTCGAGGCGATCGCCGCCGAAGGCTCCGGGTTCCGGCCCGCGTACCGCGCCGACGCCGCCTCGAACGTGCGGCGCCGCTACCTTCTCCGGACGGAGATCGGGCCGGTCGAGCTCGTCCAGATCGCGGGGATCGCCGCCCGCCGGCTCGTCTCGTTCGTCGAGGTGGGCAGCTCCGGGAAGAAGGGCGACCGCTTGGGGATGATCGTCCTCGGCTCGCGCGTCGACGTGGTGCTGCCCGCGGACCGGGCGATCGCCGCGGTCCGGGTCGGGGAGCGGGTCCGCGGCGCGAGCTCGACGATCGCGCGAGTGGTGCCGTGACCGACCGCTGGCGGGTGGGGGCCAACCTCGCGACCCTCGCGAACGGCCTCCTCGGCGTCGGCGCGATCCTCTACACGCTCGCGGGCAACAAGCCGTGGGCGATGCTGCTCGTCGTGATGGCGATCGGCTTCGACGGGCTCGACGGTCTCCTCTCCCGCCGGAGCGCGCGGCCGATGGGCCGGTTCGGCCGGATCGCCGACTCCGTCGCCGACGCGATCTCGTTCGGCATCGCCCCCGCGGTGTTCCTCGCCATCCACACCTCCGACACGGGCCTCTGGGCGCCGTACGCGCTCGCGACGCTCGCGGTCGCGGTCGTCTACGTCGCGGCCGCGTTCGCCCGCCTCACCTACTTCACGGTCCGGGCGCACGGGCTCCCGTACTTCCTCGGGGTCCCGACCCCCGAGAGCACGCTCGCGCTCGTCGTGCTGCTCCTCTTCCACGAGACCCCGGCGTTCGCGGGGATCTCCCCCCTCGGGGTCGCCGTCGGCGCGGCGATCCTTGCGGGGCTGATGGTGGTGCCGATCCCGTACCCGAAGCTCCGGCGCGGCGCTCCGCTCCGGGGCCCGAGCACGGTGACCGCCATCTTCGCCGCCCTCTGCCTGGTCCCGTTGCAGTTCCGGCCCGGCCCCTCCACCCCGCTCGGCCTCGTGGTCGAGATCACGGCCTGGGGGATGCTCGCCGGCGTCATCGTCTACTACGTGATCGGCCCCTTCACGGTCGGGCGGCCGAACGCCGCCCCGGACTGACGATGGACGGACCGAGCGCTCACCACCCCGCGCGGCTCGCGCCCCGCGAGGCGCTCCTCTTCGAGGCGGGGATCAAGCTCGGCGGCGTCTTCCACCAGTACCTCGGCACCCCGGTGAGCGCCCGCACGGCGCCGGGCCTCGCCCGCGCGATCGAGGCGGCGCTCCGCCTCCAGCCGTACGTCGTCCGGGCGCGCGTGCGGCTCGACGTCCGTCGGGGGGGCCCGCTCGGGCGGGGCCGGTTCGCCTACCGGTACCTGAGCGCGGAGATGCTCGACGTCGTCGTCGAGCTCGAGGACGGACCGTGGTCGGTCCGGGCCCGCCTCGCCCAGCGCGAGGACCTTCACTACCCCCTCATGCGCGTCGAGGCGAGGGGCGGGGAGCCCCGGGGAGGGCCTACCCGCGTCCTGCGATCGGCACGTAGGCGAGGTCGGTCGGGCCGACGTAGTGCGAGGTCGGCCGGATCAGCCTCAGGTCGTCGTACTCCTCGAGCACGTGGGCGGTCCAGCCGACCACGCGGCTCGCGGCGAAGACCGGCGTGAACAGGTCGTGCGGGATCCCGAGCAGGGTGTAGACCGCGCCCGAGTAGAGGTCGACGTTGGGGTAGAGCCCCTTCTCGCGGTGGACGACCTCGACGACCTTCTCGAGGAGGTCGAAGTACCGGAGGTTCTGCTTCGCCTCCCCGACCTGGCGCGCGAGCTGGCGGAGGATCGTCGCGCGGGGGTCCTCGACCTTGTAGACCCGGTGGCCGAACCCCATGATCCGCTCGTGACGCGCGAGCTTCCCCTTCACGACCTCCTCGACGCGGTCGAGGGTGCCGATCTCGTCGAGGAGCTCCATCACGCGCTCGTTCGCGCCCCCGTGGAGGGGTCCCTTCAAGGTGCCGATGGCGCTCGTGATCGCGCTGTAGAGGTCGCTCAGCGTCGACGCGGTGACGCGGGCCGCGAACGTCGAGGCGTTGAGCTCGTGGTCGGCGTGCAGAATGAGCGCGACGTCGATCGCGCGTTCCTCGAGCTCCGTCGGAGCGCGGTCGAGGAGCGCGTGAACGAGGTAGGCGGCGTGGGAGCTCCCGGGGCGGGGCGTGAGCGGCGGGAGGTGCGCGCGCCGGCGGTGGTAGACGCCGAGGATCGTCGGCAGGACGGCCGTGAGGCGCTGGGCCCCGCCGATCGAGCTCGGCCCGGGCCGGGTCTCCGCCGGCTCGAGGACGGCGAGCATGCTCACGGCGGTCCGGAGCATGTCCATCGGGTTCGCGTTCGCTGGTAGGCGCGCGAGCTCGGTCGCGAGCGGCTCGGGCAGGGCCCGGAGCTCCTCGAGCCGGCGGCGGAGCTCGGTGAGCTGGGCCACGTTCGGGAGCCGGCCGTACCAGAGTAGGTAGGCGACCTCCTCGAACGTCGCGTGGGCGGCGAGGTCCCGGATGTCGTAGCCGCGGTAGATGAGCCGGCCCTGCCGCCCGTCGATGAAGCAGATCCGGGACTCGAGCGCGACGACGTCCTCGAGGCCCCGCTGGACTTCGCTCGGCAACGGACTCACCAGGAGTTGGCCGGCCGCCCCACCGTCGGCGGACTTAATGCGGTTTGCCCGACGGCGTCGGGGAGACCGGAACGGCCGCGGGAGGGGCGACGGGGGCCCCGTCCGTGGTCGGAGGGGTCCCCGCCCGGCGGCGGGCGTAGGCGAGCGACGCGAGCGCCCAGAGCGGGACCGAGGCGATCAGGACGCCGCCCGAGACGAGGAAGACGAGCCGGAAACTCCCGAAGAGGGAGAGGATCCCGCTGAGCCCGGCCCCCGCGACCGCGGCGACCCCGCCGAGGGCGCTGTTGAGGCCGAGGAGGCGCCCCGGGTCCCGGGGGCCGAGCCCCCGGAAGAGCATGAGGGAGCTCGCGGTCGTGTAGACCGCGATCGCCCCGCCGAGGAGCGCGTAGACGGCGACGTTGGCGTCGAAGGTCGCGCCGCGCGATAGGACCGCGAAGGTGAAGCCGGCCGTCGCGAGGTAGCCGAGGCTGCGCGCGTAGGTCGCCTGGCCGACCAGGCGGTCGGCCCCGAGGCGGTTCGCGAGCCCCCCCGTGAACGGGAAGACGAGCGTCTGGACGAAGTTGTTCGAGAGGTTGACGAGGAAGATCGCCGACGCCGCGAGCCCCGCCGAGTAGAGGTACGGGGTGTAGGAGATGTTGAACAGGTTCCCGGAGAGGTTGAACAGGAACGAGGCGATCATGATGAGCGGGAGCTCGTGGTGGAGCTCCTCGCGGGCCCAGCGGCGGAACCTCGCGACCGGATGCGCCCTCCACTTCGGGCGGTGCGGGAAGAACGGGACCGCGGACCGCTCGAAGTGGGGGCGGAGGCGCGAGAAGAGGCTCTCGGGGTGGCGCGCCACGTGGCGGGTCGTGAGCGGGCGCGGGCCCTCGGAGATCCCGAACCAGAGCGCGACCGCGCTCGCGGCGGAGAGCCCCGCGAGGACCCAGAGGAGGGTGAGGAGGGCGTCGTTCGCGCTCGTCCAGAAGAAGCCGATGAGGAGGCCCGCGATCGAGCCGATCATGCTCATCTCCTGGAACGAGGCGAACGCGGTCGCGCGCTCGCCCTCCCCGAACTTCTCGAGGATGAGGAGGTTCGAGGCGCTCACCCCGGCCGGCGCGATCGTGCCGAGCGCGGTGTAGATCGCGTAGAGCTCGTAGACCGAGCCGACGCGCGTGAGCGCCGCGTAGAGCGCGGCGAAGCCGGCGTAGTTGATGACGAGGAAGAGCCGGCGGCGGGGGTAGGTGTCGGCGAGGTGGCCCCAGCCGATCGAGGCGAGGATGACGGCCCCGTTGAAGAGGGTCGCCGCGACGGCGACGTCGGACCACGAGCCGCGGAGCTGGATCAGGATCAGGAGCGGCAGAACGACCGAGAAGCCGGCGGTCGCCGCGTTGAACGGGACGAACGCGAGGAGCCAGGGTCGGGCGACGAGACGGCCCGACCAGGTCCGGAACGGAACGGCCATGCGGCTCGACCCGGCGCAGGCGCCCGGGGCTTAAGCCGACCGAGTCGACAGGACGGCACGGGACGCGGGTTCCCTCTCGAAGAACGGGGGTCGTCCTCGGCCGACTGGGACACTCTTATTAAGGGGGGGACTTCTCGCGGCCCCCGAAAGGGGTCGTCCGAGCGTGGCGATCGGATTCGTCCTGATCAGTACGGCCCCGGCGAAGGAGCACGAGGTGTACACCGAGCTGTTGCGGGTGAAGGGGATCGTCGAGCTTCACCCCCTGTTCGGGGAGTACGACCTGATCGCCAAGGTCGAGGCCGAGGACTTCAACGCGCTCGGCCAGCTCGTGGTCGACAAGATCCGCTCGGTGGCGGGCGTCATCGACACCAAGACCCTCACAGGTATCAAATTCTGAGGTAGGAGTATGTTCGGTGGGATAGGTACGGAGCTCAACGTGCAGGGCTGGCAGTTCCTCGAGATCTTCCTTCTCGTCTTCGCGTTGTTCATGATCCTCGCGGGCGTCTTCACCGCGTACTTCGGGAGCGGGAAGAGCCGGACGATCGGGATCGGCCTGCTCGCCGCGGGCCTCGTCGTCGGCCTCTTTGCCGGCTACGCCTACAGCGTCGGCTGGCTCAACAGCGGCCACTCCGGCCAACTCGGTACGCTCGTCTGGGAGTCGTTCCTCGTCATCGTTGCGGCGGTCATCGGCGCGCTGATCGCGGTCGGGATCTTCCTCGTCGCGATCATGAAGTCGTAGGCGCGCCCCGTCCCGGGTCGTGCCGGCCCGTCGCCCGACCCGCCGGCGACCTCGCCTCGTCACGCTCTCGAGCGATCTCGGGAGCGCCTACGCGGCGCAGATGAAGGCGGTGCTCATCCACGCGGTCGAGCCAGGGCGGATCGTCGACCTCGCCCACGACCTCCGCCCCCACGCGGTCGCCGAGGCCGCGTTCGTGGTGCGCGCGATGGGCGAGAGGTTCCCTCGCGGGACCGTCCACGTGGTCGTCGTCGACCCGGGGGTCGGCGGCCGACGGCGCGCTCTCGCGATCCGCTGCCGGGACGGCTCCGTGCTCGTCGGACCGGACAACGGGGTGATGATGCCGCTCGCCGAGGCGCTCGGCCTGGACGCCGCGTTCTCCATCGCGCCGGAGCGGCTCCCGGCGACCGCGCGGGTCGGCACGACGTTCGACGGGAGGGACGTCTTCGCGCCGGCCGCCGCCTTCCTCGCCCGGGGCGGGCGGCCCGAGCGGCTCGGTCCGCGGGTGGAGCCCGCCCGGCTCTCCCTCCGCCCGGCGCGTCGGACCGACGGTGGGGCTGACGGCCGCGTGGTCCACGTCGACCACTTCGGGAACCTCATCACGGACGTGCCGACCCGCTGGGTCCCTCGCGGGACCCGCGCGGTCGGCCTGCTCGGAGCACGCGGGGCGCGCCGCCTGCCGTGGACGACGAGCTACGAGGCGGGCGGGCCCGGCCGAGCGTTCGCACTGGGGTCGAGCTTCGGCACGGTCGAGATCGCGGTCGGGGAGGGTCGGGCCGCCGATCGTCTCCACCTCGGCCCCGGCGCGCGCGTGCGACTCCGCTGGATCGGCGCGGGCCCGGCGCGTCGCCGTGCCGAGAAACCGTAAGTAAGGACCGACCTAGGACGGGGAGGAGACCCCGCACTCTCCCGGTCCGATGGCCAAGCGAGACTACTACGAGGTGCTCGGCGTCGAGCGCGCCGCCTCGAACGACGAGGTGAAGTCGGCGTACCGGCGCCTCGCCCGGCAGTACCATCCGGACGTCTCCAAGGAGAACCCGAAGGTCGCCGAGGAGAAGTTCAAGGAGCTCTCCGAGGCGTACGAGATCCTCGCGAACCCCGAGAAGCGCCGGCGGTACGATCAGCTCGGGTTCTCGGGCGTCGAGACCGACTTCGGCCCGAGCGGGTTCACCTGGCAGAACTTCACCCACGTCGAGGACCTCGAGGACCTGTTCGGCGGCTCGCCGTTGTTCCGCCAGTTCTTCGAGGGGTTCGGCTTCCCGGTCGGCGGCGTCCGGCGCGACCCTGGTCGGGGGACGGATGTCGAGATGACCCTCCGCCTCCCCCTCGTGGCCGCGGTCCGGGGGGCGACGCCCACGGTCGAGGTCCCGCACATCGGGCCGTGCGCCGACTGTCGTGGCACGGGGGCGAAGAACGGCACGGCGCTCGAGACCTGCCCCGACTGCGGCGGGCAAGGCCAGGTCCGGAGGGTCCAGAGCCGCGGCTACACGCAGCTCATCACGATCGGAGAGTGCCCTCGGTGCCGCGGGGCCGGCCAGCGCATCCTCGAGAAGTGCCCGGCGTGCGGCGGCTCGGGTCGCGTCTCCTCGGTCGAGAAGATCCAGCTCCAGGTGCCTCCGGGGATCGAGGAGGGAGCGGTCCTCCGGGTCCCGGGGCACGGCTCGGTCGGGCGTGCGGGCGGCCGGCCGGGCGACCTCTACGTGCAGATCGTCTTCGACTCGACCTCGGCGATCCGCCGGGAGGGACCCGACGGGTTCACCGAGACGACGGTCCCCCTCGCGACCGCGCTCCTCGGCGGCACGGTGACGGTCCCGACGATCGACGGCCACGCCGAGCTCAAGGTCCCCCCGGGGACCCAGCCCGAGACCCAGTTCCGCCTCCGGGGCCACGGCTTCCCCCGCCTGCGCGGATCGGCCCGCGGCGATCTCCTCGTCACGGTCCACGTCGAGGTCCCGCGCTCGCTCGGGGGCCGGGAACGGGAGCTCCTGCGCGAGGCGCTCGGGGCCCCGACGTCGTTCTCGAACGGGCGGAAGGAGTCGTTCTTCCGGCGGCGGTCGTCGTGACGCCCGCCGGCGAACGGGCGGAGCCGGACCACTACTACAGCGAGCGGCCCCGGGCCCGGTCGGACCGGCGGGAGCTGAGGTTCCTCTACCGGGGGGAGCTGCTCGCGTTCGTCGTCGACACCGGGGTGTTCGCTTCCCGGGGGCTCGATCCCGGGAGCGCGCTCCTCATCGAGAACCTCGGGCTCCGGCCACGGGACCGCGTCCTCGACCTCGGCTGCGGCTGGGGGGCGGTCGGCGTCGCGGCGGCCCGTTCCGCCCACGAGGGCTCGGTCGTCCTGACCGACGTGAACCGCCGGGCCGCGCGTCTCGCGGAGGAGAACCTCGCCCGCAACCGCGTCCGGAACGCGGACGTGCGGGTGGGGCGCCTGTTCGAGCCGGTCGCCGCGGAATCGTTCGATGTCATCGTCACCAACCCGCCGTACCGCGCGGGGCGCCCGCTCGTGCTCGAGCTGCTCGCCGAGGCACCGGCGCACCTCGCGCCCGGGGGCCGGCTCCTCCTCGTCGGCAAGGGGAGCCAGGGGATCCTCTACTACCAGGGGTGGCTCGCCGAGCACTGGGCTCCCGCGGTGCGGGTCCTCGCCCGGGGTTCGGGCTACCGCGTCCTCGAGGCACCGGGGCCGGGGGGCGCTCTCGCGCCCCGAGCCCGGCGAAGGGGTTAAAAGCGGAAGGGCGCTCGGCCGCCGCCCCCGAGACCTCGGGGACGAAGGCGGGGTCGTGCCTGCCGCTCGTTCGCGGGGCGCGGGGTCCACCGGTACGAGGGAGTGAACCGCATGCCGAAAGAGGCGAAGGAGCCCGACGCGGAGGCCGCGCCGTCGCCCGACGCCGCCCCGGCCGCGCCCGAGAAGACGGCCCGGAAGGAGAAGGCCGGGAAGGGCAAGGAAGGGAAGGAAAAGAAGGAGGGCAAGGAGGCCAAGGAGCCGAAGGGCAAGGGCCGCCCGGGCGCTCCCGCGAAGACCACCAAGGTCATTCCCGACAACCCCAACTTCCGGTACATCGTCCGCCTCTCGAACACCGACCTCGACGGGACCCGCTCGACCGCCCTCGCGCTCACGAAGGTGCCGGGCGTCGGGCTCCGCCTGGCCGAGACGACCTGCCGTCTCGCGCAGGTCGATCCCCACGAGATGATCGGCAACCTGCCCGAGACGACGGTCGAGGGCATCGAGACGACGCTCCAGTCGCTCCCGAGCAAGGTCCCCCGCTGGATGGTCAACCATCCGAGCGAGCCGGTGCTCGGGGACTCGCCGCACTATCTCGGCGTCGACGTCGAGACCCGGCGGCGGGACGATGTCAACGTGATGAAGATGATCCGCAGCTACCGCGGCGTGCGCCACGAACGCGGCCAGAAGGTCCGCGGCCAGCGCACCCGCTCGAACGGCCGCACGGGCATGGCGGCCGGGGTCCTCAAGAAGGCCGCGAAGGAAGCGGCCGCCGCCGCCGGCAAGGAGGCGGCCGCGCCTGCGGCCCCCGCCGCCCCCGCGGCCGCGCCGGAGAAGAAGGCGTAGGTAGCTACCGATGGGTGACCCGAAGTTCCTCCGCCGGCGCTACGACACGCCGAAGCATCCGTGGGAAGGGACCCGCATGGAGGAGGAGCGGAAGCTCCTCGAGCGCTACGGGCTCAAGAACAAGCGGGAGCTCTGGAAGGCCCAGTCGGTCCTCCGGGGGTTCCGTCGCCAGGCCCGTGAGCTCCAGGCCCGGCTCCGTGCCGGGGAACCCCAGGCGCGCCGGGAGACCGAGCAACTGATCGCGCGGCTCACCCGGCTCGGGATCCTCACCGTGGGGGGCCCGACGCTCGATGACGTTCTCGCCCTCACGACGGAGGACGTCCTCCGCCGCCGCTTCGAGTGGATCGTGTTCTCGCGCGGCCTCGCTCCGACCGCGTTCAGCGCGCGCCAGTGGATCGTCCACGGCCACCTGTCCGTGGGGGACCACCGCGTGACCCGCCCCGGCTACCTCGTGCCGTCCGCCGAGGAGAACCAGCTCGCCTACAGCCCGACGAGCCCGCTCGCGGACGAAGGGCACGCGATGCGGGTCGCGCTCCGCGAGAAGCAGGAGCGCCGGCCGTCCGCACCCGAGCCCGCCCCGGCGCCGCGGGAGGAGGGAGCCTCGTGACGAAGGTCGGGATCGCGCACATCTTCGCGAGCTACAACAACATCCACATCACCGTCACCGACATCACCGGGGCGGAGACGCTCGCCAAGGCGACCGGCGGGATGGTCGTGAAGGCGGCGCGCGACGAGTCGAGCCCGTACGCTGCGATGAAGGCCGCCGACCAGATCGCGGCGGTCCTCAAGGAGAAGGGCTACGAGACGCTCCATGTGCGCGTGCGGGCGCCGGGCGGCAACCGTTCGCGTTCCCCGGGTCCCGGGGCACAGGCCGCGATCCGCGCCCTCGCCCGCGCCGGGGTCAAGATCCAGCGGATCGAGGACGTGACGCCGGTGCCGCACGACGGCACGAAGCCGAAGGGCGGCCGGCGCGGACGCCGGGTGTAGGCATGCCGGTCACGATCGAGGCGCTCAAGCCGCGCGGTTCCTCCCTCGAGCTCGAGGGGGTCTCGGCCGCTCAGGCGAACGCGATCCGGCGCACGCTGCTCTCGGACGTGCCGAAGCTCGCGATCGAGGACGTCGAGTTCCATCTCGGCCCGATCCGGGACGAGGCGACGGGAAAGGACTACGACTCGTCGACGAGCATGTTCGACGAGGGCGTGGCCCTCCGGCTCGGCCTGCTCCCGATCCCGACGAACCTCTCCGAGTTCCGCCGGAAGTCCGACTGCACCTGCGGCGGCCAGGGGTGTGCCCACTGCCAGGTGATGTACTCCATCGACCGGAAGGGGCCGTGCACGGTCTACGCGAAGGACGTGGTTCCGCTCGGGGACTCCACGCTCGCGATCCTCGAACCGGACGTGCCGATCGTCCGCCTCGGCGCGCGCCAGGCGCTCCTCGCCTACGCGACCGCGGTCGTCGGCACGGCGCGCGAGCACGCGAAGTGGCAGGTCGCGCACGCGGTCGGGATCTTCCCGCGGCCGCACGTCAAGATCGCCCGCAAGGAAGGCTGCACCGACGCCTGCCTCCGCCGGGTGAGCGCGTCCTGCCCGGTGAACATCCTGCCGTTCGCGGACGGGAAGCTCACCGTCACGGACGAGGTGAAGTGCATCGACTGCAAGGCGTGCGAGAAGACGTGCGAGCACGGCTCGGTGCACATCGAGCCGGACGAGGAGCGCTTCTTCCTCCGGTTCGAGACCGACGGTTCGCTCTCCGCGCGCGAGGCGCTCCGCTTCGCGCTCAAGGACCTCAAGCGCCGCTTCGAGGAGCTGCGCGAGGCGGTCCAGGCGATCCCGTAGAGCGCGAGGCGCTCGTCCAGTCGTAGCGCAGGATCGCGGCGATCCCGCCGAACCCTGCGAGCCGCTTTCCCGGCGGGTCGTCGGCGCGCACCACCAAGAGGCGCGCCCGGGCCGCGCGGGCCCGCTCGAGGAGGCCGCTCACCTCCGCGTCGGGCAGGAGGTTCTCGCTCACGAGGACGGTCTCGGCCGCGCCGGCGTTCACCGCCTCGTCGACCTCGCGCCGGCCCACGGCGGCCCGCCGCCCCCCCGCGACGGCCTCCACGAGGCGCTCGACGACCTCCGCCTCCTCGGCTGCCACGCTATGGCGGAGGACCTCGCTCGCGCGGCCGCTCCGGAGGAGCTCGTCGACCCCCGTCCGGCCCGCCTCCGAGGTCGGGTAGACCTTCACCTTGCGCGCGAGCGCGGGCTCGGTCTCCGCGAGACGCCGGGAGAGCGCCTCCTTGAGGAAGCCCGGGCCGGCGATCACGACGGCGGTCGCGGCCGCCCCCTCCCGCACGAGGACGCCGCGGAGCTCCTCGAGGTAGCTCGCGCGGTCCTTCTCGCCCTGGCCGCCCGGGAACCGCTTCCCTGCGATCGTGCGGCGGACGTCAGCGAGCGGCTCGACCGCACGCCCCCGCAGCCGGACGATCGATGAGTCGCCCCAGTCGACCGCCGCGATGAGGATCGTCGGGTCGCCCCGGCCCGCGAGGCCCTCGTCGAGCAGGGCGCGTTCCCCGGCGCCGAGGCTCGGCTTCACGACGGTGACGTCCTCGCCCTCCGCGAGGTCGAGCGTGTGGTGGCGTCCGAGGTCGAACGGGCCCTCGACGATCGGGCCGGTGATGCGGACGTGCTTCGAGAACCCGTGGAACTCGACCTGTTCGGCGCGGACCGCGAGGTAGACCCGCCGACGCGCCCTCTCCGCCCCCGGGACGTCCGCAGGGGCCTCCGGGTCCCGCCGGGTCGTCGACGCCCCGACGAGCTCCCCGGGGCGGACGAGCCGCGCGATCCTCCAGAGATCGCTCGGGGTCTCGAGGCGGAGACGGTAGGTCCCGGTCGTCGCGTCCCTCGAGAGCAGGCGCACGCCCGGACCCCAGCGGCGTCCGACGGTCCCGGGCTACAAGCCCGTTTCGCCCGCTCGGGCGAGCCGAGTTCGATAGGTTCATAGCGGAAACCGGCGGTGGGCGCTCTGCCGTGGCAGGGTTCTCCGGCGGCGTCCGGTACGGCGAGATCTTCCGTCGCGAGTCGTTCTCCGCCTTCCTCGTCGCGGGCGCGCTCCAGTTCGCCGGCCCGTCGACCGCGATCGTCGTGCTCATCTTCGCGATCCCGCAGGCCTACCCTCCCCACGAGGCGACCTCGGGCGGCGCCATCGCCCTCGCCCTCCTCGGGCTCTCGTCCGCCCTCCCGACCCTCGCGGGCGCCTTCTTCTCCGGCCCGCTCGCCGACCGGCACGACCGACACCTCATCCTGCGGACCGCGAACGTCTTCTCGCTCGTCGCGACCGCTGGCATCGCGGTCGACCTCTTCGTGCGGCCCGGCGGAACCGTCATCCTGCCGTTCCCCGCCGGCGTCCACCTTCCCGTCTGGATCGTCCTGCTCTATCCCGGTTGGGCGCTCCTCATCTCGACCGCGACCCTCTTCCGGCCGGCGTACAACGCGTCGATCCCCCGCTTCGTGAACGCGGCCGAGCTCGGGCGCGCGAACGGGCTCATCTACGCGATCGCCGCGCTCACGAGCGCCGGGGGGAGCCTCTTCACCGGCGTCGTCCTCGCGGAGACCTCCGCCGTCTACGCCATCAGCGTGCCGTTCGTCCTGTTCCTTGCGACCCAGATCGCGCTCGTCGCCGTGAGCGCGGACCTCTCGGTCGCCGCGGGTGCCCCCGCGCGGCGCATCCTTCCGGCCGTGATCGAGGGGTTCCGCTACCTCTACGGTCGGCGCGACCTCTTCGAGATGACGATCGCCGCGCTCGTCGTCAACTTCCTCGCCGCGGTCGCCCTCGTCGAGCTCGGGCTCTACGTCCTCGTCTGGCTCGGGGTCGCCTCCGGCTTCTGGTACGGGGCGATGATCGCCGCGTCGACCCTCGGGGCGGCCGCGGGCCTGCTCGCGATCTCCCACGTCCGCTTCGAGGAGCGGGCGGGCCGGGTCCTGATCGTGCTCGTCCTCGCGATGGGCTTCGCAATCGTGGGCCTCGCCCTCGTCCGCTCGATCTGGCTCGCGCTCCCGATCATCTTCCTCTACGGCCTCCTGCCCGGGATGATCCAGACGGTCTTCCTCTCGAGCGTCCAGGCGACCGTGCCGGACGAGATCCTCGGGCGGGTCTTCTCGGCCGACGAGGTCGGGAGCTACTTCCTCGTCCCGTTCGGCCAGGCGGCGGGTGGCGTGCTCACCGTGGCGATCGGCATCCAGGGCACGTTCCTTGCGGCCGGCGCTGCGATCGTGGGGCTCGGGGGGGTCATGGTCGGGAGCTTCGGGGCGCTCCGGGGCCTCGGTTTCCGCCCCGACGAGACGGCCGGCGCCGCGAGCTCGGGCTAGGGCGGAGCGTCGGGCGCGACCGGGATCCGCAGAGTGCTGTACCAGTCCCGGCTCGGACCGAGCGAGCGGGCGAAGCCGACGCGCTCGTAGAGCCGGAGGGCGGGGGCGTTCCCCTCGGTCACGTTGAGGTAGATCGACCCCTCGCCGGAGGCCCGCAGCGCGCGCAGGGCCGTGAGGAGCACCCGACGGCCGATCCCGCGACCCTGGAGCGCGGGGTCGACCATCACGTCCGCGAGCAGCACCCCGGCCCCGCCGTGGACCGCAAGGACCGCGCCAACGACCTCGCCGGCCCGTTCGGCGATCCACGAGCCCGCCGGGACGAACGGTCCCCACCGGCCCTCGAACATCTCGCGGACCTCCCGCGCCGCGTCCGCGGCCTCGTCCGGGAGCTCGTAGAACAGGTAGCGGTCGAACCGGCCATGGTAGGCCCGCCGGTGGAGCTCGGCGAGCTTCGGGAGGTCGTTCGTCTCGACGGGGCGGAGGAGCTCTCCCGGCTCCGGAAGGACCGCGGGCAGGGTCGCCCCGGCGCGCAAGGACATCTCGCTCCGGCCGTAGGGAGCGAAGCCGAGGCCCCGCATGAGGCGATCCTCGGCCTCCGGCGCCACGCCCGCGAGCGCCCCGGGGGCGAACGCGACCGGGCCGCTCGCCTCCTGCACCCCGTAGAGGAGGTCGGCGTACGTTTCCGGGACCGCGGCCGTTCCGAGGGCGAACCAGAGGTCCACGCTCACCCCGGGAGGACCCCCGTCCGTCCAGCTCACGAAGCCGGAGGGGACCCCGTCGACGACGTAGAGCCGACCCGCGACCCGTCCGGCGACGAGCCGCTCGTCGAACGAGCGGCGCCAGCTCTCGCTCCAAGCGCCCGGGCCGGCGTGCGCGTCGATCGCCTGGTGACCGAGACGACGCGCCGCCGCGAGGTCGTCCGAGAGCGGCTCGAGCATCCCGCGCACGTCCCCGCGGAGGGGGCGCGGGGTCTAAAACCGCTGGTGCCGTCCGTCGTGCCGGCTTCACGGCGGATTTGATACCTCGGAGCGAGGCTGGTCCGGACCGTGCAGCTCATTCCCCCCCGGCCTACCAGCAGCACCATGCCCACTCTCCGTTCGATCGCCGACCTCGCGGCCGATCTCGGCCTCGGGGCCGACGAGGTCTATCCCGCCGGTGTGGGGGTCGGGAAGGTCTCGGTCGCGGCGGTCACCGCGCGGGCCCATCGCCGCCGGGGGAAGCTCGTCCTCGTCACGGCGATGACCCCGACGCGCCACGGGGAGGGCAAGACCGTCACCACGATCGCGCTCGCCGACGCGCTGGCCCGTCGTGGCGGGAACGCGGTCGCGTGCCTAAGGCAGCCGTCGCTCGGTCCGGTCTTCGGGGTGAAGGGTGGGGCGACCGGAGGGGGCCGGTCGACCGTCGAGCCCTCCTCCGAGATCAACTTCGGCTTCACCGGCGACATTCACGCGGTCGGAGCGGCCCACAACCTCCTCGCCGCGCTCGTCGACAACCACATCTTCCACGGGAACCCCCTCGGACTCGACCCGCTCCGGATCCTCTGGAACCGCTCGATGGACATGGAGGACCGCGCCCTGCGCCACATCTTGGTCGGGCAGGGCGTCCTGCACCAGGTCGTCCACCCGTCGTCGTTCGCGATCACGGCGGCCTCCGAGGTGATGGCGATCCTCGCGCTCGCCCAGGACTACCCGGACCTCAAGACGCGGCTCGAGCGGATCCTCGTCGGCTTCTCCCTCGACGACCTCCCCGTGCGGGCGCAGGACCTTCACGCGGGCGGGGCGATGGCCGCCCTCCTCCGCCACGCGCTCGAGCCGAACCTCGTCCAGACGAGCGAGGGGACGCCCGTGCTCGTCCACACCGGACCGTTCGGCAATCTCGCGCACGGCACGTGCAGTCGCCTCGCGATCGAGCTCGCGCTCGCCTCGAGCGACTACGCGGTCGTCGAAGCGGGGTTCGCGACCGAGCTCGGGGCCGAGAAGTTCGTCGACATCGTCACCCCCGCGATCGGGGCGGACGTGGATGCCGCGGTCCTCGTCGTGACCCAGCGGGGCCTGCGCTTCCAGGGCGGGGCGAGCGACGAGGAGGCGACCCGGCCGGCCCGGGCGGCCCTCGAGCGCGGGCTCGCGAACCTCGACCAGCACCTCGAGAACCTCGGCGCGCTCGGGATCCCCGCGACGGTGGCGCTGAACCACTTCCCCGGCGACTCCGTCGAGGAGGGCGCGCTCGTCCGGGACTTCTGCCGGGTGAAAGGCATCCACGTGATCGACTCGTTCGGGTTCGAGCGCGGAGGCGAGGGCAACCTCGAGCTCGCGCGCTCGGTGGAGGACGTCGCGTCGCTCGGCCGGCGCAGCCGTCCGCTCTACCCGGCGGGCACGGCCCTCCTCGGCCAGGTCGAGACGATCGCGACGCGGCTCTACGGGGCCGACGGCGTCGTCGAGGCTCCCGAGGCTGCCGAGGAGCGACGGAGGCTCGAGCGGATCGGCGAGGCCACCGGGCCCGTCTGCATGGCGAAGACCCCGCTCTCGCTCTCGGACGACCCGCACCGGCTCAACCGCCCGCGGGACTACCGCGTGACGGTGCACCACTATCTCCGGTCGGCCGGCGCGGGCTTCACCGTGGCCCTCCTCGGCACGATCGAAACGATGCCGGGCCTGCCGACCCGTCCGGCCGCGGAGGCGATCGACCTCGCGCCGGACGGTTCGATCCTCGGCAGGCACTGAGCGACCGCGACGCGGGTCGCTCGCCCGAGTCGGTCGATTCTTGGGGACCGGCCGCTCCACGGCGAGAGCTTCGCGACCTGGGCTCCCGGCGACGCCGGCGGATGGTTCTGCTGCAATTCGTGTGGTAAACCCTCTCGGCTTGTGGACGTTTCGCGTCGAGAGGTCTCGTTCCTAGGTGGCAGGTCGGCGCATCAGATACAGCCCCCATGCCCCCAACGAGGCGAGGCACACTCCTTGGACCGCGAGAAGGAAGGACGACGGCCAGGGACGGAGAAGTGCTTGCCGCGTACTCACCGCGCCTCCGACTATCCCTACGGCGAACACGACCAACATGGCGCATCTCGGCAAGTGAAAGCCGGAAGGCGGCTTTGTCATGGTTCAGGCGGAGAGCACCCCCACCCGACCTGAGACGGGAGGTCCGGTCCGCCACGGACCACCCGCTTAGGTAACAGAACCTCCTCCGGGGGTTCTGTTACTTCTCGGGTCATGAACTCTCTCGGTTTCTCTCTCGTTTCAACTCGGGTGACGCGCCTCAGTTCGGGATGACCTCAATCTCGGGGTAGCCGGGCTTCGGCTGTGGCGCGGCCCGCTTGATGAGTTCGGCCCACCGGAACCCTCCGAGCGGGGCGAAACCCGCGGCGACCCCCGGGGTTGTCCCGAGGGACTGATGGTCGCGCACGAGGTTGTAGTGCGCCCGGAAGCCCTCCATGAGTGCCCCGGTTCCCCGGTCCGTGTCGAACCCGCGCATGACCTTGATGCGCTCCTTCTCGGTCCCGTGGAGCCTCTCGACAAGGTTGTTCGACTCCTTGGCCCGGATGCTCGGGACCCGGACGTGAGGACTCCGGCTCCCGCGACCGAGTTCCTTGACGACCGCCTTCGGGTAGGCCGTCATCCCATCCGTGAACACCTCGTTCGGCCGGTCGGGAGTGACCGCCTTGGCCTTGTGCAGAGGGGCCTGAGTGTCGCTCAGTCCCCGGTTCTCGCTGACGTGCGTGGCAAGGAGGAACCGTGTGTCCCGGTCGAGGACGTTCCAGAGATACCGGGGTGAGCCGTCCACGTTTACCACCGTTTCGTCCACGTGCCACCGCTCTCCGGTCCGGGCCCCCTGACGGTCCATCCTCTCCGCGGCCAGCTTCCCGAAGTGGGTGACCCACCGATAGACCGTGACGTGGCTGACGTTGAGGCCCTGAGCCTGCCGGAAATGCTCCGCGACCTTGCGGACGGACATGCCCCGGAAGTAGAGGTCGAGCGCGAGGGCGATCTTGTCGGGGTCAGCCCGGCGGCGCTGGAAGCCGTCCCGGCCCGTGAATCGGTAACCGCACCCGCGGCATAGGAAACGGGCGAGTAGTCCGCTCTTGTTGTGCCTCTTACCGTTCCCGACTACGTTACCGGACCCGCACCGAGAGCAGGTCTCGGACACCGAGGGTAGAGGCTCGGCCCCAACCTTGAACCCTTCCCGGAACCGGACCGCAAAGACGTGGATGCATGAGATCCCGGTCTCCCGGAAGAAGGGACAGTCGCACGACCACCGGTCCCTCATGACGGTGACCTTGTACTCCACCCCAAGCCGGCTCTGAGAGCGCACGACGTACTCCGTGGGGGAGACCGTCTGAATCTGGTCGCCGCGAGCTACGATAGCGAGAGCCGGGGTTCGCATGTCGGACCACACCTCCGTCATCGGCAGGGACATATCAACGTGGATATATGAAGGTGGCGTATCCACTTGGATTACAGGGGTGGACCGGAGGCCGTATATATGTGGATAAACTTGTCCACTTGGATGCCGAAGTGGAAGAAGGACGCCAAGGAGTTCACCGTGAGCGTCAACTACCACGAGACCCGAGGGACCCTGACGACTATCCCCAAGCCAGTGGTCGATCATCTTTCCCGACCCGAGAAGATCACGTTCGTGATTCGGAAGGAGAAGGTCGAGGTTCGGGCAGCGTGACCCGTGGGCCAAAGTCGATACCCGAAGGATCTTCCTGAATCCACTCCGCCACGCGGTTTTCAATGAGCTCCGGGTCCATGAGGTCCCAGAGTTCGGAAACCTTCTCTCCCCAGACCGACCTCTGTAGTTCTCTGCCGCTGGGTTTCAGGGCAAAGTAGGTCGGGACGACGGCTGCCGCCAGGACCGCGGCCAGAACGAGGAGCAACATGGAGGAGTCGTTCTGGTCGTGAAATCCTATGGTGAGCAAGGAAGGTATGACCGAGAAGAACCCAAACACCAACAGCAGCAGATCGGCTTTGAAGCCGGTTCTCCTTGCCACACTCGAGTTTACGATGAGCCACTCAATCCGCTGAATCTTCTCTCGGCAGAGATGCTCCTCGTTCTGGTCTCCCTTGTTGGTCGGCCCCGACGCAAGCACGCGGGCCCTGTCGTAGAGGTGATAGCGCAGGGAGAGCAGAACCGACCTTAGTGACGTACCATCGGCCCGGATAGATGTGAGCTTCTTGTGGGGAAGCCACAGGTAGTTGTTGCACACGACGTAAGCGAAGGTCCAACCCATCGCCACGGCGACAACATAGGTTATTGTCAGATACGGAATCACGAGAGTGACCTCCGTGAAGTAGAGAAGGGCCGCTCCACCTGCCGTGATGAGGGCGGCCACGATGGCGGGACCGAACTTGCGCGAGGTCGGCATCCAAAGGTCGGCGTCCTCCGGAATGGGAACTCCGGGAAGTCGGTATGACGGAGGGACGTGACCCGACATGCAACGGCCAGTGTTTCCCCGACGCTAATCACCCGATGGGGTAACAGAACCTCCTCCGGGAGGAGTCTATATACCTGAAACACGATATGTCAATCGTCAGACAAAGAAGCACATCTTGTCTGACAAGCCATGGTCGACACCTCGGAGCGGGTGACCGTACGGATCCCCCAGGAACTGCTCGAGAAGCTGAAGCAGATCCAGGAGGCGAAGGGCACCGCCACCATCTCCGACACCATCCGTGAGGGGCTCGAGCAGTACATCGAGCTCCACCTTCCTCCCCACCACATCCGCAAGGTGGTCGTCGAGCTCTCCCGTCGCGACAACAGCCGGCTCGAGGAGTTCGTTCGGGAGGGCAACTCCGTGAGCGTCGACGACGCGGTCCGCTCGGCGGTGCGGGAGTACATCCGCAGTCGCATCGACCAGCTCGCGCCCCCCTCGAGGACCCACCGACGGGAGGGCGAAGCCGTCACCGCCGAGGACGCGCCCCCTCCGTAGGAGGACGAAAGGGCGATGCTCGAGCGGTCGGCGGCGGACGCCCTCGATGCCTTCGCGCTCTCTCCGTCGATCGCCGTGGTCGGCCTGGGGGGGGCGGGGAGCGAGGCCGTCGAGGACCTCGTCACCCTCGGGCTCCCGGGCGCGCGGGCGATCGCGGTCAACACCGACGCGACGCACCTGCGCCGGGTCGGCGTGGAGGAGCGGATCCTCCTCGGGCGGCGACAGTTCGGCGGCCGCGGGAGCGGCGGGGACCGCGACGCGGTCCTCCTGGCCGCGGAGGAGAGCCGGGAGGAGGTCGTCCGCCGCCTCGGCCAGTTCGAGCTCGTCTTCCTGCTCGCCGGGCTGGGGGGCGGCACCGGGAGCGCGCTGCTGCCGTTCCTCTCCCGGGAGCTGCGGGAGACGCCGGCGCTCCCGATCCCCGTCGTCTTCCTTCCGTTCCGCATCGAGCTCGAGGCGAACTCGGGGCTCCGGGCGAACGTCGAGCGGGCGGTCGCCGAGCTCGAGGAGCTCGGGGGCCTCCTCCTCCCCCTCGCCAACGAGAAGCTCCGCCGGTTCGACACGCTCGCCGTCCACCGCGTCTTCCGGATCCGGAACGCCTACCTCCACGGGCTGGTCGCGAGCTTGGTCGACATGGTCGATCACCCGAGCCAGCTCAACGTCGACCTCGCGAGCTTGAAGAGCCACCTGAGCCAGTCGGGGCTCTCGACCCTCGTCATCGGCGAGCACCACATCAGCGAGCCCGACCGGCTCGTCCGCCAGGCCCTCGCCGATTCGCTCCTCGACTTTCAGCTGCCGGACCACCCGACCGCCCTCGTCCATCTCGAGGGAGGCACGAACCTGACGCTCCGCACCCTCGACGAAGTGCTGCGCGAGGTCCGTGCGAGCTTCCGCGACCCCGAGCGGCTCGTCTTCGGGACCCGCATCCGCCCCGAGCCCCGCGAGGTCGTGCGGCTCACGGCCGTGCTCGGAGGCCTCCGGCCCCGCACCGTCCGGGAGGCGATCCGGCCCGCGGCCGCGCGCCCCGCCCTACCCGCGCGCTGAGGAGCGGCCTGCCCGGGAAGGGCGGGACGCTAGCCGTGCTCTCGCACGTCGAGCTCACGGTGGAAGACGTCGATCACCTGGCTCGTGCGGAGCGACCTCGGCCCGACCGAGACCTTCGGGACCCCGCTCGCGGTGAGGATCGCCGCTTCCTCCGGAGGCGGGTCGAACGGGTCCGAGACGAACGCGGCCACGTCCAGAGAAGGGGGGTTCCAGGCGGCGAGGGGCGCCCCCTTCTCGGTCAGCCAGACGGCGCCGCTCTGGCGAAGGAACCCCTCGAGGTAGCGCGGGGGGTCGACGGGGCCGACCCTCAAGCCCGGGGAGGACTCGAAATCGGAGGGGAAGTGGGCGGCCCGGACGAGGGCGTTCTTGAGGAGGGCCGCGGTCGACCGCTCGTCGGGGTTCAGGTACCGCAGGCGGGCCCCGACCAGCTCGATCCTCCGGGCGGCCGGAGGGGGCTCGGCCGAGAAGATGATCGCGACCTCGGTGTCCCGTCGCAGATCGTTCGAGAGCGTGAACGCGGTCGAGACCGCGCGGGCGACCTCGTCCATCCGGCCCGCGCCCCCCGCGAGGTCGTTGAGCGTGAACTCGCCCCTCGGCGGGACCTTGTGGGCGATGAGGAGGAACCGTCGCATCGGCCCGCCTCCCGAGGGGTGGCGGGGGTTAACGGTTCGGGCCGCGGAACGTTTCAGTCGGCGGTCGGGCCCGCCCGGCCACGGTGGGTCGGCGGGGCCGCCGGGGCCGCGGGCGAGGGGCTCTGGCGCCGCTCGAGCCAGATCTCGTCCCCGAGCTCATGGTAGACGGCATGGGCGGGAAGGCCCGTTCCGTGCTCGCCGTGGGGAAGTCGGTAGCCTCCCGATCGCTGGGCGTTCGGGGAGTACACGACCTCCTGCTCGCCGGCCTCGGCCATCGCCTCCGACTCCTCGCGGGCGAGCTCGAAGATGCGGTCCTTGCGGAACATCCAGTAGTGGATCCGCCACTCGCGGCCATCGTAGAGGGTCGTCTCGTCGCGCTCGGTCTCGAGGATCCCGGTGTCCTCGAGCATGTAGAACGTGTCGCGGTCGTCCGGCTCGAGGACGTTGTCGATGATCCGCTCGTTGAAACCGAAGAAGTTGAGGACATGGGCCGCGATCGACCGGGCGTCCTCCGGGCGCATCCCGTCGTGGCCGACCGACCGGCGGATCGCCTTCGCGAGCGAGTCGAAATCGACCGGCCCGGACGCGGCGGCGAGCGCGGCGTCCTCCGGGATCCCCACGCGGGTCGTGGTGACGTCAGCCGCAGACCTCAGCGGAAGTGGATTGCGCAGCCGGTAGGCCTTCGACGCCTCCGGCTTGGGCGGGCGCCCCCCCGTGCCCGACATGCGCGAATCTATCCCGTGGTTCGCTATATAAACGTTCGCCGAGCGCATCGACCGCGCCGGCCTCTTTAGACGGCCGGACGACGGGGGCGAGCGAGGCGCTGGAAGGTCTCGACCGTCGGGCGCCACTCTTCCTCCTCGAGACGGCGCTCGACGTCCGCGAGATCGCCGAGGTCCCGCGGAAGAGGGACGAAGGAGCGGGCGAGGTAGACGTGGGCGAACGGGCTCCCCGGCGGCCCCTCCCACGCCTTCCCGGCCGCCTCCGCGGCCCGGAAGGCGTAGTACTCGGGGGCGGGGGTGAACCAGACGATCGCGTCGTCGGTCCCCCTGAGCCGCGGTCCCCGCGCGTGGACCCGGAGCTCGAGATGCTGGGCCACCTGGGTCGGCAGCGTGAACAGAAGGCGCTCCCCTGGCCGCGAGGTCGCAAGGAGCCGGCCCCGGACCGTCTCGACGGCGAGCGCCTCGCGCGCGGGGTGGGTCGGGACGATGCGGGCGATCCCGCGTCCCCGTGCGAGGAACGAGACCGACCGTCCCGCGAGCTCGCCTGGATGGGCCCGGGGGTCGAACCGCAGCATCTGGGCGACCTCGGTGGGGATCATCAGGGTGAGCCAGGAGGGGTGGGTCGCGCGGACGATCACATACTCCATCGGAGGTCGGACGTCGGGGCCGGTATAAGAAATCTGTTTGCAGCGTTCACTCTCGCGCCGGTCCCCGTTGTCCCGGTCCGCCGGATCGGGCCGGCGGCCCGTCCGGCGCGTACGCCTCGGCTATCGTCGTCCGCCGGAGCCCAAGAGGAGGCCGCCGGACCAGATCGCCACGACCCCGACCGCGGCAAGAGCGACCGTCCGCTCGAGCGTGGAGGCCGAGGTCGGGAGTGCGCCGCCCAACACGAACAGGCCGACCAGCGTAAGGAATAGTCCGAGCCCGACCTTCCCCCGGCGCGAGAGGCGGGGCTTCCGGAGGGGACGGTCGGGGGCCGCCGGCGGCCCTTCGTTCACGGCCGAACCGGCCCCGGCCCCGAGATAACCGTGGCGGGGCCCCCCCGCCTAGGGGTCGGGAAGCTCCTCCCCGTCGCCGAAGGTGGACGGCGGCAGCGAGGCGGCGAGCCAGGGCCGGAGGCCGGCGTCCGCGGGGGACCTCGAGGGGGCGGCGACGGACCGGACGAACGGCCGGGCCCCGATCGGGGAGAGGAACGTCGTGACGAGGCCGACCCCCGCGACGACCGTGAAGATCGTCTCGTCGAAGACGCCGAGGTCGAGGAGGATGAACGCCATCGCGAGCTCGACCGCGCCCCGGCTCGCGACGAGGAAGCCGGCGCCGAGGGCGTCCCCCGGGGCCCAGCCGAGCGACCGGGTGAGGAGGCTCCCGACCGCGACCTTGGAGAGGAACGCGAAGACGCAGAGCGCCGCGAAGGTGGCGAGGACCGCCTCGGAGGTGACGAGCAGCCGGAGGTTCATCCCGAAGCCGACGAGCGCGAAGAACAGGGGAATGAAGAATCCCCACGTCACCGCGTCGAAGATCCGCGTGATGTCGCGGTGCTCGCGCGCGCCCGCGCTCTCGGGGGTCACGAGGAGCCCCGCGTAGAACGCCCCCACGAGGAACGTGAGGCCGAGCGCCTGGGAGTAGAGGGCCGCCGCGAGCGAGCCGACCATGAGGAGGGCGAACCCGGCCTCCTTCGAGCGCCACGACCCGCGGACCCCGGCGACCATCCGCCCCCAGAGCTGCTGCACGCGCAGGCTGCGGAGCCCGAAGTGGACCGCGAGGATCGAGGAGAGAAAGACGCCGACCGTGAGCAGCGCGATCGTGCTGTCGAGCCAGACGCTGTAGGTCCCTGTGCGGAGCCGGAGGAGGACCGAGAACGTCGTCACGGCCGCGAGCTCGTTCAAGAGGGCGCTGTTCAGCAGGAAGGTGCCGAAGCGGCTGTCCATCAGCCGGAACTCGTGCAGCATCACCCCGAGGACCGGGAGGGCGGTGATCGAGATCGTGAGCGAGATGAACAGCGTGGTCGACCAGGCGAGCGCGGGGTAGAGGAGGCGGACGACCTCGGCGCCGGCGAGGAACGGCACGACGAACATCGTGACGCCGAGCAGGGCGGCGGGGACGCCGGTCGCGTAGATCTGCTCGGGGGTGACCGCGAGCCCGGCCGTCATGAGGACGAAGAACGTCGCGAGGATCTCGAGCCCGGTGAACTCGGTGCTCACGCCCGAGAGGCCGAGGAACGGTCCGAGGAGCGTCGGCCCGAAAACCACCCCGACCGCGAGCTGGCCGACGAGCGCCGCCTGGCCGAGACGGCTCACGAGCTCCCCGACCGCGACCGCGCAGGCGACGAGCAGGAACAGCCCGACGATGAACAACGTGGTCGGGTCCATGGTCACTCCTCCTCCGTTCCCTCGTCCTCAGGTCCCGCGACCGGGCGCGCGCCGGTCCGGGGGCCCCGCGTCCGCGGGCTCCCGGCCTCGCGCTCCATAACTACCTTTGTCCGGAAGGGCGACGCCCTTGCGCTCTTCAAGGGTCCGGCCCTGGGGCGGTCATGCCCCTTCGCGGGAGCGGAAGGCGGCGCGCCGCGCCTCCGCGCGAGGAGGCGGCCGAGCGCGCCCGGCGACGCCTCCGGGCCGTCGAAGAGCCGCTCGACGTCCGGGTCCGGCGTCGTGAGCCCTACCTCGAGCTCGAAGTGCGCAACCCCGTGCATCGCACGAGCTACCGCGTGCTCCTGCCGGCGTTCCCTTCCCGCGAGGCGGTCCTCTGCACCTGTCCCGATTTTGCCCGGCGGGGGCTCGGAACGTGCAAGCACGCTGAGGCCGCCTGGGGCTGGCTCGAGCTTCACCCCGACCTTCCCGGAGGGACCGACCTGGGGCGTCGGACGCGACCGCTCGACGCGCTTTGGGCCTCGATCGACCGGAGGCTCGACGAGCTCCGGGCGACGTCCGAGCCCGACATCCGGGCCGTAGAACGGCCGGGGGCGGTGCTGTTCGAAGAGGCGGACGGGGCCGACGCCGGACGGGCGTAGCCTCTCGACCGCCGCTCGCCGAGCGGGGGACCGGCGCCCTAGGACGTCATCCCGGGCGCCTGCTTGAGCGCCCGGATTTTGTAGTACTCAGGGTCGACGGTGACCTCGCCGTTGATCCCCATCGTCTCGATCGTCTTCAGGGGGACGCCCACCTGCGACTTCGCCCGCTGCCAGTCGGGGATCGGGATCGAGAACTTCTTCTCGACCTCCGTCCGGTAGATCGGACCGGAGTTGTACGAGCAGAACGGGATGATCCGCCCGTCGGGCACCGCGTAGTGGATGTCGCAGCGCATCAGGCGCTGGATGTCGTAGTCGTAGGCGTCCTGGAAGTGCATGTTGCCGATGTAGAGCGTCCGCCACGTGAACTTCGCGACGGCCTCCTTGTTGCCTTCCGTGAAGATCGCCGCGATGATGCGGACAACGTTCTTCTCGGTGACCCCCTCGGGCGCCTTCGAGAAGTCGAAGTACTTCGCGACATCGTGCAGGAGCCGCGCCCCGGCGACCGCCGTCCGGACACGGGCGAACCGGGCGTCCCGGTACTTCTCGATCATCGACTCGACGTTCTCGAAGAAGCCGTCGACGTCCATGAACCGCGGGAGCGGCGTGATCGTCTGCCCGTCCTTCGAGACGAACGCGAACGTCGCGCAGCCGCAGCCCGGGTGCGTCGTGAGCGTCATCTTCTCCTCGCCGTGGATGATCGATGCGAGCTCCGAGATCGGCGCGACCGACGGCACAGGGAAGAAGTCGGACTTGTCGAACGGTCCGTCGGTGCAGAGGATCCGGACGAGGTCGGACTGGGTGAACCGCATCTGGAAGCGGTCCTTGTCCGGGATACGGGCGGTGAGCGCCACCGGCTGGAAGTTGACGCCGCGGACGACGTCGATGTTGTCGATCGCGAACTTCACGGTCGGCCAGATCTCCTTCTCGTTGAACCCGCCGACCAGCGTCGGGACGAGGACGACCGAGAGCGGCTTGTCCGGCTTCCCCGCGGCGAGGTCGGCCGCGGGCGAGTGGGTCTCCCGCGCCGCCTGGATCGCCTTCTGCTTCACCTTGAGGAGCGGAACCCCGCGCACCTTGCGGTAGATCTCGTCGTCCAGGCCGTCGAACTGAAGGTAGAGGGTGTGGAGGCCCGCGTCGCGGGAGGCCTGCGCGAAGCCGGGCTCGTTCGCGACACGGATCCCGTTCGTCGCGACCTGGATCTGCTTGAAGCCGAGGTCGCGGGACATGCTGACCGCGTCAAGGAAGAGCGGCGAGAGCGTCGGCTCCCCACCGGAGAACTGGACCGCCACGGTGCCGACCGGCTTCTGTTCGCGCAGCGTCTTCAGCATGAAGTAGATCTGCTCGCGGGTCGGTTCGAAGACGTAGCCCGCGGCGTTCGCGTTGGCGAAGCAGACCGGGCACTTCAGATTGCAGCGGTTCGTGAGGTCGACGAGCGCGAGCCCCGTGTGCGACTTGTGGTGGCTGCACATTCCGCAGGTCGTCGGGCAGCCGATGAACTTGTCGTAGTACGGGTTCTCGTAGCCAACCCCGTCGTGGGCGTAGACCTCCATCCGGAGGTAGAAGTCGACGTCGTTCGAGATGATGTCCCAGAAGTAGCCGTGGGTGCGGCACGTCTTCTCCATGATGACGCGCCCCTCCTTCTCACGGACGATTGCCGGGATGACCTTGATGCACTCCGGGCAGACGGATGCGGTCTTCCGGGGGAGACCCCGGGGGGCCTGGAACTCCTTCATTACGCGCGCCGGCATTGCTTCCTTCCTCCGTCTTCGGCCCTGCTCTGCAGCTTGGGCCTGCCTCGACCACCGATCCTGTCGTACATAACCCATCTGTCGTTCTTGTCGCTACAGTCTCGGCATCCCATGACGGACAATCGCACGGTTCCGCTCGCTACAACGCTGCCGAAGGGGAGCCGCTGGACGCGGCCGAGGGGGCGGGACCGTCTCCGGTCCATGGTACCTTAAGGCCCACGGCGTGTCGCTAGGGACCATGCCCAAGAGGGCGGCGAAGTCGCGCCGTGGTTCGGGCCACAAGAAGCGCGGGTCGACCGGCCGTCGTCCGGCCCGGTCGTCGGTCCCCCGATTCGTTGGCCGAGATCCCTCCCCGGTTCTGGACCGATATCCCCCGAAGGCCACGGCGGGACCCCCTCCCCGGGCGTCGCCCTCGGCTTCCGCCCCTCCTACGCCATCGGCCCCTTCTTCCCCCTCCGTCCGCGGAAGCGGTTCCGGGACAGTGGCCGGCCCGGCGCCCTCGCCGGGGGCACCCCCGCCGGCGACGCCCCCGGCAGGGCTGATCCGACTGGACCGACCGTTCGATGTGGACGAGTTCGCTCAGATGCTCGGGGAGACCTCGATCCGGGTCCGCGTGCCGCGCGACAGCCTCGCGGAGGTCCTCCGGCGGGTCACCGACTTCATGGGGTTCGGGATCTACGTCTATGCGATCACCATCCGGCCTGCCCCTTCCGAGCTGCTCAAGGAGTTCATCGTGGAGCTCCAGCGGATGGACTACTCGCCCGAGCAGGGGACCTGGAGCCCCTTCGTGGAGAAGGGTACTTCGGATTCGCCCTTCGGGTCGACCTCGTCGGGATAGACCGGTCGCACGGCCCCCCCTCCGCGGTTCATGGAACTGTTTCGCCACGTGCTAATCTAGGCCCGTGCGCTGGTCTGGGGGAGGGAACATGACGATCTCCGGGACGTCCGATCACTGGGAGGTGGAGATGAAAGCGCTCCGCGAGGAACTTCGTGAGCTTCGGGCGGAGCAGCGTGAGATGGCGAACGCGATCCAGGAGCTCGTCACCACCTTCCGGACCCTCGCCACCCATCTCGGGATCGCTTCCGAGCCTTACCAGCCGAAATCCGGCGGTTCGAAGGGGCGGGACCTCCCGGGGTTCGCCTAGGGCTGCTTCGCGCCCGGTAGTTCGGAATCCCCATCTCGCGAGAACGTCGAAGGGACCCGAGCGCAGGGGCACTAGCCGGGACGGGGGACGGCCGAGAGCGGCACGGCCTTGCGGCCGTACCTCCACCGACCCTCGAGAGGGTAGAGGCGCCGCAGCCGGGTGGCGATCGAGGAGCCGATCCCCATCTCCTCGGGAGACCCCTCGGCGACCTGGAGGGTCACACGGACCTCGGGGGTCACCTCGGCCAGCACCACGCCGTACGCTCCTTGGGCCTCGACCTGGAGGTCGAACTCCGTCGGTTGACCCCCCCGTCCGATCCAGGTTGCCGCCACGACCCGGGCGCCGTCGAGGGGTAGGGGGAGTTCCTCGAGGCCCTCGACCGCACCGCACCCGCGGCACCGGCCTCGGGCCGGGAACGTGGCGACACCGCACCGGGGGCAGCGTTCGGCGAGGAATCTCCAGCGGCTCGCGAGACCCTCCTCGTAGCGGGCGGGAGGGACGTACGCCCCTTCGGAGACCGTCGGGGGCGCGGCCGCGCCCGTGGTCGCCGGTCCGATCGGTCGACCCCGCCGGGGATCGGCCTCCCAGTCCCCGGGCAGGAGGCTCTCGGTACCGGGCCCCCGGTGGCGACGGACCTCCTCGAGCAGAGGACCCAACCCGCCGTCCTCTCGAGCAGGGGGTGCGGGCGAAGGAAGTGCGGCTGCGCCCTCCCCTTCGTCGTAGTAGTACGCGATGGCCCCTTCGCTCGGGGGGCCCCGACCGGCCGCCCCGACGCGGACCCCCGACCCCCGGGCGACCACGACGACCAGCTGGGCTCCCGGCCCGGCCATGGCCCGGTCGAGCACGGTCGAGAGCGCCGTGGGACCTTCCGGTACCGCCGTCCAGGTCGAAGGACCCCCGAGGAGGCTTGCGAGCTCCGCCGGCTCCCGCCCCGCGGGATAGCCCACGAGGCGTACGGTCCAGTTCCGGGGGCGAGGGGCCCCCGCGGGGACCGCACGCTCGATCGCGGTCGCCGCGAAGGTGAGCTCGTCCTCATCGAAACCGCCGACCCGTCGGTGACCGTCGGTCCAAGAGGGCAGGTAGGCCGCCGCCCGGAGGAGCCCCCGCGCCATCAGGCGACCCCGAAGATCGTGACCGCCGCCGTGGCCCCCGCGCCGCCCACGTTGTGCGCCACGGCCCGGCGCGCATGGCCGACCTGGCGCTTCCCCGCGGTCCCACGCAGCTGCTCGAAGATCTCGTAGACCTGAGAGACCCCCGTCGCACCGATCGGGTGACCCTTCGCCTTCAGTCCGCCGTCCGGGTTGACGGGGAGCCGGCCGTCCCGGCGCGTGGCCCCCGAAAGGGTCAGCGCCCCGGCCCCGCCCTGCGGGGCGAAGCCGAGGTCCTCAAGGGCGAGCAGCTCGGCGATCGTGAAGCAGTCGTGGGCCTCGACGAACGACACCGAAGCGCGCTCGCAGCCGGCGGAGCGGAACGCGGCCTCCGCGGCCCGGCGGGTCGCGGGGAAGCCGAGGAGATCCGGCCGCTCCTGCACCGCAAGGTAGTCGGAGGCGGCGCCGGTCCCCTCGACGAAGACCGGGGTGTCGGTGAGCGTGCGGGCGAGCTCCGGCGAGGCGAGGACGACCGCGGCCGCCCCGTCGCTCACCGGACAGCAGTCGTAGAGCCCGAGCGGGTCCGCGACCCGCGGGCTCGCGAGCGCCTCCTCCCGGCGCACCACCTTCTGGAAGTGCGCGTTCGGGTTGAGCGCCCCGTTCTCATGGTTCTTCACCGCGACCTCGGCGAGCGCGTCGCGGGGGACGCCGTAGTGGTGGAGGTACTGGGAGGCGATCAGACCGTAGACCCCGGCGAAGGTGAGGCCGGCCTGCCGCTCCCACTCCGTGTCGCCCGAGACGCCGAGCCAGTAGCGGCGCCGGGCGCTCGAGACGTCCGTCATCTTCTCCACGCCCGCGACCATCACGAAGTCGGTGTCGCCCGAGGCTATCGCCCGCACCGCCTCGTGGAGCGCGAACCCGCCCGAGGCGCAGGCGTTCTCCACGCGGACCGTGGGGAGCCCCGGGACCCCGAGCTCCTCGGCGAGGAGCGCCGAGGAGTTGCCGATCTGCCAGCCCCCGAAGCCGAGGGTCGCAAGATACCCCCGCCCGATCCGTCTCGGGTCGATCCCTCGGTCGACGCTCGCGAGCGCCTGCCGGGCGGCCTCGCGCACGAGCTCCCGCGGCCCGGGACGGACGGCCCCGAACCGCGTATGCCCCGCCCCCACGACCGCTGCCCGATACCCCACGCCGTCCCGCCCCGCGAACCGTCTTATCGACCGAGTCGCTCCGCCGATTTAACCCCCGGGGGGGCCTCGTGGTCGAAGAGGGACCGGTCGTCGTCGGCGTGAGCGGAGCGAGCGGAGCCCCGATCACGCTCCGGGTCCTCGAGGGGCTCTCGGCCGCCCGGGTGCCGACCGCGCTCGTCGTCTCGAAGGGCGGGGAGGCCGTGCTCCGCGAAGAGCTCGGGATGGGGGTCGACGAGCTCGCGCCCCGCGCGACCGTCACCTACGCCGACGATGACCTCGCGGCCCCGATCGCGAGCGGGTCCCGTCCGACCCGGGGGATGGTCGTCGTCCCATGCTCGTCCTCCACCGTCGCGAAGATCGCGCTCGGCCTTGGCGACCACCTTCTCGTCCGGGCGGCGCACGTCCACCTCAAGGAGCGCCGCCCGCTCGTCCTCGTCCCGCGCGAGACCCCGCTGCCGACGATCCTTTTGCGCCAGCTCACGACGCTGAGCGAGCTCGGGGTCGTGATCCTCGTCGCATCCCCGGCCTACTACCTCAAACCCCGCTCGGTCGACGACCTCACGGACTACCTCGCCGGCAAGGTCCTCGACCATCTCAAGGTCCCCCACGCCCTCTACCAGGGCTGGAAGGCGGAGGCGAAGTGACCGCCGCGCCTCGTCCGGTCGTCCCCTCGGCCAGCCCCGCCCGCGACCGGACCCCGGTCTACCTCGCCGGGATCGCGGCGATCCTCCTCGCGCTGATCGTCTTCACCCCCGTCCTCATCAACCCCGGTTCCCCCTCGTTCCTCACGAACGCTCGCCTGATCGTCGACCGGACCCCGGGCTCGTCGACCACCGACTTCTACCTCCAGGCCTGGAGCGGCTACGTGCGGTACAGCACGCTCGAGCTCGATCTCGGCACCGGCTTCAGCTGGAACGGCTCGTGCCCGAGCTCGGGGCTCACGTGGACGAACCTCGCCCAGCACGACCTGCTCGAGTTGTCCGTCCGCCCGAACGCCACCGGCCCGATGGTCGTGGACGCGACCGCGGTCTACTCGTCCGGCGGCTCGGAGACGATCTATGCGGCGGAGATCGCGTTCGAGGTGGTGAACGAGGGGCAGCCGGACGAGAGCCTCCTCATGGTCCCCTGTCCGGCGACCCCGGGCGAGAGTCCGCCGGCGTCCTGGCCCGTCGCGCAGCTGCCGTACTCCCTTCTCCTCGTGAACTACGGCGGAGCCGGACCCCCGTGAGGCCGTCCCGCAAGGTGCTCCTCGTCTGGAGCGTCATGATCGTGATCCTGGTCGCCCTCGAGTTCCTGGAGCTGACGCGCTTCTTCACGTTCCCGATCTCCTACATCCTGGGCGATCCCGCCCTCCTGGTGTTCTCGCTCGTCTTCCTTACCGTCGTCGCGATGATCGGCGCGATCTTCGTCGGCATCTACATCTCCGAACGTCTGCTGAGCCCCCGCGGGTTCACGCCGTTCGAGGAGGAGATGCTCAAGATGAGCGCCGAGCTGCGCGAGGTCCGCGCGACCGTCGAGGAGCTGCGGGCGCGCCTCCCACCGTCCCCTCCCGGGCCGCCCGGGGAGGAGGTCCGCCGGCGTTGAGGGTGCCCGTCGTCGACAACGGCGGCCAGTGGACCCACCGGGAGTGGCGGGTCCTGCGCGACCTCGGCGCGGAGAGCCGCATCGTGCCGAACACGACCCCCCTCGAGAAGCTCGAGGCGGACGGGATCGTGCTCTCCGGCGGGGCTCTCAGCCTCGAGGGCTCGGCCGAGCCGCTCGGCGCCGTGGACGGCTGGATTGACCGGGTCGACGTCCCGGTCTTCGCGATCTGCGTCGGACACCAGTTCCTCGCCCGCCACTTCGGGGGCCGGGTCGCGCGCGGCGGCCCGGAGTACGGCTCCGTCGACCTCACGATCGACCGACCCGACCACCCGCTCTTCGCCGGGCTCCCGAGCTCGATCCGCGTCTGGGCGAGCCACAGCGACCAGGTCGTGGCGCCCCCTCCCGGGTGGACGGTCCTCGCGCACTCGGCCGCCTGCGCGGTCGAGGCGATGGCGAACCCCGCGAAGCCGATCTGGGGGGTCCAGTTCCACCCCGAGGTCGAACACACCGAGGGCGGGCGCGAGATCTTTCGCCACTTCCTCGAAACGTGCCGCCGCTGAACGACCGGTCCCCGACCCCCGAGAATAAGTAGCGGCCCCCGCTCGCCGGCGTCGCCGTGGCGCGTATCCGGAAGGGCTCGGGGCTCCGCGAGGCGGACCTCGTCGCCCGGTCCAAGGCGCTCCGCGCGGACGTCGGCCAGCTGCTCCCCCGCCTCACCCCCGATTGCCCGCCCGAGCGGTTCGAGCGGCTCCGCGCCGAGCTCGAGGACGTCGTCGCCTACGCCGACGACCCGAAGCGCCTGCTCAAACTCGCCCACCGGGGCGAGCCGATCGCCCGCGCGCTCGCGGGCCTGCTCAAGTTCGCGCAGGAGCCGGCAACGCCCATCGTGATCTCGATCCCGACCGCGACCGGCGAGGTCTCGTACGCGCCGCTGTCGAAGACCGACCACGAGGTGGAGGTCGCGGTCCAGCGCTCGGACGAGCCCGAGCGGCTCCTGCTCGCCTACCTCTCGTGGGCCCGGAGAGGGTTCCACTTCTTCGCGACCCACAAGGTCCTCTGGTGCACCGGCCGCTCGCCGCAGCCCCCGGTGGAGTTCGTCGCCGAGCGGGTCGCCGAGCTCCCGTACCGCCTCGTCGAGGACCCCGCGACGCGTCGCTACCGCTGCCCCCACCTCGCCGCCGGGGAGCCGCGGCCGTACCTCGAGGTAGGATGGGTCGGGGCCGAGCGGGCGTTTCAGGTCTGCCGCCGCTGCGTGAAGGACGACCGCCACCTCCTCGGCGCCCTCTCGAGCGGCGCCGCCGTGCCGGACCCCGAGGCGGAGTTCCCGGTGGCGGTCGCGCTCCACGTCGACTGCCGGGGGGGCGACGAGTGCGTTCATCGTACCGTGCCGGGCCCGCCGAAGGGTCTCGTCCAGCGATACGTCGTCGGCCGCCTGTCCGATGCCGGGCTGCTCGACGGCTACCTCGCCGAGGTCCGGCCCCGCATCGAGCGGACGGGGACGCCCACGTTCGTCGCGGGCGGGGTCTGCTACGGCGGCTCGCTCGACGCGTTCCTCGAAGCGCTCGGTCCGTCGCCGGTCGAGCGCCGGGCCCTCACGGACGCCCTCGAGGGCGAGGGTGGCTACTTCGAGATCGACGAGCGTAGCGCGAGCCGGGCCCTGGAGAAGCTCTGGGCGACCCACGCGGAGACGATCGTCCGGGCGATCGTAAGCGACCCGGAGGAGGCGCGGCGCCTGGTCGAGGGGGCGCGGGGAGCTCCCGGTCGCGTCGCCGAGATCCTGAAGCGGCTCCAGCGGCGGGCGGAGGAGCGCGAGCTGCTCGAGACCCTCCCCCAATACACCCTGCTCGCGCCGGAGGCCGCCTGGGTCGACCGCGTCGCGCGGGCTTACCGCACGCAGGGCGAGGGCGGGGCGGAGCGAGCGGTCCTCCAGTCGCTCCCCCGCGAGGGGAAAGAGCGGGGCTTCGCCTACGGGTTCCTGCTGGCGGTCGGGCGCGCCCGGGCCCACGCCTGGCAGTTCTCCCCCACCGAGCAGGAGTTCGGCCAGGCCCTCGAGGGACGGGCGCGCGAGCTCCTCAGCTCCCCAGCCGACGGCTACCATGTCGCCCTCGACGCGTTCCTCCAGGCGGCCGGTGTGGCCAACTGGGGAACGCTCGCCTCCCCGGCCAACCACACCCGGAAAGCCCCGTCTTGACGACCCAGTGGGCGCGCTAGGCGACGCGGAACCTCGCGAGCGCCGCCTCCTCCTGGAAGTGCAGCTCGGGGGCGACGACGACTAGCGTGTGGAGCGGAGGCCCGAAGTCGACCGTCCGGAGGGCCCGGAAAGGTCCGAAGAACCCGGCCGCGTCGTCCCGGCCCACGCGCGCCGCGACCGCGATCGGGGCGTCCTCTCCGAGGACCCGGCCGTCCGGGTCCTTCTCGCGCAGGAGCGCGAGCGCGACCTCGGCCCGGAGGTAGCAGCCTTCCTCCGGCGCGAGGTCGAGGAGGACGAGGGTGTGGAGGTTGCGCGAGCGGTTCCCCGCGATCTGCTCGAGCGGCGACGACGGGGAGAAGCCGGGCGAGGGGAGCGGGAGCGAGACGGTCCGCCCGAAGCGGTAGTGCATCAGGCCGAGGAAGCCCGCGGCGGCGACCAGGATCGAGGCGTTGGGGAGGTACCGCCAGGTGTGCCCCGCTCGCTCCGCGGCGAGGCGGAGCGCGACGTGGGTCGTCGCGGCGAAAGGGTCCCCGACGACGAGGAGCGCGACCCGCGCGCTCCGGCCGAGCGCCTCGAGGAGGGGGGTCTCCGCCTCGAGTTCCGCCCGGCGGAGCGGCCGGATCGGGCGGCCGAGCTCCCGCGCGAGGCGGTCCAGCGCCCCAGGGCTCGCGACCGCGGTGTACTCCTCCACGAACACCTCGCTCGTCCGGAGCACGTCGAGCGCCCGCCGGGAGAGCCCGCGCTCGTCGTCGAGCCCGAGACCGACGAACCAGAGCTCCGCCACGGCCGCGCGTCCCCTAGGCCCGGAGCGCGAGGACGGGGCACGGCGCGCCCCGGAAGAGCTCCTCGAGGAAGCGGCGGGTGAGGAGCGGGCCGCCGGCGCCACCCTCCTCGCCGACCAGGAGGAGCCCGTAGCGCTCGCGCGCCGCCGCCTCGAGGATCACCTCGGGCAGGCGGCGCCGCCGGCCGAGGAGCGACTCGGGGAACCGGAACCCCCGCCGCTCGAGGGGGACCCCGCGCGCGGTGCGGTCCGCCTCCGGCGCGCCCCCGCCCTCCGAGGCGCGGCTCCCGAGGGCCAGCGTGATCACCGGGACGCCCCCCGCTTTGACCGAGAGCTGCTCGGCGACCGCGAGCGAGCGCGCGCTCGGGCGCTCCCGGAACGTCGGCACGAGCACACGCGGGACCGCGCCGGTCGCGAGCGCGAGACGGTTCACGACGAGCACGTCCGCGCGCGCGTGCTGGAGGAGCGCGGTCGCCGTGTGCCCGACGAACGGGTTACGGCTCCGTCGGTCGCCGCGGAGCGTGAAGACGAGCGCGTCGACGCTGTGCGTCTCGGCGCTCTCGAGGATCTCGCCCGGGACGTCCGTCGCGGCCCGCACCTCGGGGTCGACCTTCACGTCGAGCACCGCGCCAACCTCGTGGGCGGGCACGACGAGGTTCACCGACGCGCGCCACTCGCGGGTCACCTCGGGGAGGGTCGTCGTCGGGATGACGTGGAGGACCCGGATCTCCCCGTCCGGCTCGAGGAGCTGCGCCGCGAACCGGACGAGCGGTTCCACCTCGACCGGGACCTGCACGGGGACGAGGATCCTGCGGTACATCAGCACCGTCCTTCGAGCTCGAGGAGAGCGAGGTCGAGCTCAAGAACGTTGACGTACGGCACCCCGAGGAACGGAACGGGGGGCTCCGTGATGTGCGCGTTCACGAGGTCGAGGAGGACGGCGACGGGAACCCCGGACGAGGCGTTGACCCGCGGGATCTGGACGAGGACGGCCCCCGGCACGAGGTCGGGGTCGACCCCCGAGGCCGACGGGGCGACCCACCAGAACGGGAGCGGCACGGTAAGGGAGCCGTTGCTCTCGTTCACGAGGTAGTCGACGGTCTCGTTGAGGAGGGCGCGGAGCGCCGGGTCGCTCGGGCCGGGAAGGGTCGGGATGCCGAGCGTCGTGTTGTAGTCCGTCGGCGAGGGCCGGCCCCAGAACAGCCCCGGACCGAGCGCGCCCGCGGAGAGGTTCTGGGCGAGGAGCGAGGAGCCGACCACCGTCCCGTCCGGGCAGGTGAGGAGCGAGCCCCCCGCCGTCGAAGGGGCGATCTCCTGCGCGATCTCCGTGAGGAGGATCGGGTAGGCGAAGCCGCTCACGAGCAGCGTGAGCACGAGGAACAGCACGCCGGCCCGCACGTGCGTGCTCCAGGGGAGGCTCGGGGCCGGCTCGCCCGGGGGCCGGGAAGGGGCGGGGGCGCTCATCGGCCTCCGAGCGGCAACACGCGGGCGATCGCCACGGCCGCGTCGTGGACGAACGGCTGGCCGCTGAGCCAAGCGAGCAGCGTGTAGCAGAGCCAGATGCCGACGAACGCGCTCACGAGCCCGCCGAGACCGTAGGTGAGGATGTTGCGGCGCAGGAGGTCGATCGCGCTGCGGGGCCGGAACGGCACGCCGGCGAGCGCGAGCGGGATCAGCATCGGGATGATCACCGCGTTGAAGACGAGGGCGGCGAGGACCGCGAGGTACGGGTCGGACAGGCCGAGAAGATTGAGCGCGGAGATCCCGGGGAGCGCGGTCACGCTCGACGCCGCGAAGATCGCCGGGAGGATCGCGAAGTACTTCGCGACGTCGTTCGTGATCGAGAAGGTCGTGAGCGCCCCGCGGGTGATGAGGAGCTGCTTGCCGATCGAGACGACCTCGATGAGCTTCGTGGGGTCGTTGTCGAGGTCGACCATGTTGCCGGCCTCCTTCGCGGCGCTCGTCCCGCTGTTCATCGAGAGCCCGACATCGGCGCGCGCGAGGGCCGGCGCGTCGTTCGTGCCGTCCCCGGTCATCGCGACCAAGCGCCCCGCGCTCTTCTCCCGCTGGATCAGCCCGAGCTTCGTCTCGGGCTTCGCTTCCGCGACGAACTCGTCGACCCCGCTCTCCTCGGCGATCGCGGCGGCCGTGAGGCGGTTGTCCCCGGTGCACATGATCGAGCGGATCCCCATCGTCCGGAGCTCGTGGATCCGATCGCGGATCCCCGGCTTCACCACGTCCTTCAGGACGACGAGCCCGACCACCTTGCGGTTGACCGAGATCGCGAGCGGCGTCATCCCCTGGCGGGCGGCCTCGCGCGCCGCCTCGCGCGTCGGGACCGTGAGCTCCGCGCCGTAGGCCTCCATCGCGCTCACCGCCCCCTTGTAGACCTCGGTCCCGTCCGCGAGCAGGAGCCCGCTCATCCGTCGCTCCGGGGTGAACGGCATCACTTTGAACGTCCCCTCGTCGAGGTGGCGGGCGTCGCCGCCGCGACGGGCCGCGAGCCGGACGATCGAGCGGCCCTCGGGGGTCTCGTCGAGCGTGGAGGAGAGGAGCGCGGCCTCGAGGAGGGCCTTCGGCTCGACCCCGGGGGCGGGGACGAACTGCACCGCGAGGCGGCTCCCGACCGTGATCGTGCCGGTCTTGTCGAGGATGACGACGTCGAGGTCCCCCGACGCCTCGACCGCCTTCCCCGACTTCGCGATGACGTTCGCGCGCGCGACCCGGTTCACGCCCGAGATCCCGATCGCGGGGAGGAGCGCCCCGATCGTGGTCGGCATGAGGCAGACGAGGAGCGCGACGAGCGTCGCGAGGTCGACCACGACGAGACCCGAGAGGTTCGCGAGGTACGCGAAAGAGAGCGCGACCACGAAGAGGGTGACCGTGAACGCCGCGAGGAGCACCCCGAGGGCGATCTCGCTCGGCGTCGGCTCACGGCCGAGGCCTTCGACGAGGCGGATCAGCCGGTCGAGGAACGACTCGCCCCGGGTCGCGCTCACCCGGACCCGGATCGTCCCCTGGAGGACCCGGGTGCCCCCGAGGACGCTCGTCTTGTCCCCGCCGCTCTCCCGCATGACCGCCTCGCTCTCGCCGGTCATCATCGACTCGTCGATGAGGGCCGCGCCCCGCACGACGTCCCCGTCGAGCGGGATCGGCTCGCCCGGCCGGACCTCGACGGAATCGCCGACGTGCAGGACGTCGGAGGCGACCCAGCGGCCGGTCCCGTCCGGGAGGACCTGGCGGGCGCGGATCCCGCTCCGGATCGAGCGGAGGCTCTCCGCCTGCGCCCGGCCCTGGGCCTCCGCGATCGCCTCCGCGAGATTGGCGAACCAGATCGTGAGGAAGAGGATCGCCGCGACCGCGAGGTAGTAGCCCGCCCGGTACGTCGCGGCGACATCCGGGAACGCCCGGGGGTAGACCGTCGCGAGGCTCACGAAGACGAACAGCACGAAGACGCAGAACATGAGCGGGTGGCGCACCTGCCGGCGGAGGCCGAAGAACCGGAACGAGTCCGCGAAGACCCGCCGGGCCGAGGTGTGCGGCCGCCGCCGGACCGGCACGCGCGCCCCGAGCTCGACCCCGAGCGGGAATTCCGACGCCACAGCTCACCCTCCCCCCACGATCTGGGAGAGCGGCCCGAGGGCCATCACGGGGAGGAAGACGAGCGCCGTGACGATGATGAGGAACAGCGTGAGGTAGAGCGTGTAGGTCGTGCTCGCGGTGCGGAGCGTGCCGGGACCCGGCGGGAGGCTCTCCTGCTCGGCGAACTGCTCGCCGACCATGAGCATCGCCCAGAACGGGACGAACCTCCCCACGAGGACGATCGCCGCGCCCGCGAGGTTGAAGAAGAGCGTCGTGTCGTTGACGCCGAGGCTCGGGAGCGCGCTCCCGTTGTTCGCGGCCTCGCTCGTGAACTCGTAGAGCACGCTCGAGAAGTTGAGGGCGGTCACGCTCGGCGTCGGTCCGTGGAGCGCGACGAAGCCTCCGAGGAGGCCGAGCGCGAACGGGACGAGGATCGCGGCGGGGTGCACGAGGAGCGCGAGGGTCGCCCAGCGGACCTGGCTCGTGCCGATCTTCTTCCCGAGGTACTCGGGCGTCCGCCCGACCATGAGCCCGCCGACGAAGATCGCGAGCACGCTGAACAGGAGCAGCATCCCGAAGCCGCTCCCGTCTCCGCCGGGGGTCGACTGCGTGAACATCCCGAACAGGAGGACGAGCTGGGCCATCGGCGCGATCGCGCCGATCTGCATGTCGGTCGCGCCGACGTTCGCGTAGACGCTCGTCACCTGGAACGCGGAGCCCTCGGAGAGGCTCCAGCGTGTCTCCTGGCCGACCGGGTAGCCGTTCGAGGACGGCGAGAGGGCCGAGAGCCCCGAGAGGTAGGGGTTCGAGGCCGCCTGGAAGGCGAGGAAGAGGCCGAGCGCGATCGCGAAGATGATCAGGATGACCCCGAGGTACGGCCAGGCCTCGCCCTTCCGCCGGACGATCGTGCCGAACGCGAACGGCGTGGAGAACGGGATGAGCATCATCACGAACGTGCCGAAGAGGTTCGTGACGGCGGACGGGTCCGCGAGCGGGCTCGCCATGTTGGCGGCGTAGTAGCCGCCGCCGTTCGTCCCGAGGAGCGAGATCGCCTGGAACGAGGCGACCGGCCCGAGGTAGATCGTCTGGAGGCCTCCGGTCAGCGGGTGTGCGACCACCTCCGCCCGCGAGGTCTGGGGCACTCCGAGCAGGATCAGGACGAGCGCGGAGGCGACCGCGAGCGGGAGAAGGAGGCGGGTCATCGTGCGGACGAGGTCGACATAGAAGTTGCCGAGGGTGCCGTCGCGCCGCACGAACCCGCGGATCATCGCCGCGGCGACCGAGAGGCCGGTCGCCGGCGCGACGAAGAGCGCGAGCGGCCAGGCGACCCCGAGCGCGGCGAACGAGACCTGGGCCTCGCTCGTGAAGTGGGTGAAGTCGGTGTTCGTCGTGAGGCTCGCCGCGGAGTGGAGGGCGAGGTCCCAGCTCATCCCGGGCGCCGCGGTCGGGTTTCCCGGGAGCATCGCCTGGTAGAGGAAGACGACGAACAGGAACACGAGGACCCCGGCGTTCACCCCGAGGACCGCGGAGAAGTACTCCCGGGCCCGCATCGACTGGCGGGGCGAGGTGCCGAGCAGGCGGTAGACCGCGCGCTCGATCGGGAGGAAGAGGGTGTCCCCCGCGAGGGGCCGGGAGAGGTAGACCCGGCCGAGGTAGCGGCCGAACCACGGGGCGATCGCGAGGACGAGGCCGATGAGGACGAGGACGTCCCAGAGCGACCGGAGCTCGAACTCCATCGACCTCGCCTAGTACCTCTCGGGGTGCGCCATCACGTCGACCAGGTACGCGGCCAGCCCGACGACGAGCGCCGTGAGGAGCGCGAGGCCAGGATGGTCGAGGACCCAGTCGACGAGCTCGATCAGGACGACCACGGGCGTGACCGCGTTCGACCGGGGCCCGGCTCTTTAGCTTCCCGTTCGGGTGGAGAGCGGCCCGCGGAACCGAATCTTTATGGACCGTCCGCCGTGGGGCGGCTCCCCCGCCGACGCGCCTCCGCCGAAAGGCGGCGCACGATGCGCTTCATCGCCCGCTCGCGCCGGACCTCGGCGACCTGGTACGCCACGTCCCGGGTCGCGCGGGTGAGGAGCACCACCACCTTCCCGAGCGACGTCCGCCCGGTCCGTCCCCGTCGCTGGATCGCCCGGATCTCGCTCGGCACCGACTCGAAGAAGACGACGAGGTCCACGTCCGGCACGTCGAGGCCCTCCTCGGCGACGCTGCTCGCGACGAGGATCGGGAAACGGCCCGCGCGGAACTCGCGAAGGACCTCGGCCTGCTCCTTCTGGTTCATCCCCGGGTCGTCCGGGTCGCGCGTCGCCTGGCCGACGAACCGGCCGACCTTCCAGCCCTGGAGCTCGAGGAGGCTCTGGATCGAGCGGATCGTGTCCCGGTACTGCGCGAAGACCAGGATGCGGGGCGGATGGTCCCGGGGCTGGTCGAGGGTCTCGCTGACGAGGGCGACGAGCGCGTCCAGCTTCGGATGCGACAGCTCCTTCGTCGTGCGGAGGACGGTCGAGGCCTCCTCCCGGGCCTGGACGACCTCGGGGAGCTTGAGGAACGCGCCGTCGCCCCGGCTCGGCTTCTCCTTCGCGCCGACCCGCTCGACGTACTGCAGGAACGGTTCGAGCCCCTGGGTCTCGAGGCGCTCCTGGGCGTGGTGCAGGTGGAGGAGGACGAGCTGGTGGAAGAGCGGGCCGAACCTCCGCACCATCGGCCCGGGCCGCGCGAAGATCTCCGCGCGGAGCGCGATCAGGTCCTTCACGGAGAGCGAGGCGATCGGCTTCGTCCGGAGGTAGCCCATCTTCTGGAGCTTCCGCGCGGTCGCGTGGGCCGCGGTCGCGAGCAGGTCGCGGATGTGGGCGGTCGCGGGCGGGAGGTCGACCCATCGCTGGTCGACCTCGATCGGCTGGACGTGCTCGCGGACCCCTTCGTCCTCCCGGGTCCTTGCCTCGATGCGGCGGACCCCGAGGGCGCCGACGACCTCCTCGATCCGCTCGTCCTTGCCCCCGGGGGAGGCCGTGAGCCCGAGGACGCGTCCGTCCTGCGGGCGTTCGGCGCGGTAGCGCTCGGCGATCGGGACGTAGGCGTACTTGCCGACCGCGTGGTGGGCCTCGTCGAAGATGAGGAGCGCCACGTCGTCCAGCCGGTAGCGCCCGGCGCTGAGGTCGTTCGCGACGATCTCGGGGGTGGCGAAGACGAGGTCGGCGCCGTCCCACGCCCCCTCACGGACGGGCCGGCGCACTGTGCCCGTGAAGCGGGCGGTCACGAGCGGGATGAGCCAGCGGCCGAACACCTCCGCGTGCTGCTGGACGAGCGGTCGCGTGGGGGCGAGGACGACCACCTTCCCCTCGGAGCGGCGCAGGACCTCGGCCGCGAGCAGGGCTGCGATCACCGTCTTCCCGAGCCCGGTCGGGAGCACGATGAGGAGGTCCTCGGTGAGGCCGACGCGTGCGAGGTCGAGCTGGAACGGGAGCGCACGGATCGTGCCGGAACGGAGGAGGGGGTGCTCGACCATGGCGTCCGCGACCCGCCAGACCCCCTCGAGCGCGGGAGGTCGGGGCCGCCCGGTCGCGAGCGGAGGGGCGGGCGAGCTCCCGTCCCCCGCGAACTCGTCGAGGAGGTGCTGCCGAGCCATCGTTCCGCCGTCCTCGGGCCCCTACCGCCGAGGGCGCTAAGGCCCTTGGGTCAGCTCGCGCCGCCGGCGGCGGGACCGCCCACGAGGCTCGCGCGACCCCCGAGGTACGGGCGAAGGGCCGCGGGGATCTCGATCGAGCCGTCCGGCCGTCCGTACTGCTCGACGAGGACCGCGAGGGCCCGGGAGGTCGCGACCGCGGTCGAGTTGAGCGTGTGCGGGACGACCTTTCCCGGGCGGCCGGCCTTCCCGAGGCGGATCCCGAGGCTGCGCGCCTGATAGTCCGTGCAGTTCGAGCAGCTCACCACTTCGCGGTACGCCTGCTGGCGGGGGAACCAGGCCTCGATGTCGTACTTCTTCGCGGCGATGGTCCCGACGTCCCCCGTGCAGACGTTCACCACCCGGTACGGTACCTCGAGCCGTCGGAAGACCTCCTCGGCGTTCGCCCGGATCTCCTCGTGGAGCGCGGGCGACTCCTCGGGCCGGCAGAAGACGAACTGCTCGACCTTCGTGAACTGGTGGACCCGGAAGAGCCCCTTCTGGTCGACCCCGTGGCCGCCGATCTCGCGGCGGAAGCACGCGCTGATCCCCGCGAGCCGGATCGGGACCGTCTCCTCCTCGAGGATCTCGCCCTGGTAGAGCGCGGCGAGCGGGTGCTCGGCGGTCGCGATCAGGTAGAGGTCCTCCCCGTCGATCTTGTACATCACGTTCTCGAAGTCGGCGAGGTCGGTGACCCCCTCGTACGGCTCCCGCCGGAGGAGGAACGGAGGCACGATCGGCGTGAAGCCGCGCGCGACGAGCAGGTCGAGGGCGAACCGCTGGAGCGCGAGGTCGAGGAGAACAAGGGGACCCCGAAGGTAGTAGAAGCCGGCTCCGCTCGCGCGGCGCGCCCGCTCGAACTCGACGAGGCCGAGGGCCTCGAGCGTCTCGCCGTGGGACCGGGCGAGGACCCGGTCCTTCGCGGGCGTCCCCCAGGTGGTGACCACCACGTTCTCCGAGTCGTCCTTGCCGAAGGGGACCGTGGGGTCGAGAAGGTTCGGGAGCCGGCGCAGGAGGTCGTCCCGCTCGTCGCGGAGGGCGGTCTCGGTCCGTTCGGCCTCCTTGAGCTTCTCGGGGAGCGCCCTCGACTCGGCCACGAGCGCGTCGGCGGGCTCGCCCTTCTTCCGCGCCTCGGCCACCTTCTGGCCGAGCGTGTTGCGGAGCGCCCGCAGCTGGTCCGCCTCGCGGACGGCCGCGCGCCAGGCCGTGTCCTTCTCCCGGACCCGCGCGAAGAGCTCGGTGTACGCCGTCGTGCGGCGGCGGGCGAGGTTCTCCTCGACCTTCTCCGGCTCCCGACGCAGAAGCTCGATGTCGATCACGCGCGACCCGGCAGGAGGTCCGCGCGAAAATGTTTGCCGTCGTTCCTCGACCCGTCCCGCGGGGCCGACAACCGTCAAGTATCCTTGGCGGCGCTGCGGTCGACGTTGCCGGGAGGGTACGGCATGGACCCGGAGTACGGTCATTTCCTCGACGGGAAGTGGGTGACGCCTCCCCACGCGAAGCGCTTCGAGACGACGAACCCGGCGAACGGCGAGCGCGTGGGCTCGTTCGTCGCGGGGACCGCGGACGACGTGAAGGAGGCGGTCGGCGCGGCCGCCCGGGCCTTCCCGGTCTGGCGCGACACGCCGCCCCCGGTGCGCGGCCAGATCCTGCTCGAGGTCGCCCGGCTCCTGCGCGAGCGGAAGGCCGAGCTCGGCCGCCTCGTGACCCGCGAGATGGGCAAGGTGATCAGCGAGGGCCTCGGCGATGTCCAGGAGTCGATCGACTTCGTCGAGTACATGGCCGGGGAGGGCCGGCGCCTCGCCGGCGAGACCGTCCCCTCCGAGCTCCGATCGAAGTTCTGCCTCACCATGCGCCAACCGAAGGGGGTCGTCGCCTGCATCACCCCCTGGAACTTCCCGACGGCGATCCCGAACTGGAAGGTCGCGGCGGCGCTCATCTCGGGCAACACGGTGGTCCTCAAACCCGCGACGGGGACCTCGGGTTGCGCCGCGGAGATCGTCCGCGCCTACGCGGACGCGGGCGTTCCGCCGGGAGTGCTCAACCTGGTCACGGGGTCCGGCGGCGTCGTCGGCACGGCGCTCCTCACCGACCCGCGCGTGCGGGCGATCTCGTTCACGGGCGGCGTGGAGACCGGGCGGGAGGTCTACGTCCAGGGGGCCCGCGGGCTCAAGATGGTCCACCTCGAACTCGGGGGGAAGAACCCGGTGATCCTGATGGACGACGCCGACCTTCGGCTCGCCTTGGACGGCGTCCTCTTCGGCGCCTTCGGCACGGCCGGCCAGCGCTGCACGGCGACGAGCCGGCTGATCGTCCACGAGAAGGTCTACGAGCCGTTCCTCGAGATGCTCACGGCGCGCCTCGACGCGTTCCCGATCGGCGACCCGCTCGACCCGAAGACGGGGATGGGCCCGGTCGCCTCGCTCGACCAGGAGCGGAAGGTCCTCGAGTACATCGCGATCGGCCGGCAGGAGGCGAAGCTCCGCTACGGCGGCTCGAAGCTCACGGGCGGCCTCTACGACCGCGGCCACTTCCTTCAGCCGACGATCTTCGAGACCCGCCACGGGACGCGGATCTCGAAGGAGGAGATCTTCGGCCCGGTCCTCTCCGTCCTCAAGGTCGGATCGTACGACGAGGCCGTGCGCGTCGCGAACGACGTCGACTACGGGCTCTCCTCCTCGATCTACACGCGCGACGTCAACGTCGCCTTCCGGGCGATGCACGACCTCGAGGCCGGGATCACCTACATCAACGCCCCGACGATCGGCGCCGAGGTCCAGCTGCCGTTCGGGGGCGTGAAGAACACGGGGAACGGCGGCCGCGAGGCCGGGAGCGTCGCGATCGAGGAGTTCACCGAGATCAAGACGGTCTTCGTCGACTTCTCCTCGAAGCTCCAGAAGGCCCAGATCGACAGCGAGACGGCCGCATGAGCCCGTTCCGGGGCTCGGACGAGCAGCTCGAGCGGGAGATCGCCGTGCTCGAGGGGATCGTCCGGTTGCGCGTGCGCCGCACCGCGACCGACCTCCGCGAACTCGAGCGCGACCTCCACGAGCTCCGCCGCGAGCTGAAGCGGCGCCGCGGCGGGGCCCCGGCGTGGTCGGACGAGAGCGCGGATGCGAACGTCCCCGCGTAGGGGTGGCGCGCGGGCCGACGGGCGCGGCTACAGCGACCCGGGGCGGCCCGGGTTGTCGAAGTTCGTGAGGAGGAGCTGGCCGCGGTTCTTCGGGCGGGCGACGGGCGCGAGCAGGGGGTCCTCCTCGAGCGCGGGGAGCGTCTCGGAGATCGGCACGTCGATCTGGATCTCGCGCGTCCGGCCGCCGCGACCGCGCGAGACGATCGTCGCGCGCACGAGCCCAAGGGTCTCGAGCTCGCTCACGTAGTTCGAGATCGAGCGGGCGTGGAGCGGCGGGAGCCCAAGCCGCTCGGTGAGACGCCGGTAGGCGTCGTAGACCTCGCCGGTGAGGACGCCCGTGCGCCGGCGCTCGTAGAGCTGGAGGATCGCGTAGAGGAGGATCTTGCAGTGCGGCGGGAGGGTCCGGCAGCACTCGACGACGATGTCCTGCTCGAGCCGGTTCTTCGCCTTCACGACGTGGTCGGGCGTGATCCGCTTCGCGTGGTCGCGCTCGGCCATCTCGGCGGAGAGCCGGAGGAGCGCGAGCGCCCGTCGCGCATCGCCGTTCTCGAGCGCGGCGTAGGCGGCGCACCGCTCGACGACACCCGGGTCGACGACGTCGTCCTTGAACGCCTCGCGGGCCCGGTCCCGGAGGATGTCCTGGAGCTCGCTCGCGTTGTACGGCTGGAAGACGATCTTCTCCTCGTTGAGCCGGCTGCGGACCCGCGCGTCGAGCTGGTTCGTGAACTTGAGGTCGTTCGAGATGCCGACGAGGCTGAGGCGCGCGGTCTCGAGCTCGGTGTTGAGCTGGCTCAGGGTGTAGAGGACGTTGTCGCCGCTGCGAGCGACCAGGCGGTCGATCTCGTCGAGGAGGAGGACCGTCGTCCCCCCGTGGGCGTCGAGCAGGCGGCGCATCGCGGCCTGGACGCGGTCGAGCGACCAGCCGGTCGGGATCCGCTCCGCCTCGCTCGGGGCGTAGGTGTTGCCGATCGTCTGGAGGAGGCTGTAGGCCGTGTCGAGGTTCCCGCAGTTGACCGCGATGAAGTTGAGCTTCGGCGCGAGCTCGGCGCGCCGCTGGATGTCCTTGCGGACCTGCGCGACCACGGCGGTCTTGCCGGTCCCGATCTTGCCGTAGATGAGGAGGTTCGACGGGAGCTCGCCCCGGAGCGCGGGGGCGAGGATCTCCGCCACCTTCCGGATCTCGTCCTCGCGGTGGGGGAGACGCGGCGGGACGTACGAGTCGCGCAGGACCTCGCGGCTTCCCCGGAACAGCTCGCTCCGGCTCTGGAGGAGCGCGTCGAGGAACGCTCCGGCGCTCCCGCTGTTCCCGGGCGGAGGCGTGGACGAGCCCGTGGGGGCCTCGGCCAAGCCTCCGCCCGGCCGGCGATCGTTGACGGAGGCGACCGCCGGAGTCTTCGCCTCGTTCGCTTGGGGTCGTACCGGCGTCACCGCCGGGCGATCCTCGGGAGCAGGTGGCACCGTCGCGCCTACCCGGGCCTCGGGCGAAGGTTCGCAGGGTCGTGTGCCATATCTACCTTTTGCCGAAAGTTGTCGCGCGCGTCGCCGACGAGCACGTTGCGACGCGACTCCGACACGACCGAACCGATTTGAAGGGGGTCCCCCTCCGTCGGACCGTGAGCGAGCCCGCGATCGCCTCCGCGCCGTCCCCGATCGCCGCCGCGGACGCGGGCGCGGTCTCGATCCCGCTCGTGGTCGGCTCCGCGCTCCTCATCGGGATCGGCCTCCTCGGGGTCGCGTACTGGCTGATCACGTTCCGCTGGCTCTACTTCGCGAGCCTCGTGCCGCTCATCGTCGGAGCGTTCCTCCTCTTCACCCGCGCGACGGGGCCGGACCACGCCTAGCCCGATCGCCGCCAGGGCGCCCCCGGACCGCGCGCCCCGACCCCGGGTGGTTGTGAAGCTCGGCGGTAGCCTCATCACCCGGAAGCGCGAGGTCGAGAAGCTCCGGCCGAAGGTCCTCCGCCGCCTCGCCGAAGAGATCGCCGAGGTCCGGGACCGGGAGGTCGTGGTCCTCCATGGCGCGGGCTCGTTCGGCCACCCCGGCGCGGCACGGTTCGGTCTCGCCCGGGCGCCCGACGACCGCGCGAAGCCCGCGGAACGGGCCCGGGGGGCCGCGATCGTCTCGGCCGAGGTCCGCCGACTGCATCTCGCGGTCCTCCGGGAGCTCGTGCACGCCGGCGTGTCGGCCTGGTCGGTCCCCCTCGCGAGCGTCGCGCGGAACCGGGACGGTGCGCTCGCCGACCTCGACGCCCGTCCGTTCGAGGAGGCGCTCGCGCGGGGCAACGTCCCGGTCGCCTTCGGCGACGTGGTTCCGGACACGAGCTGGGGGTTCTCCATCCTGAGCGCCGACCGCGTGGCGGTCGAGCTCGCCCGCCGGTGGCACCCGGCCCGGGTCGTCTTCGCGACCGACGTCGCGGGGGTCCTCGAGGGTCCGAAGGGGGGCCCTCGGACGGTCGTCGCGGAGGTGGGGCCCGAGCTCTTCCGCCGGCTCGCCCCCGCCACCGGGGCGACCGACGTCACGGGCGGGATCCGGGGAAAGGTCGAGGCGATGTGCGCGATCGCGGAGACCGGCTCCGACGCAGTACTTATTAGCGGACTCTCCGATGGCGCGGTCTCGAGAGCGATCCGGGGGGAGGCCGTCTACGGGAGCTGGGCCCACGCGCGAGCCCCGTAGCGAGACCGACCGCTCGGCGCTCGACCTCTCGCACCGCAAGGCCGAGCACGTCAAGGTCGTCCTCGGGCGCGAGGTCGAGGGTCGCTACCGCTACTGGAACGACATCCAGCTCGTCCACCGAGCGCTCCCCGAGATCGACTTCGAGGAGGTCGACCCCTCCGCGACGTTCCTCGGCCACCGCCTCCGGGCCCCGATCGTGATCACCGGGATGACGGGGGGTTTCCCGGACGCCGCGAAGATCAACGACAACCTCGCCCGCGCCGCCGCGGAGGTCGGCGTGGCGATGGGCGTCGGGAGCGAGCGCGCCGCGATCCTGAAGGGCCAGTACCCCGAGAGCTACGCCTGCGTCGCGAAACATGAGGTCCCGCTCAAGATCGCGAACCTCGGGGCGCCCCAGCTGATCCCCCAGGGGCCGGACTCGCGCGTCGTGGGCGTTGCGGAGGCGCGGGCCGCGATGGAGCTCATCCGGGCGGACGTCCTCGCGGTCCACCTCAACTTCCTCCAGGAGATGGTCCAGCCGGAAGGGGACCGGCGCGCGAAGGGCTGCCTCGCCCGCATCGCGGAGCTCGCCCGCGCATTCCCCGTCCTCGCGAAGGAGACGGGCGCGGGGCTCTCGCGCCCGGTCGCGGAGGCGCTCCGGGACCACGGCGTCCGGGCGTTCGACGTGAGCGGGACGGGCGGCACGTCGTTCGCCGCCGTCGAGCACTACCGGGCCCTCGACCAGGGGGCGGAGCGGGAAGCGCGGGTCGGGAAGACGTTCTGGGACTGGGGGATCCCCGCACCGGTCTCGGTGCTCGAGACCGCCCCCCTCGGGCTCCCGGTCGTCGCGAGCGGCGGGGTCCGCTCTGGGCTCGATGTCGCGCGGGCGATCGCGCTCGGCGCTCACGCCGCCGGGACGGCCGGCGGGGTGCTGCGCGCCGCGTCGACGAGCTTCGACGCGACCCGGGCGGAGCTCGAGACGATCGTCCATGAGCTCAAGGTCGCGATGTTCCTCACCGGTTCGCGCACGGTCGACGAGCTGAGGAAGGCCCCGTACGTCGTCACCGGGGAGACCCGAGCGTGGCTCCGGCGGTAGCCAGCCCGAGCGGGCCCGAACGGCTCCATCGCGCGAAGCTCGACGCGTGCGCCCACGGTACGGCCGGCCCGCTCCCCACCAACGTCGCGTTCGCCGAGAGCCTCGCGCCCGGGGAGAGGGAGCGGCTCGCCGGCCCGATCCTCCGCAAGCCGACCCGCTCGCTCTCGGGCGTCGCGGTCGTGGCCGTGATGACGGCGCCGGCCCCCTGCCCGCACGGTCGCTGCACCTACTGCCCTGGCGGGCTCGAGCGGGGGAGCCCGCAGAGCTACACCGGCGAGGAGCCGTCCGCGCTCCGGGGGGCGCAGTTCCACTACGACGCCGCGGCGATCACCCGCCACCGCCTCGAGGCGCTCGAGGAGACCGGCCACCCGACCTCGAAGGTCGAGGTGATCGTGATGGGCGGGACGTTCCCGGCCCGCCCTCGGGCCTACCAGGAGGGCGTGCTGAAGGGGGTCTACGACGGCCTGAACGGGACCCCTTCCCCCACCCTGCGCGACGCGCAGGCGGCCAACGAAGACGCTCCCCACCGGCTCGTGGGCCTCACGGTCGAGACCCGGCCCGATTGGTGCGACGCCCGCGTGCTTCCGTTCCTCCTTGACGCCGGGGTGACCCGGGTCGAGCTCGGGGTGGAGTGCCTCGACGACCGCGTCCTCGATCGGGCCGGGAGGGCGCACCCCGTCGGCGCGGTCGCCGACGCCACGCGGGAGACGCGGGACCGGGGCCTGAAGGTCGGCTACCACATGATGCTCGGGCTGCCCGGGATGGACCCCGAGGCGGACCTCGCGGGGTTCCGCCGCCTCTGGGGGGACGAGCGGTTCCGGCCGGATTTCCTCAAGATCTACCCGACCCTCGTCCTCCCGGGCACGGGGCTCTTCAACGAGTGGCGGGAGGGCCGCTACGAGCCCTACGGGACCGGGACCGCGGTCGAGCTGCTCGCCCGCCTCAAGGGCGAGCTCCCGCCCTGGGTCCGCATCCACCGCATCCAGCGGGACATCCCGGCGCGCCTGATCGCGGCGGGCGTGCGCACGAGCAACCTCCGCCAGCTCGCCCTTCGCCGTCTCGCCGAGGAGGGTCGTGCGTGCCGGTGCCTGAGGTGCCGCGAGCCGGGCCGCGGCCCGGCCCCGCCGCCCGAGGAGTTCCAGCTCGAGCAACGCGAGTACCGGGCCTCCGGGGGTCGCGAGGTATTCCTCTCGTTCGAGCATCCGGCGACGGACCGCTGCGGGGCGTACCTCCGGCTCCGCTTCCCGTCGGACCGGACCGAGGGGGGGCTCGCCGGGCCCGTGATCCGCGAGCTGAAGGTCCTCGGTCGCGAGGTCCCTGTGGGGCGGGAGGCCGACGCCGTCGAGGCCTACCAGCACCGCGGCTTCGGTCGCAGGCTCGTCGCCGAGGCGGGGCGGCTCGTCGCCGACGCGGGCTTTGACCGCCTCTACGTGACGAGCGCGGTCGGCACCCGCGGCTATTACCAGCGGCTCGGGTACGAGCGGGCGGACCCCTACATGGTCGAACTCTTGGCCTCCCGAGGGAGGGGATCGTCGTGAACGGAGGGACCGACGCACGCCTCGCCCCGTCGCAAGGGTTAAACCCGTCGCCAGTTCGCCGTCCGAAGGACCGCTCCATGGCCCGCAACGTCCACGTCGAACCGCTGCGGACCCTGCACATCGAGGATCAAGAGGTCGAGCTGGTCGAGCGAAAGGGGCTCGGCCATCCCGACTCGATCGCCGACGGGGTCTCCGAGTCGGTGAGCCGCGCGCTGAGCCGCATGTACCTCGACGAGTTCGGACGGATCCTGCACCACAACACCGACGAGACCCAGGTCGTCGGCGGCGCCTCCGAGCCGAAGTTCGGCGGGGGCCGGGTGACGAAGCCGGTCTACGTCCTCCTCGTCGGACGGGCGACCACGGAGGTCAACGGCGAGAAGCTCCCGTACCGTGACGTCGCGATCGAGGCGGCCCGGAAGTACATCGCCTCGGTCTGCTCCCACGTCGACGTCGACCGCCAGGTCGAGTTCGACAGCCGCATCGGCCAAGGGTCCGTTGACCTCCGGGGCGTCTTCGAGCAGAAGGAGGTCCTCGCGAACGACACGTCGTTCGGCGTCGGTTTCGCGCCGCTCTCGGACACCGAGCGGCTCGTGCTCGAGAGCGAGCGGTTCCTCACCCTGAAGCTCAAGAAGAAGCTCCCGGCGCTCGGGGAGGACGTCAAGGTGATGGGCTACCGCCAGGGCCAGACGATCCGGCTCACGGTCGCCGCCGCCCTCGTCGACCGGGAGGTCAAGGACCCGACGGAGTACCGCTCCGTCTGCGACGAGGTCCACGACAAGCTCGCGGACCTCGCCTCGAAGCTGACGCACCGCGAGGTCACGATCGACGTCAACACCGCGGACGATCCCGAGCTCGGGCGGTTCTACCTGACGGTCACGGGATGCTCGATGGAGGCGGGGGACGACGGCTCGGTCGGGCGCGGCAACCGCGCAAACGGTCTCATCACCCCCTGCCGCCCGATGAGCCTCGAGGCGTCGGCCGGGAAGAACCCCGTGAACCACGTCGGCAAGATCTACAACATCCTCGGCAACCAGATCGCGAACGACATCGTGAAGGAGACCGGCGGCGACGTGAAGGAGGTCCACGTCCGGATCCTCTCGCAGATCGGCCGGCCGGTCGACCAGCCTCAGATCGCGAGCGTCCAGATCCTGCCCGCCGACGGCGTGAAGCTCGCCGCGGTGAAGGGGAAGGCCGAGGCGGTCGCGCTCGCCGCGTTCGACGACATCGGGACGATCCCGCGGCGGCTCCTTACCGACAAGCTCACGGTGTTCTGAGGGGAGGGGGCCCCGGCGCGGGGGCGGGCGGTGCGGGTCTACCTCGAGGCGTTCGGCTGCAGCCAGAACCAGGGCGAGGGCGCCGCGATCGGCCGGGACCTCTCCGCGCGGGGCCACGAGCTCGTCCCGGCCCCGGAAGGCGCGGACGCTTCCGTCCTCGTCACGTGCGGGGTCATCGGACCGACGGAGGCCCGGATGCTCCGGCGTTGGAGAACGCTCGCCGCGACGACCCCACGGGTCATCGTCACCGGCTGCCTCGTGCCGCTGCGCACGGACCTCTTCGACGGCCCGGCGAGGGGGCGAACCTCCTTCGTGCCGATCCGCGAGCAGGACCGGCTCGCGGAGCATCTCGCCGGACCGCCGACGCGAACCGCAGTCCCGGCCGGACCCGAGGACCTCTGCCGGAAGATGCACGAGGAGGTCGTCCTTGCCCAGGGATGCACGAGCGGCTGCGCCTACTGCTTCAGCCGGCTCGCCCGCGGCCGCCTCGCGAGCGTCCCGCTTCCCGACGTGCTCGCACGGGTCCGCTCCGCGGTCGCGCGCGGGGTCCGCGAGATCCGTTTGACGGGCCTCGACACCGCCGCCTGGGGCGAGGACGTTCCGGGCGGCCCGCGGCTCCCGGACCTCGTCCGCGCGGCCGCGCTCGCCGCGGGGGACGCCCGGCTGCGCGTCGGCATGATGAGCCCGCAGAGCCTCGCGGCGAGGGTCGAGGAGCACGCGGACGCGCTCTGCCGTCCCGGACCGTTCCGGTTCGTCCACCTTCCCGTCCAGAGCGGCTCGGACTCGGTCCTCTCCGCGATGCATCGCGGTTACACGGTAGGGGAGTTCCGTCGCGAGGTCGCGGTCCTGCGCGCCCGGCTTCCCGAGCTCCACCTCGCGACCGACGTGATCGTGGGCTACCCGGGCGAGACCGAGGACGACCACCGGGCGACCGAGGCGTTGCTCGAAGAGATCGGGCCCGAGACCGTCAACGTGACCCGGTTCTCGAGCCGGCCGGGCACGCCCGCCGCACGCCTTCCTCCGCTCGAGCCCCGCGTCGCGAAGCGCCGCTCGCGCTCGCTCGCCCGGTTGCGCCAGCGGCTCGCGAGGGACCGCTTGGAGCGGTGGATCGGGGAACGTCGTCCGGGCCGCGTCCTCGAGTACGGGCCGGGGACGAGCTCGGTCGCCCGGCTCGACAACTACCTACCGGTCGTGCTCCCCAGCCGCCCGCCCCTCGGCGCGGATGTCGAGATCCGGATCGACGGCGCGCGCTCGAACTATCTCCTCGGGCGCCCCGCGGCGGCTCCTCTAAATAGGGCACCCCCCCCATAGCCTCCCCGCGGGAACGGGAGGCGGCCCTCGCTGTCTCCCGATGCGTTCGTGGCAGGTACGGACGTCTTCGTGGCGGTGGCGGTCGGGGCGATCGTCGCCACGCTCGTGATCCTCGTCGTGTTCTACATGCTCCGCAACCTCCGGAGCCGTAGGGTCAAGGTCCTCGCGAGCGGAGCGGAGCACCCCGAGTTCGCGAGCGACCGCGCCTACAACCGGCTCGCGCTCGCCCGCCGGGAGGCGGACCTTCTCGCGGCCCAGGGCGGTGACGTGGCGCGGGCCCGGGACCTGATCGCCCTCGCGGAGAGCTCCCTCCGGTCCCGGGAGTTCGACCGGGCGTACGAGCTCGCCCAGTCCGCGCATGAGACGCTCGTCACGGCGCGGCGGCGGCAGGCCTCGGCGGGAGTCTTGGGCTCGCCCTCCCGGGGGCCCGCCCCCGTGGCTCCTCTCACCGCCGCGGCCCCCATCCTCGAGGCCCCCTCAGGCCCGAAGGCGGAGGGCGGTGTGGCCCCGCCCGTTCCTCCAGCGGTCCCGAAGAACCGCGCGGAGGCCCAGTTCCAGCTCCGACTGTTCGAGGAGGACCTCGTCACCGCCAAAGGCAAGGACGGAGGCGCCCAGCCGAGCGCGGAGGCCCGGGAACTGTACGTCCAGGCCCAGGCGGCCTTCTCCCGGGGGGACTATGGCGAAGCGTTCCGCCTCGCCCTGCGGGGCCGACGCCGGGTCGGCGCGACCGTGGAGGCCCTGGCCCCCTCCCCCGTCTCACCCGTCCCCCCGGGCCAACCCTCGCCCTCACCGACCGATGTCGCCGCCGCGGCGGAGCGCGTCGCGCTTGCGGACCGGTGCCCGAGCTGCGGCCATCCGATCTCCCCGGACGACTCGTTCTGCCGGGGTTGCGGGACGGCCCGGACCCCGACCGCCTGCCCGAAGTGCGGGGCGAGCCGGAAGGCCGGGGACGCGTTCTGCGGGAAGTGCGGGACCCGCTACGGCTGACCGGACCCGCCCACACTGGACGCCGCAGCGTCCTCAGGATGCGGGCTCGAGCCAGGCGTCCAGGCGACGCTGGGTCCTCGCTTCGTGAAGGACGGCGCTCGCCTGGAGCCAGCGCTCGAGCGGGATCGCGAACGTCGCGCGAATCCTCGCGAGCAGCTCGCCCATGCCCGCGAGCCGCTCGGGAGGCCGGCGGAGGGCGGCCCGCACATGCTCCCGCACGTTCCAGACGCCGAGCGGGAGGATCTCGCCGGGATGTACTTCACGGAGCACGACGACGCCGGCCTGGCGCCCGAGGCGCAGGAGACCCTCGCCTGTCGCGAGCCTCGCCGCGTAGTAGCAGCCGCCGATCGCGGCGTAGGTCGTGCGCCCGTGGAACCCCTCGTGGTCGCCCATGACCACGAGGTTCGTTGGGCTCGGGTTCCAGACCGTGTTCGGGTACCAGGCCTCGATCGACTCGTACCGGTAGGTCCCGGGGAGGAGCACGATCAGCCAGCGGTTGTCGAGGGCGGTGAACGCGTAGACGAGGATCTCCGAGAGCTCGGGAAGGTCGCGGACGGAGTCGAGGAGGAGCTTCGAGACGAGGTCGTCGACGGCCGTGATGCTCCAGCGCGTCGGGACGAGCCGACGACGACCCTGACGGCCGAGCGCGCCGACGCTGAACGCCCGCTGGATCCGGCTCACGCGGACGCCGCGCTCGTAGAGCTCGGAGACGGCGATCCTCGCGTTCGCGTGAATGTCGGAGCTCAGACGGTCGAGGTCGGGATCGATCCGCCGTACGTCGAGCCGCACCCGCTCGAGCGGCGCGGACGGACCGAACGGAGGGGTCGAGTCCGACAGCGAAAGATGCCCGCGCGGGGGGCGACGGAACTCCGCCTCGCTCTCGACCGACTCGACCGCGAGGCCGAGCAGCTGCAGGCGCTCGAGCATCGAGTCCGGCCGGTCGGCCTCGGTCACCCGGTAGCGGCTTGTGCCGCGCACGAGGCCGGTGCGGAAGCCGATCACCTCCTCCACGGAACGCCCGACCCACTCCTCGGGGGTGTCGAACAGCTCGGTCGAGCCGTGCTCCGGAGAGAGAAGCGGACCGAGCGCGACCTTCGGGTAGCCGAACCGGCCCACGAACACGCCGGGAGGAGAGCTCCCGTCCAGGGTCGTGCCGCTGACGGCCGGCATCGTCCTCTGGAACGCCCGGTACTTGAGCAAGATCGGGCAGACCGGCTTCCCGCAGAGGAGCTGGGCGGACCGACACCTCAGGCAGAGCGTAGGGTCTTCCCGCAACCCGGGGATCGTCCAGGTGAGCGATTCGACCGGGGCGAGCCCCGGGATCGGGGGGGCGGTGGACGGCGAGCGCATGGTCCCGTTCCGACGAGGGTCCGCGCGTATCTAATGGGGGTCGGGGGGGTCGTGGAACGCCTCGTCGGGCGCGCACGACCGCACCCTCAAATAGCGGGCCCTTGTGCTCGGGCCGCGACGGGACTGTGGGGTAGCTTGGTCCATCCTTCGGGGTTCGGGACTCCGAGACGCCAGTTCAAATCTGGCCAGTCCCACTCGCCTTCCCGGAACCGGCCGGGTCGGGCTCGCGTCTCCGCTCAGCGCGACCGGGTCTTCTCTACGACCTGGCGGACGGCGGCCCCGCCCCGCTGGAGGATCGCGGGGCCGTGATGGGGGATGAGCGCGTCGACGGAGAGCTGACCCATCCGCCGGGCCGAGATCTGGGCGGTCGGCGGGTGGACGGTGTACTCCTTCGGGGTGAGCGAGACGTGGTCGCCCTCGCCGAAGAAGAGGTCGCCGCAGAAGAGGAGCTTCCGCTCCGCCTGGTAGAACGCGGTGTGCCCGGGCGTATGGCCCGGCGTGTGGTAGGCGAGGAGCCCGCCGGCCGCGTCCACGGTGTCACCATCCTTCAGGGTCTCGTCGACGGTGAACGGCTCGGCGGGCGGCGTGCCCGGTCCGTCATACTTCGGGTCCTGGGCGATGAACGCCGCCTCGATCCAGTGGGCGAAGGTGCGGGCCCTCGTCCTTTCCGCGAGGGCTCGGAGCGAGCCGGTGTGGTCCCGGTGGAGATGCGTGAGGAGGATCTTCTTCACCGACGTCGGCTCGACGCCGATCTTCCCGAGGTAGGCGAGCGTCGCGGCGAACGTGCCGGGGAGCCCCGTGTCGATGAGCGTCCAGCTCGCTCCCTTGTCCTTCAACAGGTAGACATGGGTCGCGGATTCGGGGAAGCCTTCCACCTGATGCACGCCCGGGAGGATCTCCGTCATGCCTCGCCTCGGACCGAGCGAGGGCCCGGCGGTTAAAGCGGGTTCGCCCGGCGGGAGCGCGCGCGGCGAGGGGGCTCGGTCGTTCCGTTCCCCGCCGCGCCCGCGCGCGCCCGCCGGACCCGGCGGACGGTCGGCGACGGCGTGACGAGCACCGGTCGGCCCTCGCCCTCCGAGCCGGCTCGGGTCGCCCGCTGCCAGGCGGCGCCGAGAGCACGCACCGACGCGGAGACCTCCTCCGGCGGAAGGCCCCCGAAATCGAAGATGCCGAGGAGCTCGTCGACCCCGAGCCCCTCGAACTCGCCGAGGCGCCGCACGACCTCCTCCGGGGAGCCGAAGAGGGCGAGGCCGTTCGCCTCGATCGCCTCCGGGGTGGAGTGTTCGGGGTGGGCGCGGGCCTTCTGCTCGTAGTGTGTGGAGCCGGCCCGCCGCCGGCTCTCGAGATAGCGCGCGAACGCCGCGCGCGCGAGCGCGGGGTGCTCGCCCGCGTAGAGATGGACGGCGACGGCCACCTCTCCGTGCTTCCCCGGGGGGAGGGCCGCGCGGTACTCCCGCACCTCCTCGCCCAGGTCCGCACGGTGGTTGACCGTCGCGTACGGGATCAGGGCCACCGAGAGACCCTTCCGGGCGACGAACGGGATCGCCTCGCGCCGCTGCACCGCGATCCAGAGCGGAGGATAGGGCTGCTGGGCGGGCAGTACGTTCAGCCGGACGAGCGGCGCCTCCTCTCCGCCCACGCGGAACGGCTGCCCCGCGAAGGCGGTGAGGACGGTCGCGAGGGCGGAGTCGAACCTCGCGCGTCGCGTGGACGGGTCGACGCCGAACCCCTCGAACTCGGAGGCGAGGTAGCCGCTGCCGACCCCAAGGTTGAGACGGCCCTCCGTGAGCTGGTCGACCAGCGCGTAATCCTCCGCGATATCGATCGGCCGGTGGAACGGCAGCACGCTCACGAGCGCCCCGAGCCGGAGCGACCGGGTGCGCATCCCGCACGCGGCGAGCAGCACCGGCGGCGACGGGCAGACCCCGCCCGCGTGGAAGTGATGCTCGGCGACCCAGAGCGCGGAGAGCCCGGCCGCCTCGGCGTCCTCCGCGAGCCGAAGGACCTCACGGACGCGGCTCGCGTCCCCGCCGTCCCGCTCGGGATACGCATCGACGACCGTGAACGCGCTCAGCCGCACCGTCGGCCTGACCGAGGACGGCTACAAGGCCTTTCCCCGTCGGACTCCCGAGGGGCGACAGCCGGAAGAGCCGGCAGGTGCTGCCCCTCGGGGATGACCATCCCCGCGCTCGCGGTCTCCCCGGGCCGCGCCCACGGTCCTGCAGCGATCGCGGACGACCCGGCCGCGCTCGACCGGGTTCCCGCGGGATCGGTGGTGGTCGCGCCGGCGCTGGTCTGGGAGGCGCGGCCGTCCTCGTTCCGACCGGCCCGGGCCTACATCTTCGACCGGCCCCCGGCCGCGCCGGCCCCGCGTCCGAAGGTGCCGGCTGTGGCAGGCCTCGAGCCGGAGCTCTTCCGCGACCGGGAGGAGGTCGAGGTCGACGGCGTCCGGGGCGGGGTGCGCATCGAGGGAGTCCGGGAGACGGAGGTCGTCACCGCCTTCCTCCAGGCCCCGGACGGGAGGATCCTCCTCCTGCGGCGTTCGGAGAAGGTAGGAAGCTTCCGCGGGCACTGGGCCGGGGTCTCCGGCTTCCTCGAGGACCCGAGCCCGCTCGAGCAGGCGGTCCGCGAGGTGCACGAGGAGGTCGGGTTCGACCGGGACGACCTCGACCTCGTCCGGTCAGGGCGGGTCCTCGCCGCCCGCGACGGAAGGACCGTGTATCTCGTTCATCCGTTCCTCTTCGCGGTCCGGCGGACCGACGTGCGTCTCGACTGGGAGCACACGGAGGCCGACTGGGTCGTTCCGGACGAGCTCTTGCGGCGCACCACCGTCCCGAGGCTCGACCGGACGTGGCAGGCGGTCGCCTCCGATTCCCCTCCGAAAAGCTAAGCCGGGGCCTGCTCCTCCTCGAGGCGGTGGGCTGGTAGATCAGCTCGGAAGATCGCCGGTTTTGCAAACCGGAGGCCTCGGGTTCAAATCCCGACCAGTCCACTCTTCCCAGATTCGCTGATCGCCAAAGTCGGTTGACTCCCCGCCGAGCGCGCACCATCCCTGGTGACCCGGTCGGTTTTGTCGACCGCGAGGCGAATCCTTTCGAACGTCGGACCCGCGGGGCCTCGATCACGAATTCGGTGTGCTCCCAAGGGTCGGCAGGGGAACCCCCGGTCTCGCTCGACCATCCACAGGGACGGCGGCGGTCCCCTCTCGGCTTTCCGGTAGCTCCCGCGGGTGTCCGCGGCGCGACCCGAGGGCACGACGGGACGAGGGGCCCCCGGAGACCCGTGACGATGGCATCCCCGACCTCCCTCGGACAGAGAACGCACGTTTTCGAGCTCGAGAGGCCCCATGGACCCTTGCGGAGGATTCATTAGGACCGAGACCGACCCCGGGATGGGTCGACCGGGAAGACCTCGCATGCAGCCTCCCTCGCCCGCCATCCGACGGCAATCGCTCCAGTGGGCCGTAGGCGCCGCGCTGGCGGTGGTCCTGCTGGTCTCGGGTCTCGCATGGGCGTCCCTCTCGACGTACGCCGCGCCGCTCGTCGCCAACGGCAACCTCCAGCAGGACACCAGCCTCAACTACTGGACGGAAACGACGATCGCTTCCACCATCATCCCGACCACCCTTCCGATCGCGGTCAGCACGACCGCCGGGACGCCCACCTCCCTCAAGGCCATGAGCACGAGCTACGAGTTCAACTCCGGGGCCGTCGTCTCGGGACACCCCGCCGTCGAGTTCACGTTCACCGAGCAAACCAACGCGACCAAGAACACGGAGATCGAGATCCGGTTCACCGTAGGGACCCAGACCGGCTCGACGATCCCGGTCACGATCTACATCGAAACCCAATCATCGATCCCGGCCTCGCCCACCCTCTACAACTTCTACTACGACCTCGGGACCGCAGCCGCCTCGACCCAAGTGATCGTGGACACCGCGGATCAGGCGAGCCTGGTCTGCTCGGCCGTCGGGACCTGTCCATGACCCCGAGCATGCTCGAGAGGAGCGAGCCGCAGTCGTCCGCGGCAACGTGGGTAACCGCTCCCGGAGAGGGGCGGCCGACGACCTCGACGCAGGGGGTCCGCCGAGCCCCGGCAGCCCGGCTGCGGCGAACAGGGCGGGGGTCGTCCCAGCCGTTCTTCGTTGTGCTCACCGCGATCCTCGCCCTCGCCCTCACGGGAGGTTACGTGCTGGGCTCGGCGATGGTCACGACAGGAGGGCAGAGCACGGGGGTGGGCCTGAAGAGCTTCGGCTCGGCGCTCACCTACTGGGTCCAGACGTCGACCGGAGCGTCCAAGGTCCCCGGGACGCTTCCCTCGGCAGTGAGCACCCTCGCCTCCTCGCCCACGATCCTGCCGTCGACGTCGACGAGCTATGTGGTAACGCCCACCGCGATCTCGGGCGACAACGCCGTCGTCTGGGTGTTCACGGAGTCTACGTCGGCGCTGGTCAGCAAGGAGGTCAAGATCACGTTCAGCGTCACGGTGGGCGCGACGACCTCCGTCTACACCGGCTACGTGCAGACCCAGGCGACCGGCCCCACGAGCCCCCTCACGTTCACGTTCTACGCGGACAAGGGCACGGGGGTCCTCGTGCTCAAGAGCTGGTACCAGCTGAGTCAGGTCTGCGGCCCGGGCAACCTCTGTCCGTAGCCCGGGAACCCTGCCGCGAGCCTCGTCCCGGCCCCCAGGGGCCTTCGATCCGGCGGGGTGCGCGTCGATCCCCGTCGCTCGCCCGTCGGCGGGTCAGCGCGTCATCGGGAACGGCGGCAGTCGGGACATCGGCCTTGGGCTCCGGAGCGGAAGCTCTCGACCTCGCACGCCTCGCACAGCGGACGACGACAGAGCGGGCAGACATGGGGATCGGACCCCGCCGGGATCGGTCGTCCGCAACCCGCGCAGGCGACGCTGGTCGCCCCGGGTCGGGCGCGGGGGCTGGGACGGCGCGCGCCCCCGGAGGGAGGCACGGGCGGCCGGCGGGCGGACGGGCCCCCTTCTCCCGGCATGCCGACCTTCTGCCGAAGGTCCGCGATCGTCTCCGAGAAGGGCATCTCCCCAGGACCCTCCGCCCACTCCGGGGCTGGCGCGGGCTCGGACGCGGGGGTGGCCTCTTCGACCTCACCTTCCCGCGGCGCGGACGGAGACGGGCTCCCCGCGTCGAGACCCGGGAGAAGCGCGCGGATCCTCTCCCACTCCGCCCGGGAGAACACGACCTCTTCCCCTCGCGAAGGGCCGCCGGTCTCGGGCCGGGGTCCCTCGGTGAGCACGAGGAGGGTCGCGGCCCCGGCGGTCGAGATCGCCCCGAGACCGACGAACAGGAACCATAGCGGGAACCGTCCGCCTTCGCCGAGGCCCAGGCCCTCGAGATGGCTGACGAGCGACCCGGCGAAGAACGCCACCCCGAGCGCAAGGAGCGGCGCACTGTCGCGAAGGCTCTCGCGCCGGCCCGGGGACGACGGAGCGGCCGCCTCCGCGGCGTGGCGGTCCTCACGGCCACGCGCCCGAGCGTCCGCCGCTGGGGCCTCCGACCGCGCTTGAGCCATGCCCTCGGACTCCGACGGCCCGACGTCCGCTACAAGGGCCGGAACGTCGATCGGGCCCACCGCGGCTCCCGTCCCAGTGCCTTTCGACCCGCCATCGTCACTGACGGCCAGGGTGCGCCGACGGAGCTGACCTCGAGAACGCGGCCCATGGGGCCGGGGCCTACGGGCAGGTGCCCACGCTCGGGCACTGCTGAGAGACCTGGATCGCGTAGTTGATCGTGACGCTCGTTGACGCAGCGGACCCCGCATCCATGTAGAACGTGAAGGTCTGGGCGGTCCCGGGGGCGGCACTCTGGGTCTCGACGTACACCGTGGTCGTGGTGATCGTGCTCGCGCCGGTGCTGAGGGTGAACACGATTTCGAGCTCGGTGTTGACCGGCGCGGCGGTCCCCTCGATGAGCTTGATGGTCTGGGCGATGTCGCCCGCCGTGGTCGTGCCCACGGAGTAGCTCGTCCCGACGGTGGGAAGCACGGTCGGGGTGGCCGGAAGCTGGCTCACGGCGGGGGGAGCGGGGCCCGGGACCGTCGTGATGCCGCTCGGGGTCGAGGTCGAAGGAGTCCACCACGTCAGCGGGGTGTCGCTGATGTAGTTGCCACCACTGCTCAGCGAGGCGTTGGACACGGTCGTTGCGGCGAGCACGTACCCGGCTCCGAACGTGACCAGGCAGAACGCGGTCGCGAGGTACACGACGTTGCGCGAAACTTTCGGTCTTCTCATGTCGGCCTCCGAGGCCCAACGACCGAGGTCCGGCTCAGACTACATAGACATGTCGTTGAGAGGTAGGGGACGGTCGACGCCCTTCGCGAGGCGGGCGTCGCGCGTTCCCGGGCCGTCTCGCGCCGGCGAGCCGGAAAGGCTATAGTGGGGTAAGCCCGCGCGGGCGGCGTGGAGGAGAACCTCGACCCGATCCTCATCCAAGTGACCATCCCGCTCCCGATCCCGATGGTCCACGCGGCCCTGGTCGAGCCCGCGCGGCTCCGGAGCTGGCTCTGCGACGAGGCCGCGGTCGAGCCGAGGGTCGGCGGCCGCTACGCCCTCCGCTGGACCGGGACGCCCGCGTTCTCGAGCCCGGGGGCGATCACGCAGCTGACCCCCGACGTCGACGTCGGCTTCCGATGGTACGCCCCCGCTCCGTACTCGGCCCTGATGAACGAGCCGGAGCCGAGGACGACCGTTTACGTGCGCCTCCAGGAATCGCCCGAGGGGATCGACGTGACGCTCGAGCACGCGGGCTGGGGCTCAGGGGAGTCCTGGGAGGAGGCGCGCTCTTGGCACTTCCACTTCTGGGAGGAGCGCCTCCAGCGTCTCAAGGACTACCTGATCCGCGAGGCGTACGGTTGAGCTCCGCGCCCGCTCCGCCGCCCGCCGGTGCGTAGCGCGCGCACGCTGACTCCCCGCAGATCGAGCACGGTCCCCCCGGGTCCAGGCGGAAGCTCGCCGTCGCCTCCACCGGGCGCACCGTCATGTGGTGCGTCGGGAAGTGGCCGCACCGGCAACGGCCCTTCGCAGGCGTGCGGGCCGGGCTCGAGGTCACGCTCGCGGGCAACGCTCCGAGGAGGTGGCGCGGGCGAGAAAAGGCTTCGTCCCCGGGCCGGCGCTATTAGCTCGCGGGCCGCTCCCTCGAGCGTGGAGATCCTCGGTTGCCCGCTCCCCTCGGACCGGCTCTACGACCTCGAGCACGAGGTCTGGTGGCAGGCCGATCCTCCGGGGGGCGCGGGCCGCCTCGGCGTCGTGTCGACCCTCGCCGCGTTCGCCGGGCCGTTCCGCGAGCTCACCTTCCGCCCGCTCAGCGGACGCATCGGCCGCGGGCGGAGCGTCGCGACGATCGAGAGCGTCCGGTTCACGGGGGCGGTTCGCCTCCCGTTCGACGCGGAGGTCGTCGAGCGCAACGAGGAGCTCCTCCGCCGTCCCCGCCTCCTCAACGACCGGCCGTACGACGAGGGGTGGGTCGTTCGGGTCCGACCGGCCCGACCGGACGATGCGGGACGCTTCCTCGAGCCCGCCGACGCGGTCCGCGACCGCGTTGAAGAGCTGGTCCGGGACCGCCGCATCCGCTGCTGGCCGCGGGTCCCCGAGGTCGAGCTCGTCGAGGTCGGGGTCGAGTGCTCGGCGGTCCTCACCCATCTCAACGACGAGGTGGCGCGCCGCGCCCCCGGCGAGGCGCTCCTCCTCGTCACGGACGACCCGACGAGCCCGATCGAGATGGCCCGCTGGACGGACCAGACCGGCCACGTCCTCCTCGCGCGGAGGACCGAGGGCCCACTCTTCCAGTTCCTCATCGAGAAGCTCGAGCACCCCGTCCCCCGCCGACGCCTCGCGGGCGGGACGGTCCGCGCCTAGGCCCTACGGCTTCTCGATCGGCGTCCGGACGAGGTTCCCCCACTCCGTCCACGAGCCGTCGTAGTTGCGCACGTCCGGGTAGCCGAGCAGGTAGCGGAGGACGAACCAGGTGTGACTCGAGCGCTCGCCGATGCGGCAGTACGTGATCACCGGGACCCCCGGGCGGACCCCCTGGCCCTGGTAGATCGCCTCGAGCTCCTCGCGGGACTTGAACGTCCCGTCCTCCCGCACCGCCTGGGCCCAGGGGATGTTCTTCGCCCCCGGGATGTGGCCCCCCCGCTGGGCGTGCTCGGTCGGGTACTCGGGAGGCGCGGTGATCTCTCCCGTGAACTCCTTCGGGCCCCGCACGTCCACGAGGGCGACCTTCCCCGCCTGGACCGCGGGGAGCGCCTTGCGGACGTCGTCGAGGTACGCGCGGAGCTTCGCGTCCGGGGTATGGGCCCGGAACGTCCCCGCGGCCGGGCCCGGCACCTCCTTCGTGAGCGGCCGGTCCTCGGCGATCCACTTCTTCCGGCCGCCGTTCATGAGCCGGAGGTCCTTCGCGCCGTAGTAGGCGAACACCCAGAACGCGAACGCGGCGAACCAGTTGTTGAAATCCCCGTAGAGCACGAGCGTCGTGGTCGGGGAGATCCCGGCCTTCTGGAAGAGGGCGGTCAACGCCTCGGGCGCGAGGATGTCCCGCGCCGTCGGGTCGTTAATGTCCCGGCGCCAGTCGAACAGGACCGCCCCGGGCACGTGGCCGAGCTCGTAGTTCGCCTTCGGGTCGTAGTCGACCTCGGCGACGCGGACGTTCGGGTCGCCAAGGTGGCCCGCGACCCATTCGGTATCGACCAGGACTTCCGGGTGCGCGTAGTCGGCCATGGTCCTCGGTGCCGGTTAGCCGGGACGGCTATAGGCCTGCCGGACGGGGGGGAGAGGGCCGGGCGTGTTCGGCCTAGCCGCGGCGGCCCCGCTTCGGGAGGGCCGCGTCCGAGACCTCGATCGTCTCGGGATCGAAGCCGAGGCGCCCGAGCTCGTCGCGGATCCGCCCCCGGTGGTCCCCCTGCAGGTAGACCTCCCCGTTGACGACGGACCCGCCGGTCGCGAGCCGGTTCTTGAGCGTCCGCGTCGTCTCCTCGAGGTCGACCCCGGGCGGGAACCCCGAGATCACCGTCGCCGGCTTGTTGTAGCGCCGGGGCTCGGCCCGGACGCGGATGCGGGCGGACTCTCGGTCGAGCGCGCTAAGGATCTCGTCGAACTCTTCGTTACCCATGGTCAGAACGGGCCGCCCCCGGTCGCCGCGACCGGCCGGGGACGCCGCCCGGCCGGCGGACCTCCCGTCCTCCGTCCGTGCGATGCGCGCGCCGTGGGTGAAGGCACCGCGCGAACGAAACCGCCACCCCGCATGAACGTTTCCCTACGGACGCTCACGCCTCCCCCCACTTGTAGAGCCGGAGGGTGATCGCGAGGCCGACCACGGCGCACGCGCCGAGGAGACCGAGGTCGACGAGCATCTCGGCCGGGGTCGCGGGAGTGAGACCGAGCGCCCCCTGGGCCAGCAAGGCCGCGTAGGTGGTGGGCAGGAACCGGGCGGCGTCCTGCCAGAGGGGCGGCAGGATGCGGAGAGGGTAGTAGAGCGGGGAGAGCATGCCGAGGATCGTGAACGTGAGGTTGCCGACCGGCCAGATCTCCCGCTGGGTCCGCACGCGGCTCGAGATCGCGATCCCGATCGCGCTGAAGAGGACCCAGAGGACGGCGAGGCTCACGAGCAGGACCCCGGCCGCGTACCAGGTGAGCGGGTGGCCGTCTTGGCCCCCCACCCAGGCGAGGAGCACGGCGAGGACCGCGAGCGCGGGGAGCATCGCGATGAGGTTCGAGAACGCGATCCCGAACAGGTAGCGGAGACGGCTGAGCGGGCTCGCGACGAAGAGGTCCTGGAGGGAGCACTCGATCCGCCAGGCCGCGCTGTCGCCGAGCACCCAGGAGCCGATGTTCTGCATCGTGAACAGCATCGCCCCGACGATCTCGAGCGGGAAGAGCGACGGCGGCGAGATGAGGCGAAGGAAATAGAGGAAGATGAACGGGAGAAGGACGGGGGTGATCGCGACGGCCGGGTTGCGCGAGATCCACCTCCAGCCGACCAGCAGGAACGCCGGGAGGGCCCGGCCGCGGAGCGGGACCCCCGGGAAGGCGGGGACGGTCGGGCCCGCCATCTACCGCTCCCTCACCGTGCGGCGGGCCCAGTAGACGGCGAGGACGAACAGCGCGACCGCCTCCACGACGAGCCCGACCGCCGCGAGCGTGAGCTGGCCGAGGGGGACGTGGGCCGCGCCGATCGACGTCTGGAGGATCGCCGCGGCGGCGCTCGGCGGCATGAGGAGGACGATCGGCCGCAGCGCGTCGGGGAAGAGGTCGAACGGGTAGAAGACCGGCGGAAGGACTCCGAAGACGTTGAAGAGCAAGCTCGAGTACGCCCAGATCGCGCGGTTGTCGCGGAACGTGGTCGAGAGGATGTAGCCGATCGACGTCGCGGAGATCCAGACGGCCCCCGCGAGGCCGAGGAGGAGGAACGCCTCGGCAAGCGAGAGGTGGACGACGAGCTCCGCGAGGACGCCCACGATGACCACCGGCGGGAGGTAGACGAGGAGGACCCCGGCCGAGAGCCCGAGGAAGTAGCCTTCCGCGGTGAGCGGGCTCGCGAGGTAGAGCTCGTTCGCCTTGTGGTCGATGCGGATGTACGCCGCTTCGTTGAGCACGCGCTGGCCCATCGTGAACGTCGAGAAGATCACCGCGCCGAGCAGCGCGACCCCGATCAGCTCGCGGTTGAGGACCCAGACGAAGACGAGGAGGACCCCCTGGACGATCATGGAGGTCGCCATCGCGAGCTCCTCGTGGGCCTGGACGAGGACCTCCGTCCACAGGAACGAGGTGATCCCCCGGAACGGCCGCGGCGCCTCGAGGGTGCTAGTCCTCATCGATCGACCGACCCACGACGTTCAGGAACGCCTCCTCGAGCGTCACCGGCCCGACGGTCGCCGTGAGCTCCGAGGCGACGGTGAGGGCCATGAGCTCGCTCAAGCGCTCCGGGGCGACGATGACGGTGAGGCTCGAGCCGTCCGCGACGCACGAGCCGAACGAGCGGAACTTGTCGATGGCGCCCGCCCCCTTCGGCATCGAGACCTTGAGCGTGCCGCCGACCGCGCGCTTCAGGTCCTCCGCGGTCCCGCTCACGAGGACCTGCCCGCGCTCGACGATGTAGAGGCGCTGGCTGAGCGCGTCGGCCTCGTCGAGGTAGTGCGTGGTGAGGACGATCGTCGAGCCCCGCGCGGTGAGCTCCCGCAGCGAGTCCCAGACGGCCCGCCGGGCGAACGGGTCCATCCCGATGGTGGGCTCGTCGAGGAACAGGAGGGGGGCTTCGGTCGCGATCACGGTCGCGACCATCGTCCGCTGGCGCTGGCCCCCGGAGAGCGTGATCGAGAGCCGGTCCGCGAACTCCGTGAGACCCATCCGGGTGAGCGCCTCCTCCGTGCGCGCCTTCGCGGTCTCCCGCGTGAGGCCCCGCGCGCGGAGGTAGGTGTAGACCTGCTCGCGGGGCGAGAGGTGGAAGAACGGCTTTCCCTCCTGCGGGACCACCGCGATGTACGGCCGGACGCGATCCGGGTGGCGGTCGACGTCGATCCCAAAGACCTCGATCTTGCCCGAGGTCGGCCGCAGAAGTGTCGAAGCGATCCGAAGGAACGTCGTCTTGCCGGCCCCGTTGCGACCAAGCAGGGCGACCCGCTCTCCCCTCCGGACATCGAGCGAGACCCCGGCGAGCGCGACCACCGGGGGCTGGGACCTCGAGCGGTAGACCTTGCGCAGGTCCTGGCTCCGCAGGGCGAGCTCGCTCATTCGGCGGGGCCGCCGCTCGTCCCCACGCGGGTGCCCAAGGGCCGTCTCCTACGGTTCACTGGCGCTCGGAGGCCGACCCCGTCGGCCATGGGCGGAGCGCGGGCTCGGGCTGAGCTCATGCGGCACCCAGCGTCGTTCGGCGTTTAGCGTTTCTCGAAGCGGGACCTTTGCCGACCGAGCGATCGCGCCGGCGACCCGGGCTCGGGCAGGCTCCCACGCCGGGAGGTCCCCGGGCGCCTACCGTGTCCGCGGGAGAGACGGTTCCGCGCCCTCTTCCTCGCCCGTCGGCACGTCCCCGTTCGGCTGCGGGAGCTCGGTGGTGCCCGAGAACGGCTCGGGAAGCTCGGTCGCGGCGAGGCCCCGGGCCCGTGCGAGGTCGACTGGGGGCAGTTCGGGCGACTCCTTCTTCCAGCAGAACCGGCGGAAGAACCCCACGAGCCCGGCGGGAAGCCCGATGGCGAGCCCGATCCGCCCCACGTCGCTCTTCGCGAGCTCCCCGACGGCCGCGAGCAGGAGGAAGTAGACCACGAAGCCGACGAACACGGCCGCGAGCAGTTGGATCCCCGAGACGACCGGGAAGAAGACGGTCCGGTTGAGGAGGGAGAGGGAGGCGAACGAGCCGGCAGCGCTGAGGGTGATCCTCCCGATCGAGAGCGGGTCGATGTGCACCCGGATCAGGGTCTCCATGAAGTAGGTGTTGAGGACGAGCGCGACGCACGAGGAGAGCAGGACCGCGACGGCGGCCGCGATCAGCCCGCCGCTCGCGCCCGGGAACGGTCGGACGACCCCCCACGGCGGCATGAGGACGAACACGGCGAACAGGAGGACCGCCACCTGCGTGCTCGAGATGTAGAGCTCGAGCCGGCGTCGGCCGATCGCGTTGATGCTCGTCTGGATGATCTGGCTCAGCGCGAGCGGGAGCGCCCCCGCGACGAGGATCGCGAGCGGGACCGCGCCCGCGTTCGCGTACGTCTGGTTCATGAACACGTCGAGGAACGTGTGGCGGTAGGTCACGAGCGCGACGACGCCGGGCACGAGCAGCATCGAGGCGTACCGCAGCGCCTGCCACGTCCCCCGCCGGAGGTCTTCGTACCTGGCCTGGCGGTGGAGGCCCGCGAGGTACGGGAAGAGCGGGGTCGTGACCGCGAGCGGGAGGGAGAGGACGAGCACGCGCCAGCCGTTGGCGGCCAGGAAGATCGAGAGGTCCGCGTGGCCGAGCCCCGCATTGACGATGAGCGGGACCATGTTCGTGACGAAGTAGGTGAGCACGAGGCTCCCCATCAGGGGCCAGGCGAAGCGGAAGAGCGCGGTCGCCTCCGCCCGCTTCCAGCCGGCCGCGAGCCGCGGCAGGACCTGCGGGAAGCTGAACGCGGCCGACGCGGCCGCCCCGAGAGCGTAGGCGATCGTGATCCCCTCGACCGCGGAGCCGGGCGCGACGTTGTAGGCCACCCAGACGAGCGCCGGCAGGCGTACGAAGACCTCGACGAGGGAGGGGAGCTGGGCCCGCAAGGAGTTGCCGAGCCCCACGTAGAGCTGGTTGTAGACGGTCGAGACCGACCAGAGGAGCGGCATCGCCATGAAGAGCCCGAACGAGACGAAGTCGGCCGATCCCTGGACGATGTGCACGCCGCCGATGGAGAGCGGCGCGATCACGAACAGGATCAGGCCCGCGCTCGCGACCATCGCCGTGCGGAGGACGAAGTAGGTCGCGGTGTTCTCCTCGGGGGGTTTCCCCCGCGCGAGGAAGAACGTGTAGGCCGCCTCGAGGCGGAGGCTTCCGATGTTGCTGATCGATGAGGCGATCAGCAGGAAGAACTGCGCGGTCCCGATGAGGGCAGCGCCCGAGGAGCCGAGGAAGTGCTTGTAGAGGAAGATCGTCCCGACGAGGCCGACCAACTGGACGACGAGGCTGACGGCGAACACCACGCTCGAGCTGAGCGGGAGGGAGTGGGCCGGCTGCGGGACGGCCGGCACGCCGGCACCCGGAGCGGAGGCGCTCGGTGGCCGGTCCACAAGTAGGGGGCAGGGGCCGGGGCTCTTATCCCCGCCGGTGAGGGCGGACCCTCGTCGCGGCGAGCGGACGGCGCCCGGACCCCTCGTGCCCCAAGGCCCCCTCGCCGGCCCGTCCTACGGCCGCTCGCCCACGCTCAGCCTTCGGGGTGCCGTTCACGATGCGAGGCGGGGGCGCGTTGATGGGGCCGCGGCTTCGCGCGCCGTTGGACCGGGCGACGGCGGGACCGGTCCCGGTCCTCGAGCCGCCACCGCTGGAACTGGGTCTCCGTCGCGGACGGTTGACAGATCCAGAGCTCGTAGCCGTCGGGGTCGCGGAACATCGCCGATCGACCGAACGGGCGCTCAGCGACCGGGAGCTCGAAGACGATCCCCGCGCGGTCGAGCGTGGCACAGAGATCGTCGAGGCCGGACCGTACCGTGAAGGCGATTCCGACACCGCGCGGCGGAAGGTCCTCGGAATCGGCGCGGTGGATCGAGAGCACGGTACCGCCCACGCCGAAGTGGAGAACTTCGTCCGGTTCCTCGTGCCAGAGCGGCAGGCCGAGGACCGTGGCGTAGAACCGCCGCGTGGCCGCGAGGTCACGAGCGTAGAGGCGGACGTTGAGCGGAGCAGCGCCCTCGAGCATCGACCGGCGTTCGTCCCCGCGGAACGCGCGCCCTGAGATAAGCCTCGGGCTGGACCGCGTCGCGCGAGCGGGTGGCGACGCGCTTTGCGAGGGCCGCTCCGGCAAGGTCTACGTCGCGGGACAGGAGAGAGGTGGGAGCACGGGGATTTGAACCCCGATATGCGGGTCTCTCCGCGCGCTCCAGTCTTTCGTCATGGGGATGCGACGCATCCCTCCGCAGACCCGTTGATCCCTGGCGACCGTTCGATCACCAGACTGGAGCCCGCTGGTCTGCCAGATTAGCCTATGCTCCCTCCCCCGTCTCGGGGAGTCTCGGGGCGGATAGTCTTTGCCCCCCGGACCCGCGCCGGGCGGAGCGGCCGGGCTCCGGGGTCCGAAGCCTTATGTTCAAGTCTGTTTGACTCGAGTCTAATGACATTGAATAGCCTCCCTACGCCCCGAGGTGGCGTGTCCCTCGCCGTCCTCGGAGCCGTGGTCCTCGTCACGGCCGGACTCGCCACCGTCGCCACGGCGGTCTTCCTCGAGGTCAGGACGCCCCCCGCGACGACCGGCACGACCGTCGTCGACGACACGGGCCGCACCGTCGCGGCGCCCCTCGACGCGCAGCGCGTGGTCGTCCTCGCCCCAAACGTGATGGACCTCGTCTACCGGCTCGGGCTTCGCGACCGGGTCGTCGGCGTGGGCTGCACCCCGGGCATCGCGGGCGGAATGGCGAACGAGTACACGCCGAACCAGACGAGCCTCTGGAACCTTTCGGCCGCGCTGTGCATCGCCGACTTCCCTACCCTCGACACGGAAGGGGTCGCCGTCCTCGACCCCGATCTCGTGCTCGCCTCGACGATCACCTCGGCGAGCGATGCCGCCACGCTGAGCGCCACGTACCACCTCCCGGTCGTGATCCTCGCGCCGTCAACCCTGAGCGGCGTGGTGGGCGATGTCGCGCTCCTCGCCCAGCTGTTCCCCTCCGAGGCGGCCCGAGCGACGGCCCTCGAGGGAGCGCTCCAGCTGACCCTCTACAACGCCACTACGCTCTCCGCGAACTTCTCCGACAACGCGGTGCCGATCCCCTCGGTCCTCCTGACCTACTACTTCGACAACGGCTCCTACTACACGTACGGTCCCGGAGCGTTCGGCCAATCCCTCATCGACCTCGCGGGCGGCTCGAGCATCTCCTCGGGCTTCCCGCTCGTTTACGGTGGGATGAACGCCTCCTACGTCCTCGCGGCCCAGCCGCAGTTCATCCTCTACGGCACGAGCTGGAACGACCCTTACGTGGTGAGCGGCGAGACGCCGGGATACTGGACCTCCCACGCCCCGTACTGGAGCCAGCTGAACGGCACCAAGATCCCGATCGATGTGAGCGTCCTCACCGAGGCGGACGCGACCATGATCCTCGCGCTTCCCTGGTTGCTCCACGACCTCCACCCGGACCTCGTCCCCGCCCCCGGGGGCGCTCCGCCGTAGGCGGGCGATGGGACCCGAGCGGCCGAGCCGGCCCGCGCTCGGCCGACGAGCGCGCCTCGCCCTCGGCGTCGGGCTTCTCGCCTCGGGCGTCCTTGCCCTGCTTGGCGTCTCGGCCCTCATCGGCGCGGTCTGGATCCCACCTTCCGTTGTGGGTCCGATCCTTCTTCACCAGCTCTCGGGAGGAGCGGTCGGTTCGCCGTGCGGACCGTACGCCGCCGGCTCGAGCGCCTGCCGGATCGCGACCGAGATCGTCTGGCAGGCCCGCATGCCCGCGATCGTCGTGGCGCTGTTCGCGGGGGCCGCCCTCGCACTCTCGGGCGGGACGCTCCAGGGGCTCTTTCGTAACCCGCTCGCCGACCCGTTCCTCCTGGGCCTCTCAAGCGGTGCCGCGACCGGCGCCGCGATCCTCTTCGCCTTCCAGATCGACGTCGCCCGCCAGGCGACGCTGCTGCCCCTGGTCGCGTTCCTCGGTGCGCTTGTCCCCGGATTCGCCGTCTACGCAGCGGCCCGGACCGCCTGGCGGAACCCGGAGACGCTGATCCTCACCGGGGTCGCGCTCAGCGCCGTCTTCTCCGCGATCCTCGCGACACTCCTGTTCTACAATCCGTCCGGCGGCCTCCAGGTCAGTTTCTGGCTTCTCGGGAACCTCGAGGCGGAGACCTGGACCCGGGCCGGCATCATGGCCGGTGCGGTCCTTGCCCTCGGAACCGTCCTCGCCCTCTACGGCCGCGAGCTCAACCTCCTCCAGCTCGGGCCTGAGGTGGCGACGAGCGTCGGGGTCGAGGCGACCCGCGTCGTGCGGTCGCTCATCCTCGTGACGACGCTCCTCACCGCGGCCGCAGTCGCCTTCACCGGGGTCATCGGGTTCGTCGGCCTCGTTTCGCCCCACGTCGTCCGGCGCCTGGTAGGCCCCGACTACCGCCGGGTGCTGCCGGCGTCCGCGCTCTTCGGGGGGATCTTCCTGCTCGGCGCCTGGGACGTCGCTCAGGAGATCCTGCCACCGATCACGGTGCCGGTGGGCATCCCGACCGCGTTCGTGGGCGGACCGTTCTTCCTCTACCTGCTCTATCGCCGGCGGGGGGCCGCGCCGTGAGCGGGACCACCCCGGTCGGGCTCGCCTTCGAGGCGGTCGACGTGCGGTATGGGGTCCGGCTCGCCGTGCACGCCGTATCCTTCGCGGTGCGCCCGGGCGAGGTCGTCGCTCTCGCCGGACCGAACGGATCGGGGAAGTCGAGCCTCCTGCGCGCGGCCACGGGGATCGCTCCGCTCGCGGGCGGGACGGTCCGGCTCTCCGACGGGCGGAGTCTCGAGGGTCTCCGCGCCCGCGCACGGGCGCTCCGGCTCGCCTGGATGCCCCAGGAGGAACCGCCCGGGGACAACGTGCCCCTCCGCGACTACGTCGCCTACGGCCGGTACGCCTACCGCTCACGGTGGGCCGCGCCGTCGCGGCTCGACCGCGCGGCCGTGAACGCCGCGCTCGGGGAGGTCGACCTCGCCGCCGAGGCCGCCCGCGGGGTCCTCGAGCTGAGCGGAGGGGAGCGCCAGCGCGCCCGGCTCGCCCGCGCCCTCGCCCAGGAGACCCCGGTCCTCCTCCTCGACGAGCCGACGGCCCATCTCGACATCGGCCACCAGCTCGACGTGCTCGAGCGGATCCGACGCTTCGCCCACGGCGCGTCGCGCGCGGTCGTCGTCGCGCTCCACGACCTCAACCTCGCCGCGCGCTTCGCCGACCGCATCGTCGTCCTGTCCCACGGGCGTCTCGTCGCCGACGGCGCTCCGGCCGACGTCCTCTCGGCCGAGTTGCTCGAGCGGGTATGGGGGATCGTGGCCGAAGTGCGTCGGGACGGGGCCACCGGGCTTCCGTACCTGTTGCCCCGGCTACCGCCCGCCGCCCCTGCGACTCCGAGTCCGCCCCGGTCTGGCCGGGTCCATGTCATCGCGGGCGGGGGCTCCGGGCTCGCGCTCGTCCGGCGGCTCGTCGACGAGGGCTACGAGGTCTCGGCGGGGGTGCTGCCGCTCTTCGACAGCGACGCCGAGCTTGCGCACGAGGTCGGGGTACCGGTCGCCGCCGAGCTCCCGTTCGCCCCGATAGGGACCGAGGCCCTCGCGAGGTTCGACCGGCTCGTCGATCAGGCCGACGCGGTCGTCGTCGCCCCGTTCCCGGTCGGTCCGACGAACCTCGCGAACCTCGAACGGGCCGCCACCTGGCTCGGGCGAAAGCCGATCGCTCTTCTCGGGCTCCCCGCGGGACGACCCTGGGACTACACCGGAGGGAAAGCGGAGGCGGAACGCCGCCGGCTTCTCGAAGGCGGAGCGGTCGAGCTCCCGGACCTCGACGGCGTGCTCGCCTGGCTCGGCGAGCGGCTACCGCGGGGTGGAGCGGCCGCGGGCCGGGCGCCGGGCGATCGGCACGAACTCGATCTGGGGGGACCGTGAGGTCGCGAAGCCTGTAAGGAGGCGGGGAGCGTCGCGGTCGAGGACGACGACCGTGCAGGGGATCCCGAGCTGGGTCGCCTCCTCCACCGCGCTCGCGATCCCGAAGCGTACGATCGACCGATCGGGCGCGGCCCGTCCCGTGAGGTGGTAGGCCTCGAGGCCGAGCGCGGCGACGAGCCCCCGCTCGCGGTGCTCGAGCGCCGCGGAGAGCGCCTCGACGATCGACGGGGCGTCGACCGAGGCCTCCGGCACGATGAGGACCCGGACCGGCCCCGGGCGGAGCGGAACGATCCCTTCGAGCCGCTCGACCTCCACGAGGGCCCCCCGCCGGGCCGAGGCGCGGGCGACGCCGCGGGACGAGCCTTCGCGGCCCGGGCGGGCCGTGAGGAGGCCGTCCTCGAGCGACAGGACGACCGGCGTCCCAGCGGCGATCGGCGCCCGGGCGAGCGCGCGCGTGGTCCGGACGATGTGCAGACGCTCGAGGCGGGCGACGAGATCGCCCTGGACATCGGTGAGCGTGCTGTGGAGGAAGTCGACGCCCGCGACCGTAGGGCGGTAGCGTCCGTTCGCGAGCTCGACGAGCCCGCGCCGAGCGAGCCCGCGGAACGTGTGCGAGGCCGCCTGGACGGTGAGCCCGAGCGACTCGGCGATCGACCGGAGCTGCGCGACCTCCCGCGTCGCGCACTCGTAGAGGAAGAGGAGGTCGCTGACCGCCCCGCCCCTCCGCAGCGCGGCGAGACCGCGCCGTCGGCCCGGCGCGGCGGCGTTCGGCGGCACGCGCCCGCGAGAGGCGGCGGGTACAAGAGCGGGAGGCCCGCGCCTACGTCGGCGCGGCGCGCGCCTCGCCCCGGCCCCGCGTGGGCTCCCCCGACCTCCGGAGCTCGCGCAGTCGGTCGCGGATGCGCGCGGCCTCCTCGAAGTCAAGCCGTTCGGCGGCGAGCCGCATCTCCTCCTCGAGGTTCGCGAGGAGCAGGGGGAGCTTCGCGCGGCCCTTCGGACCGAGCGCGTCGGCCGCGAGACCCTCCGCGGCGCTCCCCTCGGGGGCGAGCAGGGCACGGACCTCCTTGCGGACCGACTCCGGCACGATCCCGTGCTCCTCGTTATAGGCCAGCTGCGACGCCCGTCGCCGGGCCATCTCCGCGATCGCGCGCTTCATCGAGCCGGTCGTCCGGTCGGCGTAGAGCACGACCTTTCCGGAGGCGTTCCGGCTCGCGCGGCCCGCGGTCTGGATGATCGACGTCTCGCTGCGGAGATAGCCCTCCTTGTCCGCGTCGAGGATCGCGACGAAGCTCACTTCGGGGAGGTCGAGCCCCTCGCGGAGGAGGTTGATCCCGACGAGCACGTCGAAGCGACCGAGGCGGAGGTCGCGCAGGATCTCGACGCGCTTCAGGGTCTCCACCTCGGAGTGGAGGTAGCGGACCTTGAGCCCGAGCCGGGCGAGGTGGTCGGAGAGCTCCTCGCTCGTGCGCTTCGTGAGCGTCGTCACGAGCGCGCGCTCGCCGCGCTCGACGCAGGCCCGGAGCTCGCTCACGAGATCGGCGATGTGGCCGGCGAGGGGGCGAACCTCGATCGGGGGGTCGACGAGGCCCGTCGGCCGGATGATCTGCTCGACGAGCCCGCGGGAGACCCGGCGCTCGAACGGGCCCGGCGTCGCGGAGACGAAGACCGCCTGCGGGACGTGCGTGAGGAACTCGGGGAACTTGAGCGGCCGGTTGTCCCGGCAGGACGGCAGGCGCCAACCGAACTCGACGAGGTTGTCCTTGCGGCTCCGGTCGCCCTTGTACATCCCCTGGAGCTGCGGGACCCCGACGTGCGACTCGTCCAGGAAGACGAGGAAGTCCTTCGGGAAGAAGTCGAGGAGCGTGTACGGCGGCTCGCCCGCCTTGCGGCCGGAGAAGTAGCGCGCGTAGTTCTCGATCCCGGAGCAGTAGCCGGTCTCGCGCAGCATCTCGAGGTCGTAGTCGACCCGGCCGCGCAGGCGCTGCGCCTCCACGATCTTCTCCTCCGCGCGCAGCTCGGCGACGCGCACGTCGCGCTCGCGGCCGATCTCGGTGAGGATCGATGCGAGGCGCTCGTCCACCGTGAGGAAGTGCGTCGCGGGGAAGATGAGGAGCTCCTCGAGCTCGCGGACCTCCTCGCGGCTCAGGGGATCAACCTCGGCGATCGTGGTGAGCGTGGTGCCCTCGAGGACGAGCCGGTGGACGGTCTCCCCGGCCCCCATCACGTCGATCGTGCCACCGCGAACCCGGAACCGTCCCCGCCGCAGCTCGAGGTCGTTGCGGCTGTACTTCATCCGGACGAGCTGCTCGAGGAGTGCCTGACGGCCGATCTCCTGGCCGCGGCGCACCGCGACGACCGAGGCCCGGTAGTCCTCGGGCGAGCCGAGACCGTAGATGCAGCTCACCGAGGCGACGATGAGGACGTCCCGGCGGGTGAGGAGCGCCTGGGTCGCACGGTGGCGGAGGCGGTCGATCTCCTCGTTGATCTGGGCGTCCTTCTCGATGTAGAGGTCGATCTGGGGGACGTACGCCTCGGGCTGGTAGTAGTCGTAGTAGCTCACGAAGTACTCGACCGCATTGTGCGGGAACAGCTCCCGGAACTCGCTCACGAGCTGGGCGGCGAGCGTCTTGTTCGGGCTGATGACGAGCGTGGGCCGCTGGAGACGCTCGACGACGTGCGCCATCGTGAATGTCTTGCCGCTGCCCGTCACCCCGAGCAGGGTCACGAACTTCTCGCGCCGCCGGATCCGCTCGACGAGCCCCTCGATCGCTTGGGGCTGGTCACCCTGCGGCACGAGGTCGGTGACGAGCTCGAAGCGTCCCGGGAGTTCGTCGGCCGCGCCCCGCGCGGAGCGGCTCCCGGTCATGGGACGACGGGGAGCCGGTCGCGTCCGGCGTAGCCCCGCGGGTCGATCGTCACGGTGGGGAAGCCGAGGGAGCGGAGCCGCGAGGTGACCGCCTCCCGGAGACCGGGCTCTTCGAACCGGTCGACCTCCGCGCGGTCGACCTCGATCCGCGCGGCCCCCGCGTGCACCCGCACCCGGACCCGGCGGAACCCCTCCGCGAGGAGCACGTCTTCCGCACGATCGATCCGCTCGAGAAGCTCGGCGCTGATCGGCTCGCCCCGGGCGACGCGGGACGATAGGCAGGCGTCCGACGGCTGGTCCCAGTTCGGGAGGGACCGCGCCCGGGCGAACCGTCGCACTTCGACCTTCCCCCAGCCGCCCCAGAGAAGCGGATGGACGAACCCCGCCTCCTCGAGCGCCCGCATCCCGGGACGGTCGTCGCCGAGGTCGTCGACGTGGATCCCGTCGAGGTACTGGCGCACGCCCTCCCTCTCCCCGAGCTCGCGCAGTGCCCCGGTCTCGACGGTCCGGCAGTGGTAGCAGCGGTCCGGACCGTTCGCCCGGTACGCCGGGCGCGCGAGAGGGTTGGCGTGCACGACCACGTGACGGATCCCGATCGCGCGGGCGACAGTGCGGGCCCGCTCGACCTCGCGGGTCGCGACGGCCTCGCTCGCGACCGTCACCGCGACCGCGCGCGGCCCGAGCGCCGCTTCCACGAGGCTCGCGACCGCCGAGGAGTCGACCCCGCCCGAGAGCGCGACCAGGGCGGGGCCTCCCGCTCGGAGCCGCTCGACGAGGGCCTCGGGCGGGAGCGGAGGGTCTCCGCGGACCTCGGTGGATGGCATGCCGGAGCCAGGAGCCGGGTCGGCCGCATACCCTTTGCCGGGAGGGGTGACGCAACACCCAAGAGGAGGGGCCTGCTGCCGCCCCCGTGCAGGCGGTGCGGGAGGGCCCGCGATGGATGCTCCGCCTCGACGACGGCCAGGATCTCTTCGAGACGCTCACCACCTTTGTGGCCCGCGAGGGCATCCGGGCGGGCGTGATCCCGTTCGCGATCGGGATGTTCCGCCGCGCCACCCTCGGTTACTGGGACGGCCAGCAGTACCGCGCGCGCGAGCTCACCGTCCCGCACGAGGTCGTGGGGCTCCACGGGACGATCGCCCAGGCCGACGGGCATCCGTCGATCCACCTTCATGCCGCCCTCGCCGGGCCGGACCACGCGCTCGTCGGCGGGCACCTCCTCCACGCGACCGTGGGGATGCTCCAAGAGCTGGTCGTCGAAACGTTCCCGGGCCGCACGTTCGGCCGCCCGCTCGTGGAGAGCTTCGGCCTGCGCATGCTCGACCTCGAGCCGCCGAGCGCTCCGTAGCGCCCGAGACGTCTTGGCCAGCGCCTTCCTAGACGGGGTCGGCGGCATGGCGATCGACCTCTCGAGGTTCCCCGGGATCGACCCGCGGCTCGTGGCGGCCGCGGAGCGCCAGGGCTTCCGGGAGCCCACCGAGATCCAGCGCCTCGCCTTCCTGGCCCTCTCCGGGGAGGCGGACGCGCTCCTCCTCTCGCCGACCGGCACGGGCAAGACCGAAGCGGCCCTCTTCCCGATCCTCTCGCGCCAGCTCAAGGACCCGAGCCCGGCGACGAGCCTCCTCTACGTCACCCCCCTGCGGGCGCTCAACCGCGACCTCGAGCGGCGCTTGGTCGCCCTCGCGCGCGAGGTCGGGCTCACGGCGGCCGTCCGCCACGGCGACACCCCGGCGTCCGCGCGCCTCGCGCAGGCCCGGCGCCCCCCCGACCTCCTCCTGACCACACCCGAGACCCTCCAGCTCCTCCTCGTGGGGCGGCGCTTGAGGGTCGGCCTCGCTGAGACCCGCACGGTGATCGTCGACGAGGTCCACGAGCTCGTCGGGTCGGACCGCGGGGCCCAGCTCGCCCTCACGCTCGAGCGCCTCGACGCCCTCGCCGGACGTCGGGTCCGACGCCTCGGGCTCTCGGCGACGGTCGGGAACCCCACCGAGGTCGCCCGCTTCCTCGCGCCCGAGCCCCGTCGGGTCGAGGTGCTCGTGGCCGCGAGCCGCCGGCCGCTCGAGCTCGCGGCCCGCCGGCCGCCGGGGCGGGCGGAGGACCTACCCGACGGGCTCGCCGCGCAGCTGCGCGCGGACCCGACGCTCCTTCTCGGCCTGCGCGCGACCGAGGAGGAGATCCGGGCTCACCAGAGCACGCTCGTCTTCGTCAACACCCGACGCACCGCCGAGGGGCTGGCGGCCCGGCTCCAGCGTCTCGCGCCCGACCTCCCGATCGCCGTGCACCACGGGTCGCTCTCGAGGGAGGTCCGGGAGGAGGCGGAGCGCGCGTTCCGGGACGGGGGCTTGCGGGGGCTCGTTGCGACCTCCTCCCTCGAGCTCGGGATCGACATCGGGGCGATCGACCACGTCGTGCAGTTCGGCTCGCCCCACCAGGTCGGCCGTCTCGTCCAGCGCGTCGGGCGGAGCGGCCACCGCCTGGACCGGACGATCCACGGCACGATCCTCGCGCTGGACGACGACGACCTCGAGGAGGCCGCGGTCCTCGCCCGAAGGGCCGACGCGGGCGAGATCGAGCCGGTTCTGTGGAGGACCCGCAACCGCCTGGCCGCCGCCCAGCAGATCGTGGCCGAGCTCCGGGCCGAGGGGACGGTGGACCGGGCGGGCCTCATCGCCCGGCTCCGGACCGCCGCGCCCGTCCAGGACCTTTCGGACCGCGAGTGGGACGACCTCCTCGCCTACCTGGAGGGACTCGCGCTCGTCCGCCCCGCGGGCGCGACGCTCAACCCCGGGCGCGGTACGCTCCGGAGGTTCTACGCCGCGCTCTCGCTGATCCCGGACGAGCGGACCTACCGCCTGCGCGACCTCGCGACCCGCCGGGTGATCGGGACGCTCGACGAGCGGTTCGTCCTCACCCAGATCCTCGCCCAGCCGGAGGAGATCTTCCTCCTCCACGGCCGGACCTGGAAGGTCGTCGAGTACCGCGAGGGCGAGCTCCTCGTCGAAGCGGTCCAAGAGCTCGGCCAGGAGCCGCGGTGGGCCGGCGAGGACCTCCCCGTACCGTTCGACGTGGCGCAGGAGATCGGACGGATGCGGCGGACCGGGGAGCTCGACGCCTACCCGATCCCGCCCGAGGACCGTCGGCGCCTCGAGCTCCGGCGCGAGGACGGCCTCGCGGCAGGGGCGCTCGCGACCGACGTCCGTGTGACCGTCACCCCGAACGGTCGGCTCGCCGTCTACGGCGCCTGCTTCGGGACCCGCACGAACGAGACGCTCGCGCTCGCCGTGAGCGGTCTCCTCACGGCCCGGCTCGGCGCGCGCGTCGAGATCGCAGCCGTCGAGCCGACCTGGTTCGTCCTCGAGCTCCCGATCGCGGTCGACCCGGCCGCGCTCGTGGACGCCTTCGCGGTCGAGCCCGCTTCGCTCGAGCCGCTCGTGGAGCGGCTCGTCCCCTCCGGGCTCGACTACCGCTGGGTCTTCCTCAACGTCGCGCGGAAGCTCGGGGTCCTGCCGTCGTCGGCCGACCCGCGCGACCTCAGGACCCTCGAGCCGCTCCTCGTGGAGAGCCGGGCGACCCCGCTCGGCGAGGAGGTCCTCGACAAGACCCTCCACGACCGCTACGACCTCGCCCACGGGCGCGAGGTCCTCGAGCGGGTCCGGGCGGGCTCGATCGAGGTCGTCGCGACCGCACGCACGCCGTTCAACGATGCCCCGCTCGAGCGCCTGCGCTGGCGGGCCGTCCCGGACACCCCTCCGCCGACCCTCCTCCGGGCGATCCGCGAGCGTCTGGCGAAGGAGCCGCTCGTCCTCGTCTGCCTGCGCTGCGGGTTCACGCGGACGACCACCCCCGCGCGGTACCAGGCTGAGGGCGGGAGCCGCTGCCTGCTCTGCCGCGGAGCCCTCTCGGCGGTCCTCTCCCCCCGCCGGGAGGCCGAGATCGAGCGGCTCGCCCGCTACGCGAAGTCGAAGTGGAAGGGGCGTCGCCCGTCCGCGCGGACGCCGGCCCGCGGGCCGAAGCCGCTCCCCCCCGAGGCCGAGGCCCTCGTCCGCGCGGGCTACACGACCGCGGAGCTGGTCGCCCATTTCGGCGAACGCGCCCTGCTCGCGCTCGCGGCCCGGGGCGTCGGCCCCGAGACCGCGCGTCGCCTCCTCACGCGGTCCTATCGCAGCGACGAGGCGTTCCTTACTGAGCTGCTCCGGGCCGAGCGGTCGTACGCCCGCACCCGGGCGTTCTGGGACTAGCCGGTCGGGACGAGGGCGCGCGCCGCGTCCTCGACCGCCGAGCGGGGCGCGTCGGTCCGGACCCCTTCGGGCCGCACGTGGGTCCGGCCGGCGCGGTAGCCCCGGGCGCCCAGCTCCTCGACCAGCGCGTCCACGGGCGGCGGCCGCGCGAGCGCGAGGCGGGAAGCGAGCACGTTCGGCTCGTAGTAGAACGGCCGCACGATCGCGGCATCCTCCCGCAGCCGCTCGAGGAGGACGGCGAGATCTCTCGGGTGGGCGGCCGTGGGGGGCACGGCGAGCCGGCTCGCGATCTCGGGGTCGACGATGGGGCCCGTCCAGAGCGGTCCCGCCGGTCCGCGGGCCCCGAGCGGGGGCCCGTCCCAGGAGTCGGACGCGATCGTCCCGACCGGGTCAGGACCGACGGGAGGATCGACCAGACGGACGTACGCGCGCACGTGGTGGCCCCCGACGTAGGCGAGGAGGGGCCGGACCGTCCTCGCTCCGCTCCTCGCCTCCCGCGCGAGGACCATGAGGAGGATGCGGAGCGCGCCCTCGGGTCCGAGCCGGCCATGGACGGGCTCGGCCCCGTAGCGGCGCCGGGCAGCTTCGGGCTGGGCCCCGGCGAGGACCGGAAGGTCGGTCGCGCTGACGGCGAGGATCCCCTCGGTGCGGACGGCGGCGAGCGCGGCCCGGAGGAACCGGAGGGGGGAGCCGTATGGGTCGACGTCGACGTAGTCGAACGACCCCGGCGGGGGGAGCTCCGCTCCGTCGGCGAGCCGCGCGGACGCCGCCGGGACCTCGGCGACGTTGCGGGCGAGGACCTCGAAGGTGGTCCGGTTCGTCTCGGTGAACAGGAACGAGCGGAAGCCCCTCGCTTCGTGGACGAGGCGCAGCCCGCGGACGCCGGTCGACGCCGTGACCTCCCAGCCGTCCCCGGGCCCGCGGCCCGCCTCGCGGACGGCGCGGACGAACGCGACCCCGAGGTCGCGGTCGAGCGCCATCGCTGGATTGTAGAACGGCTCGGCCCGGGCCCGGGGTCCGCGACCGGGAGCGACCGCAGGTCCGAAGAACCCGGTCGCGCCTTCCCGGAGCCGGACGACGGTCAGTGGGCCCGCCCGGTGATGAGGCGGACGATCTTGAACGCGAGGAGGTTCTTGTTGACCGGCGTCACCTCGAGCAGGCGTAGTTCGTCCCTCCGGCGGATGTCCTGGAGGAGAGGGTTCCTCGACTTCTTGTGGAGCGTCATCACGATCGACTTCTGGGCGTCGAGCGTGTCGATCACGCTCTGGGTGAACGGCTCGCTCTCGACCTCCATCTTGCCGACCTCGTCGATCACGATCACGTCGGCCGACTCCCGCGCCTCGGCGAGGGCCCGCGTGCCGAGCCCCTCGAGCGCCTCGAGGTTCACGCCGTAGCGCCCGGCGTGGATCCGCGACTTGAGCCCCTCGTGGGCGAAGACCTCGTGCTCCTTCGTCATCCAGTTGGTGATCTGGAAGCCCGCGCGCCGCTCCCGCTCGACGATCGGCTCGGTGACCATGCCCCCGACGCGGACGCCTTCCTCCTCGAGGAGCTGGATGATGCGGAGCAGGGTCTGGGTCTTGCCGGAACCGGGCATGCCCGTGATCCCGATCTTGACCGGTGCGGAGAGAGTGCGCGGCACAGGTTCTGACTTTGCGGACGGTCTTCTTTAGGCGCCGCGGAGTTAAGAGCCCTCCTCCGTCGCATGACCGGACCGGCGACTCTCGCACCGGCCGAGCGTCGGCCCGAGGTCCGCAGCCGCACCTATCCTCCCCGTGAGGACACCGAGCTCCTCCTCCGTTTCGTGCGAAGGTGCACCGGGCTCGACGTGCTGGAGCTTGGCACGGGGCCGGGCACGGTCGCGTTCGCCGCGGTCCGCGCGGGAGCGCGCACGGTCGTCGCGACCGACCGCAACCTGTTCGCGCTGCGCGAGGCCCGGGCCCGGGCGGAACGCGAGGGGCTCGAGGTCGCTCTCGTGCGGACCAACCTCGCCCGGGGGCTCGGCCGGTTCGACCGGATCCTCGCGAACCCGCCGTACCTACCGACCTCGGCGGCCCAGCGCGACCGGGACCCGTGGACCAACCTCGCGCTCGATGGGGGACGCGACGGCTGCCGGGTGCTCGCACGCATCGTGAGGACCCTTCGTGCCCACCTCCGGAGCGGCGGGGCCGGTTTCGTGGTCGTCTCGTCCGTCCAGGACCCCCGGTCGAGGGGGAGGATCCGATCGGGATGGGAGCGGCGGGGCGGCCGGGTCCGGGTCGTCGGGCGCCGTCCGCTCGAGGGCGAGACGCTCGAGGTCTGGGAGCTCCGGCCGGCCCGCACCGACGTTCGGCGTTCTAGGCGCGTCGTTCGGCGAACCGGACGACCCGATCGAGGAAGGCGTGGCCATCGCCGAACCCTTCGGGCGATCCCCCGCGGGTCCAGTCCGGGGCCTGCCAGCGGAAGAACGAGCGCTCGGGGTGAGGCATCAAGCCGAAGACGTTCCCCTCCGGGTTCGTGAGCCCGGCGACGTCGCCTTCCGAGCCGTTCGGGTTCCACGGGTAGCTCGCGGGCCCGCCGTCCGGCGCGACCCATCGGAAAAGGATCTGGCCCGAGCTCTCGAGCTCGCGTCGGCGGACGGAGCCGCCGGCGAGCTCGAGCTTGCCCTCACCGTGGGCGGAGGGGAAGAGGTAGCGCGTGCCCGCCGGTACGCCGTCGAGCGGAGGGAAACGTCCTCCCGTCCACGCGACGAACGTCGGCCGGCACTCGAAGCGGCCCGACGCGTTGCCGATCAGCGCGGCCTCGGCGGGGCCGAGGCGGCCCCCCGGGCGCCCGGGCAGGAGCCCGAGCTCGATCGCGACCTGGAAGCCGTTGCAGATGCCCGCCACGATCCGGCCGGACCGGACGAACTCCTCGAGCTCGGGGCCGATCGCGGCGCGAGTGCGCGCGGCGAGGATCGCGCCGGCCCGCACGTAGTCGCCGGCCGAGAACCCTCCGGGAAGGAACAACACCGCGTAGTCGCTGAGACGGCGGCGCGCGCCCGGCTCGACCTCGCCGGGAAGGAACTGCTTGAGGTGCACGACTTCGGGCCGCGCGCCCAGGTGGTCGAGGGCGACCACGAGCTCCCGGTCGCAGTTCGTCCCCTCGATCGCGAGGATGGCGATGGGCAGGCCGCTCCGACCCACAGGAGCAGGAGCCGGCGCCGGACTTAACGCCTTCACCCGGGGCGGCGAGGAGGGGCCGCCCGACAGGGCGCGCCCGCCGGGGCCGGGCCCGCGGGGTCTCAGGCTGCGCCGGGGCCGAGCGGTGGGTCGAGCACGCAGACCTCGAGACGGCTCCCCGCGCGGACCCGGGAAGGGCCGGGAGGGAGGAGGGCGAACGCCCCCGCTTCCCGGAGGCTCGAGATCGCGGACGACCTTCGGAACGTCGAGCGCACCTCCCCCGCCTCCCACCGGAGCGGCAGGACGGTGGCCAGTCCCGGGGAGAGCGAGGCCGCCGGGCCGCGGAGACGGGCGGATCGGACCGACCAGCCGGGACCGGGCTGGCGCGCGAGCTTTCGTAGCGCGGGGAGCACGAGCCAGTAGAGGTCGAGAAGGCAGGAGGTGGGGTGGCCGGGGAGGCCCACGAGGAGCTTCCGGCCCGCGTGCGCGGCGAGCGTCGGCTTCCCCGGTCGCACGGCGACCCCGTGGAAGAGGAGACGGCCGAGGTGGGGGAAGAGGCGCGGAAGGTGGTCGCGCTCTCCGACCGAGCTCCCGCCGGTGGCGAGGACCAGGTCCGACGCGGCGAGCGCGCGTCGCAGCGCCCGCTCGATCGCCGTCGGGTCGTCACGGACCGGAGGGAGCGGGCACGGTTCGCCTCCGGCGGCCGCGACCACGGCGGCGACCGGGGCGTTGTTGCTCTCGAAGACCGCCCCCACCCGCGCGGGGGCGCCGGGCGACGCGAGCTCGTTGCCGTTGGGCAGGATCGTCACTTTCGGCCGTGCGTAGACCGCGACCCGCGCCCGGCCGCTCGAGGCGAGTGCCCCGAGCGCCGCCGTCGTGAGCCGCTCGTAGCGGCGCGCGAGGACCTCCCCCTGCCGGAAGTCGTCCCCGGCCGGGGCGATCCGGTCTCCCGCGGCGACGGGCGAGCGGACCACGATGGCGCCGTCGCGCCGCTCCACCTCCTCGAAGACCACGACCGCGTCCGAGCCCGGCGGCAGCGCCCCTCCGGTCGCGACCGCGACGGCCCCGCCCGCGCGCACCCGTCCCCGGAACCCGCCCTCCGCGAACACCTCGCCGAGCACGGCGAGCGTCGTCGGCTGCTCGGTTCGGGCCGACCGGACGTCGCGGCTCCGCACTGCGTAGCCGTCCCACGTCGCCCGGGCGAACGCGGGGACCGGTCGGGGAGCGCGCACGGTCTCCGCGGAGATCCGCCCAAGCGCGGCCGCGAGCGGGACGCGTTCGACCCGCTCGATCGGGCGGACGGCGGCGAGGAGCCGCCGGCGTGCGACGAGCGCGGGCGTGAGCTTGCCGAACGGATGGAGCTCCACGTTCCCGACCTCACCTTCCGACGGAGCGGACCATCCACGCGCGCGCGGCGCGGTTCCCCGACGCGAGGCAGACGTCCGTCGGCTCTCCGCCGAACCACGCGGCGTAAAAGCCTCCGCGGAACGCGTCCCCGGCTCCGACCGCGGAACGGCCCCGCGGCACGGCAGCCGCGGCGACGTGGTCCTCGCCCCCGCGGTAGTAGGCGGTCGCGCCGCGCGTTCCCTCGGTCCGCACGACGAGCGGCACGCTCGCGAGGAGGCCGCGGAGCCCGTCGGTCCCCGCCCAGCGGGCAGCCTGGGCGATCTCGAGCCGGTTCCCGAAGAGGATCTCCGCGAGGCCGACCACCGCGCGGAAGCGCCGGCGGTCCCAGCGGTAGAATATCTCCTGGGCCGGGTCGACGCTCACCTTGAGCCCCGCCGCGCGCGCCGCCGCGGCGAGGCGGGTGTAGTGCTCGGGGTCCCCGGTCGCGAGGTGCAGCCAGCGGTAGGTCTGCCACCAGCGGCCCGGCAGCGGGGCATCCCGTGCGCGGGCCATCGGACCCTGCTGGATCAGCGTGCGGCTCGTGCCGTCACGGTCCTCGACGATGGTGCACGTGGGGGTCGGAAGCCCCGGGACCGTGACGAGGCCGCGCAGGTCGATCCCTTCGCCCGCCATCCGCGACCTCCACCGGGCCGGGAACCCGGGCCCGATCCGCGCCCAGAGCCCGGTGCGGACCCCGAGCCGGCTCGCCACGCGGGCGAGGTTCGCCGCGGTCCCTCCCAGCCGTTCCTCCTCCGAGGTGACCGGGACCGTGCGATCGCGCGGGGGGAACCGGTCCACCCTAAGGAACCGGTCGACGTTGACGTGGCCGGCGACGAGCAGATCGCGTCGCACCCCCTCCGAAGGCATGCCCGCGGTATCCTCCCCAGCGGCCGATAGGATTAGCGGTGCGGTGGGGCGGCCCGGACGGGCTTAATGCTCCGCGGCCTGCGCGCCCGTTAGCGGACCATGCTGGTCGAGGGGGCGGTGCTCGATATCGACGGACCACGCCCCGCGTACGTCCGGTTCCGCGAGGGCGCGATCGAGGAGGTCGGACTGCCCGGCACCGACTCGACGCGCGGGCGGCTGCGCAAGGTGCGGGGGATCGTCGTCCCCGCCCCCGTGAACGCGCATACCCACCTCGGGGACGCGGCGTCGGTGCGGGAGCCTCCGGCCGGACCCGTCGAGGAGCTCGTCGCGCCGCCCCACGGCTACAAGTTCCGCCTCCTCGCCGAGGTGCCGCGCCGTCGCAAGGTCGCGGCGATCCGAGCCGCCCTGAGGCGGATGGCGCGCGAGGGCCTTGCCGCGACGTTCGACTTCCGCGAGGAGGGAACCGCCGGGATCGAGCTCTTCCGCGACGCCGCACGCGGCGTGCCCGTGCGCGGGCTCCTCTTCGGCCGCCCCGTCGCGCGCCCGGTGGAGCCGGCGGAGCTCGAGCGCCTCCTCGACGTCGCGGACGGGATCGGCCTCTCGAGCGCGCGGGACGAGAGCGAGGCGACGCGCGTCGCCGTGGCCCGGGCCTGCCGCCTCAAGGGCCGGCGGTTCGCCCTTCACGCGAGCGAGGCGGCGCGGGAGCGGCCCGAGAGCTACCTCGACCCCCGCCCGGACCTGCTCGTCCACCTCGCCAAGGCGACCGTCGACGACCTCGCGGCGGTGCGGAGCGAGGACGTGGCGGTCGCGGTCTGTCCGCGGTCGAACGCGCTCTTCGGGCGGCTTCCCGACCTCGCGGCGATGGAGCGCCTCGGCCTTCGCGTCCTTCTCGGGACGGACAACGCGATGTTCCACGCGCCGTCGATCTGGGCCGAGCTCCAGTTCGCTTACGACGCGAGCCGGCTTGTCGGTCGGCCGGCGTCCGCGGGGTTCCTCGCCCGGGCGGCGCTCGTCGAGCCGTGGGTCTGGCTCGGCGAGGGGGCGGCGGCCCGGGTCGAGGCCGGGGGACCCGCGCGGCCGTTGATCGTCCGGCTCCCTCCGGACGACCCGGCGTACCAGATCGTCACCCGCACGACCGAACACCTTATCGTTCGGGCCGGGCCCGGCCCCGGGCACCGGCGCCGATGAAGATCGACGAGCTCTACGCGCTGCTCCGGCGGCGCGGGGTCCTCTGGCCGTCCGCCGAAATCTACGGAGGGGCGCAGGGGCTCTACGACTACGGGCCGCTCGGGACGGCGCTCAAGCGCCGGGTCGAGGATGCCTGGACGGCCTGGTTCGCGGGGAGCTCCCGCGACTACCACCGGATCGATCCTGCCGAGATCCATCCGGAGGCGGTCGTGCGGGCGAGCGGGCACCTCGAGAACTTCACCGACCCCGAGGTCACGTGCGAGGCGTGCCACAACGCCTTCCGCGCCGAGACCGTCCTCGAGAAGGTCCGGCCCCAGGGCGTCGACGGGCTCACCCCGCCGCAGATCGAGGAGGTCGTCCGCGCCCACCAGGTCCGCTGCCCGAGCTGTGGGTCGAACGCGCTCAGCGTCCCGCGCCCGTTCAACCTCATGTTCGACCTCCCGTTCGGCGTCGGCGGCGACGAGCGGGCGTACCTCCGCCCGGAGACGGCCCAGGGGAGCTACCTCGCCTTCCCGCGGATGTGGGACGTCGGACGGAAGGCGCTGCCGCTCGGGATCGCGGTGATCGGCCGCGTCTACCGCAACGAGATCGCGCCGCGCCAGGTCCTCTTCCGCATGCGCGCGTTCACGCAGGCCGAGCTCCAGGTCTTCTTCGACCCGGAGGAGCCGCCGACCGTCGCGGGCGCCCTCGCGGAGGAGAGGGTCCCGGTGCTGCGGGCCGCGCGGCGCGAGGCGGGCGAAGCGTCGACCGAGGTCGTGCCCGCGCGCGAGCTCGTCGCCTCGGGCCTCCCCGGGTTCTACGTCGAGCACCTCGTGCACACCCTAAGGTTCCTGCGCGACGTCCTCGGCTATCCGGCCGAGCGGATCCGCTTCCTCGAGAAGTCGGAGAAGGAGCGGGCGTTCTACAACCGGATCCAGTTCGACGCGGAGCTGTTCCTCGAGAGCCTGGGCGGGTACAAGGAGGTCGGGGCCGTCCACTACCGGGGCGACTACGACCTCACCCGCCACAGCGAGGGCTCGGGGAAGGACCTCTCCGTGAGCCGAACCGCGAAGCCGCGCCTCCTCCCGCACATCCTCGAGCTCACCTTCGGCGTCGACCGGAACCTCTGGGCGCTCGCGGACGTCCACCTCGGGAAGGACGGGGAGCGGACGGTCTGGCGGCTCCCGCCGTACCTCGCTCCCGTGCCCGTCGGGGTCTTCCCGCTGATCCCGAAGGAGCACCGCGCGTTCGCCGAGCGCCTCGCCGACGAGCTCGACGCGGCCGGCGTGGCCGCTGCGTACGACGAGGCGAGCTCCATCGGGAAACGGTACGCCCGCATGGACGAGGCCGGGACGCCCTACTGCGTCACGGTGGACGGCGAGACCCTGAAGGAAGGTCCCGACCACGGGACGGTGACGCTCCGTCAGCGGGACTCGAAGGCCCAGGAGCGCGTTCGCTCGAGCGAGCTCGTCGCGCGCCTCGCGCCCTCCCTTCAACCCCCGCGACCGGCGCGGGCGAGCCTCCTGACCCCGGCGGCGGACGCGTAGGGGAGGAGGCGAGGGGGCCGGATTCCCCCGCGCGACCCCGCCTGGGCTCAGGCGACGCCGAACCGATCGATCTGCGCCCGGACCCGCTCGAGGACCGGCCCCGGCTCGAGCTCGGTGCCGTACCGCCGGAAATACCGGTTGAGCGCCGCGATCCCCCGGGTGAGCGCCCCGAGGGCCTCGCCGAGCCGGACCCAGGGGGGCCAGCCGAGGCGGTCGACCCGGACCCCGGCGGCGAGGTCGATGAACCACGGCCTTCCGTCGTCGACGAGGATGTTGAACGGGCTGAGGTCCGAGTGCACGATCCCGGCCTCGGCGAGCCCTTCGATGCCGAGCGCGGTCGCGCGGACGAACGACCCGGGATCGTCGAGTTCGGCGTGCTGCAGCATCGGGGCCGCCGTCTCGACGGTCCCCAGGTACCGCATCGAGAACATGTTCTCGACGCGCCGCCCCGGCTCGGGGACCTGAGCCCCTCCCTGCCACGCGTAGGTGAGGAGCTCGAACTCGCGCGACGCGCGCTGGCCCATCGTCTCGAGCTTGATCGCGCCGCCCCCGCGGTGGGAGGTCCGGTACTGCCGGTAGACCTTCACCGCGACGAGACGGCGGCCGTCCCGGCAGAGGACGACGTCGGCCTCCTTGCCGGAGCCGAGGCGACGGCCGACCTCGGTCGCGAGCCCGGTGTCGAGGATGGCGTCCGCTACTTCGTCGTAGGTGGGCTCGGCGAAGCCGATCCGTCCGCTCCGCACCTTCCAGTGCACGCTGCTATCGAGGTATCCTTCGTTGGGCATCCGGGGACCCGGCCCGCGCCGGTCGACCCACGGGAAACGAATCGGACGAGCCCACCCCGAGAAGGAAGCTCAGGCAGTCCACGGTGCTCGGGCGTGCTCGTCGTACATCATTTCACCGTGAACCTCCTGGCCGAGGGCCATCCCTCCGACCGCGGGGCCCGTATCTAAGCGTTCGCTCGGACCGCGGTCCCCCGTCCGGCGGGGGTCCGGGTCCCGGAGGGCCCGGGCACACGCTATATCTTGAAAGCCCCGTGGCGTCGGGCGGATGGCGGAAGGGCAGACGGCCCCGGCGGGTTCCGCTGGACCGCCGACCCTGCAGTCCGCCCGACGTTCGCGCTTCCTCGGCTCCAAGTACGCGGACGTCACCAAGCTGCGCGAGCTGGCGGCGCGTCACGACCGCCAGGCGGCCCGCCTCGAGCAGCGGGCCGCGCGGCTCAACACGAGGATCGAGCGGCTGCGGCATCACGCGGCGCTCCTGCGCGAGAAGGGTCAGAAGGTCCTCGGGGAGATCCCCGACCTCGACCAGGAGATCAAACAGCACCAGCGGGACGTCGACGCGGCGACCGCGCGCGGCGGGGGCGGCTCGCTCCGCAGCGATGTCACGGCGCTCCACTACCGCATCCGCAAGCTGCAGCAGAAGGTCGTCGACCGCCAGCAGCGGGCCCGCACCCTCGAGCTCCACGCCGCGACCAAGACGCAGCGAGCCGCGGAGCTCGAGGTGAAGGTCAGCCGGCTCCACGAGAGCGCGCGCCTCGCCGAGCAGGAGGCCGCGCAGTACCGCCAGCGAGCGGACCGGCTCCAGCTCCTCACCGAGCAGGACGCGAGCGCGGGGGAGCCCCCGGGGGCCGGGCCGGCGACCCCACCGCCGTCCCCGCCACCGACCACCGGCTCCCCGGGGGATCCCTCGTGAAGCTGATCGTCACGGTCGGGATGCCGGGCTCCGGCAAGGACGAGCTCGTCAGCGTCGCCCGCACGATCGGCCTCGCGACCCTCAAGATGGGGGACCTCGTCCGGGCCGAGGCGCAGCGCCGCGGGATCTCGCCGAACGGCTCCGCGCTCTCGCGGCTCGCGGCCGAGGAGCGGGACCGGCACGGCCCCGCGATCTGGGCCCAGCGCGCGCTCCCGAAGCTCACGGAGACGAAGATGCTGGTCGACGGCTGCCGCTCGGACGCGGAGGTCACGGTCTTCCGCCACCAGTTCGGCGACCTCTTCGTCCTTGCGATCTTCTCCTCGCCCGAAACCCGCTACGAGCGGATGAGCCGGCGGGGACGCAGCGACGACGGGGCGAACCTCCAGGAGTTCTTCGACCGCGACCAGCGCGAGCTCAAGTTCGGCATCGGCAACGCGTTCATCCTCGCAGACGGCATGCTCGTCAACGAGGGGGACCTCGGCGCGTTCCGCGTCGCGGCGCGAACGACCTTGATGCGGATCCTCGAGCGGGACGACTAGCGAGCGCGGCCGGGCGCGCCTACGCCGCCGAGCCGGGCGGCGCGCCTTCCGCGGTGAGGAACTTCGCGACGCTTTCGAACCGCTCCCGGTCGACGAGGACGGCCGTCCTCCGGTGCTGGGAGGCGAGGCTCCGCGTCGCCTCGGCGAGCCGGACGTCGCGCGCTTCCGCGAACCGGCGCGAGCCGCGGCCGCCCGCGACCGTGCGGTCCCACTCGAGCGCGAACGCGTCCGCGGACGAGGGCGCCGGGGGGGATCGGCCGAGCCGCCGCTCCCGCACGGTCCGGCGCACGAGCTCGAGATAGCCGATGTGCTCGGTGAACAGGCTCGCGGTCTCCTCCTCGCTCGGGTCGAGCGCGACGACGGGGATCCCGCGGGCGCGCCCGAACTCGAGCGCTTCGAGGAACGAAGGGTTCGGCACGCGGACCTCGCCGAACCTCGTGAGCCCGCGGACCTCGCTCAGCTCGGTCGAGGTGATCGGAACGACCGGTTCGGCGGCGGCGTCGACGAAGTAGGTGACGAGGCCCTGGAGCTCCTCGTCCGGGAGCCCCGCGCCGATCGCCTCGGGCGCGAACCGCTCGAGCTCGGCGGCGACCTCTCCGGCCTCGGAGAGGAGCCCGCGGACCGGTCCGAGCAGGAGGATCAGGCGGCCGCGATCGATCGTCGCGGTGATCACGCGCCCTCGCGCTCGACGATCGCCTCGAGGAGCTCAGCCGGGTCCCGGTGGCGCTTCAGCTCAGTGACGTGAAGGATCGGAAGGCCCGCGATCGTGCCCCGGGGGACCCGCTCGCCGACGACGAACATCGCGTGCCCCTCCGCGACGCGCGCGATGCCGTGGAGGATCTCGGCCCGTCGGACCGCGGTCCGGAGGCTCCCGACCCCGGTGAGCAGGATCTCCCGCGCCCGGGCGAGCGCGTCGAACGGGGCGTGGACCGTGACCGTCACCTGGAGGCCCATGTCGTCGAGCTGTCGGAAGACGCCGTCGCGCAGCGCGTCGCCGGTGCGCGCGGGGGGCCGCTCGGCCTCCTCGGGGGCCTCGCCGGGCTCGTCGGTCCGGCTCTTCGGCGGGGGCGGAGACACGGAGAAGAGCAGGATCGGCCGGACGACCGGCTCGCCGAACGAGATCTCGATCCGCTCGACGACCGATGCCTCCGCGCCCTGCCCTTCCTCGTAGAGCTGGATCGCGCGGCGCGAGACCCCGGCGATCGAGGCGAGCGCGCCGAGGGAGAGCCCCCGGGCGATGCGGAGCGCGCGGAGCCGCTCGCCGTCGATGTGGGCGAAGACGCCGCCCGGGCTCGCGTAGAGGAACGGGGGCAGCGCCTTCTCGAGGTACTCCTGGAGCGTGACCTCGCTCACGATCGGTACCCCGTACCGGGTGTAGACGACCCCGTCCTCGAGGGGCGCCGCCCCCGAGCGCTGGCCGAGCACGAGCACGACCGCCGGAAAGAGCCGGCCGAGCTCGCGCAGCCGGGTCGCCTCGTCCGCGTCGAGCGCGTCGATGTTCTTGAGCGCCTTCACGAGGAGGAGCGTCGAGTCGCGCCGGGCAACGAGGTCGAAGCTCGAAGGGCGCGCGCCGGTCGTCGCGGCGACGTAGAAGCCGGCCCGCTCGAGGAGCTCTTGGATCCGCTCGATCCAACGGTCTCGCTGACGGGACATCGCCACCCTCCAAGAGGAATCGAGCTACCGCTACTATATAAAAGGAGGATACCGGGCCTCTCGAGGGCGCCGGAGGCCCTCGGAAGCGAACGAACGCTCTTGGCCCCGTCCGGGTTCGCGCTCGTGTGTCGCCGAGAGTACGCCCGGTCCCGCACGCCGCGGCGCTCGTCCTCGACGCACCTCTCCGCGACGACCGCTCGCTCGTCGTCGCGGACGTCCATCTCGGCCTCGCGGGCACGCCCGAGGCGCCGGACGGGCCGCCCGGGGCGTCGAACGGCGAGCTCGCCGAGCGCCTCCTCGCGCTCTGCGAGGCCGAGCGGGCCGGCCGCCTCGTGGTCGCGGGCGACCTCAAGCACCCCATCGTCGGGGTGCCTCCGTGGCTCCGCGCGGGGATCTTTGGGTTCTTCGCGCGCGTGCTCGGCTCGGGCGTCGCGGCCGAGGTGGTGCTCGGGAACCACGATGTCGGGCTCGTCCGCTACCTTCCGCGGGAGGTCGAGGTCCACCCGCCCACGGGGCTCGTCCGCCGCGGTGTCGGCGTGTTCCACGGGCATCGCTGGCCGTCCGACGAGGTCCTCCGCTGCCCGACGCTCGTGGCAGGCCACCTTCATCCCGGCTTCCGCTTCGCCCCGACCGCCGAGCAGCCGGACGGGAAACGCTCGTGCTGGGTCCGGGTGACGTTCGCGACACCCCCCGACCGCCCCCGCCCGCGGAAGGTGCCCGCGGTCGGGGCGGCGCGGGAGCTTGTGGTCCTCCCCGCCTTCCACCCGCTCGCGGGGGTCGAGTCGCTCAACCGGGAGCGGCCGGAACGGGGCCGCTCGTTCCTCTACGGCCGCTTCCTCGCCCGGGGGGACTCCCGGGCTTACCTCCTGGACGGTACGGACCTCGGGCCGCTCCCTACGCCGGAAGCGCTCGGCCCGCGCGCAAGAGCCGGCTGAGCGCAGCCACGTCCGTCACCGGCGGGGCGCAGACGTGCCCGAAACAGACGAGCGCGCGCTCGGCGTCCCCCGCCGGGCCGACGAGCTCGCTCGGGAGCGAGAACGGCACGGGAGGCCGACCGCGGAAGACCACGGCGTGCACGCTCGCGGCGCGGTGGGCCGTGCGCGCCAGCGTCTCCGCGAGAGGCCCGGACCCCTCGACGATCGCGTGGACGCGGGGTGTTTCCGCGAGCCCGGCCGCGAGCGCCGCGCCCGCGGCGAAGACCCCGGCTCCTCCGATCCGCGCCGCCATCGGCCCGAGGAGGCGGCGCGCCCTCTCGGTCCACGTCTCGTCCCCGAGCACGGTGGCGAGGCGGAGGTACGCGAGCGCGGCTCCCGCGTTCGCGCTCAGGTGGGGGCTGTCCTCGAGCGGGTACGCCGGCCGGAGCGCCCCGCCCACGTCGGGTCCGTCGTAGAGGCGGGGGGCGACGTCCCGCAGGAGCCCGTCCTCCCCGGCGAACTCGCGCGGGAGGAGCTCGAGGAGCTCGCGCGCGGCGTTCAGGTACCGGGGCTCGGCCCGCGCGATCGCGACCTCGAGGAGCCCCCGGGCGAACGCGACCTGGTCGTCGAGGAGACCGAACCCGCTCGGCCCGTCCGCGCCGAGCCGGTGCGCGACGCCCCGGGTCGGCTCGTAGCCGTCGCGCAGCCACCGGTCGGCGGCCCGGCTCGCGGCGTCGAGCCACGTGGGCTCCCCGAACGTCACGGCCGCGAGCGCGAACGAACCGACGAGCCGCCCGTTGATCGAGGCGTAGAGCGCCGGGTCGACGATCGGGGTCGGCCGGCGGGCGCGGGCCGTACGGAGCTTCGCCACGGCCGTGCGGAAGACCTCCTCGGGGGGCCGGGCGAGTTCGAGCCCGCTCACCGCCTCGCGAATCGGGAGCATCCAGAAGAGGACGTTCCGCTCAGGGTCGTGGGGCATCCGGGCCTCGGTGCCGACGCCGAACGCACGAGCGATGAGCCGGTACTCCTCGGGCTCCAGCTCGGCCCGGAGCTCGGCCCGGCTCCAGGTGAAGTAGCTGCCGTCGTCGCCGGGCGCGTTGTCGGCGTCCTGGCTCGCCCCCCAGCCTCCCCCGCGATCGCCGAGGACCTCCTCGCACCAGCCGACCGTCCCCCGCACCACCTCCGCGAACCGGGGGTCCTCCGAGCGACGGAACCCTTCGATGTACGCGAGGAGGAGCTCCGCGTTGTCGATCCCCATCTTCTCGAAGTGCGGGACGCGCCAGCCCTCGTCGACCGAGTAGCGGTGGAAGCCTCCGCCGAGCTGGTCGTAGATCCCTCCGTCGGCCATCCGGCCGAGCGTCTCGAGCGCCCTTTCGCCGCTCGACGGCCGGGCCGCACGCTGCTCGTCCCAGAGGAGGAGGGCGACCGCGCTCGGATGGGGGAACTTCGGCGCCCCGCCGAACCCCCCGTGGAGCGGATCGAAGCTCGCCTCGAGCTCCCCGAGCACGCCGTCGACGAACGGGGCGAGGTCCGACCCTGGCCGGGCGTCGGAGGGCCGCCCGGCCATGCGGACGAGCGCGTCCTGGACCGCGGTCGCGTTCTCGCGCACCCGCACCGGCTCGTCACGCCAGAGGCGGGCGACCTCCGCGAGCACGCGGCGGAACCCCGGCCGGCCGTGGCCGTCGGTGGGGGGGAAGTACGTCCCACCGAGGAAGACGTCCCCGTCGGGGGTGAGGAACGCGGTGAGCGGCCAGCCCCCCTCGCCCGAGAGGGCTCCCACTTGGCGCTGGTAGCGGCGGTCGACCTCGGGGTGCTCGTCCCGGTCAACCTTGACCGCGACGAAGTGCTCCGCGAGGAGCCGCGTCACCTCGACGTCGGCGTACGTCCCCTCGTCCATCACGTGGCACCAGTGGCACCACGACGCGCCGATGTCGAGGACGATCGGTCGGTTCGTGCGGCGGGCGAGGTCGAACGGCTCGCGTCCCCACGGGTACCACGCGATCGGCTGGCCCGCGGCGCTCCGCAGGTACGCCGAGCTCGAGCGCGCGAGGCGCGAGGCGGAGCCGGTCGCGGGCTCGGTCGGGTCGGGCACGGAGGACGACGGCCGCACGGCGCTCTTACGGTTGTCGCGCGGTCCGCGCGAGAGAGCTCCCGAGCGGGCGCCAGCGAGTGGAGGGAGCGTTACCGCGCGCGCGGGCGTTATAAGGGGGGCCTCGGTGGCCCGCCCGGGTCCCGTACCGATGGAGATGCAACCGGGCCAGATGGCCTACGACCGGGCGATCACCGTCTTCTCCCCGGACGGCCGGCTCTTCCAGGTCGAGTACGCGCGCGAGGCGGTGCGCCGCGGGGCGACCACCGCCGGCGTCGTCTACCAGGACGGCGTCGTGCTGATCGCCGACCGGAGGATCCCGAACCCGCGCCTGGCCGAGGCCGCGAGCCTCGAGAAGATCCACCAGATCGACGAGAACATCGGCTGCGCGACCGCGGGACTCGTCGCCGACGCGCGCGTGCTCGTCGACTACGCGCGCCTCGCGGCGCAGATCCACCGCGTCACTTACGCCGAGCCGATGAGCGTCGAGATGCTCGTCCGGCGCATCTGCGACTACAAGCAGCAGTACACCCAGTTCGGCGGCGTCCGACCGTTCGGCACCGCGCTCCTCGTCGGAGGGTACGACGACGGCGGCGTCCACCTGTTCGAGACCGAGCCGAGCGGCTCGCTCACGAGCTTCCGCGCGGCCAGCACGGGCGGCAACAAGGGACCTGTCATGGAGCTCTTCGAGCAGAAGTACCGCCCGAACCTCGACCGGGACGCGGCGATCCTCCTCGCGCTCGAGGGGCTGCGCGCGGGGCTCGAGGAGAACGGGACGCTCGCCCAGGTCGAGGTCTGCACCGTCCAGGTCGGTGAGGGGATGAGCCGCCTCGCGTCCGACGAGATCCAGAAGTACGTCGCGCGCCTTCCACCCGCCGGGGGCTCCTCCTCGCCGCGGGCCGGGCGGGGCTAGCCCGCCCGGGACGGGACCTTCCGATGGTGAAGGTCGAGGACGCCGTCATCGCGCGGTGGGAGACGCAGGGCTCGCGCTTCGAGGTCCTGGTCGACCCCGAGGCCGTGCAGGACCTCCGGGACGGCAAGCCGGTCGACCTCTCGGACAAGCTGGCCCTCGACCAGGTCTTCAAGGACGCGAAGAAGGGCGACAAGATCTCGGAAGAGCACCTCGAGCGGACGTTCAAGACCCGCAACCTCGCGGAGATCGCGAAGCAGATCGTCCTCCACGGCGAGGTGCAGGTCACGACCGAGCAGCGGCACCGCCTCCAGGAGGCGAAGCGGAAACAGATCGTCGCGACGATCGCCCGGAACGCGATGAACCCCCAGACCGGGGCGCCGCATCCCCCCGCCCGGATCGAGGCCGCCATGACGGAGGCGAAGGTCCACATCGATCCGTTCCGCCCGGTCGACGCGCAGGTCCAGGAGGTGCTCGCGAAGCTCCGCCCGCTCCTCCCGATCCGGCTCGACGTCGTGAAGGTGAAGATCCGCGTCCCCGCGCAGCACTACCCGCGCGTCATTGGCGAGGTGAAGGGCCTCGGGCGGCTGCTCGAGGAGAACTGGATGTCCGACGGCTCGTGGCACGCGATCGTCGAGATCCCGGCGGGCGTGCAGACCGAGCTTTACGAGAAGCTCAACGCGCGCACGAAGGGCGCCGCCGAGACCGCTTTGGTTAAATAGGGCCCTCCGGTCGAGCGCGCCGGTGCAGCACGCAAAATGCCACGAGGTCATCGTCCGGGCCGCCCTACGGGTGGCCGCGAGGCTCCCGCCTCGCATCCCTCCGGGGATCGCGTACTAGTTCTTCCCGGAGAGGAGCTTCCGAGCCGGGGCCTGAAACCCGGGCCCGGCACCTACCGCGTCGGCGGGAAGGTCTACGCGAGCCAGCTCGGGCTCTTCCAGCCCCGGCCGCCGTTCGTCCAGGTCGTTCCGCTCTCGGGCCGGTACCTTCCGAAGTCGGGCGACCTCGTCGTCGGGACCGTCACGGACGTCCAGAGCACCTTCTGGCTCCTCGACATCGGCGCCCCGCGCTGGGCGCCGCTCCACATGACCGGCACGCCCTGGAAGATCGACGTCGGCGAGACCGACCGCTACCTCAAGGTCGGGGACGCGGTCGTCGTCCGCGTCGAGAACCTCGACGCGACCGGCCGGATCGGGGTCACGATGCAGGGCGAGGGCCTCGGGAAGCTCGAGGGCGGCACGATCGCCCGCATCTCCCCGGCGCGGGTCCCCCGGCTCGTCGGACGGGGCGGGTCGATGATCGGCACGATCACGCGCCACACGACCGCCGAGGTCGTCATCGGCCAGAACGGCCGGGTCTGGATCGGGGGAAGTCCCGACGCGATCCGGAGGGTCCGCGAGGTGCTCGAGATGATCGAGCAGAACGGTCCCCGAGCCGGTCTCACCGACCGGGTCGAGCGGTTCCTGCTCGCGACCACCCCCACTCCGGGGGAGGAGGCGCCGGTCGCGGCGCCGCGGCGCGCCGCCGCGGACGAGGACGAGCCCCCCGAGCTCTCCGAGACGGAGGGCAACGAGGCGGGGTCCGGGACGCTCCCGGACGATTGACAGTTCAAGGAGTTCGAACACCATGGGAAGCGTAGGAGCGAAGGAGGTCCCGGTCCTGCTCGATCCGGAAGGGCGGCGGATCGACGGACGACGACTGGACGAGCTTCGACCGATCGAGATCCGGGCGGGGACGCTCCGCCAGGCCGACGGGTCGGCGTTCGTCGAGTGGGGACAGAACAAGGTGATGGCGGCGGTCTACGGGCCGCGCGAGGTCCACCCCCGCCACCTCCAGCAGAGCACGAAGGCGGTCATCCAGTGCCGCTACAACATGGCGGCGTTCTCGGTCGACGAGCGCAAACGTCCCGGGCTCGACCGGCGCTCGCAGGAGATCTCGAAGGTCCTCGCCGAGGCGTTCGAGTCCGTCGTTTTCGCCGAGGAGTTCCCGCGCACGAGCATCGATGTCTACATCGAGGTCCTGCAGGCGAACGCCGGGACCCGCTGCGCGGGTCTCGTCGCCGGTTCGGTCGCGCTCGCCGACGCGGGGATCCCGATGGCCGACCTCCTTCCCGCGGTCGCGGTCGGCAAGGTCGCCGGCGCGATCGCGCTCGACCTCAAGAAGGAGGAGGACAACTTCGGCGAGGCCGACCTTCCGATGGCGCTCGTCCCGCAGTCGGGCCGCCTCGTGCTCCTCCAGATGGAGGGCCACATGACCGAGGAGGAGCTCTCGCGGGCGCTCGACCTCGGGGTCGGCGGCTGCCGCCAGATCTACGAGAAGATGAAGGCCGCCCTGCGCTCACGCTATCAGGTCGGGCCGATCGCCGCGGAGGCCGCATGAGCGACGAGGTGACGGCGGAGATCCTCCAGACCCACATCCTCGACCTCGCCGCCGACGGGCGGAGGCTCGACGGGCGGGGGCCGGACGAGTACCGGGCGCTCAGCATCGAGCCCGGGTTCGTCACGACCGCCGACGGGAGCGCGCTCGTCCGGCTCGGCGAGACGATGGCGCTGGCCGGCATCAAGATCGAGATCGGCAAGCCGTTCCCGGACACCCCGAACGCGGGCGTCCTCACGACCAACGCCGAGCTGATCCCGCTCTCGAGCCCCACGTTCGAGCCGGGGCCCCCCCAGCCGGGGGCGATCGAGGTCTCGCGCGTCGTCGACCGCGCGATCCGGGCGGCCGAGACGATCGACCTCACGAAGCTCTGTGTCACCCCGGGCGAGAAGAGCTGGGTCTGCTACGTCGACATCCACATCCTCGGCCACGCGGGCAATCTCATCGATGCCGCGCTGCTCGCCGCGGTCACGGCGCTGACGCGCGCGACCGTTCCCGCGAAGCGGTTCGAGGTCGGGGAGGCGGACTACCCGCTCGCGCCGGCCCACCTGCCGATCGAGTGCACGTTCGTGCGCCTGGGCGACGCGATCGTCGTCGACCCCACGTTCGACGAGGAGGCCGCAGCCCAGGGCCGCCTCACGGTCGCGACGGACGAGTCGGGCCGGGTCGTCGCGATGCAGAAGGGCCTCGTCGGAGCGTTCTCGCCGGACGATGTCCGTTCGGTCGTCCGCCGGGCGTTCGTCCACGGCGACCGGCTCCGGGCGGCCGTCCAGGGGGCGCGCCCATGAGCCAGCGCACGAAAAAGGTCGGTTCGACCGGCTGGATGGGTCCCCGCTACGGGATCCGGGTCCGGCGGCGGGTCGTCGACATCGACCGGATCCGCCGGGCCCCGTCGCCCTGCCCGCGGTGCGCGACCGTCACGCTCCGCCGCGTCGCGAGCGGGATCTACGAGTGCTCCCGCTGCGGCACGCGCTTCGCGTCCAACGCCTACGCGTTCACGCCCCCGCCCCCGATCACGAGGGCGGAGACCGAGGGGCCCGGCGCCGGCAAGGCTTCGGGCAAGGCTTAAGCCCGGACCGAGGGTCGAAGGTCCCGACGATGTTCCGCTGCATCCGCTGTGGGGAGGCGCTCCCGTCGGACGCGAACCTGTTCGGCGTCCGCTGCGACAACTGCGGGGGCAAGATCTTCACGAAGGAACACCCGAACGTCAAGAAGACCCTGAAGGCGCGCTAGCGGGGCCGCGCGCCGGAGCCGGCGGGTTCCCCCGGGCACGTGAACCCCGGTTCACCCGAGGCTTAACTCCCCCAGCCGGCACTCCCCCTCGACCGGCGCGCTCTGCCGGTCGGGCACGATGACGGCGGAGAGCGTGGTCGTGACGAAGCTCGTCAAGGCCTACGGGGCGCTGCGCGCGGTGGACGGCATTGATTTCGCGGTGCACGCGGGCGAGGTCTTCGCGTTCCTCGGCCCGAACGGGGCCGGCAAGACGACCACGGTCGAGATCCTCGAGGGCCTGCGCCGGCGGACGGAGGGTGAGGCCCGGGTGCTCGGGCTCGACCCCTGGACCCAGATGGAGGCCCTCCGCCGACGCATCGGGGTGATCCCGCAGGACTTCCAGTTCTTCCCGAAGCTGACGCCCCGGGAGGCGGTCCAGCTCTACGCCCGCCTGTTCGGGCTCCACGCGGACCCCGAGATCCTCCTCGCCGCGGTCGAGCTCACCGACAAGGCCGACGACCGCTACGAGACGCTCTCGGGCGGCCAGCGGCAGAAGCTCGGGGTCGCGCTCGCCCTCGTGAACGACCCCGAGGTCTGCTTCCTCGACGAGCCGACGAC
>JAWOKS010000009.1:0-5122 GCA_033854115.1 Thermoplasmata archaeon
CGACCTGCCGCGCCGGTTCGTCTGGGTCCGTGACCCGCTCTCCGGCCACGACAGCCTCGCCGACGATGCGGAGACGAGCGAGGAGGATGCCCGGCGCCGCACCGAGATCGCGCGCGCCCTCGCCGCCGAGGGGATCCGCCGCGTCTGGGTGACCCCGCAGATCCCGTTCCTCGTCGTCATGGCCGCGGGAGGGTTCGCGGGTCTGCTCGCGGGCAATCTCCTCCTCGACCTCTTCACGCTCCTCTAGGAGCGAGCCTCCGGTCTCCTCGGGCTGACCGCCCCCCGGCGGTTCCGGGCGCGAACGCCGTTCCGCGGCGGACTCCCCCGGGGTCGACCCACCGGCCGGGCACGAGCGGGCGGAAAGGGGCTCGGCGTCCGGACCCGCGGCCGTCGAGGGGCGTCAGTCGCGCGCCGGTTCCCGCGAGGCTCCTTGACCCGTCCGTCGCGAGGCCTAGTCGAGGGACCTCTTCGCCCGTTCCGCCCGCTCGACCCAGTCCGCGCGCGACATCGCTCGGAAGCGAGTCGCCGCGAGGGTGAACGCCTCCCTGGCCCCGGCTCGGTCGCCCTGCCGCCGGAGCACGTCGCCCTGTTCGTAGCGGGCCACCTCGGCCCAGTAGGCCCATCCCGCCTCCTGCCAGACCCGGGCGGCCTCTCCGTACGCCTGCGACGCAGCGCGCCAGTTCTTCCTCCCCTTCCGCAGGGCCCCTTCCGCCCTCAGCGCGAATCCTCGGGCCACGCCGTGACCGAGCTGGGCGGCCAGTCTCCTCAATTCCTCCAGCGCGGCCGTCGCCTCGCCGTCCTGTCCGAGCGTGGCGAGGACCCCCACGAGGCTGCTGAGCGCGGAGACGACCCGGCTCGCCTGGTTGAGAGGGTAGCCGTTCGTGCGCGCGAGCTCCCAGCCGCGAGTCAAGTGGCCGCGCGCTTCCTCGAGCCGGCCCGCGCTCGAGCAGATCTCTCCCAGGATCCCGTAGAAGCCGATGAGCCCCAGGTAGTGGGGCGCCGCCCGCTCGAGGTCCCCGACCAGGTGGGTGGTCCTCTCGCGGGCTTCCTCGAAGCGGCCCTCGTAGTAGCTACGGTCGACCTGGCTCAGCTCGAGGTAGTCCTGGGCGGTCTCGCCTCCGAAGCCGTACGTGGTGACCAGCCGGTCGACCTCGTCCAGCGCCTGGGAGGCGGCGGCGGCCTGCCCGCCCTCGCAGTAGAACTCGCTCAGGGTGAGCTGGAGGTAGGCCACCATGTCGAAGAAGCGCGCGTCGCGGGCCGCCTCGCGGGCCGCCTCGAGCCGTCGCACCGAGGCGGTCCAATCGCCCAGCGCGCTGAACTCCGTCTTCGCCGCCGTCACGTACTCGTCCGCCGGGAAGGCGAGGACCCCCGGGGAGGACCTCGTCGCCGCGAGGGCGGTCCAGGAGGTGAGATGGCGGAGACCCTCCTCGCGCTCGGCGACGGAGGCGGAGAGGCAGAGGGCGAGGTGGGCCCTCCGCTCGACGTCGGGGAGACGGAGATCGCCGGCCAGCGCGAGGGCCTGCCGGGCCAGCTCCTGACCCTGTTCGGTACGGCCGAACCACGGGAACGAGACCGCGGCCTGGGCCAGGAGCCGGGCGAGCGCCGGGCCGCCCCCGCCGCGTTCCAGCGCCCCGCGCGCCTCCTCGAACGCTCGGGTGTAGGGGCCCTCGTCGTTCGCGAAGTGCCAGAACGCGTCGGCGACGCGGGCGAGCAGCTCCCCCGCACGGAGCTCGTCGCCGACCGCGCGCCAGAGCACGGCCGCCTCCCGCAGATGCTCGACCGAGGGATGGAGCTGCCCCTGGGCGAGCAGGGCTTCGGCGAGGTCCTCCAGGAGCTGCGCCCGGACCCGAGGATCGCTGTCCGGCGTCAGGACCCCGAGGGCACGACGCAGGATCTCCGCGGCCTGCTCGTACGCGTAGGAACGCATCGCGCGCCGGGCCGCGCGGCTCGCTTGGGCGACCCCCGGGATCCTGTCGGCGGCCTCGAGGTAGTGGCCGGCGACCTCCGCCGCGTGCTCGTCCAGGGCGTCCCGATAGACCTGCTCGAGGGCCTTCGCCGCCCGTCCGTGAAGGAGCCGACGCCGGGGCGGGCTGATCCCCTGGTAGACGGCTTCCCAGATCTGATCGTCCTGGAACCGGCCGAACGTGCGGCCGACCCGCCGTCGCTCCTCTCCTAGGACGCCGGCGGCGAGCGCGGGTTCCATGCACCCCACGAACGCCTCCGTCGTGGTGCCCGCCACGAACCGGAGGACGTCAAGGTCGAACTCAGGGCCGAGGACCGACGCGGCCCGAAGGAGCTCCCGGGTCTCGGGCCCCAGCCGTCCGAGCCGTCGGTCGAGCAGGGCCCGCACCGTCGGCGGGAGCCGGGGTCGGGCGCCAGGGCTCAGCGACCAGCCGTCGGCCGTGGCAACCAGCGTGCCGCTCTCGACGAAGTCCCGGACGACCTCCTCGGCGAAGAACGGGTTCCCGCCGGTCTTCGCGTGGACCATCTGGGCCAGGCGTTCGGGAGGAGGGCCGCCCGCCTGCAGCAGCCCCCGCACGAGGGCCGCGGTCTCCTCCGGACCGAGCCGTTCGAGCCGGTGGGTGCTCGAGAGCCGGTCCTCGTGGAGCCGGGCGAGGAGGTCGTGCAGCGGCGACGGCTCGGCGGCGTCGAGCTCGGAGTAGCTCGCGAGGAACCCGGCGCGGCTCCCGTGGAGGCGGCCCACCAGGTACCGGAAGAGCTGGAGGGAGTCCGCGTCCGCCGCGCCGAGGTCCTCGAGGACGATGATGAGCGGGGCGTCCAGGCAGACCCGCCGGACGAACTCGGCGGCCGCGTCGAAGAACCGGAGCCGTTCCTGCGCCGGCTCGCCGGGCGGCAGCGCGGGGAGGGGTCCGAGCTTCGCGGCGAGCTCCGGAAAGAGACGGGCGAGCTCCCCTCCGGCAGGGCCTACGTAGCGCAAGAGGCTCGCTCGCGTATCCTCCCGCACGACCCGAAGGAAGATCTCCGACCAGGGAGCGAGCGGACCGGTCCCCTCGACGTCCGAGCACCGGACGACCAGCGTCCGGACCCCCCGGCTGCGCGCGTACTCGAGGGCCTCCCGGATCAAGCGCCGCTTCCCGATGCCGGGCTCCCCGGCGAGGAAGACGGTCTCGCCGGCGCCCTCGGCGACCCCCTCCACGAAGGCCTGCAGCGTGGCGAGCAGCCCCTCCCGCCCCACGAACGGCGGCTCCCTTGCGACCGTAGGCAGGCGCGCGCGGTCGATCGGGAGCCGCGCGACCGGCGGCGAAGTGAGCCACGGAAGCTCGATCTGGTAGATCTCCGGGCTCGACCCGATCCCCCTCAGCCCCGGCGGCAGGGGGGTCGTCTCAAAGGGTAGCGCGGACCGGACCCGGTCGAGCGCCGGGCCCGAGATGCAGATCCCGCCCGGACGCGCGAGAGGCACCAGCCGTGAGGCGACGTTGACCGCGTCCCCGAAGACGTCGCCATCCTTGTGGAGGACCTCGCCGACGTGGATGCCCACCCGGAGCTGGATCGGGTCGGTGTTCGGGCTGCGGTTACGCTGGTCGAGGGTCCGCTGAAGTTCGAGGGCGCAGCGGCACGCCTGCTCGGGCCCCGCGAACTCGAGGAGGAACCCGTCCCCGATCGTCTTGATCTCTTGGCCCCCGAAGTGTCCGACGACCTCGCGGACGACCTTCCGCTGTTCCTCCAGAAGACGCAGCGTGAGCGGTTCGTCGCGCTGGGTGAGCGAAGAGAACCCGACCATGTCGGTGAACATCACCGCGACCGGTCGGCGTCCGTCCGCGAACATCGGCCACTAGCCTCGTCCCTCCCCCCCACGGGCGCGCGCGCGGGGTTCGGGGCCGGCGGCCCCGACCACGCGCCGCCCCCGGACGGCCCAACGCGAACGGGCGTCAGGAAGGGAGGTACTCGAGTTCCGACCGGCCGTCGTACGAGACATCACGCCCCCGCTGCCCGGACGAAATCGTGACCCGAAGCGACCAGCCGGTGCGGCGCTCTCGCTTGAGCCTCGCGTACAGCGCCCGGACCGACCGGGTGGGCGCCTGGGCCGGTCGCAACGACTTCTGGTACTCGACCGCGAGCAGTCCGCCGGCGGTCGTGGTGAGCGCGTAGGAGCCCTTCGCCCGGAGCGTCCCCCCAGGGGCGATGCGAATCCACTCGCTGACCAGGGTGGGGGTGCGCGGGTCGACCTCGCCCGGAAGCCGGAGCGAGCCCGTCACGACCTCATGGCAGCGCAGCGCGGTCCCCTCCATCCACGCCCGTTCCGCGACCGCGAGGCGTCCGACCGTCCGGTCCTCGGAGCGGACCGCGATGATCTTGGCGGAGGAGAACTCGGGGCCAAGCAGCTCGAGGGGGTTCACCACCCCGGGTGCGCTCCGGGCCCCCGTGAAGCACGTGATGGGGAAGAGCACCGAAAGGACGCCGCGGTTCGACGTCATGGCGCGCTCCGGCCCGGTCCGCGGCGTGGGCTCGAACCGCGCGGGTAGCTCCCGGGACCGGTGGTCGGGATCGGACGGAGGACCCCGGCCTTGCCCCCCCTCCTGGGTTGAACGCCCAGGGTCCCTCGCAGACCCCCGACCTCGTCGTCAACATTCCACCAGATCTCCACGAGAACCCGAGCGGGAGAAATCATCCGGGCTGCATCGGATTCCGTCTATTTGGAATGTCCGTCCACCGCCTGCTACGACAGAAAGGGAAGCGGACCCGGGCGACCGTCGGCCTTTCGCCGTGGAACCGACCGGAAGGCTCTCCGCGCCGCCCGGAGGGGTCCGGTCCTCGTTCTCGTGAACCTTCCGAGGAGGGGCGTCCGGGGACGGCGGCTTCGTCGTGACCTCTCGAGAACTTGCCGGCCTCCAACACCGAAAGCTTTTCTCTCGGGCCCGGGTCGCCGGCCCGCGAGGGGCCGTGGTCGCGAAGGCACGTCGAGCGCCCGTCCGCGTGCTGATCGCGAAACCGGGGCTGGACGGCCACGACCGGGGCGCCAAGATCGTCGCGCGGGCGCTCCGCGACGCGGGGATGGAGGTGATCTACGCGGGGCTCCGCCAGACCCCCGAGGAGATCGTCCGCGCCGCGCTCGAGGAGGACGTCGACCTGATCGGGCTCTCGATCCTCTCGGGAGCCCACA
>JAWOKS010000010.1:0-7365 GCA_033854115.1 Thermoplasmata archaeon
GGTCCTCCCGACTAACGCTCACGAGAGTCGAGAGCTTGGGTTCCAGTATTTAAATTCCGCGCCCTCCTACGTCCACCTCACCGCACCGTTTTTCGTCAGTCCGGAGGGCCCTCTAGCACGACCTTGCCGAAGAGGTCGGGAGCGTCCAGCCGGGCGAACGCCGCGAGGCCGTCCTCGAAGCCGAACGTCGAGTCGACGACCGGTCGCAGGGTCCCGCGGGCGAGGTGGCCGAGCACTTCCTCGAACTCCTGGCGGCCGGCCATCGTGCTGCCCCGCAGCGACGCCTGGCGCCAGAACAGGGTCCGCACGTCGAGCTCGACCATCGCGCCCTCGGTGGCGCCGATCACGACCACGCGTCCTCCCCGCGCCACCGCGCGGAGGGAGCGGCCCAGCGTCGGGGCGCCGACCGAATCGAAGATGACGTCGGCTCCGCGCTTCCCGCTCCACTCCCACAACGCGCGATCGAGCGTGCGGCGTTCGTCGAACAGCACGAACGCGTCCGCCCCGAGCTTCCGCACCGCCGCCTCCTTGGACGGGTTGCGCGACGCGACCGCGACCTCGGCGCCGAGGAGCTTCGCCACCTGCACCGCGGCCGTCGCGACGCCGCCTCCCGCACCGACGACGGCGACGCGGTCGCCGGCCTGGACCGCGCCCACGGTGGCGAGGGCCCGCCACGCGGTCTGGAAGACGAGCGGCGCGGCCGCCGCCTCCGCGAACGAGAGCGACGGCGGGCGCGGATGGACGTTGCGCCGCGGGAGGACCACGAACCGGGTCGCGCTCCCCTGGGTGTGCTCGCCGAGGATGCGGTAGTCTCGGCAGAGCGCCTCCTTCCCCGCGCGGCAGGCGTCGCACGTGCCGTCCCAGATCCCTGGGTTGAGCAGCACGGGCGACCCTACCTCGGGGCCGTCCACCCCTTCGCCCACTCCGTCGACGACGCCGGCGCCGTCCGAACCGAGGACGTGGGGGCGGGCCACCGGGACGCCGGGGATCCCCGCGAGCGTGAATCGGTCGAGTCGGTTGAACGCCGCGGCCCGGACGCGCACGCGAACCTCCCCGGGGCCGGGCTTGGGCTCGGGGATCTCGACGTACGTTAGGCGATCCCGCCCGCCGTGCTCCTCGAAGCCGAACCCTCGCACCCCGGCTCAGCCTCCGCGCCGGGCGCGCCAGCGCGTTGTGCCCGGAGCATCCTCGAGCGCGACCCCGGCGGCGGCGAGCTCGTCCCGCATGCGGTCGGCTTCCGCGAAGTCCCCCCGCGTCCGCGCCCGAGCTCGGGCCCGGACGGCGACCTCGACGACCTCCCCCCAACCGTTGTCGCGCGGCGAAGCCCCATCCTCGAAGAGGCCGAGCACCTCGCGCCCCCAGAGGTACGGCGCCCGAAGCCGGTCGAGCCCCGCTCCCGAAAGACGCTCGAGCCGCTCGATCCCGTCCGCGAGCCGTCGGCTCCAACCGAAGAGCAGAGCGATCGCCCCGCGCGTGTCGAAATCCTGGGCGAGCGTGGAGTCGAGCCGCTCGACCAGCGCGTCGGCCTCGTTGGCGAGGTCGGGCGGAGGCGCCTCGCCGTCCCGTTGGGGTCCGTCCCGGCGGAGGATCTCCTCGATCCGGTCGAGGGGCTGGCTCAGGCGAGCGTACGCCTCGTGCGCCTCCGCGAGGCTCCGGTCGCGGTCGAAGTCGATCGGACTGCGGTACTGCGCGTTGATGTAGTAGAACCGGAGCGTCCCCGGGCCCGCGATCTCGATCGCCTCCGCGAGCGGGACGATGTTCCCGAGCGACTTGCTCATCTTCTCCCCCGAGAACTGGAGCAACCCCCCGTGCATCCAGTAGTTGACGAGAGGGTGCTTCCCGGTCGCCGCCTCCGCGAGCGCGATCTCGGCCTCGTGGTGGGGGAAGATCAGGTCGACCCCGGCCCCGTGGAGGTCGTACCTCGCCCCGAGAAGGTGCTCCGTGATCGCGGTGTCCTCGACGTGCCAGCCCGGCCGACCGGGTCCCCAGGGGCTCTCCCAGGACGGCTCCCCGGGGGTCGCAGCCTTCCAGATGACGAAATCCTCGGGCGAGCGCTTCCGCTCGTCGACCTCGAGGCGGGCCCCCGCGCGAAGCCCCTCGAGCCGCTGGCGGGAGAGCTGGCCGTACCCGGGGAACTTGCGAACCTCGTAGTAGACGGAGCCGTCCTCGGCGCGGTAGGCGAACCCGCGTTCGACGAGGGCCCGGATCTGCTCGAGGATCTCGGGGACGTAGTCGGTGGCGAACGGATAGAAGTTCACGGAGCGGACGCCGAGCAGATCCATCCCACGGAGGTACTCGGCGAAGTGCCGCTCGGCGAGGCCGAGAGGCTCGACCCCCTCCTCCGCGGCGCGCGCGATGAGCTTGTCGTCGAGGTTCGTCACGTTCTGGACGTAGAAGACCCGGTACCCCCACCGACGGAGGGCCCGGGCCACGACGTCGAAGAAGACGAACGTCCGGCCGTGGCCGACGTGCGCGGGCGCGTACGGGGTGAGGCCGCAGACGTACATCCCGACGCGCGGCGGCTGGAGCGGGGCGAACAGCCGGCTCTCCCGGGTGAGCGAGTCGTAGATCGTGACCGGACGCACGGCTAGACCCTCCCGAGGGCCGCCCGGACGTCCTCCACGAGATCGGCGGGGTCCTCGATGCCGCAGGAGAGGCGCACGAGGCCGTCGGTCACTCCGTGGGCCAGCCGATCCGCGAGCGGCACGCTCGCGTGGGTCATCGTGGCCGGGTGGTCCGCGAGCGACTCGACCCCCCCGAGGCTCTCGGCGAGCGTGAACACCTTGAGCGCCCGGAGGAACCGGACAGCGCCCCGCCGGCCTCCAGCGATCTCCGCGCTGACGATCCCACCGTACCCCCGCATCTGCTTCCGGGCGAGCGCGTGCTGGGGATGGGAGGCGAGGCCCGGGTAGTGGACCCGGAGGACCTTGGGATGCCGCGCGAGCGCGGCGGCGATCGCCCGCGCCGCTTCCTGGTGCGCGCGCATCCGGACGCCGAGCGTCTTGAGCCCGCGGAGGACGAGGTAGGCATCGAAGGGGCTCGGGACCGCGCCCACGGCGTTCTGGAGCCAGGCGAACCGCTGGGACGCCCTCCGCGTCTTGAAGACGAGCGCGCCTCCGATGATGTCCGAGTGGCCCCCGAGGTACTTCGTCGTGGAGTGGAGCACGATGTCCGCACCCAGCTCGATCGGCCGCTGGAGGACCGGGGTCGCGAACGTGTTGTCGACGACCACGACCGCGCCGGCCGCGTGGGCCCTTCGAGCGACCTCGCGGATGTCGACGAGCTTGAGCAGTGGATTCGAAGGGGTCTCGAGGTAGACGAGGTCGGCCGGTTCGCGCAGGGCGGCTTCCCCCGCTTCGGACGACCCGAGGTCGACGAACTCGGTGCGGACCCCGAACTGACGACGATGATGATCGAGGAGCCGCCAGGTCCCCCCGTAGAGGTCGTCCCCCGCCACGATGCGGCTCCCGCTCGGGAACGCCTCGAGGAGCGTGGTGAGCGCCCCCAGGCCGGACGAGAACGCCAGGCCGGCCTTTCCCGACTCGACCGCCGCCAGCGCCGCTTCGAGCACCGCGCGCGTAGGATTGCCGGTGCGCCCGTAGACGTACCCAAGGTGGCGGTTGGGGGCGCGCTGGCGGAAGGTGCTCGAGAGGTAGATCGGTGGATTGACCGCCCCTGTCAGCGGGTCGGGGGGCTGCGCCTCGTGGATCAACCGCGTGTTAAGCCGCACGAGCCCCCTCCTCCTCGTCCGAGAAGTAGCCCATGAGGTCATGACGTGTGAGGACCCCGATCGCCGCGCGCGTCTGGGCGTCCCGGACGAGCACGGCCCGTTGGTCGCGAAGGGCTCGGCTCAGCGCCCCGACCCGAGCGTCCGATCCCACTTCGGGGAGGGGGGGCGAGAGGACCGCGAGCGCCGATCGATCGAGCGCGGTCGTGTCGTCGAGACCGCGGCGCAAGATCTCGTCCTCCTGGACGCTTCCGACCACTTCGGACCCCTTCAGGACCGGCATCTGCGCAATCCCGTGCTGGCGGAACATCCGGAGCACCTCGCGCACCGGTGTGGCTCCCTCGACGGCGAGGAGCGGGGGCAGCGAGACCTTGCGCTCGAGGAGCTCCCGGGCGGTGAGCTCGCCACCGAGGAACCCCTGCTCGCGCATCCAATCGTCCGAGTAGAGCTTGGAGAGGTAGCGGTCCCCCGAATCGGGAAGGAGGATGAGGACCGTAGCCTCCGCCGGGAGGGGCCCGGTCGAAAGCCACTTGAGCGCCCCAGCGACCGCGGCTCCGGACGAGCCTCCCACGAAGAGACCCTCCTCACGCGCGAGCCGTCGCGCCATCAGGAACGACTCTCGGTCGGTCACCTGGACGAATTCGTCGATCGCTCGGAAGTCGATCGTGCGGGGTACGAGGTCCTCCCCGATCCCCTCGACCAGGTACGGCACGGCGACACCCGGCGTCCCGCTCCGGAACGCCGAGGTCAGCACCGAGCCGACGGGGTCGACCGCAACGACCCGAACCCCGGGCCTATGCTCCTTCAGGTACCTTCCGACCCCGCTCATGGTCCCGCCCGTCCCCACGGTCCCGACGACCGCCGCGGGCCCTTCCCCTAGCTGGAGCGCGATCTCGGGCCCCGTGGTACGGTAGTGCGCCTCGGGATTCACCGGATTGGCGTATTGGTTGGCGTAGAACGCCCCCGGTGTCTCGTTCGCGATCCGCTGGGCCACCGAGTAGTGGCTCATCGGATGATCGGGGGGCACTCCGCTCGGGGTGACCACGACGCGCGCTCCGAAGGCTCGGAGGAGACGGATCTTCTCCGTGCTCATCTTGTCCGGGATCACGAAGATCAAGCGGTAACCTCGGGCCGCGGACGCGAGAGCGAGCCCCACTCCAGTGTTGCCGCTCGTCGCCTCGACGACCGTGCCTCCGGGTCCGAGCCGACCCTCCTCTTCCGCGCGCGCGATCATGGCGGCTCCCACCCTGTCCTTGACCGAGCCTCCGGGATTCAGGAATTCGAGCTTGCCGAGCAGGCGATAGGAGAGCCCTTCGCCGACGCGACGTAGAGGGACGACCGGCGTGTCGCCGATCAGCTCCACGATGCTCTCGGCCCGGTCCCTATCGCGCGGCACCAGCCCGCCGAGAAGGGTTCGCCAGTTAACGGTATCGTGAAGTTTGAGGGCCACCACCTCGGTACGTTCCGCGAGGCTCGGCCCGGAAGGCCCGAGGGCTTGGAACAGGACCTTGCCGAACGCGTCCCCCGGAACGCGGCCGCCCGGGGACCCCCGTAGCGGTTCGATCGGGAGGGTCGTTCGAGGGGCGCCCCGCAGGTCGCGCGGCCCAGCCAGGGTCGCTGAACACGCTCTCCCTCAGGAGTCGACGCACTCGTCGATCTCGCTCCGCGGAGGAATCCCCCGCGTGTCCGCCGAGCGTCGGTGGCTGAGCGTCTCGGGGAACGAACTGCGGTTCATCGCTCCTCGAGGTCTTGCAAGGTACGTCCTCGCTCGGAACCACGGCAGAGGGTAAGAAGGTATTATGAACTGGGCCGCGGGCGCGAAAACCCTGGCCCGGGGTCGAAGGTGTTATACGGACCGTCCCCGGTCCGCCGCGGGCTCACCGGGGGAAAGAAGATGAGCAACGGATCGAGAAAGGTATCCACTGCGCTGGTCGTGGCCGTCAGCTTGGCGGTCCTGGCCGGCCTGGCGCTGCCGCAGAGCGGTTTCATGGGAACCGCCGCGGCTGCGACCCACACCCAACTGAACTGGAACAAGGCCTACTCGGGGGCAACCCCGCTCGACGGCTGCGTGCTGCCGAGCAATGCCACCGTAGGGGACGACTGCTTCAACACCGGGACCAACCTGACCTTCACGCTGACACTCGACGACTGTTCGAGCAGCACCACGACCTGTGACGGCACGTCGCAGCTGACCATCGTGTTGTCCAGCGTGGTGGCGTTGCTGCAGCCCGGCGAGACGTACGTGGCGGGCACGGAGACCGCCGTGACCTCGCCGAGCCACTCCGCTACCTTCTCGAGCGGCCTCTGCAGCGATGTCGGGGCGCCGAGCGACTGCGCGCTGGTGAGCCCCTCCTGGACGTACCTCCAATGGAGCTACGGGGCGGGGGTCTCGCTCAACGGGCACCCGCAGGCGGAGGTCACGTACAACGCGGACCTAACGGCGCCGGACGGCTCCGTGCTGGTCGACGATGGCATCGCCCACTACACCTACTCAACGCTGCCCCAGAACCCGATCGTCGGGGCCGAGGTCGTCGTCGCGAACCCGGTCCTTGACATCACGAAGACGTGTCCGGAAGTGACGAAGAACAACAGCGCGATCTCGTACGTCGTCCAGCTTACGAACCTTGGCCACGAGAACGCGTCGGGGATCCTGGTGTCGGACCCGGCGCCGGCGGGCGTGACCTTCACGAGCGCGTCGGCGACGGAGCCGTTGGCGGCCTACACCGCCGGGGAAGGGACCTGGACCGGGGACCTGCCGTCGGGAGCGGTGGTGAACGTGACGTTCGGCGCGGACGTGAACACGTCGGCGACGGAAGTCACGAACGTCGCGACCTACACCGAGTATCCGGCCTCGACGGTGTTCATCAACCAGTCGGCGTCGTGTCCCACGGATGTGGTGCACCCGTCGATCAGCGTGGTGAAGGTGGTCGACCCGACGATCGTGTCCGACCTCACGGCGAACACGATCGACGTGTCGGCGAACGTCACGAACACGGGGGACGACGAGCTGTTCGGGATCGTGGTGATCGACTCGCTCGCGGGCGGGCTGGACTGTCCGTTCACCTCGCTGCTGCCGGGCGAGTGGATGATCTGCACGGGAAGCTACGTGATCCCGGTGGGCGCGTCGTACAACTACTCGAACGACACGGTGAACGCGTCCGGGGAGGATTCGTTCGGCGAGACGGTCCTGGCGCAGGACAACGCGAGCGTGGAGATCGTGCACCCGGCGATCACGCTGGTGAAGATGGTCGACCCGACGCTCGTGTCGAACGTGACGGCGAACACGATCGACGTGACGGTGAACGTGACGAACACGGGAGACGTGGAGCTCACGAACATCGTGGTGAGCGACAACCTGACGACGCTGAGCTGTCCGGAGACGACGCTGGCGCCCGGGGCATGGATGCTGTGCACGGGGAGCTACGTGATCCCGGCGGGAGCGTCGTACGACTACTCGAACGACACGTCGAACGTGACGGCGAGTGACGGGTTCGGGAACACGCTGTTCGCGGAGGACAACGCGAGCGTGGAGATCGTGCACCCGGCGATCACGCTGGTGAAGATGGTCGACCCGACGCTCGTGTCGAACGTGACGGCGAACACGATCGACGTGACGGTGAACGTGACGAACACGGGAG
>JAWOKS010000011.1:0-34685 GCA_033854115.1 Thermoplasmata archaeon
GTAGAGGCCCGGAAAGGTCGCACCGTTGCGCGTTTCGAACGCGTGGTCGGCCGCGTCGGCAAAGTAGCTCGTCGCCCGCAGCGTGTCCATCTGGCTCACGCGCTCGACCCCCACGACGAGCGCCACGTCGGCGAACCCTCCGGCCACGTGGACGTAGGCCTCGTGGAGGGCGGCGCTCGACGAGGAGCATGCGGATTCCAGCGTGACCGACGGCGCCTCTGGGATCCCTAGCCCGGTATTGATGAGAGGGCCGAGATGGGCCTGGTGCTCGGAAAAGCCGAGACAGTTGGCGACGAACGTGTGGCCGACCTGTTGCGGAGCGACGCCCGCGGTCGCCAGCGCCTCCCGGGCTACGAGCACCGCGGCCTCGCGGGACGACTCGGCCATGCGGCCGAACCGATTGCTGGCCGCCCCCACGACCCACGTCTCGCGCATCGGGCCGGGGAGAGAATGCCTGGCGGCCCGCTTAACCTGTCCTAGACCGGTGTCCGGAGCCGGGCGGGGCGGCTTCGGTCGCCATGGCCCAGAACCGGACCCAGGCTCGTTGGGCGGCGGTCAGGTCGGCGGACTTCACCAGCACCCGGCCGGAGCGGCTCACCGTCAGCTCCGGATCGGAGCCCACGATCAGCATGACCCGGGCATCGATCACCGGGAGGCCCTCGGCCCCCAGCTTCGCCCGGATCCGCGCCAGGTCGAGATGGGCAGGCTGGTCGGGGATCGCCTCGAAGCCGCCGCCCTGGGAACAGAGGCGTAGCGGACGGTAGCGGGGAAGCACGGTCACCGGAAGAGGGGAAAGGGTTGAAACGGCCGCCCCCGACCCGGCGGGAGGCAGCCGCCTCGGAACCGGGTCGGGTAACGCTGCCGCCTACGCGGGGAGCGTGGCGCCGCACTTGGCGCAGAACTGCGCCCCGGCAGCGTTCGCCGTCCCGCAGGAACCGCAGACCTTCTGTCCCGGGGCGCCCGCCGCAGGCGCCATCGGCGGCGCGGCCGGCGCGGAGCCCCACGCGGGTTGGGCCATCATCGCGGGCGGGTGCCAGATGATGGCGAGGATTCCTCCGACGAGCCCAAGGATCAAACCGATGACGAAACCGCCCCCGCCAATGATGCTGATCAACGAGATGATGAGCGCGATGATCCCCCAGGTCCTGGCCGAGCTCGGCCGGCGGTACATCTGGATCGCCGCGAACAGGATGATCAAGCCGAAGAGCAGGGCGACCAGGGCGAGGCCGAGGAGCACGGCTTCCAACCCGGGGAAGAACGCAAAGCCGGCTATGCTGGAGGCTGCGCTGTACAGCGCCGCCCAATAGATCGCATTGATGATGATCAGGATCGCACCGATCAGCGTCAGGATGAACGCGGCGGTCGGGTAGCTCCTCGCTCCGGGGGGTGCCATGACGGGGCGACGGGCGGACCGAGTATATCAAACGGGTAGGACCGGAGGAAACGACGGTCGTACGATGGATAACCGTCCGTTGGTGGCGGAAACGTGAGGAAACTGGCTACAGCACGACCGCTTTGCGAACACAGTCGTCGACGATCTGATCGACGTCCAGGAGCGCTTCCTGGCTCCCGATCTGGACGAGGTTGCTGCGCGTTGCCGGCCGGTCCGGGACCGCTTGGCAGCAGACCCCGGGCCGGGTCGAGATCTCGTAGGTCCCGAGGCGCTTGGCGATCTGCTCGATCTCGGCCTTGTCGAGGCCGATGAGCGGGCGGACGATCGGGAGCCGGACCGCGGCGGTGGCGGTCCGCATGTTGGAGAGCGTCTGGGAGGCGACCTGGCCGAGGGCTTCGCCGGTCGCGAGGAACGTCGCCCCCTCCCGTTCGGCCAGCCGCTCGGCCGAGCGCCACATGAACCGTCGGCAGAGGACGCATCCGACGTGGCGGTCGGTCGTACGCATCAGGGTCACCTGCGTCGGGCCGTGGGGGACCACGTAGAGGGGGATCCCCTGTTGGTAGCGCGCACGCAGGAGCGCGAGGTGGTCGACGATCTTCGCGAGGGGGGAATCGTCCGTGAACGGACGGTTGTCGAGATGGACCGCGAACAGCTCGTGGCCCTGGCGCAACATCATGTCGAGGGCCACGGGGGAATCGATCCCGCCGCTCATCAGCATCACCCCGCGCGCCATCGCCTCGGCATGTCTGTCCCCCCGTTATAACGCTCCCCGGCGAGCGTTTTGAGCCCGGTTCGCTCGCGCGGCGCATGGACAACGCGACCTCCGAGGCCCCGGTCGACCTGTGGGTGCGGGAGGAGGGACAGGGCCCGCCGATCCTACTCCTTCACGGGATCGGGGGTTCGCACGCGGTCTGGAACGCGATCGCCCCAGAGCTTGCGCGCCGGTTCCGGATCCTGGCGCCCGACCTGAGGGGCCACGGCCGCTCGCCGTCGCCCTCGGCCCCCGAGTTCGGCTTCGCGGCGCTGGAATCGGACCTGGTCCGGCTGCTGGACGCTCGGGGGGAGAGCTCCGTCCACCTCGTGGGGTTGAGCGCGGGGGCGCTGCTGGCCCTCCGGTTCGGCCTTGACCTTCCGGCCCGAACGCGGAGCGTCACGCTGATCGGCGGGTCGGTGTACACCGACGCGCATACGCGGGCCATCACCGAGCGGTGGGCCGAGGCGTACACGAAGGACGGGGTCGACGGCCTGGCCCTCCGCCTGCTCAAGGACCTGTACTACCCGGATTGGATCGAGGCCCACATGGAGGTCGCCGACCGACTGCGGGAGGAACTGGCGCATGCCGACTTCCGCGGCCCCGCGTTGTGGGGCCGAGAGGCGTCCCGGTTCGACGAGCGTTCCCGCATCGCCGAGCTCGCCGCCCCCACGCTCATCGTCCAGGCGATGGACGACCAGGTCGTCGACGCGGCCCACGGCCGCATCCTGCGCCAATCGATCCTGCACGCCCAGCTCCGGATCCTGGCCCAGACCGGCCACCTGGTGCCGGTCGAGCGGCCGACCGAGACCCTCGAGGCGCTCGTCGCGTTCGTCGACGGTGTCGAGGAACGCCGCCGCTCAGCCCCGTCGCCCGTCTGAGCCGGTGGGAACGCAGGCTTATCTAACGGCCGGGGGATTTCCCGGCGTGGCCCCGGACCCGGAAGCGCCCCTCGCCGAGCGTCTCGCGCGCCTCGAGCAGGAGCTGCGCGAGCTGCGCGCCCGCGTCGCCGCCCTGGAGCGAATGGTCGGCAGCGGCCAGGAACACCCGTCCGACCGTTCGACGGTGCGCCAGAAAGTCGCCTACGACTGGCAGTCATGACCTTCGGTACCCCGTCCTCGGTACCGGCACCCCTCTCCGACACGACGCCGGGGAGCCTCCTCGATCGGTTCCCCCGGCTCACCCCGCCCGTGACGACCGCTCGCGCGGCGGTCACGATCGTCCTCCGCCAAGGGTCCGACGAGGTGGAGATCCTGCTGATCGAGCGCGCCGCCAATCCCCATGACCCGGCGTCCGGCCAGGTCGCCCTCCCCGGGGGGCGGGTCGACCACCGCGACGGATCCCTCGCGGACACCGCGATGCGTGAGCTCGAAGAGGAGGTGGGGATCCCGGCCGCCGACGTGCTCGAGTCGCGTGGGTTCGTTCGCACGATCGAGGCTCGCCGATTCGGGATGGACGTGGGCGTGTTCGCCGCCGAGCTTCCGGAATCGGCGCGTGGCCCCACGGCGAGGAGCGCCGTCGAGGTCGCGCATGTCTTCTGGCTCCCCTCCTCGCATCTCGGCCGGACCGAGCTGGTGCCGCAGTTGACCGGTCGCGGCCCGGCCCCGGTACGGGCGACCCGGTTCCAGGGGCATGTCCTCTGGGGGTTCACCCGTCGGGTCCTCCGGGACTTCTTCGCGCTCCCTATCGAGGACGACAGCGTCGGCCCCCCGTTCGCCCCCAATCCTCTCTCCGTCGCGCCGGAGGGGTCCGTCGGACCGTCCCCGTGACGAGGAGCCCCCCTTCCTGACCGTCCAGCGTGACCGACCCTCCGCGGGACATCGATACATCTAGGACGGACGGGCAACCGAGAACGATGTCCGCGACCGCAAACCCGTCCGCCTCGACCGGCACGGCCACGCGAGCCGCCGCCTCCGCGAACGAGACGGTCTGGCCGACCTGGAGCTCCGCCGCCCTGTTCGCCTCGGGGCTCACCCTTCTCGTCCTGGAGACCCCGAACCTCCTCGGGCTGGTCGGGCTCGTGCTCCTGGCGATCGGAATCTACGGCCTCGCCTACCGCCGCAAGCGCCGCGAGGCGTAGCCTCCCCGTTCGGGCCGCCGGCCCCCCGGCGCGATTAGGAGGACCCTCGCGGAGGGTCCCGCCCCAGACGGCGGATCTCCTGCCGGCGGAACCAGAGGAGGGTCGTCGCGATCAGCGCGGAGAACAGCAGGACGACCCACGGAAGGATCTCGTAGGGGATGATCGACCCACGCACGGTCTTCAGGTCCGAGAGGTCCGCGGGCGAGAACTGGGTCGGGGGGCCCCCCGACAGTGACCCGATCGCGGTCGAGTCGACCGCCCAGTACATCACGTCGGAGCTGTTGTCCGAATGGTACGGGTGGGCGGGGTCCTCGTTGGGCGCGGACCCGTCGATCCCGACCAGCCCGAGCTCGTGGCCGAACTCGTGGACCAGGACCGTCGTGGTGATCGCGGTCGCGCTCACGAGGCCGGGCGCCGAGGCGATCGTCCCCTCGAAGACCGCGATCGAGCTGCCGCGGTACGCGACGCCGATCGTCCCCGCCGAGGTCGCCGACGAACCGCCGAGGTAGAGGTAGAACAGCGACATCTGGCCCCAGAACGGCCAGGTCTCGCGGACCTGGGTCTCGAGCGTGATCAGGTCGTTCTCGGTAAAGGTCGTCTTCGGGCTCGAGAACGGGTGCTCGCTCAGCCTCAACGTCGACTTCTGGCAGGTCAGGTTGATCCGGTCGAGCAGGGTCGAGACCGAGACCGCGGGCGGGGGACCGGCGGTCGTCTGGTAGGCGATCTCGACGACCAGCGAATCGTCCGGGAAGCCGTTGAGCAAGAGATGGGCCTCGCTGCCGACCGGGGAGAGCATCTCCCCCGCGACCGGGTTGACCTCGAAGAACCCGGCGACCGCCCCGAAGACGAGCGGCACGGCGAGCAGGACCCCGACCTCGACGGCGAGCGTCCGGGTCCAGAACCGGTGGGCGGTTCCCCTCCGGCGCGACGGGTCGCTCACGCGAACCACCCATCCCCGTCGAACGAATGAGGAGTGTGGACGAGCCGACTTCCGAGGGTCATCGGCGGCCGGCGACCCCACCGGGGACCCGCCCGGAAAGGATTTGTTTAAATACCATTTAAATAGTCAGCCAGCGGGGGTCCCCCGATTGAAGATCCGTATCGAGAACGTCGTTGCCTCCACCTCGCTCGGGGACGAGCTCGACCTGCAGTCGATCGCACTCGGCCTCGACGGTGCCGAGTACGAGCCCGAGCAGTTCCCGGGGCTCATCTACCGGTTGAAGCAGCCGAAGACCGCGATCCTGCTGTTCCGCTCCGGGAAGGTCGTCTGCACCGGGGCGAAGAGCATGCACGAGGTCGAAGAGTCGATCCACTCGGTCGCCCAGCAGATCAAGAAGGGCGGTCAGAAGATCACGCTGCACCCCAAGATCGAGGTGCAGAACATCGTGGCGAGCTCCGACCTCGAGAGCGAGATCAACCTCAACGCCATCGCCGTCACGCTCGGTCTTGACCGGGTCGAGTACGAGCCCGAGCAGTTCCCCGGCCTCGTCTGCCGCATCGACGAGCCGCGCGTAGTGGTCCTCCTCTTCGGCAGCGGCAAGCTCGTTTGCACGGGCGCGCGCAAGCCGTCCGACGTCGAGGTCGCCGTCAAGAAGATCACGAAGGAGCTGCAGGGCGCCGGCCTCCTCCGCTAGGCCGGCGACCGGGACCGGTGCCGTGGGCGGCATCGGCGGGCTTCCCGTCGTCGATCATCACTGCCACCTCTCCCCCTCGGGCGAGGGGGTCCGGGCGGCCGCTCGGTTCCGCGACGCGGGCGGGACCCATCTCTTCCTCGCGACCCAGAACTATGAGGCCGAAGTGCCCACCGAGCTCGACACCTACGCCCGCCAGTTCGAGCGGACCGAGGCGCTCGCGAAGGACGTCCGGGAAGCGACCGGGGTCGTGGTCTACGTCGTGGTCGCCCCGTACCCCGTCGACCTCGTCCACGCCGCGGAACGCCTCGGGCTCGCCGCCGCGCTCGACCTCCACTTTCGCGCGCTCGACCTCGCGGGGCGATGGGTGCGGGAGCGCCGCGCGGTCGCCCTCGGCGAGGTCGGGTGGCCCCACTTCGCGCTCCCTCCCGAGGTGGAGGAAGGGACGCGCCGTGCCTTCCGCCGCGCCCTCGAAGTGGCCCACGATGCCGATTGCCCGGTGGTGGTCCATTCCCCGGACCTCGATGCGGGGGGCTGGCGCGCGCTCGTGGAGGAGGGAGAGCGCGCGAACGTTCCGCCGCGCCGCCTCGTGAAGCACTATGCCCGAACGCGGCCGACGCCGGGGACGACGGGGGGTGCGGTGCCGTCGTACCTCGCCCGCCGCGACCTGGTCCGGGAGGTCGCGGACGATCCCGGTCCCTGGTTCCTCGAGACCGACTTCCTCGACGACCCACGTCGGCCGGGGGCCGTCCTCGACCTCGCGACCGTCCCCCGGCGCGCCGCCTCGCTCGCTCGGAGGTCGACGGAGGCCGCCGAGCGGCTCTCGGTGCCGTTCGTGAGCTCGGTGGAAGAGGTCTACGGCGTCCGACCCGAGCTCGAGGGGGGACGGTGAGCGCGAGAGGCCACCGACGGGGCCTCCTCGTCGCCCTTGAGGGGATCGACGGGGCCGGGAAGTCGACCTTGCAGCGGGTCCTCGCTGGCCGCCTTCGTCGCCGGGGCTACGCGGTCCGCCGCTGGCATGAGCCGGTCGACGCGCGCCTCGGGCGTCTCGCCCAGGAGACGAGCGTGGACGACCCCTGGACCGGCGCGATCTACTTCACGCTCGACCGGCAGCTGGCCCGGCCCAAGCTCCTCGCCGAGCTCGGCGCACACGACCTCGTGCTCTCGGACCGCTCGCTCTACTCGACCCTCGCCTACCAGGGGAGCGCTCTCCCGCCGTCGGACCGGGAGCGCCTCGAGGAGCTCCAGCGCGAGGCGACCGTCTGGCCGGACCGGGTCCTCTTCCTCGATCTCCCGCCGACGCTCCTCGCCCGCCGGCTCGAGGGCCGGGCGCGGCAGCGGGGTCCGCTCGAGCGGGCCCGGGCCCTCGCCCGGGTCGCGCGGGCCTACCGCCGGCTCGCGCGCGGACGCCGCTGGACGACCCTGGACGCGCGCGCGCCCCTCCCGGAGCTCGTCCGGCAGGCCCTCGCCGCCCTCGCCCCCGTCCTTGGGGCGCGGCACGCCCGATCGCGGGGGAAGAAGCTAAGGCGGTCCGTCGGGCCGAGAAGGGCCCCATGAGCCCGGAGACCCGGATCCTCCTCCGCGAGGAGACCCTCGACCCATCGTTCGTCCCGCCGCGCCTCCCCCACCGGGAGACGGAGCTCGGGCTCCTCAGTCGGCGCTACCGGGAGACCCTCGCGAAGGGCGTGCCGTACCACCTGCTCCTCCACGGGGGGATCGGCAGCGGGAAGACGGCGCTCGCGCGACGGCTCGCCGCCGACCTCGAGCGCTCGGGCCGGCTCGGGGCGTACCCGGCGCGATCGATGTATGTCAACTGCTGGCGCAGGGCGAGCGACCGGACCGTCCTGCTCGACCTCCTCCGGGGGGTCGGCGTCTCGCTGCCGGACCGCGGCTACAGCTTCTCGGAGATGCTCGACGTCTTCGAGCAAGGGATCCGTCGGACCCCGGCTCACCACCTCGTGCTGCTCGACGAGGCGTCGGCGCTCGTCCGCCAGGGCACGAAGCTCGTCTACCTGCTCTCGCGGGCCCGCGAGGTCGGTCTCGGATCGATCTCGCTCGTGCTCATCGCGGTCGAGGACCTCCTCCCGTACCTCGATCCCGCAAGCCGCTCGAGCTTCGGCGTGACGCACCGGCTCCGTCTCGAGCCGTACGACCGCGCGGCGCTCACCGACATCCTGGAAGCGCGCGCGGAGCTCGCCCTTCGGCCGGGAAGCTACGACCGCGATCTCCTCGAGCAGGTCGCCCGGGTCGCTGCCGGGAGCGGGGACGCTCGGTTCGCGCTCGAAGTGCTCGCGAACGCCGCCCGGGCGGCGGAGGAGGCCGGCGTCCCCGAGATCGGGGCCGAGCAGGTCCGCCAGGCGAAGGGCTCGATCCTCCCGACGCTGAGCGAGACCCACCTCGAGGAGCTCACGACGAACCAGCTCGGAGTGCTCCTCGCGCTCTCGCGCGCGCTCAAGAGCAAGGGATCGAGCGTCTCGAGCCAGAAGCTGCGGCAGGGGCACGCCGTGCTGCTCGAGGGCCTCGGCTCCCGCCCGATGGGGCGCACGACGTTCTGGCGGACCTTGAAGGAGCTCGAGCGCGACGGCCTGATCACGATCGAGACGGGGACCTCGGGAGAGTCGAGCCACATTGCGATGGACGAGCTGCCCGCGAGCCTCCTCGCGACGCTCGTCGAGGAGCGCCTCGGACCCTCCCGGCCCCGGAAAGCCTAAAGCAAGCCCTCTCGTCCGAGGCGCGATGCTCTCCGCCGAGGCGACGGCCGCCCCAGGACCGGAAGGGCGACTGCCCCCTTGGATCCGCGTGCGGCCTCCCCGTGGGGCCGCCTATCCGGAGGTCCGCACGATCCTCGACGAGCTACGTCTCGGCACCGTCTGCCGGGAGGCTCGCTGCCCGAACCTTCCCGAGTGCTGGTCGGCCGGCGCGGCGACCCTTATGCTGCTCGGGACCGCGTGCACGCGGCGCTGCGCGTTCTGCGCGGTCACGACGCATTGGCCGAAGGGGGTCGTCGACCGCTCCGAGCCCGAGCGCGTCGCGGAGGCCGTGCGGCGGTGGGGGCTGCGCTACGTCGTGCTCACCCAGGTGTGCCGGGACGACCTCGACGACGGGGGGGCGGGCCTGCTCGCCGACACCGTGCGCGCCGTCCGTCGGGAGAGCCCCGGCACGCTCGTCGAGCTCCTCATCGGGGACCTCGGGGGGGCGACGGATGCCCTCACGACGGTCGCTCGGGCCGCGCCCGACGTGCTCGCCCACAACCTCGAGACGACGCGCGGGCTCTCGCCCCGAGTCCGCGACCGGCGCGCTAGCTACGACCGTTCGCTCGCGGTCCTGCGGGGGGCCCGCCGCCTCGGGCGCCAGCGGCAGGTGACCAAGAGCTCGATCATGCTCGGGCTCGGGGAGACGGACGCCGAGGTCGAGGAGGCCCTCCGCGACCTGCGCGACGCGGGCGTCGACCTCGTGACGTTCGGCCAGTACCTCCGACCGAGCGCGGACCACGTGCCGGTCGCGCGGTTCGTCCCTCCCGAGGAGTTCGATCGATGGCGGGAGACGGCCGGGCGGTTCGGGTTCGCGGGCGCGGCGGCCGGCCCGCTCGTCCGCAGCTCCTACCGGGCCGAGGAGCTCTACCGCCGGGCGATCGACCTACGGAGCGGATAGACCGTGGCGAAGAAGGTCCGACGGAAGCTCGAGGAGGAGGAGGCCGCCGCCTTCGAGTTCCCGGTCTTCGATGAGACCGGGTTCGTCGCGAAGGAGTTCGCGCTCACGACCGCGGTCGCCCTCGCCTCGCTCGTCGCGATCGTCATCGGGGTGGTCGCCTGGCTCGCCACGCGGGCGGGCCTCGACTGGGCGATCCCGTTCGTCCTCGGCTTTGTGCTCGTCGCGGCGAGCCCGACCCTCCTCGGACGCCTCCGGTCGGGCACCGCGCCGTACACGAAGAGCGACTGGATCGGGCTGCTCGCGCTCGAGTTCTTCGGCTTCCTCGCGGTCTGGTTCGTCCTCGTCAACGTCGCCTAGGACCGTCCGTCCGACGACCAGGGAAGCTCCTTCCGGAGGAGACGGCGCAGCGCCTCGGTGAGCCCGTCCGTGGGCGTGCTCGCCTCGAGCGGAACGACCCGGGCGCCCGCCGCCGTGAGGTTCTTGCCGAGCGAGAGGCGAGAGAGGCTCGCGGCGAGGACCGCGGAGGCGTCGCGCTCGAGGACACGCGTCTCCACCGCGAGGCTGCCGTCGCCCTGGACGAACGGACCCTGGAGCACCTCGGGGTCGCCGGCCTTCCAGGTGGCCAGGAAGTGGCCCGTCCGATCGATCCCCGCGGGAGGTCCCGGTCGCGGCCGGACGAGCGGCCGGTGCCGGTAGGCGACCTCCACGACCACGACCACGTGGTTCGGGTCGGCGGCGCTCCCGCTGCCGAGGACCGCGAACTCCGACCGGGCGAGCTCGTCCGCGACCGCGCGCTCCGCCTTCCGGATCTGGGGGTAGAGCGTGTCGTCGACGAGGTCTGGCCGCGCGAGCTCGACCACCACGACGTGGCTCTCCCGTGACTTCACCCGGTCGAGGGCCTCCGCGTGGGTGAACGGGACCGCGGGCCGCACCTCGAACCAGGCGAGCGACGGCCGGGCGAGGTAGGCGTCGGCGGCGAGGATGAGGGTGCCGAGGTTCCGCCGCGAGAGCGCGCTCGCGACGTTGCGGTGCGGGTCGACCGGGTCCGCGAGCACGAGCGCCACGTCCGTGGGAAGGCGCGGCGGCTCCCGCTCGGGCGGGGTGAGGCGGACCGGGATGCGCCAGGAGCGCGCGGCCCGGAGGAGCCCCCGGAACGAGCCGTGCTGGAGGACGAGGAGCTCGAGCAGGTACCCCGAGAACCCCTCCGTGCGCGCCTCCGAGCCGTAGACCCCGAGGACCCGCAGGAACTGCTTCGCGACGCGGATCTGGGCGACGAGCTCGGGTGACTCGCGGGGGGAGAGGTACTCCTGGTGGAACGGGGTGCGGTCGACCGGGGAGAGCGGCTGCGCGGGGTCCGTGACGGCGTAGCCCGGGACCGCGTCGACGGTGAACTCCTCGAAGCGTCCGCGCAGGTACGGGTGCTCCGCATACCGGGTGACCGGATCCTTGAGGACCTCGCGACCGAGGGCGAGACCCTCCTCCCGCAGCCGCTCCGCGGGAAGGTCCGGAGGGAACAGGAGGAACAGGTCGACGTCGAGACGGTCCGCGAGGAACGTGGCGCGCGCCGCGCTACCCGCGACGAGCGCCCGGACGAGCGGGCTTCCCCGTCGCCTCGCCGCCTCCCGGACCTGGGACGGAAGGGTCTCGCGGACCTTCGCGAGGCGCTCGAGGAGGGCGGCGGACGGCGCGAGACGCTCGGCGACCTCGGCCTCGACCCTCGCGGCCTCCTTCTCGTGGTTCGTGCCGCCGGGGCTCCCCATCGATCGGCCGGGGGCCTTGCGGGGAGATGAACCTTCGGCTCGGCGCGAGATGGGCTCAAGGCTCACGGTTATCGCCGCGCCGACCGTACTCGTACGGGGAGGCGTCGAGCATGGCTGCGACGGTCCGCGTGGCCCATCATCCGGCGACGCTCTCCGAGCCGCTCGGCGGGGGCAAGGTCCGCTGCACGGCGTGCGCGCGCTACTGCGTGATCCCCGAGGGGTCGCACGGGTTCTGCTTCGTGCGGAAGAACGAGGGGGGCCGTCTCGTGCTCCTGAGCTACGGGATCGCCTCCGCGGTCCAGATCGATCCCGTGGAGAAGAAGCCGCTCTCGCATTTCCGTCCGGGGACCCGGGTCTACTCGATTGGCACGGTCGGCTGCAACTGGCGCTGCCAGTACTGCCAGAACGCGGAGATCTCCCAGGAGCGCGAGATCGTCGGCCGCGACCTCCCGCCGGGCGCCGCCGTGCGTCAGGCCGAGCGGCTCGGCTGCTCGGGCGTGACGTTCACCTACAACGAGCCCACGATCTTCGCCGAGTACGCGCTCGACGTGATGCGCGAGGCGCGCGCCCGCGGGCTCTTCGCGAACTTCGTGACGAACGGGTACATGACCCCCGAGGCGGTCGACTACCTCGGCCCGCATCTCGACGCCGTCAGCATCGACTTCAAGGGGAGCGGGGAGACCGGCTTCCTGCGCAAGTACGTCAGCGCGAAGGGGCCGGAACCGATCTTCGAGACCGCGGTGGGCCTCAAGCAGAAGGGGGTCCACGTCGAGATCACCGACCTCATCGTCCCCGAGGTCGGAGAGTCGGGCGAGGCGACCCGGCGCCTCGCCCGGTTCGTCGTGGACCGCCTCGGTCCTTCGACCCCGTTCCATCTCCTCAGGTTCCACCCCGACTACAAGATGCTCGACCTCCCCGAGACACCGGTCGCGACCCTCGAGAAGCTGCATGCGGTCGCGAAGGGCGAGGGCCTCGAGTACGTCTACCTCGGGAACGTCTGGGGCCACCGGCTCGAGCACACCTACTGCCCGAAGTGTGGGGCGGTCGCGGTGGAACGTTTCGGCTTCACGCTCCGCAGCTGGAACCTCGACGACGCGAACCGGTGCCTCGGATGCGGACACCCGATCCCGATCGTCGGCCGCCCACCGGCGGGCTACGTGCCGAGCTTCGCGACCCCCCTCTGACGGTGCGCCCGAGCCCGTCCGTTCGGGTCGGCCGGCCGTTTCCCTTCCCCGGCGCTGCTTCCGCTCGGGGCATAGGCCTATCAGGAGGCCCCGGGCTCGAACCTGGGCGCGCGATGACGGTCAACCTCCGTCTGAGCCTCACGATCCTTTCGCTCGGCTTCGGGATCGAGGGGGCGGGCGAGCTTTACGCCGTGCTCTCCCGGGGGACGTTCCGGCCTGGGGTCAACCTGCTGTTCGTCCTTCCCCTCGCCATGACGCTCGCCGGGCTCCTGTTCGTCTGGGTCGGCCAGCACGAATGGAACGAGCTCCACCGTTCCCGGGTGCGACAGGCCCACCGGATCTTCGGGCTGAGCCTTCTCGGCGCCGCGGTGGGGGGCGCGGTGGTGGCCTTTCTCGCGGCGGAGCCGGCGCTCGGCTCGCCGCTCTGGGCCGAGGCGACGTTCGGAGCGGCGGTCGGATCGCTCGTCCTTGGGACGTTCGTGACCTACGCGCTCCTCGTCTTCCACCTCGTCCGCCGGCCGAGCCAGGCGATCCTCCTCGCGTCGATCGGCTGGGCGCTCCTCATCTCCGCGTTCGTGGGGGGCGCGATGGCGGTGAACCTGTCGACCGTGCTCGCGCTCATCGGCCGGCGAGCGTTCACGATGCCGGCGTTCCTCGGTCCCGTCGACTCGCTGGCCTCGTACCTGTTCGTTTCCTACTTCCTTCTCCTCGCCGCCTACCTCAACGCCCATCGCACGGTCATTGGTGGTCCGCTCCCGGGGCCGCTCGCGACCGGGGCGACCCCCGCGCCGGACTTGAGGTCCTCGGCGTCCGAGGCGGGCGAGGCGGCGGTGGAAAGCTCCGACGCGCGGTGAACCCGCGTTGACCTAGCCTACTTGAGCCGGGGAGCAGGGAAGGCATCGCATGCAAGTGCTCGGAACGTGGTCCGGTGGCTTTCGCACCGTCCTCGATGACGGACGCACGCACACCGTGACCGTCGACTTCTCGCGGGAGGAGGGCGGCGAGAGCTCGGGCACGAGCGCGCTCGAGCTGGCCCTCATGTCGCTCGCCGGTTGCATCACGTCGATCTTCGCGGTCGTGGCCCGCAAGCGACGGATCGACGTGCACAGCATGACGATCGGGCTCGAGGCGGAGCGGCCGCGGGGGGCTCCGACGATCACGGGCGTCCGGGGCACCCTCCGGATCCGTTCGTCGGCCCCGGAGGAGGAGATCGCGACCGTGCTGCGCTTGACGGTGCGGACGTGCCCGGTCGGGGTGATCTTCGAGCGGGCGAACATCCCGGTCGAAGTCGTACCGATCATCGAGCGGCCCTAAGGACCTCCCCGCGTTGGCAAGGGTTCCTCCCCCCGCCCGGCTCGCGGGGCCGCCACGCTGTCCCGCGGCCACCTCTCCCTAGCCCGGAGGAGGGTACTGGCAGGCGCTCGCGGGTGCCGGACACGCGGTTGCCGACGCCGGCCGCACGATCGCGTTGATGTAGAATCCGTAGTCGTACGACGGCGGGAACGTGGTGTCGGTGCCGAGGTAGGCGCCGGTCGCGCTGAAGTAGTCCCGGAACACGGTCTGGCAGTTTGGACCGCAACCGTCCGCGACCTCGGGGTTCGCGTCATCGGCCCTCGGGTCCACGATCATCTCGGCCAGCTCGTGGCTGAGCGCGAGCGCGAAGAGGTCTCCGGGATCCGGGACGGAGAGCTCGGAGCCGAGAACGTTCACGAACGCGTAGGGGATCTGCGCGAACCCGTGGTAGCCGAGGACCCCCTGGTCGACCGGAGCGTCCGTGTTGCGAACCGAGGGAGGGTTCAGCAGGACGACGGCATCCGTCGTCGGCAGGTGCTGCTGGGCCGCGAGCTCGTCGACCCACTGCTTTACGGTCGCATCCGAGTACGAACCGTCGGGAAGAGCGATCGTCCAGGGAACGAGTTCCGGGGCGATCTGCGTGGAGGTGGGGCCGTACTGGCCCGCGTACCGTCCGATGGGACCGAGGGCATGGCGCGCGTACGCGAGGGCGGTCTCGAGGTCCGGCTCAGCGAGGGTCTGGTCCCCGCCCTTTGTCGTGAAGGTGAACTTCACGAAGTGCAGGGTCCCCGAGAACAGGGGGGCGGCCGCCGTCATTCCCGGTTGGGCGAGCCGGAGGCGGTCCGCGTAGCTCGCATCGGGAAGTGGCCAGGCCGCGGAGGGCCCGGCCCTCCGGTGGAGGCGTCCGAGCAGCTCGAAGGAGGAGGGTCGAAGGTGCTGGAGCTCGCGGTCGAGCTCCCGGGCGAGCTCGGGAACCCGCGTTCGGATCTGGGCGAGGTTCTTGAGAGCCCTCGTGACGCAGAGACGGGACGTCATGGAAGTCCCGACCGCTCCACGGCTACATGTAGGCCTCGCGGACATGTCCGGTCGGGATGTCGCGGACCTCGAGCCGTGAGCCCCGGCGCCTGCGGGTCGGGGCGGCCGCCCCCGCGTCTCCGATCGAACACATCGTGATCGTCCTTCAGGAGAACCACACCTTCGACAACTACTTCGGGACCTATCCCGGCGGTGACGGCACTCTCGGCAAGGACCTCTGCCTACCGGAGGCGTCCGGCTCCGCGCGTTGCGTCCGCCCCTTCCTCGACCCGAGCTTGACGCCGGTCGACCTCACGCACAACTGGAAGACCGCGCACCTCGATTTCGACGGAGGCAAGATGGACGGCTTCGTCTACGCGGAGGGGAGCCCGGAGACGATGGGCTACTTCGACCGGACGGCGATCCCCCGCTACTGGGCGGCCGCGGACCACTACGTCCTGTGCGACCGCTACTTCACCTCCGTCATGAGCGAGAGCGCCCCCAACCACCTCTTCCTCGTCGCCGGGACCGCGGGAGGGCTCGAGGACGATACGGTGCCGGCGTCCCTCGACTTTCCCCCGGTTTTCCAGTCGCTCGACCAGCGGGGCATCGATTGGAAGGTCTACGGCTTCCGTCAGTGGTACGAACGTTTCGCCTACGTCCGGAACTCCGTCGATCTCCCGAGCCACTTCGCCCCGGCGACCGACTTCCTCGACGACGTGAAGAGCCATACCCTCCCGTCGGTCTCCTGGATCGTCGGGGCCCCGGGCGGCTCGGAGCATCCGCCGCAGAACCTCCAGGCCGGCCAGAACTCTGTGGCGGACCTGGTCGACGGGCTTGGCCAGAGCTCCTACTGGGGGTCCCTCGCGCTCTTCGTCACGTGGGACGACTACGGGGGGTTCTACGACCACGTGCCGCCCCCGCAGGTCGACGGCTACGGCTACGGATTCCGCGTCCCGACCCTGGTCGTCTCCCCGTTCGCCGGCGCCGGGGTCGTGGACCACAGCGTGCACGACCACACGTCGATCCTGAAGTTCGTGGAGACGCGGTTCGGGCTTCCCGCGCTCAGCGCGCGCGACGCCGCCGCCGATGACTTCGCATCGGCCTTCGACTTCGCGCGGCCCCCGCGGCCGTTCGTGCCCATCTAGGATCCGGGCCCCGTCCGACGGGAACGCTCGTCCCCGGCCCCACGGTTCGGCGAAACCCCGCGAGGAGGGAACCATCTCCTTCGATCATTTCGAAAGGCGCGGGTTACCCACTGGACGTCGTCTCGACTTCGAAAACGGAATGCAGGATTCCGAAGCGTTGTTCCATCAACTTTCGAAGATGGGCGACCACCGTCATGCTCTCACTGACCGGCATGTCTGAGATAGTCACATGAGCCGACATACAGACGAGCGTGGGGCAGACGGACCAGACATGAATGTCATGCACCTCCGCGACGGAATCCACTCCCCGAGCCGCTTTGGCAATCTCTTCGACCGAGAGGTTGCTCGGTGCGCGCTCGGTGAGCACATCCCATCCGGCGCGGAAGAGAGGAATCGACTCCCAAACGAGAACCGCCCCGATCACCACAGCCGACATGGGGTCGGCCCACCACCACGAGGGTCGAAGGAGCAGGGTTGTACCGACAAACACGAGCGCGCCGGTGATCACCAGGTCACTCGACAGGTGGACCAGCACGCTATGCAGATTGAGGTCGCGAGCGCGGCCGGGAATCCGGCGCAAGACCACAAGGTTCGCCCCCCTGAGTACGAGCACTGGCGCTGCGACCGCCAGCACCCAAACCGCCCCGACGGCACCGGCGAAGGGGACCTGGGTTCGAAGAACCTCAACAGCTTCGTACCCGAAGCCAAGTCCCACTGCCAACACCAGGGCCGCGTTGAACAACCCCGCAAAGACTTCGAATCGATGGCTTCCGAAGGTATAGTGCCGTGACGCCCCGGTTTGAATTCCGGCGAGCGCTCCCCATGAAGCCGCGAAGGCCACTAGGTCAGGGACATTGTGGACCGCGTCGACCGTGAGGGACAAGCTTCGAGAGAAGTAGGCTCCGACAGCTTCCGCCGCGAGGACAACTACCGAGAGCGAGAACGCCAGTCGAAGCCCGCGGAGCACTCGGGGCTCGGCCTCCGACTCACCGTGATCCTGCCTGCCCATCGATGCTCCCGTGGGCCAACCTTGCCGTGGCCTAAGAGTTGGCGATTTCACAAGCAGGTGAGCGGAAACGCCCCCTTGGCACGACGGGAGCCTGCCAACCGCCCTTCCGAAGCGGAAGCGGGCCGCCCTCTGGATAGTGGTCTCGGTCGTCGTGGTGGGGGCTGCTGCCGTCGTCGGCGTTGCGACGCTTGCTTGGTACGCGGCTCATGCCGGATTCACTTTCCCCGGGGTAGTTTGGACGATGGACCACACCCGGCCGGATTCCGGATACGTCGGGCAGGATCCCCCATCCGGCTGCTCAGGTTCCCCCGCAAAGGGACCCGCAGGACTCGAGATCGTGATTCTGCGGCATCTTGCGAACAGCGCCTCGTCGGTTGCCACCAGGTCACTTCCATCAACGCGGAGCCCCCCTCCTCCGTGACGTCGATTTCGCCCGCTCTTCCCCTCTCGTTGAAGCCGGGGAAATCGTCCAACGTCTTGCTCAACGTCACCTTCCCGACCGTTACAGGTGACCTCGTCGTCTACGGAGCGATCTCGTCGCCCTAGTCCGGCTGGCAAACTCCGCGCATCTGAACCTTCCGGAATCGGACGGTTCGACCCCACCACCTCTTAGTGGCTTGGCGAGGATCCATTCTCACGTCGAGGGTTCTTCCGACACAGCCCTGAACCGCCGTTGATGGCAATTTGCCCGCGGACGTCGATTAGGGGCGCGCGGGGCCGTCGGGGTCTTCCGTCCGGCGGCCTTGTTCCGGACCGGCGGCCGCCGCACCCTCCGGCTCGGGGATCTCGTAGTACACGAACGGGCCCTCGACATACTCGAGGACCTTCTCCTGGCCCAACTCAAGCCCGGTGTCGTACGCGAGTCGGAGCGCGGCCGCCGTCTCGCGCGGGGTCGGGGGCGGGATCGTGGCCGAGAGCACCTGGACGGGGACCGCGTGCCGGTCGATGCAGAACAGGACGGACTCGAACTTCGGGAAAGCGAGCTGGAAGAGGCGTACCTGGAGGGCGACGTCCGGCGGAGGCGGGACCGCGCGGAAGGTCTTGAACTCGAAGAAGCGCCCCCGGCCGTCCCAGTAGTCGGGCTGAGCGTACACCCCGACGGTCTGGCCGATCAGCATCACGCGGGTCCTGGGCCGCGCGAGGCCGGCGAGCTCGCTCCCACGGTACGCGCGCAGGACCGCCTCCACTTGGACCATCGTTCGGGCCCGGTCCGGGACGGGGAGGGCCACCGCCCCCTCCGCTAGGGCGTCGTCGAGGAGGGAGCCCGCCCACCCGACCATCGCCGTCAGCGTCGGTCTCCGACCCCGGCGGAGCTCGTGGCCGTACTCGGTCAAGGCCGCATCGATCGCCTTGCCGACCGCCATCGCGATCTGGTCCTTCTCCTCCGGAGGGGGACGAGGGTAGGCGCGGCGCACGACCTCGTGGGTCGGGATCATCCGGACCTTTGTCATGGGCGCGACGGGGCCCTCGACGGGACAGGGACGCGGGATCTCACGGAGGCTCCGGCGGTGCGAGCGAGCGGGCGCGACGCCCTCCGAGGAAATCCAGGACCCGGCCTCCGTGATGTTCCGTTCCGGATTCGGACCGAACGCCCGGCCCCCTCCAGGGGTCCGGGACTGGTCGGCGGCCCCCGGCCCGTGAGGGGGTGTTCCGCGGAGGACTGGAACGCGATGTCGTTCGGCAAGGGTTCAGCCGGAGCGGGACTCGACGTAGATCCCGACACCGAGGAGGATCGCGCCCACGCCGGCGACGATGATGCCCGCCTCGAGGGTGCGGAAGAAGTTGGTGTAGATCGTCACGACATTCGCGTTCGATGAATTGCTGGTCAGCTCGACGAGAGAGCCGAGGCTGAGCCCGGCGACGATGATCCCCACCCCTTCGACCACGAAGCCGGCCATCTTGATCGCGCCTGCCCTCGCCTTCGCGGCTCCGCGCGGAGGAAGACTCGCCACGGGCGTCGGCGCGGCCGAACTCGAGGCGGGAGATCCTGACGGAGGCAGCATCGACCGGGAGACGGGAAGCGCTCACAAGAGCCTTTGTGCGACCCCGCCGGCCCCGTGATTTCGATTGCGCGGGTTCGACCGGGTCCAAGGCGGTCGTCGCGGAACGCTAGGCGGGGGAGACCCCCCTCGTCGTCTCGGCCGGAGGGAAGGAGGTCTCGGGGTCGCCCTTCAACCGGCTTCCGGCGCGAATCGGGCGGTGAAGTGACGGAGATGCTCCGGAGCTTCGGTCATGCGCATTCCGCGCACGGAGGACCTTCGATCCCAAACCCGCCCGACCACGTCCGCGACGTAGCGCAGGTGGCTTTCGGTGTAGACCCGGCGGGGAATCGCGAGCCGGACGAGGTCCAGCGCGGCCTGTTCGGGCGAGCCGCCGGGCTCGTTCATGACCTCCCCGATGTCGACGGCACGGACCGCCCCCTCGCGGTAAAGCTCCACCACGAGGGCTTGGCCGGGAAGCTGGTCCAGCCGGAGGTGGGGCAGGAACCGCCGCACATCGAGGTAGACCCCGTGACCTCCGGGGGGCCGCATGATCGGCACGCCGCGCGCGATGAGGAGGTCGGCGAGGAAGCGGACCTGACCGACGCGGTGGGCCAGGTACCGCTCGTCGGTCGCCTCCCGAAGACCGATCGAGATCGCCTCGAGGTCCCGTCGGGCGAGGCCCCCGTACGTCGGGAACCCCTCGTAGAGGATCAGGTCCTCCCGGAGGCGAGCGGCGAGCTGCGGATCGCGCGTCGCCACGAAGCCGCCCATGTTGACGAGCCCGTCCTTCTTCGCGCTCATCGTCGCGCCGTCCGCGAGATCGAAGACGTCCCGGCCGATCTCGCGTACGGACCGCTCGGCCTGGCCGTCCTCGCGCTCCCGGATGAGGAAGGCGTTCTCGGCCCATCGGCACATGTCGAGGTAGACCGGCTTGCCGTGGTCCCGTGCGAGGCGCGCGACCTCCCGCAGGTTGGCGAGGGACACCGGCTGGCCGCCCCCCGTGTTGTTGGTCAGGGTGACCATGACGAAGGGGACGGCCGCGGCCGAGGGGCCGTCGAGGAGCGATCGGAGCTTCGTGATGTCGACGTTCCCCTTGAACGGGCTGAGGTCCTCGCAATCGTACGCCTCGGGCACCGCGAGGTCGAGAGGACGTGCGCCGGCGTGGAGAACGTGCGCGCGCGTCGTATCGAAGTGCATGTTGTTCGGGACGATCTGACCGGGTCGGGCGAGCTGACCGAAGAGGAGGTGCTCCGCCGCTCGGCCCTGGTGGGCGGGGATGACGTGGGGAAACCCCGTCAGTTCCCGCACGGTCGCCTCGAAGTGGACGAAGTTCCGGCTGCCGGCATACGCTTCGTCGCCGAGCATGAGACCGGCCCACTGCCGGTCGCTCATCGCCGAGGTGCCCGAGTCGGTGAGGAGATCGATGAAGACCTCCTCCGAGAGGAGGTTGAAAACGTTGTAGCCGGCCCGCTCGAGGGCTCGCTCACGGGCCTCGGGAGCGGGTAGGGCGATCGACTCGACGACCTTGATGCGGTACGGCTCGACCGGCGGGACTTCAGCGACGGGCGCACGGACCACGGGACCGACTCACCACGCGTCGACGGAGCGGGTGCACGAGGCGCGTCCGTCGCAGAGACCCCCAGCCCGACCGTGCATGAGAACGTCGCGTCGGGCGGGCGGTCCTGCGGGTATAACCCGTTGCTCAAGGCTCGTTGACCGAAGCGGCGTACGCGATCTCGCCCGCCGTCGGCGTCACCGCGGCCCGGAAGCCCACGAGGGGCGTCGACCTTCCGCGAAACGTGGAGTCGGGCAGCTTCAAGTCGTCTCGGGTCTGGCTCCGTCCGGCGAGGGCGACCGTGGTGCTGGAACCGACCGAGCCGGGGGCACCCACCCTGATGCGGCTCCTCAGTGGCTATCGGCTAAGCATGGCCCTCTACGTGGTGGCGAAGCTCGGTGTGGCGGACCGACTCGCGGACGGCCCTCGGAACGTTGAGGACCTCGCCCGAGAGCTCCACGTTCATCCCGATCGGCTCTTCCGCGTCGTCCGGGCGCTCGCGTCCGTCGGCGTCTTCACCCTCGACGACCGGCGGAACATCGGACAGACCCCGGTGAGCGAGTACCTTCGGACCGAACTCCCCGGCTCGTTGAACGCGTTGGTGCAGTATAACGGCGAGCAGGGGTACCGCGCCTTCGCCGACCTACTGCACGCCGTGACCACGGGAACGACCGCTTTCGATCACGTCCATGGGATGGGCCACTTCGACTACCTCGCCCGCCATCCCGGGGCCGCCGCGACGTTCCATCGCGCGATGGCGAGCGGTCTCGAGCGAGACGGCGACCCGCTCGCGGGCTACGACCTCAGGGACCACAGGGTCCTCGTCGACGTGGGCGGGGGAAGCGGGGTCCTGGTCGCGGCTGCGCTTCGCTCCCGGCCGACCTTGAGGGCGATCCTCTTCGACCTTCCCGAGGCCGTGGCCGGCGCCCCCGCGTCCCTTGCGTCCGCGGGGGTCGGCGATCGCTGCGAGATACGCACGGGATCCGCCTTCGAGCGCGTCCCTTCCGGGGGCGACGTCTACGTGATGTCCCGGATCCTCCACGACTGGCCGGACGAGAAGGCGGAGACCCTCCTCCGCAACTGTCGCGCGGTCATGCCGGACGACGGCCTGCTCCTGCTGCGCGAGGCGGTCCTCCCGGAACGGAACGTGCCCGCGCCGCGGGCCCTGATCGACCTGATGATGTTGGTGATGAACGGGGGCCGGGAACGGACCGAGGGAGAGTGGCGGGCGCTCCTCGCGCGGGCCGGACTCGCGCTCACCGGGGTCCGAACCACCGGGGCGACCTACGATCTCCTCGAAGCGAGGCCGCTCCCCCGAACGGGGCACGCGCGAGACCTCTGAGGACCCTAGGTCGCCGGGGCGACTCGCGGCCGCATCGAGTCGGGGATCTCCACGCAGACCACGTCCCCGCGCACGGTCGTCTCCCCCTGGACCGAGATCGCGACCTCCACCACGACCTTGCGCTCCGACAGGGAGCGCCCCCGACCACGCAGGAGGAGCTCCGGCCCGAGAGGGGTCGGCCGAAGGTACTCCACCTTCAAGGAAGCGGTCACGAACCGATGCGCCGGCAGGGTGTCCATGGGGCGACCCTCGCGGCGATAGGCGATCGCTGCGGCCGTTCCCGTACTGTGGCAGTCGATGAGGGAGGCAAGCACTCCTCCGTTGACAAATCCGGGGATCGCGGTGTGGAACGGTTGCGGTGTGAAACGGGCCACGGTCTCCTCACCGTCCCAGAAGCTCCGAAGATGGTGGCCGTGCTCGTTCAGCCGGCCGCAGCCGAAGCAGTGGGCGAGCTCGTCCGGATAGAAGTCCTGGAACGCCTTCATGCTGGCCCCTCCACCACGCCCACCTCCGCATGAGGTGTTCGTCCGGCCCTCAGGGCTCACACCACGCACCCCTGGACGCGCGGCGGCATGGCGGGACTGGGAGAGGTCAAGCGATAGGAAGCCGGGACTCCTCCTCGGTCGCTGGAACGGTCCCCCCTCGCTGCGGAACCGATGGACTCCGCGGCTTCGTCGACCCTGGGCGACCGATGGACCTCGACGCCTCCCCCGATCCCGCCCGGGGGCGTTCGAACCGCCGTCCTCTCACGCGCGCCGAGCGGTGTACACCGGGGTGATCATAGGGAGCGAGACGATCCCATCGAACTGCTCCTCCGCGACGGCCCCGAGCGCGTCGAGGAAGCGCTTCCGTCCCGAGGAAGGAAGGGTCGTCACCTCCGAGAAGGTCCCGAACAATGCCCTCAGCCGTGGCGTGGAGAGGCGCCAGTTCCAGCGGAAGACGTCCACCGTGATCCGTTCGAACCGGTCGGTCGCGCGGAGGGCGCTCAACCGTCGGACACGATCGAGGGCGAAGGGTGGCCGACCGGCCCGGCCCGCCGAAGGACTAGAAGGGAGCGCCGCGTAGAGAGGGGCGATCGCTCGCTGGAAGGGCGTGGGCCACCGAGGATCGCCGACGACGTTCCACCACGCCGCCCACCACCCGCCGGGCCGGAGCCAACGGGCCACCTTGCGCAACGCGGAGATCTCGTTCAACCAATGGAACGAGGTCGCCCCGAACCCGAAGTCGAACTCGCCGGGGGGAAGTCGTGTCGCCTCGAAACTGGCCCTCACGATCTCGACGTCGGGGCGATGCCCTTCCAGCGACGCGCGGAGGAACCGGACCAGTCGAACGTCCGGTTCAATGACGGTGAGGTGACCGACCCCGAGCTCCAGTATCTGACGGGTGGCGATCCCGGTTCCGCCCCCGATCTCGAAGCCCCGCGTGTCGGCGCCGAGCCGGCACCGCCTGCGCAGGAGGGACCCCACCGCGGAAGGATACCTCGGCCGAGCCCGGTCATAGACCGCCGGAGACTGGCCAAACGCCCTCCGACCCCGCTGGCGGGGGATCCGACTTCGCCTCACGTCACCGGATCGAGGAGCCCCCGGTCCAGAGGGGGCTCAGCAACACCTTCGGAGTCGGGAACGATCGGCTCGTCGACCTCGATCGAAGAAATGAAATTCGCCGCCGTGGGGGGATCCAAGCCGCTCCTCAGGGAAGGAGGAGAAGCGTTACGACGGTAAGTGCTTGCGGTCGACCCGGATCAGCCCCCCAACGGTCCGGATTGGTGAATGGTCACCGTCCTACTTCAGCGTGGCCAACCTACACGAACTCCCCGGCTCGAAGGTCAAACACGGGCAAGGTGCCCTCTTCCGCTATGTCCTCACGAAGTGAGGCACTTCGTTTGGGATTTCGAAGGTGATTTCCACGAGACCGGCCGGCTTCCCGCTTCGCTTCCAGTGGGCCTGGTAGACCATCTTCCTCGTGCCGCCCTTTTCGATGGTGTAGATGTTCGGTGAAATCCCGGACATCACACGGTGGAGCTTCATCTTGGCCTCGGGAGGATGGCAGTCGAGCATGTTCTTTCCAATCAGCGCAATTCCCCCGTCCTTGGCATTCACCTCGGCCGAGCGCTCATTGAGGTAGAGAATCGTGAACTCTTCGTCGCAGATGGTCACCGCACAGGGTAGCTGGTCGAGCCACTCCATCTCTTTCGGAAGGGGCATGGCAACGCCTCGCCTCCGAGAGCCCAGCGGACCGACTTAAGCTCCCGTCTTGGACGCTGTTGACGGGAGGGAGCCCGGCCTGATGCCACGGTTCGGAGCTACACCGACCTGCACCGTGTGCAGTACCGCGCGCGCGCTTTCCGGACCGCGGCGGATAGTAAGACCGACCCACCACACCTTGGCCATCGAGGCGAACCCACCCCATTCGGGCAAAATGGAGGTCGGGACTCGAGCCGGCCGAACGTGACTCCACGATTCGAATCTGGCGCGACGCTAACGACTTCGAACCGGCTCGTATCCCCCCTCAACACCGTGGGCCTCGTAGGGAATCTCAAGACGCAAGGAGTCGAGCTCCGAGAAGGACGGCAGTTGACCCTTCACGACGACAAACAGCGGGCCCCGGCGATTGTCGAGCGGGGGACGGGGAGTGGTACGGGCGAATCGTTCCCGCTACACTCAGGACGATCGCGGAAGAATCAGGTAGGTCGCACGCGGAAGGCAGATTGCGCGTTGACGTCCTGGAATGGGGTCGCATCTCACTCTCTCGCCATGCTCTGATGGCTCGAGCTCGTCCCCCCTCATTCCCAGGAAGCTAAGAGAGGAGCTCCAGAAGCAGAGTGCCGAACCCCGTGAGGGGCTACGCGTGTTTATTCACGAAGGCGAGATGCAGGCGGAGGCGATACCCGAGCGGGAGAACGAGGGGTGGTACGTACGAGTCATTCCGGGAACCCTCCGAGACCTGACCTCTCTTAGCTGAGGGACGGGTGTAGATCCTACTGTTCCTCCCTGCTAGAACGCTGGACTGGCTGACACGTTCTTTCGCATCCTCGGGTCGGTGTCTCTCCCTAGATGGCCGTGTAGTTCAGCCAGAGGCTGATGTACTGAGGCACCGGCGACCCGACCTGGTTACAGTTGTCGAGCGTGACCGTGAAGGTCCCTCCTAGCGGCGCTGAGAACTCGTAGTGAGTGGTCCCTCCCTGGAGTTCGCCCGAACTGCTGCCAAACTCACCGTACGGTCCGACGAAGGTGACGCCCAGGTTGATGTACTCCCACGTTGCCGAGGCGACCATCGTTCCCGTCATGTTCGCGGTGAATCCGTTCGGAAGGCTCCCCTGATCCTGGACCGTAGGTCCACAGAGTCCTACAAAGGCCGTGGCGAGCCCGCTCACCGGAAGGAGCTGGGAGAGATCGAAAGAGTTGTTCACGGCGTGGACAATCGTGATTCCGTCGGACGGAGTCGACGGGCGGGACGACGGCTGGTTGGAAAACGCTACCGAAAGCGCGATGACCCCGACGATGAGGATCGCCGCCACCGTGGTCACACCGATGATGATCGTGGCGCGGTGCAAGGTCCCGCTCCTGAGGGGGCGGGAAGGGCCGGAGGCTGCATAGGCTTTCTCAGCGGGTGAGTTGCAGTCCCACCTAGCTTAGTAAGCTGGCAAACGTGCATTTGGACTCGGGGACCCGATCCTTCGACCAGGGATTGCCACGATCCCGCGCGTTCGTAATGCTACCCCTTTCGGGTTGCGAAAGGATCGCCACGCGTTCGGACACGGAGTTCCCGCGGGAGCGCAAGGTTCTGGTGCCGGGGCCAGGATTCGAACCTGGGAACTCCTGCGAGAGCAGATCTTGAGTCTGCCGCCTTTGGCCGCTCGGCCACCCCGGCTCGACGGGTCGACGGTCGAGCGGCTTAAGGGCCTTCCCTCGCGGGGGGCTCGGACGGGCTCTCGTCCTCCTCGGCCGAGGCGTCGAGCAACGCGCCCTCTTCGAGGATCGAAGGGCGACGGGGTCGACCGGCGCGCGCTTCGGAGGCGACCCGAGGGGTCCGGAACGGCACCCGGCGCTCGCGTCCGCAGCTGAGACACGTACGGACGCGCCGTCCCGCGCGGAGCCGGGTCCGCACGTTCCGCCCCTCGATCCAGAAGGTGAGGCACCGCCGGCAGAACAGTTCGGAGTACTCCGGCGGTAGTCGGACGTTGTAGCGCATGCCGATCCGGCGAGCGAGGCGGACGTACCGGTCCGCGAGCTCGGGGTGACCGGTCCCGGCCTCACGCTCCGCGAGCGCAAAGAGCGTCGAGACCCGTTCCCCCGCGATCCGGACCATCGCCGCGGTCCTTCGGCCGCGTCGGCCCCCTGACCTCACGCCTGAGGTTGCTGGCATACCGGGCAGTAGACCGCGGAGCTCGAGATCACGGTCGCGCACCGCGTGCAGTACTTGGCGCTCGGCGGGGGCGGGATCGGACCGACGGCGCCCGGCGTGGCCGGTGCGGGCGTTGCGTACGTCACGGTCGAGGGGGAGGGCGGATACCCCGTCGGAGGTCGAGGGACTGTCCGCGGGAGGTCGGTCCCCGGTCCCTGGGCCGGTAGGGTCGGCGGCGGGGGCGACCCTCCCGGAGAGGACTGCGGCAACGTGTAGCCGCAGCGCACGCAGAACAAGGCCCCCTCGGGGCCGATCTCGCCGCAGTGCAGGCAGACCGGCACGCCCGGCGCCAACGTTAATGCGCTATATCGCCTCGCGGTCGTCGGTGAGACACCGGTCGGTCGCGCTCATCACCCGGGACCCGCGCCTCTACCACGAGCTTGCGGGGTTTCTTCGGGAGCGCCGGCTACCGGCCGTCAGTCTTCTTCCCGGCGACCGGATCCCCGAGAGCGTCGCGGTCGTCCTCACGTCCCCCGAGGAGAGTCGCGAGATCTCGCACCCGAACGTGCTCTCCGTTTCCGAGGACGGCGACCGCCGTTCGCTGAGCGCCGCAATCGCCCACGCCTTGGCCCCCGGCGAGCCGCCCGCCGGGCTCGTGGTCGGCATCGACCCGGGGCCCCGCCCCGGGTACGCGATTCTCGCGGGTGAATCCTGCCTCGGCGAGGGGATCCTCGAGTCGCCGGAGGCGGCCGGGAACCTCGCGTCCCAGCTCCGCCACCGGTTCCCGGCGCGGCACCTCGTCTTCCGGGTCGGCTCGGGCGACCCCCCGGCTCGCAATCGTATCGTCAACGAACTCCTCGCCCACCACCGCGCGGTCGAGCTGGTCGACGAGAACGGCACCACGCCCCGGGGCCGCCGTCGTCCGCGCGACGCGCTGGCCGCCCGCCGGATCGCGGGGGGGCCGGGCGTACCGGTCCGCGAGCGGCTCGAGGCCCGTATCACCGACGGCGAGATCGCCAACCTCCAGCGGCTCAGCCGCGAGGGGAGCGGGGGCCGGGTCACGATCTCGCGGAGCATCGCGCACCAAGTGCTCCGGGGCGAAGTGACGCTCACCGACGCCGTGGATCAGGCAATGAAGAACGGTCGAGCCTCGGACGCACGGGCGAAGGCGTCGGTCCCCCGCCAACCGCTTTAACGCGGCCCCGGGTCCGGCGGCCGTGTCCCTTGCTCCTGAGGTCGAGAAGCGGGCCCTACGCGCGGTCCTCGAGAACGCGCTCGAGCACGACGGGGTCGCGAGGTCCGGACCGGTCGTCGCGCGCCTTCTCGCCACCGACCCGGCCCTCCGACCGAACGCCGAGGAGGTCCGGTCCCTCGTTTCCACCCTCATCGCGGACGTCCACGGCCTGCCGAGCGGGGAGCTCGCGGACCGCCTGGACGCGCTCGGGGGGCCCGAGGCCCCGCGCGCGCCGGTTCCGCGGTCGACGACGGGAGAGTTCCCCGAGCTACCGGGGGCGGAAGACGGGAAGGTCGTCCTGCGCATGGCCCCGTTCCCGAACGGGGTCCTCCACCTCGGTCACGGCCGCCTCCTGTTCGTCCACGACCACTACCGTCAGCGCTACCACGGAAAGCTCCTCCTCGTCTTCGACGACACGATCGGCTCGGAGGAGAAGCGCGCCGAACCGGAGTTCTTCGACCTCATCCAGGGCGACTGCGAGCTCGCGGGCGTGAAGCCGGACGCGGTCTACTACAAGTCGGACCGCATCCCCTCGCACTACCCCTGGGCCCGGCGGGTGATCGAGCGGGGCGCGGCGTACGTCTGCCGTTGTCCGCCCGAGGTTCTCCGCGAGAACCGTGCCGCCGGGCGGGCCTGTCCCGAGAGGAGCCAGAGCCCCGAGGAGGCGCTCGAGGGCTGGGAGAGGATGCTCGGCAACGCCTACGGACCGGGCGAAGCGGTCCTCCGGCTCAAGACCGATCTCGCCGAGCCGGACCCTGCGTTCCGCGACCGGGTCCTCTTCCGCATCAGCGACCTCGTCCATCCCCGGGTCGGGACGAAGTACCGTGTTTGGCCGATGCTCGAGTTCTCGTGGGCGGTCGATGACGTCGAGCTCGGCGTGACGCACGTCCTCCGCGGCAAGGAGCTCGTCATCGAGGACCGGATGCAGAGCTTCGTCTGGGACCTCCTCGGCGTGCGGGGCCCTCCGTTCCTCCACTGGGGGCTCCTCCGCGTCCGCGAGGCGAAGGTCGCGAAGAGCAAGGTGAACCGCGAGGTCCGCACGGGGCTCTACGACGGCTGGGCGGACCCGAGGACGTGGTCGCTCCGCTCGCTCGACCGGCGCGGCATCTCGATGGAGGCGCTCCGCGCGTTCATCCTCTCGTTCGGGCTCTCGCTCACCGACATCGAGGTCGCCGCGGAGACGCTCTACGCGGAGAACCGCAAGCGGATCGACGCCCAGGCCCCACGGCGGGCGTTCGTCGCCGACCCGGTGCGGGTCGACGTCCACGGGTACCCGTTCGATCTCGCGGAACGGACGCTCCCGAACCATCCGGATCGCCCCGAGCTCGGGGAGCGGACCGTGAGCGCGGGTCCGTCGTTCTACCTCGCGCGCAAGGACCTCGTCGCGCACCCGGGCGAGGAGGTCCGCCTGAAGGACCTCGTCAACGTGCGCCTGCCGGACCCGATCCCTCCCGGGCCGGGCCCGGTCCCGGCCGACTTCACGAGCCGGGAGAACCGGCGTCTGCCCCGAATCCAGTGGGTCGGAGCGTCCGGGGCGGTCGAGGTCGACGTCCTCGAGGTCGACGGCCACCACAGCCGCGGGCTCGGTGAGCGGGCGCTCCGGGAGGCCCGGCCCCGCGAGCTCTACCAGTTCGAGCGGGTCGGCTTCGTCCGGGTCGACGGCGACCGGGGCGCTCCTCCCGCGCCGCTGCGGGTCGTCTACGGCCATCCCTAGGGCCGCCCGGACGGTCGTTTTGTAGGACCGTTCCGTGCGGGGCCCGCCGACGATGAAGTTCCTCCACACGTCGATCACGGTCCGCGAAATGGACGCGAGCCTCACGTTCTACACGGAGGTCCTCGGGCTCGAGTTCGAACGCCGCCGCGCGATCCCCGAGAACCATGCGGAGGTCGCGTTCGTGAGGGACCCGGAGAGCGGGGCCCGGATCGAGCTCACCCACTGGGACGGGAAGGACACGTTCGAGGCGGGGGAGCAGCTCGACCACCTCGCGTTCGAGGTGCGCGACCTCGATGGTTTCCTCGAGCGCGCCCGGGCGCGGAACGTGCGGGTCGCGAAGGAGCCGTTCCGTCTCGCCGGCGGGTCCGGGCGCCTCGCGTTCGTCCTCGACCCGAACGATGTCTGGATCGAGCTCATCGAGCGGTCGGCACCGTCGGCCTGACGCCCGACCGTGCCGGCGGCGACCCTGAACGAACGCCCGTCCGAGGCGCGGCCCGCGCTCCGCGCGGTCTTCGTCGCGACGTTCTTCGTCCGCTTCGCCTTCGGCATCACCGTCGCGGTCTTCGCGAACTACATCGCCCGCGGCCCGGCTTGCCTCACGGGGGCGGACGTCGGGACCGCGGGGCTCGTGAGCGCGCTCGCGCCGATCGGGGAGTTCTCGACCGTCCTCTTCTCGGGGGCGGCCGCGGACCGCTGGGGCCGGTTCCCGGTGCTGTTCGGCGGGATGGTCGGCGCCGCCGCTCTCTTCGTCGTGATCTCGCGGACGCGCGAGGTCTTCCCCCTCGCGGCCGCGAACCTCGCCTTCGGGGTGGCGAGCGGGGCGATCCTCGCCGCGAGCCTCGCGGTCGTCGCCGACCGGGCGGGGACGGACGAGCGGGGCTACGAGATGGGCCGGTTCGATGCGATGAACCTCTTCGGGTGGATCAGCGGCTTCGCCTTCGGCGTCGCGGTCCAGGAGGTCCTCTCGCGCGCCCGGCTCGGGACCGTCTTCCTTCTCGGGGCGGCCGCGATCGGGGTCGGCCTCCTCGTCGCGGGGCTCCTCGCGCGCGGGGTCCTCGTCGAGCGGCGGCCCCCGACGTTCTCGTTCCCGAAGGTGGTGCGGAGCGCCTTCCGCGCGAGCGTGCTCGTCGTGACGCTTCCCTGGCTCGTCATCTACAGCCTGCTCGGCACGGCGCTCGCCTTCCTTGCCCCGGCGGCGTGCGGGCTCGGCATCCACCCGAGCCTGCTCGCGCTCGCGATCCTCGGGGGAGGGGCGTTCCTCGTCGTCAGTCAGCCGTTCTTCGGCCGGCTCGCGGACCGGGCCGGACGGACCCGGATGATGACCGTCGGCGCCTCTGGCTTCGTGGTCGTCCTCCTCTTCGCGAGCCTCCTCGTCGCCTACGGGCCGTTCTGGCCGCTCCTCGTCGGCATCGGGGTGGGGGTCCTGCTCGCGCTGCCGTACGGTCCGGCCGCGCTCGCCGCGCTCGCCGATCTCGCGACCGCGACCGGCCGGGCGACGACGATGGCGATCTACACGCTCACGATCTCCCTCGGCATGCTCCTCGGCCTGATCGCCTCCTCGACGCTCTTCGAGCGGTTCGGCAGCCCCGGGCTCTACCCGTACTTCGGCGCCATCGCCGCCGTGCTCACGGTGCTCACCGTCGCCCGGTGGGTCGAGGCCCGTCGCGCTACGATTCCGGTTCGATGACGATGTGCCGGAGCTTGGGGTAGGCCGACCGGAGCGCGTGGGTCACCTGGTCGATCGCCGTCTCGAGCTGATCCGTCGTGAGCCCGTCCTGGAAGTTGATGCGCAGGGCGAGGAGCGCGTCGTCCGGGCCGAGCTGCATCGACTGGACCGAGCGGACCCCCGCGACCCGCGGGTCGCGCTCGACGAGCGAGAGCATGTCCCGCGCGACCGACATGTCGAGGGCCCGGCCGACCAGGTAGTGCCGGCTGTCGGCGCTCAGGACGAACCCGGTCGCGACGAGGAGAAGACCTTCCGTGACCGCGACCGCTCCGTCGATCGCGTCGAGGTGCGTCTCGTAGATCGCGAGGAGGCCGGCGAGCGCGATCACCGCCCCCACGATCGAGACCGCGTCCTGGTAGAACACCGACTTCAGGCCCTGGTGCGACGACTCGAGCAGGCCCTCGAGCGTCTCCCGCCCGAGACGGAGCTCGCGCAGCGTCACCGAGACCCCGACGACGCTGACCGCGAGCGTCGCGCTCACGACCGCGAGCCCGTCGAGGAGGTGGCCGATCGGCTGCGGGTCGGCCCACTGCTGGACGCCCGTGACAAGGGCGACGATCCCGGCGATCGTGAACGTCACGACGATCGAGACGAACGCCCAGAAGAACCGCTCCTTCCCGAAGCCGAACGGGTGCTCGAAGTCGGCGGGCCGGCGCGAGAGCCGAAGGCCCCAGAGGAGGAGCGCGCTCCCCACGAGATCGGTGATCGTGAGGATCGCCTCGGAGAGGACGGTCCGGCTGCCCGAGAGGATCGCGATCCAGAGGTTGACCGCGAAGAGGGCGCCGTTCAGTACCAGCGTGGCACCGAGGACGACCTGGGGACGCATCGAGCTACGGGGGCTCCCGGGGTACCCCGGGACGGCCGGGCGGCCGATAAAGGGTGGCCGGCCCCGGGGGAGGCGGACGGTCGCCCCGCGCCCGACCAACCGTTAAATCACGCGCGCCGATGCGCCCCGGGGTCTCGGATGAGCGAACCGTCCGTGCAGGCCCCCCACGCGGAACCGGGCCGGAGCGCCGCCGCCCGTCCGGGGGGCCGCCCCCTCCGGCCGTCCCTGCGCAGCCTCGGGCTCTCGCCGGGCAAGATGACCCGCCTGAGGCGCCTTCTCTACAGCCACGGCCCCGGCGGCGGCACGCTCCTCGTGCTGCCGATCGACCAAGGGCTCGAGCACGGGCCGGTCGACTTCTTCGCGAACCCCGACTCGCTCGACCCTCGCTACCAGTACGAGCTGGCCCGCGACGGACGGTTCAGCGCGATCGCGCTGCACATCGGCCTCGCGGAGAAGTACTTCCACGAGTACGCCGGCGAGGTCCCCCTCATCCTGAAGCTGAACGGCAAGACGGGGATCCCCTCGGACGCCCAGGCGTTCAGCCCGCTCACCGGAACGGTCGAGGACGCGGTCCGGCTGGGCGCCGACGCGGTCGGGTACACGGTGTACGTCGGCTCGCCGGCCCAGGACCGCGACTTCCGCCAGCTCGTCGACGTCCGCCGGGACGCCGAGCGGTTCGGCCTTCCGCTCGTCGTCTGGGCGTACCCCCGCGGCGAGGCGATCGCGAAGAAGGGGGGCCGGGAGAGCCTCTACGCGGTCGATTACGCCGCGCGCGTCGCGCTCGAGCTCGGCGCGGACATCGTCAAGGTGAACTATCCGGTCGCCTCCGAGAAGGACGCGGAGAGCCCCCCGCCGTACAACACCCTCAAGCTCTCCCCCGACGAGTCGTTCCGCAAGGTCGTGGAGAGCGCCGGCCGGGCGCTCGTGCTCGTTTCGGGCGGCGAGAAGGTGCCGGACGCCGACCTGCTCCGCAAGGTGCGCTCCTCGATGGACGCGGGGGCGACGGGGATCATCTTCGGCCGGAACCTCTGGCAGCGGCCGCGCGATGACGCGCTCCGCCTCACCCGCGAGCTGCATGCGATCTTCCGCGAGTACGCGCAGCCGCCCTGAGCGGTCGATCCGCCTGCGCATCCTCGTCCTCGGCGACGACCACCCCCGGGCGTGCACCGGGCGCCGCCTCCTCCGGCTCGGCCTTGCCTCGGAGCTCCGCCCGAGCGAGGCGGGGCGCGATCGCGGGGTCGCGCTCGACCCGTATGCGGAGGCCCCCCTCTCGCACGCCGACCTCGCGCGCGCGGCCTCCGAGGGGGTGCTCGCGGTCGACTGCTCGTGGAACCGCTTGGCGACGGGCCCGACCAGGGGTCGGAGGGGACCGTGGGGGCTCGAGTCCGCGACCCGCCGCCGTCTACCGTTCCTTCTCGCGGCGAACCCCCAGCACTACGGTCGACTCGGTGAGCTCAACACGGTGGAGGCCCTCGCCGCGGCGCTCTACGTCCTCGGCCGAGCCGGGGAGGGCGTCCAGCTCCTCGAGGGGTTCGCCGGCGGTTCGGCGTTCTTCGAGGTGAATCGCGTGCGCCTCGAACGCTACGCGGGGGCCCGCGACGCGGGCGAGATTCTCGCGGCCGAGCACGCCCTCTTCGCGAGCGCGTGATCGCGGGAGCGCCCGGGGATCCGAAGGCCGTGCTCAGCGGACCCCTTCCGTTGCAAGATGGTGCACCCTGGCAGAGCTCACGCTCCGTAGAGGGCGGTCGAGTGGCAGCTCCGCGAAGAGGATCCCGCCGTAGCGCTGGTAGACGCGCGTGGTGTGCAGCGTCATGACCCGGTCGTCGTAGAGGGGCTGACCGACGAGGTCCGGGTCATGACCCCGCCAGACGGTCGCGAGACCGGTGGCCCCGAGGAACCGCTCGAGCTCAGCTTCGCCCCAGGGGGTCGACGCGCCCCGGCGGCCGGACGAACGCTCGCATTCCGCCCAGACGATCTCGGCGAGCCGGGATTCGTCCGTCGGATCGACGGCGTCGGACCAGGGGGACGGGAGGGTCCCCTGGGGGAATCCCGCGTGCGCGAGGTACGCCCCGCTCGGGGTCGTAGCTGCGATCGGACCGCGCTCGAGGAGCCCGAGAAGGCGCGAATACCGCTCGGGAAGAGGGCCCCAGAGCTGCCGTAGCTCCGCGGGAAGGGAGTGCGGAGCGACCCCGATCCGTCGGACGGTCTCGTGGTTGCCCTGGAGGAGGTGCACCCGCTCGGGATGGGCCGCGACGAGACTGAGCAGGAACAGGACGTTCGCGACCGACCCGGCCGGCAGGTCCCGGGGAGAACGGTCCACATAGTCCCCGAGGCCCACGAGATGGGCGGAAGGACCGGCCGCGTCGAACGCGTGCACGGCCTCGAGCGCGGAGCGCCAGTCCCCATGGGTGTCGCCGAAGACGACCGCCACTCCCCCGCGGGGTTCGGGGAGCTCCTCCAGCGGAGGACGGCTCGGCACCCGGTCCTCAAGGGCCGAGAGGAGCTGGTCGGCCTCCTCCGCCGAGAGGCGAAGAACGGCCTCCGGGAGGATCGGCAGCACCGGCCCGGACATCGTCCTCCGGGCTCACGGAACGGAGGGAGATGCGGGGGGCCGGAGTTCCCGGGGGCCGGTCCGTCGGGCCGGGCCCCTCTTTGAACCGGCGAATGCCCTGGGCAACAGGGTTCTAAGCCCTGCCTCGGTGGCCCCGTCGGGCGTCGCCGACGGCTTGGCCGAGCTGGAGCACCCCCGCATCGGCATCGCGAGGCGCGGAGCGAAGTAGCCCCGGCAGGAGTTCCGGCCGGCGGGACGAGCGCGACCCGCGGCGTTCGAACCTGCGTCGCGAGATCCAGAGTCTCGCATGATTGGCCACTACACCACGGGGCTACGGCCGTGGCAGCGGTGGGCCGTTGATAAACGTTGTCGGCGGCACGGCCCCCGCACCGCGCGCGCCGCCGGGGCGAGACGGGCGAGAGACGGTCCCTTATAGTTGCACGAGGTCCCGGTCGAGTCCGCGGTCGAGGGGGTCGAACGACCGAGATGAGCGCGGC
>JAWOKS010000012.1:0-4496 GCA_033854115.1 Thermoplasmata archaeon
ACGACCTTGACCTCGCGGAGCTCCACGACTGCTTCACGATCTCGGAGATCGTCGAGTACGAGGCGCTCGGGCTCTGCCCGGCCGGGGCCGGTGGGCGCTTCGCCCTCGAGGGCGAATCGGACCTCGGTGGGCGCCTCACGGTCAACCCCCGCGGCGGCCTCCTCGGCTGCGGCCACCCCCTCGGGGCGACCGGGATCGCGCAGGCGGTCGAGGTCTACGAGCAGTTCGCCGAGAAGGTCCCCGCGGCCCGCCAGGTGCCCGACGCGACCTGGGCGCTCGTCCACAACCTCTCGGGCAGCGCGAACGTCCACTCGGTGATGGTCTATCAGCGGGGGGAGGCCGCGTGAGCGGACCGGAGCCGGCCCGCCCGCGGCGCGCGCGGCCGTCGCTCGCGACCGTCGCACCGCCCGCCCCCCCTCTGCCTCCCGCCGAGCCGCGCGAGGAGCGGCCGTTCCTCCTCGACTTCTTCCCCCGCGAGTCGGAGAAGGACACCCGGCTCGCCCGGTTCTACGCCCGCCTCCGGGAGGGCCGGCTCTCCACGACGCGCTGCCGCCGCGACGGGGAGCTCCCGTGGCCGCCCCGGACCGTCTGTCCCCACTGCCACACCGCCGACCTCGAATGGGTCGACCTCCCCGAGAAGGGACGCATCTACGCGTTCAGCGCCGTGCTCGCGGGCGCTCCGCTCGGCATGGAGGCCGACGTCCCGTTCGCGGTCGGGCTCGTTGATCTCGACGGAGTTCCCCTCCGTCTGTTCGGACGGATCGTCGGCCGCCCCTGGGAGCAGCTTGCGGTCGGCGAGACCGTGGAGGTCGAGCCGTACAAGCTCGAGGACGGACGTTTCTTCTATCGGTTCCGGGTGCTCCCTTTCGAGCCCGCTCCCGGAGCTTCCCCGGACCCCTTGGTCGGTTAGAGCCCCCTAGGCTCGCCCCCGTCGCGCGGGTGGTGCGCCGTCGATCCGGCCCGGAGAGGCGAGGCTGCGAGGCCGGGGGGTCTCGGATGGGACCGCGCTCGGCTACGCCGTCCGGAAAGCTTCGCGGGGACGGCGGCGCGGAGACTAAGTAGCGGAATGCCCATCGTGGCCGCGGGGCGGGTCGGTGGCGCGGGCGACCCACAGGAGGTGGTCGTGGCCGGGTCCGTCGATTGGGGCGGTCCTGGCCGTCGTGGGTCTGTTGCTACTCGGGGCTCTACTCCCGGGCGGCCCTGGGGTCGAGGGCCTTCTCCGTGTGTCCCACCCCACCGCCGCGACGGCTCTTCCCTCGCCCGGTCCGAGCCCGAACGGTTTGTCCTCGTCGTCGCTCCCAGCTGGGGTCGGGGGGAGAGCTTCCCCTGCGCATGCAGGCCCGCGTCCGGCGAACGTTCTGGGGGCCGCCCCCGCGACCCCGACCGCCGTCGGCAAGGTCGTGCTCTCGAACGGGACGGTCGTGCCGATGGGCGCAAGGATCGCCAAGGTCTCCGTGCCCTCCGCGGTCGCGTACGACCCCAACCGTTCGGAGCTGTTCGTCACCGACCGCCAGTCGAACACGGTTAGCGTGATCTCGGACAGCGCGAATCGCGCGGTCGCGGTGATCCCGGTGGGTCAGTTCCCCGTCGCGATCGCGTACGACGCGGACCAGGGCGAGTTGTTCGTCTCGAACCATAACTCGAGCAACGTGAGCGTCATTTCCGAGGCCAGCGACCGCGTCGTCGCCACCGTCCCGGTGGCCGACGGCCCGGAAGGCCTCGCGTACGATAGCGCCACCGGCGAAGTGTTCGTCGCGAGTTGGAATCTCGGGGCCTCGACCGGGAATGTCGCGGTGATCTCGACGGCAACCGACACGGTGGTCGCGAACGTTTCCGTCGGTTCGTACCCGTTCGGGGTCGCGTACGACGCGGGGAGGGGCGAGGTCTTCGTCACGAACTCCGACCCCGGGTATGCGGTCGGGACGGTGAGCGTCCTCTCCGAGGCGAACCTCAGCGTCGTCGCGACGGTGCCCGTCGGACGAAGCCCGGTGGCGGCCGCGGTCGACCCCGTCCTCGGCCAGGTCTGGGTCGCGGACGCCGGGAGCTGCACGCTCAACGTGTCCGTGCCGACCGACTGCGTCGGCGGAGACGTGAGCGTGATCTCCGACGCGTCCGACGCGGTCGTGGCGAAGGTCGTGGGTCTCTCGGGTCCGACGGCGCTGACCTACGACGCGGCAGCCGGAGCGGTGTTCGCGGTGGAAGCCGGGACCTGCTGCGGGCAGGGACGGGTCGTGGAGATCTCGACCGGGAACGACTCGGTGAACGCCTCGGTCCACCTTGATTTCACCGCGGTGGGGATCGCCTACGATACGGCCCGGGGCGAGCTCTTCGTTCCGAATCAGGGCGCGGCGTGCCGGGCGTTCTTCTACGGGCTGTTCGTCACCTGTTCCACCGTCGCCGTTGGCGTCCTCGCGGCGGGCCATCTCTCGCTGATCGACCTGATCTACCTCGAGAGCGCGCCGACCGCGGAGGTCTACGACTACGTCGATGGGGTGTTCTTCGTCGGCGAGGCCGGGGCGCCCGCGGTCCGGGTCCTTTCCGCCGCCACGTACGCTCAGCTCGCGACGATCCCTCTCGTCGCTCACACGTCCGAGATGGTCTACGACCCGGGCCGGGCCGAGGTGTACGTCGCCGAGGGCTCGAACTCCCTCTTCGGCTCAGGGTACATCGGGGTGATCTCGACCGTGAACGACACCGTGCTGGCCACGATCCCGCTCGGTTCGGGGGTTTCGCCCGCCGGCATCGCCTACGACCCGGCGAAGGGCGAGCTTTTCGTCGCGGAAGGGTACAGCGACGCGGTGGGTGTGATTTCGGTCGCGACGGACTCCCTCGTCACGACCGTCCCGGTGGGCGGGGACCCGGATGCCGTCACGTTCGACCCGGCGCGGGGCGAGGTGTTCGTGGCGAGCCCGGGGTCCTGCCTCCTCTTCCGGTGCTCGTGGGTGACGGTCCTCTCGGACTCGAACAACTCGGTCGTGGCGAAGACGCCCGTCGGAGCGGACCCGGTGGGTCTCGCCGTGGACACCCGCACGGGAGAGGTGTACGTCGCGAGCGAGTTCGACGCGATGAGCGTGATCTCTGACGTGACGAACAGCCTGATCACGAAGATCCCGGGGACGTACGACGACCAAAACGTCACCTTCGACCCGTCCACGGGGCTCGTCTACGCGTTCGATGCGCTCGACAACTCGCTCTTTGCGCTCTGGGGAGGCAAGAACACCGTGGTCGCCACGGTCTATCCTGCCGCCCACCCGAGCTCGTTCACGCTGAACCCCCGGAACGGGACGGTCTACTGTGCCAGCATGAGGGAAGGGACGTTCACGCTCATCGTACCGGGCACGACGACCTACGCCTCGTTCTACCCGGTGACGTTCTCGGAATCGGGGCTTCCTTCGGGGAAGAACTGGACCGTGAACGTCGGGGGACCGTACGTGAGGTCCAACCATACGGTCCTGTCGGTCCCCAAGGAGAACGGCACCTACGCCTACCTCATCTCCGGACCTACCGGTTGGCGAGTGAAAGGGGTCAGCCCGGTCGGCACCCTCGGGGTCAACGGCTCCCAGGTCGCCCTGGCCGTCCAGTTCGTCCGGGCCGCGACCTACGCCCTCAAGTTCGTGGAGCGGGGCCTTCCCGCCGGCGAGGCCTGGTGCGTGAACGTGACGGGGTCGGTCTGCACGACCGGCCCGTCACTCCGGCTCGGCGGGCTGAGTCCCGGCCGCTACCCCTACGCGGTCGAGCCGATGCACGGGCAGGTCATCACGGCGAGGTCGGCCGGCGCCCCGGTCGCGCTCGCCGGCAGTCTTGTGATCGGAACGCACGGCGTCACGGTCCACCTGCGCTACACCTACCCCTACAACGTCACTTTCCGCGAGAGCGGACTCCCGAACGGCACCCGCTGGAGCGTGAAGGTCGGCCCGATCGTCGTGTCGTCGACCACGAACACCGTGGTGATCGGTCTCGGGAACGGCACGTACGGCTTCAAGGTCGGGAAGATCGCGGGGTACGCTCGCTTCGCGACCCCCTATCCGGTCCAGGTACTGGGCGGTCTTGCGTCGGTGACCGTCACCTTCCGTCCGCGCTGATCCCCACGACCGCCTGCGAGGGCATTCACGGCCCGTAAAGACCGAGGGTCGTCTGGGAGGGGCCGGAGCCCCGGCGAGTCCACGGTGGCCGGGGACACCGGCCACGAGAGGTCCATCCGCGCATGGGAGGGTCTGGTGGGTGCGAGGGCCCTGGACGGGTTCGGGCCGACGGCGAGGGTTCGCCGGGCTCCGAGGTATCCGCGCTCCCGGGCGACCGCGCGGGACCCCGAGAATGTCGGACCTGCCCGCACGGCTCGCCAAGCGGGGGGTCCGAACACCGCGGCCCCAGCCTATTTATACCGGTCCTCGGTCTCGCGGCCCGCCGACCTTACGGAGGCCGGTAGCGAATGGATTCCGCGCGTTCCGTGTGGTGGGCCCGTCACGGGTGGACGGTCGCCCTGCTCCTGGTCGCCT
>JAWOKS010000013.1:0-17145 GCA_033854115.1 Thermoplasmata archaeon
GAGCCCGTAGACGGTGATTCCCCAGTTCGGCAGACGATCGAGGATCTCTTGGACATCGCGGCGGGAGAGCTTCCCCAACGGAGCCCCCCACAGCTCTGAGAGGAAGTCTTTTCGGGATACTACACGGGTCGGCTACCAGCTCGCCTGCTCGTTGCCGTCCGCCACCGCGGGGCGGGAGGGGCGGGAGCTACCGGCCCTTCGAGGGCGGTTCCTCGACGCGCCAGCCCCCGTCGCCGAGCCGCGCGGGAACGACCCGCGCGAGGTCCGGCCGGTGACCGACCTTCTCCACAGCGAGGCTGTGGACGAAGCGGCTCCCCTCGGGCCGCGCCCTGAGCTCGAGCACGAGGTCGGCGAGGTCGCCGAGGAGGCCCGAGGCGGCGAGGTCGTGCTGCGGGGTGTGGACGGCGAGGAGCGCCTGGCCGCCGACCGCGCGGCAGCAATGGAGGACCTCCCGCGCGACCGTCATCACGTCCTTCGGTCCGAGCACCTCGAAGAAGAAGTCCATCGAGTCGATCACGAGCCGGAACGGCTCGTCGATCGCGGCGAGGTCGGAGAGCATGCGGTCGGTGAGGCGGTACGGCGCGGGGGCCCGGGCGCGGCGGGGGCCGTTGCGGAGGTCGTCGAGCGAGAGGCCCCGCTGGCGGACCTGGGCGACGTGGAGGCCCCGGACGAGGACCTGATCGTAGTACTCCTCCGCGAGGTTGACGATGCGGAGCGCCTCCGGGTCCCCGTCGTGCTCCTTGAACGCCTCGCGCAGGTCGTCCGTCCGCTCGTAGGTCGTGTAATAGGTCACCGGGGCGACCCCGATCCCGGCGAGGGCGAACTGCTGGGCGAGGATCGGCGCCCCCGAGCTCGTGCTGCCGGTGAGGAGCGCGAGGAAGCCGGTCGGGAGCGCCGGGGCGAGCGAGGTGTCGAGCTCGGGGATCCCCAGGATCGCGCGCTCGTCGGCCACGTTCAGCGGTCCATGCGGGCGACGTCGATCGTCTCGTCCACCACGAGGTTGAGCAGTTGCTCGACGCTCGCCGCCTGCTCGTCGGACGTCTCGAGCACGAGCGTGAGCACCTGGCGGGTCTTGAGGTTGTTGAGCAGGATGTGGAGGAACTCCGAGAGGAGCTCGGGCGGGTTGTGGATCGCGAGCGAGTTCACGCTGTCGATCACGACCGTCGAGCGGGGATGCGGGTAGCGGCGAAGGAGGTACTCGACGCGGAGCATGATCTCCTCGAGGGCGCGCGGGCTCTCCACGTACGTCGCGTTCGCGAGCGGGTCCGCGTAGCGCATCATGAGGTGGCTGATCGCGTCGACGAACGAGATCCGGTCGACCGTCACGTCGAGCGCCTGCGCGAGCGACCAGACGAACGACGCCGGGCTCGTCACCGCGACATAGATGGTGTGCACGTCGCTGTCGCTCCCCACGTCCTTCAAGGTCGCGTTCAGGAACGCGAAGTAGTGGTCCGCGTACTCCCGCGTGTCGAGCTTGAGCGCGACCGCGCTCCCCGTGGGGAGCGCCCGCAGGCGGCCGCCGATGTCGACGGGCGCCAGGGCTACGCCTCCTCCGTCCGGCCGCCCTTCAGGTGGGGCGCCATGAGGATCCCGATCGGGGTGAGCTGCATGACGTAGAGCGCGCGCGAGTGGTCGGTCCCCCGCATCTTCACGACCTGGAGGACGCGCAGGATGTCGCCGAGCCGCCGGGTGTTCCTCAAGAGAATGATCCCGTCGACGATCACCTCCTCCACGCCGCGCGTCGAATAGCGGTCGGGCTCCGGCCCGATCTCCGAGACGACGAGCGACGTGCAGCCGAGCTCGTTCAGGTCCTCGCTGAGGCGCAGGAGGAAGTCGCGGATCTGCTCGTCGCGGCGGATCCGGTAGCCAAGCGACGTGAGGCTGTCAATGACGAACCGGCGGATGCCGAGCGTGCGCACGAGGTCCCGGATCGTCCGGAGGAGGAGGTCGAGGTCCTCGCTGGTCAGTTCCTCGCGGTCGAAGCCGAGCTTCGCGTAGATCGCGGGGAGGTCGACCAGGATCAGCGAGCCGTTCTCGATGAGCTCGCGCCGGAAGAACTCGAACGATCCGACGTTCTGCACGAGCTTGTTGGACGCCTCCGTTACGGACAGGAACAGCGAGCGCTCGCCGTGCTCGGCCCCGCGGACGAGGAACTCGAGGCTGAGGGTCGTCTTGCCGGTCCCCACGCTGCCGGCCACGAGGACCATGTTCCCCCGAGGGATCCCTCCCCCGAGGATCGCGTCGAGCGGTTCGATCCCGGTCGTGCACCGCTCCGGGCCGACCGGCCGGGCCACCGCCCCCTGCCCGCCCTCGGCCGGCCGCGCAGCGGCCTCGGGGGCGGACTCCATCGAGCGTACGAGCCGTTCTGACACTAAAGCCATTGTGGCGGGGTCGAGGGCGCTTCCGGCGGGGCGGGGGTGTCGGAACGACCGGCGCGCGACGCAGGTTCGGTCCGGATCCACCACGCGGTGCCGTCGGCCCCGCGCTCGGTCCGCGCGAGGAGCCCGCGGCGGCCGAGCTCCCCTCCCAAGAACCGGAGCTCCACCTCGGAGAGGCCGAAGCGGGCCCGGAGGTCGTTGAGGGAGATCCGGGCCACGCCCGTTCCCGGAGCAGGGGCAAGTCCCCTCCGGACCCGGGTGACGAGCTCGGGAGGGTCGTCGCTCGGGCGACGACCGGCCGGCCCGGTGACGTGGGCGACCGCCTTCTCGCCGACCCACGCCGTCCCGACGCAACCTTCGCCCACGGGCGCCCGTTCTCGAGGTCGGGGGGTGGCCGCCCGATCCGGCCTCGGGAGCGGGGGTGGACGCCGGGCGGACCGGATCCATCCCACCCTCTCTCCCTTGCCAAGGAGGAAGGCTGCGTGCCCCCGAGGGAGCGCGAGGAGGGCTTCGACCGAAAGGGCCGGGGCCATCCGGGCGAGCTCGCGCGCCTCCTCCGGGGCGCCGCGGAAGGCGATGAGATCGGCCACGTTCGTCCAAACGGCCGCGCGGACCTCGTCCGGGAGCGAGCCGAGGCTCTGCGTCGCAAGACCCACGTGGACGTTGCGTCGCCGGGCGAGGCGTAGCATCTCCGCGAGGCTCTCGTGGGCGAACCACTGGGCCTCGTCGAGGATCACGAACGTCTTGGCCGCCCCGCCGCGGGCGAGGAGCTCCGACCAGACGAGCGCAAGGTAGACCGAGAGAAGGTAGCGCGCTGTCGATTCGCCCACGGTACCGGCCTCCCCCGAGATCACGGTGAGGGCGCCGGGGCGGACGAGATCCGGGACCGAGAGGGTCGGTTCCCTCGAGCACAGCATGCTCCGCAGCGTCGGGTTCCGGACCACCTCGTAGAGGAGGCGCCGCGCCCCTTCCGCATCCTCCGGCCGCTCCCGAAGGCGCGCGGCGAGCTCGCGGAGGACGGGACGGGCCGCGGGAGGTGCGATGAGGCGACCCTCGCCCGCTCCCGCGAGAAGATCGTGGGCGTCCTCAAGCGTCGCCCCCGGGACGGCCGACACCGTACGCAGGGCCCGGGCCAGCATCTCCTCGAGCCGGGGACCCCAGAAGGACGCCTCGACGTACCGTCCCGCACGGACCCTGCGGAGGCCGTGCACGAGGTCCTCGAGACGACGTTCGGCCTGAACGGGGTCGCTCGCGAACGTCCGCCCGAGGCCTTCTAGGGCGTTCGCATGAACGGCCGGCTCTCCGGGCGCGATCCACCGCGCTTCGCGACCGAGCGCCCGGAGCTCCTCGCGGACCACGGCGGCGGTCTCGCCGAGCGGGTCGAGCAGGACGAGCCCGCCGAGCCGTGCCGCTCGGCTCGCGAGCGCGACCAGCAGGGAGCTCTTCCCCATGCCGGTCTCCCCGACGATCGCGAAATGGCGGCCGCTCTCGGGCTCGACCGGGAGCCGGATCACCTCGCCCCTCGAGGTCCGGCCAAGCCCGAGGCCGACGGGTCCTCCGTCCGCTTCCTCGGCTCGCCGGTCGCTGAGACGGCCTTCCCCCGTGGGGAACAGCCCCTCGACCTCCGTCTCCAAGAGGAAGAACGGGCGAGCCGGAGGGCCGGGACCTGGGGCAGCTCTCCAGGCGAGCCCCTTCTCGTCGAGCACGCGCCAGGCCGCGACGACCGGGGCCGGCGGTCCCCGCGCGCCGTTCCGGACGGCCGGGGCCTTGAGGACCAGCTCGACTCGAGCGAGCCACACGGGACCCGCCGGCGGCTCGCTCGGCGGCCGCCGATCACGCAGAGAATTCGCGGAAGCGGTCCTTCCGACGGCCACGGGGGCAGCCCCGGGGTCCGACGACAGGAGCCACCGGTCCAGGAACCCGAGCCGAGGGGGTGGCGCGGGACGCAGCGAGACCGTGAGCCGCGCCGGGGCACCGACCGAGTTCAAGGCCAGCATCAGCGCCGTGCCGAGGTCCTTGGCGGGGGAGGACGGAGACCCCCGCTCCCGTGGAAGACGGAGGCGCCGCCCGGTCCACCGGCCGGAGACCGGCCAGGGCTCCGGAAGCGGGGCACGACGCCACGCTCCTTCTTCGTACGCTGGCAGGAGCGCGCGCTCCACCCATCGCTCGGTGCGCGTCTCCGCGACCGCGAGCCGGAGGAGCGCCTCCCCGCTCGACGCGAAGACGAGGTCGAGGTCCACTCCCGAGCCATGGCCCAGCCGCAGGGCCGTCGAGAGGACCGTCCGGGGGTCGGGGGCGCCCCCACGGCCGCGGTCGGTGGAGGGCCGGGGAACATAGACCCACGAGGTCCGACGGGTGCTCTCCTGCGGGTGGCTCACCGTGCCGGCCACGCCGGCACGGACGTCCGGGGTCGGTTCTTTGGAGAAGGCGTCACCGAAATCTGAACGGTGGGGGTCTTCGGCAGGGTCAAGTAGCCGGGCATACCGGAACGGTCGGGTCCATGTCGTCGCTCGAGGAGCAGATCGCCGCGGTCGAGGAGGAGATCCGGACCACGGCCTACAACAAGGCGACCCAGCTCCACATCGGGCGACTCAAGGCGAAGCTCGCGGTGCTGCGCCTCGAGCGGGAGGCGAGGGCCCGCTCGAAGGGAGGCGGGGTCGGCTACGGGGTACGCAAGAGCGGCCACGCCACCGTGGGCCTCGTCGGGTACCCGTCGGTCGGGAAGTCGACGCTGCTCAATCGCATCACGGCCGCGGACAGCGCCATCGGAGCCTACGACTTCACGACGGTCTCGATCATCCCGGGGATGCTCCGCTGGGGGGGTGCGTCGATCCAAGTCCTCGACATGCCCGGCCTCATCCCGGGGGCGGCGCGGGGCCGCGGGCGCGGCCGGGAGGTCCTCTCGGTCGTACGGTCGGTCGACCTCGTGCTGTTCCTGATCGACCCCGAGCATCCCGACATCGGCGCGCTCGTGCGCGAGCTCGAGGGCTCGGGCGTGCGGATCAACGCGCGGCCCCCGCGGATCGTTCTCCAGAGGAGCGACCGCGGCGGACTCACCGTCTCAAGCACCGTACGGCTCACCCATCTCGCCGGCGGCCTCGCGCTCCCCATCGCCCGGGAGTTCGGCCTGCACAACGGCTCGATCATCTTCCGCGAGGACGCGAACGCCGACCAGCTGATCGACGCCCTCGCCGGGAACCGCGTCTACCTGCCGGCGCTGCTCGCCGTGAACAAGGCCGACATGCTCGAGCCGGAAGCGCGGACCCGCCTCGCCCAGCGGCTTCGCCCGTTCGAGCCGGTCTTCGTCTCCGCCCGCGACGGCCTCGGGCTCGACGAGCTCGTCGAACGGATCGGCCACGCCCTCCGGTTCATCCGGGTGTACGTGAAGCCCCCCGGGCGGCCCGCGGACATGGACGAGCCGGTGATCCTCCGGCAGGGTGACAGCATCGACGGTCTGCTCCGGCGGCTTCCGCCCGAGCTCGACCGGTCCTTCCGCGCGGCCCAGGTCTGGGGGCGCAGTGCGAGGTTCCCGGGGCAGACGGTCGGACGCGATCACCGGCTCGCGGACGAGGACGTCGTCACAATCCTCGTGGCCCGCGGGGCGTCGGCCGCGAAGACGGGCAGCTAGCGCCGGTACGGTCGCGGACGAGGACCAGCGCGAGGCGTGCCGCGGCGACGACGCCAGGGGCGCGCACGCTCCGGCCCCTCGCGGAGATGAGGTGCCCGTCGGTGGGTCCGGGGCGGGGACGCAGACCGCCGACCTCCGATGAGGTAGTGGGACCGGTAGGCCGGCTCGAGGCGGACCGACTCCTCGAGCGCGAACTCTCCCCCGAGCTCCTCCTCGGCCCGGCGGAGGTGGGCGGCGGCGGGGAGCTCCCGCCCCATGCTCGAGGTCTTGAGCGCGACGAGGACCGCCGCCTCGGACGAGGCCAGGAACCAGGCGGCGTTCGCGCGGACGAGCGCGATCTGGTCGGGCTGCGCGACGTCGCAGTAGAGGCCATCGACCGTCGGGACGAGGTCGGCGTAACCCTCCGGCGCACGCGCGTCCCCAAGGATGGGGAGAAGGTTCGGCCAGCGTTCGGCGACCTTGAGGAGACGGGCGAACGGACGGACGCTCCGCTCGATCGCGTAGACGCGGCCGGCGGGGCCCACGAGGTCGGCGACGTGGGAGGCGGTCGTCCCGCTCGCCGCCCCGAGATAGAGCCAGCGCTCGCGCGGCCGGGGGAGCGGATCCTCCCAGCCGCGCGCGAGGGCCGCAGCGAGCTTCGAGCGGCCAGGATCGAACGAGCGGAACGTGAGCCCCTCGAACGGGAGCCAGCGTTCACCGTAGACCGCCGGCATTTGCCCCGGGGTCTCGGTCCAGAATTCGGTCCGCTCTCCGGTGCGGCGCAGGCCAAGCCTCGGGTTGAGGGGCGACGGAGCGATCCGACGGGGGAGCCTCACGTGGCCTTCCTCCGGAGTCGGGCGATCCGCGCCCGGCGGCGGCGGACCAGCTCGGCAGCGAGATCGGCGTGGGTGACCGCATCCGCCCGCACGGCGATGGCGGCGAGCGCGGCGACGCTCCGCGCGTACGCGGCCCGGCGGTCGGGCGGAACCTCGTCCATCCCCTCCGCGAGGTAGACGGCTCCGTAGCGGGGGCCCCGTTCCGGGCTCGGGCGGCGACGCGAGCCGAGAAGCTGGAGCCGCGACGCCGACATCCGGGCGAGGGGCGCGATCCCCCCGGCCGCGGCGACCAGACGGGCCGCGACGCGCGGGCCGACCACCGCGGCGAGGTTAGGGACCGATCGGCGGGCCTCCCCCTCCAGCCGGTCGCGGAGATCGCGATGGTGCTCGGAGAGACGCGAGCGAACCTCCGCCCACGCGCGCGCGTAGTCGTCGAGCGGGGTCCCCGGGACCGCAACGAACGCCTCGCCCGCCCGCGCCTCGCGGCCGACGCTCCGCTCGAACCGTTCCTCCTCGCGCGCGAGGCTCACGAGGACCTCCTCGGGGGAGCGGAACGCCTCCGCAAGATCGGCCCGGGCCCGTGCGAGCAGGTAATCCCGCTCGGCCCGGGGCTCGAAGGGCGGCAGGTGCGCGAAGGCCTGCTGCCAGGCTCGGGGCTCGAGCGGGAGCGGCTGTACACGGAGGCGCGCCGCGACGGCGGCGCGGAGCGCCGGCCCGAGGACCTCGACCGGCCCGGCCCCCGCGGTGCCGTTCACGCTCTCGATCAGGACCGGGGGAAGATGGGCCGGATCCGGGTCGACGCCCGGCCGGGGCGGCGGGTCCGCGCCGGCCGGGCTCCCCCGGAATTCCCGGGGGTCGGCGTCCGCGCGGAAGAGGAAGATCGACGGCCCGCGCGCGACGAGCCGCGTCGCGGCCACCGCCTAGAACTCCGCGAGCGACTTCTGGAAGCGGTGGCGCTCCTCGGGGACCTCGACCGGGTAGCGGCCCGTAAGGCAACCGAGGCAGAGCTGCTCGGCCGGCATCCCGATCGACTGGACCAGGCCGTCCATCGAGAGGTACCGGATCGAGTCGGCCCCGACGACCTCCGCGATCTCGGGCTCCTCGCGGTCGTTCGCCACGAGCTCCCGACGGGCCTTCATGTCGACCCCGAAGTAGCACGGGGCGCGGATCGGGGGGCAGCCGACCCGCACGTCGACCCGGCTCGCCCCCGCGGCCCGGACCATCTGGACGATCTCGCGGAGGGTCGTCCCGCGCACGATCGAGTCGTCGAGGAGCACGACCCGCTTTCCCTTGAGGAGGCCGGGGACCGGATGCAGCTTCACGCGGACCTCGAACTCGCGGCGCCGCTGGTCGGGGAGGATGAACGTCCGTTCGACGAACCGGTTCTTGATCAGCGCCTCCGCGTACGGGATCTTCGCGACGGCCGAGAAACCGAGCGCTTGGGGCCGCGCCGAATCCGGCACCGGGACCACGAGGTCGGCCTCCGTCGGGCTCTCGCGCGCGAGCCGCTCACCGATCTTGTAGCGCACGTCGTAGACCGCCCGGCCCTCGGCGATCGAGTCCGGGCGCGAGAAGTAGACCCACTCGAACATGCAGTGGGCCCGGTCCCGGCCGTTCGCGATGGTCGACGACTGGGCGATCTGGCCGCGGTCGAGCACGACGACCTCGCCCGGCTTCAGATCCCGCAGCGCGGAACCTCCCATCAGCTCGATCGCGACGGACTCGCTCGCGACGGCGACCCCGCCGTCGACCGTCCCGAGGACGAGGGGGCGGATCCCGAGCGGGTCGCGGAACGCGTAGACCTTCATGCCGACGAGCAGGACGACCGCGTAGCCGCCGACGAGCATCGTCGATGCCCGTCGGATCGCCGCGACGAGCTCGCGCGTGCGGCCGAACTCGACCGCGATGAGCTGCGCCATCGTCTCGGTGTCGGCGTTCCCGAGCAGCTCGACCCCCTGGGCCTCGAGGCGGTGGCGGATGCGGTCGAAGTTGACGATGTCGCCGTTGTGGGCGATCGCGGCGTCCTGGTCGCGGATCTTGACCACGATCGGCTGGGCGTTCTCGAGGTCGCTCGACCCGGTCGTCGAGTAGCGGACGTGGCCGATCCCGACCGGCCCGCGGAGGGTGTCGAGGAGCTCCTGTCCGAAGATCTCGTGGACGAGACCCATCCCCTTGCGGTGGAAGAGGGTCCCGTGGCTGGTCGTCGCGATCCCCGCGGACTCCTGGCCGCGGTGCTGGAGGGCGCGCAGCCCCCGGAAGAGGTAGGGGGCCGCGCCCTTGCCCTGCAGCGACACTCCGACGACGCCGCAGAACTCCCGCGCCGGCATCGCTCGCGAGGGGCCTACGCCGGCCTCACGACCGAGTCAGCGGCGCCGCGGACTTAAGCGGTGCGGCCCCTCGCGGGGCCGCCGGGCCTACCCGAAGAGGGCCGAGAGGCCTTCCGCGGCCTCTTCCTCGGAGACGCCCTTCTCCTCGGGCTTCGCCTCTTCCTTCTTCTCGGCCTTCCCCTCCTTCTTCTCGCCCGCCGGGGCGGCCGCCGCGGGCGCGGCGAACGTCTCGGCCTTGGCGAGGAGGTCGGCGAGGTTGACCCCTTCGAGCGAGGCGAGGAGCGCCTTCACCCGCGCGGCATCGGGGGCGACCCCCGCGGCCGAAAGGACCCCGTTGAGACCCTTCTCATCGATCGGCTTCTGGGCGGCGTTCAGGAGCAGGGCTCCGTAGACGTACTCCATGGTTCTCCCTCCGTTGTTTGAGCACCGTAAGGTCAGGGATTCTTGAGGCGGGCGACCGCGCTCGCCTCCCGGATCGCCCGGGCGAGCAACGGCTCGATCGTCTCGGGGGTCGGGAAGCCGGCCGCGATCGCGACCGAGAGCGCCCGGCGGTGGGCCCGTGTCACGAGCCTGGGAAGGGTCTCGCGCGTCGGGATCGCGAGCTCGACCGCGAGGCCGAGCGCGCGGTGGGCCCCGCGGACGATCTCCTGCCGTTGGGACTCGAGGTCGATCGCGAGGAGCTCCGGGGGATAGAACGTCGTGCCGTCGACGATGCCGCGGACCGCGAGCCCGACCTCGAGCGGCCGGATCTCGAGCCGCGTGAGCAGCCCCGCGACCTCACGGCTGATCGTCTGGCCGGCGCGCACGATCGTGGTGTCCTTCTTGAGGACGACCTTCCCTTTCTCGATCGCCGCCGGAAAGCCGGCGTGCTGGAGCTCCCCGACGATCGGGCCCGGCTTGAAACTGGTCGTCCCGGCAGGGACGACGATGTCCTTCGGGGCCACCTCGCCGCCCCGGGCCGGGGTCGGCGAGCGGGTCCGGGAGAACTCGTCGTAGATCGCGAACGGGTTGCCGTCGGCCGCGAGGAGCGCGGTCTGGTCCTGGACCCGGTCGAGGAGCGGGCGGAGCGACGGTCGCTCGGAGGCCGCCGTCTCGAGGGCGTGGCGGAGCGCGCTGTTCGTCGCGACCACGATCGGATGGCCCCGGGCGCGCAGCTCGCGACGCATCGACTGGAGGGCGGAGGCGGGGACGCCGCGCACGCCGACGAGGGCGGTCACCGGCTTCGCGAGGACGTCGCGCGCGAGGGTCCGGACGCGCTCGATCTTCTCCGCGCGCACCTCCCCCCGGCCCGGCATCGTGACCTCCTACCAGAGCCGCACGGCCGGGCCCATCGTGGTCTTGACATAGACCGAGTCGATGTTCGAGCGGCCGCGCTCGAGCTTGCCCGTGATGCGGGCGAGCACCGCGTCGACGTTCTGCGCGATCTCCTCCGGCTTCATCTCGCGATTGCCGACCGGAGCGTGGAACGTGCGGTTCCCGCGGGAGCGGATGCGGATCGACCTCTGGAGCGCCCGGACGAGGTTCGAAGGGTCGGAGCCCGGGGCGACGGGCCGCGGCATCTTCCCCCGCGGGCCGAGGACGACGCCGAGCCGCTTGCCGATCGTCGGCATGAGCGGGGCCTCGGCGAGGAAGAAATCGATGCCGGCGGAGGCCTTCTTGGCCCCCTTCGCGAACTCGTCCAGCTCCTGGGCGGAGATCACGACATCCGCGACCTGGCGGACCTTCTGGAGGAGCTCGGGGGAACCGATGACGGCGACGCGCGCCGGCCGCCCGCGGCCGTGCGGCAGGGGGACCTCCTCTTCGAGGCGGTTCTTCGGGACCGAAAGGTCGAGGTCTTTCAGGTTGACCGCGAGCTCGACCGCTTCCGCGAACTTGCGCTCGGGGGCCTTCGAGAGCGCCTCGCTGACGACTTCGACGGAAGGACGATCGGGCATCGACGACCTCGAGATGAGAACGTTCGGCGCCGAAAAGGCTTCCCTATAAGAGCCTTGGCTTTGCGCGCCCGTGGCCCCGACGGACTCCGGGCCGAGAGCCGGGCGGACCGGAGCGTTGCCCCATCCTCACGGGCGAACGGGTAAATAGGGGGCGCACCTCGACCGCGGCCGATGCACTATCCTAAGGTCGTGTCGACGTATTGCCCGAAGTGTCGGGTCCACACCGACCACGAGGTCGAGAAGGGCAAGAAGCGCCCCGCCTCCGAGCTCAAGTGGGGGCAGCGCCGCTTCCGCCGGGCCACGCGCGGGTACGGGGGATTCCCCCGGCCGAAGCCCGAGGGGCGGGCGAAGGCGGTCCGCCGGGTCTACCTCAAGTTCCGCTGCAAGAAGTGCAAGTACGTCGTCCAGCCGAGGAGCTGGAGGGCGAGCTCCCTCGAGCTCGTCGAGCACCACTGAGGGGGTCGGACCAACGATGCGTGCCCCGGCGCCGTTCTGGGTCGTGAAGTGCCCGGACTGTTCGACCGAGCAGACGGTCTTCAGCCGGCCGTCGACGGCGGTGAGCTGCTCCGTCTGCGGGGCGACCGTGGCGACGCCGACCGGTGGCCAGGCGAAGCTCCGCGGCGAGCTCGTGCGCACGCTCGGCGGCTAGCGGCGAGGGACCGGTCGATCGGATGGCCCTTCGCGCCGAATACCCCGAAGAGGGCGAGCTCGTCGTCGGCACGGTCACCTCGATCCGCAACTTCGGCGCGTTCGTCACCCTCGACGAGTTCGCGAAACGCGAGGCGTTCATCCATCTCTCCGAGGTCGCGGCGGGCTGGGTCAAGTACATCCGCGACCACGTCCGCGAGGGCCAGAAGATCGTCGCGCGGGTGCTTCGCGTCGATCCCGCGAAAGGACAGATCGACCTCTCGCTGAAGAGGATCAACGACCATCAGCGCCGCGAGAAGGTCCAGGCGTGGAAGAACGAGCAGCGCGCGATCCGGCTCGCCGAGCAGGTGGCGACCGCGCTCGGGAAGCCGGGCGAGGAGGCGATCGCGACGTTCGGTCCTCCGCTCGTCGAGCGGTACGGCTCGCTCTACGCCGCCTTCGAGGTGGCGAGCGCGGACCCGAAGCGCTTCCAGAAGGAGAGCGAGAAGGCCCCGTGGGCCGCGGCGTTCCTCAAGGTCGCGCGCGAGAGCATTGTCCCGCCCCACGTCACGATCCTCGGTACGCTCGAGCTCGCCGACCTCCAGCCGGACGGGGTCGACCACGTCCGGGCGGCGCTCCTCGCGGCCGAGGAGATCGACCCCGAGGCGGTCGAGGTCCAGTACGTCGGGGCCCCGCGCTACCGGGTGCGGGTCCAGGCAAGCCAGTACAAGCAGGCGGAGGAGACGCTCAAGAAGGCGACCGAGGCCGCGTTGCGCTCGATCAAGTCGGCCGGCGGGTCGGGGAGCTTCGTACGGGCATGACCGAGGCGCTCCTCCATGTCTGCCGGGCCTGCGACCGGTACACGCTGCGCGCGAGCTGCCCGTCCTGCGGGACGGCGACCCGGACGCCCCACCCGGCCCGGTTCGACGCGACGGACCGCTACGGGGCGTACCGCCGGAAGCTCCTTGCCGTGGCGGGCACGGGTGGGGGTGGAAGGTAGGGAACCATGGCTGCCGCGATCCACCGAATCAAGGTCGTCAACGATGTGAGCGACCTCGTCCCGATCCTCCGCGCCGTCGCGACCCCCGTCCGGCTCAAGGTCGTCCAGCGGCTCGCCGAGGAATGGCTCACGCTCGACGACATCGAGCGGGAGTTCGGCCCGGAGGGGAAGCAGGCGCTCGCGTTCTTCGAGAAGCTCCGCCTGATCGACACCCGCTGGGTCGCCCGGGAGGGGCGTCGCCAGCCCGAGAAGAGCTACCACTTCTACTACTCGACGATCAACATCAACACGACGAGCCCGCTCGCCGAGATCAGCGAGGTCCTCGCGATCGCGTCGATGCCGCCGCGCGAGTACGAAAAGCTCGAGCAGAAGATCTACGCCGCCGTCGGTCCCGAGGGCCGGTTCTTCTCGGACATCGCCGAGGAGCTCAAGATGACCCCGGCCCGCCTGAAGGCGCTCGTGAAACGCTCGGAGAAGCTGGAGTACCGTGGGCACCGGATCGAGCGGTTCGGCGGCGAGCGCTAGCGCCCGATCGCGCGTGCGGGTCGACGTCCTCCGCGTCGGGCACCGGCCGGGACGCGACCCCCGGCTCACGACCCATCTCGCGCTCGTCGCCCGGGCGTTCGGGGCCCGCCGGATGTTCCTCCACCCCCCGGACGAGCGCGTTCGCGCGAGCCTCGAGGGGGTGCGGGCCCGCTGGGGCGGCGCGTTCGAGGTGGTGGCGGCGCCGAGCTGGCGGGAGGTCATCCGTGCCGCCCCGGGCCCGGTCGTGCACCTGACGATGTACGGTCTTCCGCTCGGTCGCGTGCTCTCGCGGCTCCGCCGCGCGCGGGACCTCCTCCTCGTCGTCGGGGGGGCGAAGGTCCCGCCCCAGATCTACGGCGAAGCGACGTACAACGTCTCGGTCGGGGCCCAGCCCCACAGCGAGGTCGCCGCGCTCGCCCTCGCGCTCGAGGGCCTGCGCGGGGGTCCGTCGTCCCGGCCGTTCCCGGGAGCCCGGCAGCGGATCGTGCCGAGCGCGCGGGGGAAGAAGGTCGTGCCGATCCCGGCGAGGACGGGATGATGGAGCTCGCGGCGATCCCCGCACGAGCCCTCCCGCTCTCTGCGCGGGCTCCGGGGAAGGCGATCGTCTTCGGCGAGCACGCGGTCGTCCGCGGGGCGCCCGAGCTCCTCTTCGCCCTCGACCTCGACACGCAAGTGACGGTCGCCGCCGGCTCGACCTACCGGCTCAACGCCGACCTCGCGGCCGTGGAAGAGAATCCCTACTTCCGAGAGGCGCTGGTCGCGGCCGGCCAGGACCGGTCCCCGGTCGAGGTCCACGCCGTCGGCCGGGTCCCGAAGGCGGCTGGGCTCGGTTCCTCCGCGGCGTTCGTCGCCTCCCTGTCGACCGCGCTCGCGTCGGCGCACGGAGGCTGCGATCGACCGTCGCTCGCCCAGCGCGCGTTCCGCGTGGAGCGGGGAGCCCAGGGGGTGGGAAGTCCGGGCGATACCTCGGCGAGCGTCGCGGGGGGGTTCGTCACGCTCAACGCCCCGCTCGGGGAGCTCCTCTGGGAGGTCCGCGCGGGCGAGGAACGCTGGCAGGTCCGTCGCGTCGCGGACCCGGGCTGGGTCTGGGTCGTCGCCTACAGCGGCGTTCCCCGGTCCACCGCCGACGCGGTCCGCGCGGTCGCGCTCCGCTTCGCCGAGAAGGACGGGGAGGAGCTCCTCAGCGAGTTCGCCCGCGTGGCCCGAGAGGGGCTGGACGCGCTGGCCGCCGGGGACCGGGAGGTGGTCGGTCGACTCCTCGGACGTAATCAGGAGCTCCTGCGCGAGGTCGGGGTGTCGCATCCTCGCCTCGAGGCGCTGCTCGACGCCGCCGCCCCGGCCGCCGCGGGTGCGAAGCTCACCGGAGCCGGCGCGGGAGGGTCGATCCTCGCCCTCCCCCTGCCGGGAAAGGAGGGCGAGCTCGTCCGCCGCCTCGCTCGGGCGGGGGCCGTCCCATTCCCGGTCCGGCCTGGCCGGGGCGCGGAGCTCGTGGAGGCGCCGGGGACCCCGCCCCCGCTCGACTAGCGGCGGGCCACGAAGCGGAGGACCGCGCCCGGCTCGACCGGGTGGTCGGCGGCGAGGGCCCGGTGCGTCCTTCCATCGATCGCGCGGATGAACTTCTCCCCGAGCTCGGTGTGGACCCGGTAGGCGACCGAGCGCACGGGGGTCCCTGCGGGGACGAGGAAGGCGTCCGGGAGCACCCGTCCCTGGCTGTCCGTCCAGTGGTTCTCGTCCTCGACCGGATAGACGACGACCCGTTGGAGGCGCTGGAAGACCATCGCCTCGAGCGCCTGCTGGACCCCGGTGCTCCCCCAGGTCGCGAGCAGCCGGCGGATCCCCTCGAGGGCCGCGAGCTGCGGAGGCGAAAGGGCGGCGCCCGGCCGGACCGTGAACGAGGGGTCCCCGGGCCGATAATCGACGAGGCCGGCGCGCGCGGCCCGGCGCAAGGTGAGCTCGCTGTCCGCCGCGGTCGGTACGAGCGGGATCCCCCCGAGGCGGGCGGCGAGGGCCGTCGCTTCCTCCGGATGGGCGCGGTCGCACTTGTTCGCGGCGACGAGCCGGGGCTTCGCCGCCCGCAGAAGCTCGCGCGCGAGCCGGGTCCGGTCCTCCTCCGCCCAGTGGCTCGGGTGCGCGAGGTCGACGCTCGACGTGCGGAGGGCGCTCGTGATCGCTGCCGGCGCGATCGCGAGGCCCGTGAGCCGGCTCCCGAGGAACTCCTCGACCTTCCGGCCGTCGAGCTCGACCCCGCGGGCCTCGCGTTCGAACCCGCGCCCGAGGATCTCGGCGACCCAGGCGACGAGCTCCTCCTCGAGCCAGGTGACCTCGACCGCGGGGTCCTGAGTGTGCGGGGGCGCCACGCGGCCCTCCTCGTCGGTCGCGCCGCTCAGGTCGACGACCTGCACGAACCCGTCCGCGGCCCGGAGATCGTCGAGGAACTTGTGGCCGAGGCCCTTCCCCGCGTGCGCCCCGGGAACGAGGCCCGGGACGTCGACCAGCTGGACCGGGACCCAACGCGTGCCGTCCACGCACTTCGCGTTGCCCGGGGTGCAGGCCCTGCCCTTCTCGCCGTGCGGACAGGGGGCGCGCACGGCGGCCACGCCCCGGTTCGGCTCGATCGTCGTGAACGGGTAGGGGGCCATCGGAACGTCGAGGAGCGTGAGCGCGTTGAACAGGGTCGACTTCCCGACGTTCGGCTTCCCGACGACCCCGACCTCCATCGTCCGCTCCGGGGCCGACTAGACGTCGTACCGCGCGGTGGTCTCAGCGATCCCGAGGGCGTGGTTCGTCGCGAGAGCGAGCGCGAAGAGGAGGTCGGAGAGCCGGTTCGCCCAGGCGAGGAGCGCGGGGTCGACCGGCTCCGCGGTGCTCAGGCTCACGAGCTCACGCTCGGCGCGGCGGGCGACCGTGCGAGCGACGTGCAGGGCGGCCGCGGCCGGCGACCCCCCCGGGAGGACGAAGCCGGAGAGCGGGGGATGCTGCGCGTCGAACCGATCGATCTCTCGCTCGAGCCGGTCGACGTGCGCTTGGCCGATGGACGGCACGCGCTTCGGCGAGCCGGCGGGACGCGCGAGCTCGGCTTGCGCGATGAAGAGCTCGTGGCCGAGGCGCTCGAGGAGCTCCCGTTCGTCGGCGAGCGTCTCGGGGAGCTGGCTCAGGGCGAAGCCGAGCCAGGCCCCGAGCTCGTCGTAGGCGCCGTAGGCGCGGATGCGGAGCGCGTCCTTCGCTACGCGCGCACCACCGTGGAGACCGGTGGTACCGCGATCCCCCGTGCGGGTGTAGAGACGCGGGATGTTCTCGCCTCCGGTCGCCCGGGGAGCTCGTCCAAGGGAGAGCTCAGCCCGTGGACGGGGCAGAATGAGATGTGGAGGACCTCATTATGCTTCGCGTCCTGACGGCACAATCGGCAGATGAACCCGCTCCGCTCGCTCCATCCGATGACGTTCGCTTCCATCCTGCAACCCTTCCCCGCGAGGGCCTAGCGCCCGAGGAGCCCCCGACCCTCCCGATCCGCCCGGCGTCGCCGTTCGCTCCGTTCCCGGCTCTCGCGCGCGAGGCGTCGGAGCGCGGGGACCCCTTCCGTGTGGGTCCTCACAAGCTCCCGAAGCCCGGCTTCGAGCCCCTGCTCGAGCGCGCTCTCGAGCGTCGAGAAGTAGCCGTCCTCGACGAGGTCCTCGAGTTCCCGCAGGCGCGAGACGGGGAGCGCCACTCTACCGGCCGCGAGGCCCCCGGTGTCGCGCAGCAGCGCGCGCACCGCCTCGCTCCGGTTCTTGATCCCCCGCTCCGCCCGGTAGCGTTCGAGCAGCGCCTCCTCCTCGGGGGTGAGGCGCACCCCGAGGAATCGGCCGGTCCCACGGCTCGGCGAATCTGGCACTTGTTAAACGAGAATTTAACGACTATTTAATTCTGTGTCA
>JAWOKS010000014.1:0-43973 GCA_033854115.1 Thermoplasmata archaeon
GAAGCGTCTCCCCGCTCCACGACCTTGCCGAGGGCGCTCCACGGACCGCGGACCTGAACGTAGCTCAGGATGTCGAGGAGGTCCCCATCGTACGACCGACGCGCGTAGGCCCGGGCCGAGCGGACCAGCCAGTCGGTCGTGCGGTTGCGGCCCGAGACCTTGAACCGGTGGACCCCCGCCTCCTCGAAGACCTCGAGGTCCTCGGGCCGGACGAAGATCCCTGAGATGAGACGCGCGGGATCGCGGACGTACTCGAGCCCGCACTCGAGGATCGGGTACTCGAATGAGGGCGAGAGCCGGCCCGCCTGCGACGCGAGCGAGCTCGTGTTGAGATGGTGGGCGCGGTAGGGGCAGGACGGGATGCACGTCTGGTTGACGAGGACCTCGACGGTGAGGCCGAGCCGGACGAGACCCCGAAGGAGCCGGAAGTCGCGGTTCGCCTCCTCGATGACCACGGTGTCCGCGCCGAGCCGCTGGAAGTACTCGGCCTGAGTCACGGTCCGGACCCGCGCGAAGGTCGACACCGAGAGCGGGACGGCCGGGTGTTCGCGGTGGATCGCCTCGAGGAGGAGGGGCAGCGCGACCACGAACCCGTCGACTCCGAGGTCGAGGAGGTGCTCGACGTCCCGGAGGAACCGACCGAGGAACTCCCGGTCGTACTCCTTCAGGTCGAGGTCGTTCGAGTTGAGGGTCGCGTAGAACTTGCGGCCCTGGGCGTGCACCGCGGCCACGTGGCGACGGAACGATTCGGGGGTCACCGAGGGTAGGATCTGCGGAGGACGCCCCCCGCCGGTCAGGCCGACCGGGTAGTTCCCGAAGAAGGTGGTGACCGGGAGATCGGCGACGAGCCCCGGGAGACGGTCGTCGAAGTTCGAGGCGAGGACGAGCTCCACCGACGGTCCCAGAGGCAAGCAAGGCTAAGCAGGGTCCCGTACCGGTTCGGTCGCGTCCCCTTGTCGGCCGCCGACCTGCCGGGCCGATGGCGCCGAACCGCGCGCCCCTCGACGTCGCGGAGCTCCGAGAAGAGATCGCCCGGCTCGACCGAACGCTCGTGCTCACCCTGGCCGCTCGGGAGGCGGCCGTGCGGCGGCTGTTCGAGCTCAAGCGACGCGTCGGGCTCCCGTTGATCGACCCGGCCCAGGAGGCCGTCGTGCGTGCTCGGACGTGGCGATGGGCGGACGAGTTGGGGATCCCGGGGGAGGGGGCCGTCGAAGTGGTGCGTGCGGTGCTGACCGCCTGCAAGCAGGCTCAGTCCGCCCCTCACACCTCCGCCGCCGACCCGGAGGAGACCGTCGTCTCCGTGGTCCTCTGCGCCCGCGAACGCCCTTCCCGCCCTCGTCCGGTCGACGCGACCCGTCTCCCGGCCCCCGACCCCACCCCGTCCCCAGGGTAGGGCGGTCGGTCGCGCTCCTCGACCGGTCCGTTTCTCTGGCCGCGACCCTCGAGGCCCGAGGCGGCGCGGGTCCCTCGATCTCAGCGGAGCGAGGGCGTCACTCGTTCGCCGGCGCGCGGAGCCCGATCAGGAGGACCGCCACCACCGCGGCTGACGTGCCGGCGATCGTAGGGAGCGCCGACCCGAGGAACCCCGGGTCGGCCGCGTACGCGAGCCCCATGTACGTCCCCCAGCCCGCGGCGACGACGAGGCCGACTCCGAAGATCCGGAACGGGCTCCATCCCCGCTCCCGCGGGGGCAGGCCGCTCACGGCGCCACCCACAGGACCCCCCAGAGCCCCATTACGTCCCCCGCCTCCGAACCGGTCATCCATGTCGACTCGCCCGCGGGGTCGTAGACGTACGGGATCGGACGGACGAGGCCGTACAGGTAGACCCCTGCCGGGAGCGTGAGGTTCTCGTACACCGTCGATCCGACGGCGAAGCGAGCCGTGGTCACCGGGACGAGGCCGGTCGTCGTGTTGATCGCGTAGACGCCGAAGTCGTACGGCAGCGTGTTGTTGTGCGCCGCGAGCCAGGCGAGCTGGCCGTTCGGGTCGGTCGTGGTCACGTTGACGAGGTAGTTGTCGATCCCGATGCTCGAGAGCGGGACCGACCAGGAGAACGAGACCGGGCCGGGCGAGGCGCGCAGGGTCGGACCCGGCACCGAGCCGTTGAAGAGGCCCTCCTCATCGCCGACCAGGCGCGCCCCGTCCGCCGCGAGGACCGGCGGGTTGTAGATGTCGCCCGCCCCCCCGCCCACGACGAAGGCGTCGAGCGAGACCGACGGCCCGTTCGCCGGCAGGACGATGAGCGCGGCCACGTCCTGGCCGAACCAAGGGCCGTTGTACTCGGCGTTCGGGACCCCGTAGACGCCGGGGGCGCTCGGGGCCTGGAAGACGGCATACGACCGCGCCCCGGGCAAGACCTGGACGTTGACGGTGGGAAGCGACCGGAACGGGATGTAGAAGCCCTCGGTCGCGCCGGAGGCGGTCGCGTTGACGACGACCCACTGACCCGCGCGGACGACGAGGACGTTCGCGTAGCTTCCGTGGATCGGACCGGTCTCGTTCACGGCCCAGTAGTACTGATGGCCGACCAGCGAAACGTACTCCGACCCGGCCGGAGGGTCCGGCGGCGTGGAGAAGCTGCTCGACTCGGAGAGCGCGAGCGGAGAAGCGACGACCAGGACGACGGCGACGAGCGCTCCGACGGTCGCGGTCCACGTGCGTTCCGCGCGTTCGCGCCGCGGGCGCGGGACCTGACGCACGAACGGCCGGTCGTCGGGGGCGGAACGCGGGGGCGGGCGGGTCGACGAGGCGACCTTGCGGATTGTGGCGTCGAACGAGAGGCCCACCGCCGAGAGCGTCTCGCCCCGGAAGATCGTGAGGAGCGCGTTCGCGAGGAACAGGAGCTGGGCGAGGAGCACCACGATGACGAACACGGTCAGGCCGACCTGCTCGGTGATGATCGACGGGAGGCGGGGGAAGAGGAGCGAACGGCGGAGGAGCCCCTGGGACCCCAGGAGGTCCATGAACACGACGAGCCCCGACCCTCCGATCGCCGTCGAAACGAAGTGCGCTTGGGCGAGGCGGGGTGAGTACCACATCCGCCCGATCAGGACGGGGAGGAGCGCGTAGGCGAGCGCGAACCCTCCCGCGGTGATCGACAGGACGGTCATCGCATGGAAGTGGCTCACGATGAACAGCGTGTTGTGGAGGTCGACGTCGAACGCCACCGTGTTGTTGTCCGGTCCCGTGAGCCCCGCCGCGATCGACCCGGCGAACGAGAACAGGAGGAACAGCGTGACCGCGTTCCACTCCCACTCCCGCGGACGGACCCCCTTGAGGGTCATCCAGACGGTGAAGAACGTGATCGCCGAGGGGATGACGATGAGGAACGTGAGGGCCATCGTGGTCCAGGCGGCCCACGGCGGCACCGGGGTCAGGTAGAGGTGGTGGAGGGAGAGGACGGGCGTGAGGACGGTGAACATCGTCGCGGCGACGAACGCGAAGCGGTAGCTGTACACCGGCCGGCGCGCGAAGATCGGGACGAGGAGGTAGAACCCGACGACCGGGATCAGGAAGAGGATGTAGACGATGCCGTGTCCGAAGAACCAGAAGACGACCTGGTTGAGGAGGGGATCGACCGGCCCAACCCCGAAGTAGTTGAGAAGGTCCCAAGCGGTCGAGGCGAGGACCGGGACGTAGGAGAGCGGGACCAGGACGATCGTCGCGAGGATGAACAGGACGAACGGCGGCAGCCTGCGGGTGCCGGCCCCGCCCCCGTGGCCGACCCACCAGGAGCGGAAGTGCGCGATCATCCACGCGGACCAGAGAAGCACCGCGGCGCAGAGCAGGAGCCAGCCGATGTACCAGAGCGGGGTCGCCACGTAGCTCGAGAGGCCTCGGATCCCGAGCGGTGCGTAGTAGTACCAGCCGAGCGCCGGGAAGTAGTTGTCGTTGAACTGGGGCAGGAGGTAGAACGGCCCCTGGAGCATCACGAGGCCGAGGTTGAGGAGCAGGACCGAGAGGTAGAGAACCCACTTGTGCCGGGGGACGAGGGCGAGGGCGTTGACGAGCAGGACGCCGAAGACCGCCATCTCGAGCTGCTGCGCGAACCCGAAGAGCATCCGCACGCCGTGGAGCGTGAGCGAGGCGTAGACCTCCTGGTTCGTCAGGTGGAGCGACTGGCCGAGGGCCCACGCGGTCACCTGCGTCCGCCAGCCGAACGCATCGAACCCGCCGATGCCGCCCCAGAGAACCGCGAGGAAGACCATCAGCGCGGTGATCCGGGTCATCCAGTCGCGCTCGAGGAGGAGCATCCGGCGGAGCCAGCCGAGACGCGCGAGCCGAGAGCGGATCTGCTCCTCCGTCTGGTCGAGGAAGCGGACGAGGAGCGGCGGGCGTTCGAAGAGCGCGGTAGGCGTCTCCGCTTCGGCTCCGGCCACGGTCGGGGGCCGGGCGGGCGACGCCTCCGCCACGTCGCCGAGAGCCGGACGTCCCTTATCGTGAGGCCGTTGGTACCCTCCTGACCGGCCGCACGGCGAGGCCACGCCGGACGAGGCTAGATCTCGTCGGGGCCGAGGTCGCCCTTGCGCCGCTTGACCGGCTTGGGAGCCGGAGGAGGCGGTTTCGAAGCCCGGGACGGCGCTCGCGGGACCCGGGGCGGAGGTCCTCCCCGCGAGGATCCGGGCGGAGCCCGCGGCGGCACGCCGCGACCCCGCCGGCGCCTCCAGACGAACACCGCAACCCAGATCGCCACGACGCCGCCCGCGACAGCGACGAGGACGTAGCCGAACACTCCGAGGCCGAACAGCCCGAACGGTGGCGCGGCCGACACCGTCACCACGATCTGCTGGCCCTTGCCCTCGACCACGAACTCCCCGCTCGAGGGGCTCACGTGGTAGCCGCTCGTCAGCACCACGATCGAGAACAGGTACGTGCCGTTCGGCTCGTGCACGAGGAAGGTGGTGAACGAGCCGGTCCGCGTGTGCGAGCCGATCGTGACGGTCATCTGGGGCGGGATGCTCGGGAGACGAAAGGCGAGCGTCAGCGTGTAGGTGTACGGGGCGAACTTCTCCTTGATCACGATCGGCGTCTTCCCGATCGCGAACGAGCCCGTCGGCTTGCTCGGCGCCCAGCTGGAGTTCGACGACGCGACCTTGTAGGAGTAGGTCCCGTACGTGAGGTTCGCCGTGTAGCTCACCGAGCGTCCGCTGTGGGAGGGCTGGCCGCTGATGTTCACGTACCACACGAACGCGAGGAGCCCGCCGCTCACCGGCCCGCTCGCCTCGAACGTCACGGAGTTCGTGGAGGGACCGAACGTGAGGAAGATCGAGACCGACCGACCGGCGATCACGATCGTGCCCGAAGAGCGGTTGGCGGACCAGTGGCGCACCGAGATGCCGGCCTTCCAGCCGTACGTCCCGTTCGCGAGCGTGGTCGTGATCGTCGCCGAGCTTCCCAGGGCCGTGAGCTTGACCCCGTTCGAGAGATTGACGAACCACGTGGACGTGCTCGGCGCCCCGGTCTGGTTGAACTGGACCGCGAACTGCGGGACCTCGAACTGGTAGATTCCCTGGGTCGATCCGCCGGCGAGGTAGGCGAAGGTGTAGCTGGTCGAGCTCGCGACCGTGAACGTGAGGTCCTCGGCCGTCTCGCCCGTCTGGGTGTTCGTTCCGTAGACGAGGCCGGTCGCCGCGCTCTGGAAGCCGAACCCCCCGCTCGGCTCGACCTGCGCCTGGAGGTTACCCGAGGTGCCCTGGCCGAAGTGCCCGATCCCGCCGCCCGGCCCGCCGACGATCACGAACTGCGGCGCGAGGAAGCCGGGCGCGCTACCGTTGATTCGCGGCCCGTTGGTGTAGGTGGTCCCCTGCCAGCTGTAGGCGTACGGCGTCCGGCCGATGATGTAGGCGGCTCCCGGAGCGTTGAGCGTGAGCTGGAGCGCGCCAGGCGCGCCGAAGGTGAACTTGAGCTGCGGGGGCGTGGTCGAGGTGCCGGGGACGAGCACGGTCGAGATCGTGAGGGCGAGCGGCAGCGATTCGGTGGCCCCGACCGACGGCCAGCGGTACTCGTAGACGCTCAGGTTCGGGTAGATCCCCCAGAACGGGAAGACGATCCAGGCGGTGAAATTCATCGCCCAGCCGTGGGAGACCCGGCTGACGAACACCACGTTCTGGACCCAGTAGACCGGCGCGCCGAGGGAGTTCGCGATGAAGAAGTTCTGCTGGAGCGACGCGTTGGTCGGGTCGGCCGCCCCGGACGGGAATGTCGAGTAGACGTTGAGCGCCGTGAGGTTCAGCCGGTCCCGCACCCCGAGCAGGTCGCCGTAGACTCCGGCCGTCGGGACCGTGAGGACGTACATGGTGTAGTTGTAGGCGTCCAGAGAACCCCAACCGCTCGCGAGGTCGTACCCCGCGGCGGCGGGGAACGCGTAGTTGCGCCCGGACGCGACGTCGCGGAGCGGCAGGGTCGGCAGGGGCGAGCGGTATGACCCGGTCGCGATGGCGTTGAAGGTCACGCCGCTTGGGAGGGGCGAGTACTCCTCGTCGGCGAGGGCGTAGAGCGCGGGATCGAGGAAGCCGAGAGGCGGATTCCCTGCTGCGATCAGGGTATGATCGATGACCCCGACGAGGCCGGTGACGATCGCGGCCGCGACCGCGGTCCCGTGGGCGGTCCGGAACGGGCTCCCGACGCTCGCATTGGTCGCAAGGTAGCGGTGGCTGTCGATCGAGAGGGTCACGAGGCTGTTGTTCGCCATGGCGGAGACGTCCGGGAGCCCCCGGCCATGACCGGCGAGGACCGCGTTCGCCAGCGAGTTGAGTTGGAAACCCGGCTCCGCGGTGATTTGGCTGATCCCCCCGGCCGAACCTGCCGGACCCCCGTCGACGGTGTCGGAGGCGGAGACGTTCCAGACGATCTCCCGCTGGACGTGGAGCGTCGTCGTGTTGAGGATGACCGTGGTGCCGCCGACGGCGAGCGAGCCGCTCGTGTTCGTCGCGAACGAGGCCGGGAACGTCGCCCGCGTGCCGGGCCAGGCCGCGCTCGCGGGGTCGTCGCCGGAGTCCCCCGTCGCCGCGACGATGCTGATGCCGCGGGCCTCCGCCTGCGAGAGCTCCGACGCCCACCCCGAGTCCTGCCGGTCGTAGGCGGCCCAGCCGACCGCCACGGCAGACGTGTTCAGGAGCGCGGCGCTCACGCTCGCGTTGACGGTCGAGGGCGGGCTCAGGACCGCGGCGAGCGCCGCGTCGAGGTGGCCCGCCGTGGGACCCTCGGAGGAGACCGTCACGACCGTGGCGCCCGGGGCGACGGCGCCGAGCGCCTCGAGCATCGCCGTGTTCACCGGGGTCTGGCCGGTGGTGTCCCATGAGGCGAGGCAGTCCGGCGAGGGGCTCCCGCTGAGGGGGACGTCGAAGAACGTCGGATGCGGCTGGCCGGTGGGCAACGTCTCGTTGAAGAAGCTCGAGAGATCCCCAGGGTCGTAGGGACCGACCGCCTGGCCGTTCGAGAGCGTCCCGCACGTCGCCAGGGTGTCGCTGCCGGAGTAGCTCCCGGACCAGAGCAGGGTGGCCACGACGGTCGACCGGGGAAAGCCGTACTGTCCGAACAGGCTCTGCTCGTCGTACGCCACCTGGAGGTCGGTGGGATAGACGTACTGCACCCCGGTGAGACTGTTCACGACGGGGGCCGGGTAGCCGCTCGCGGCCGCGGGACGCGGGTCGGAGGGGGCCGCGATCGCCGACCCGGCCGACACCGCGGCGAGCGGAGGGAGCGCGGCGAGGGGGGTCGTACCAAGGCCGGCGACGCTCGCGACGCGATCCGCGATCGGGGCGGGAAGGCGAGGGGGAGCGGCCGGGCTCCAGTAGACGCTCCCCTGCCAGGCGAGCGCCTCGAGGCTCGTGTGAAAGACCACAGCGGCGGTCGCCGGCGGTGCGGACACGAGGACCGCGAGCCGGTCGGGGTACGACGTGAGGGTGACTCCCGAGAACGAGGCGAAGTAGCCGGTCACCGTCGCGTACTCCCGAGGGCTGGGTGCAAACTGTGCGTCGAACTGCGCCGCGGAGAGGTAGCGATGGTAGTCGGGCGAGGACGGATCGTTGATCGCCGCGAGCAGCGCGTCGAGCGCCGAGGAGTTCGTGAACGACAGGGTCACCAAGACCGCGAGCGGCCCGTCGGGACCGCTCGCGGCGAGGGTCGAGCCGGGGAGGGCGAGGTCCGCCGCTGCCTCGGGTACCGCGATGAGAGGAGCGGAGAGCAGCTCGCGGAGCGGGACGGACGGAGCGGGCGCGCCGGGGGGCCCCGCGCTCTGCGCCGCGGTGCGTCCGGTCCCGGCGGGAGCTCGCGAGGCTCCCCCCGGGACGAGCCCCGGGAGGACGAGGGCCGAGACGACCAGCAAGGTCGCGGCCAACATTCCCCAGCGGGCTCTCGGCGCCCGCCGAAACGCCCCAACCGATGATCGATGCACGGTCCGGAGCGAGAGGAACCGGGGCGGATTGAATAAGGGTTATCGGGGGCGAGGAGGAGGCCAGAGCTTCCGGGCCGCGATGCCGAGCAGGACCTCCGAAGGTCCGTGCGCGATCGGCCCGCTGCGGACGTCCCTCCAGCGTTGGCCGTGGGCGGTCCGTCCGGAGTAGCCGGTCCCGCCGTGGAACTGCACCGCGTGATCGAGCGTCGTGAGAGCGGCGGAGGTCGCCCGAACCTTCGCGAGGGCGGTCGCCGCGGCGGCGTCCTCGCCGGCCTCGCAGCGGCGGAGGGCCTCGTAGGTGAACCGCCAGGCCGCCTCGAGCTCGTAGCTGTCCTCGACGAGGGGGAACGCTACCGACTGCCGGTCGGCCAAGCGCTCTCCAAACGCACGGCGCTCGCCCACGAACTTGACCGTTTCGTCCCACGAGGCCCGGGCGACCCCGAGATAGATCGCGGCAAGGAGCCCGCGCTCCCGCACGAGCTCGTGACGAAGGTAGCGGAACGCCATCCCCTCGTCCCCGATCCGCGACGCGGCCGGGACGCGCACGTGGTCGTAGCGGACCGATCCCCGCCGTTGCCAGCGCTCCCCGAGGTCGGCGGGGTAGGCGTTCCGCTCGATCCCGGGGAGGTCCTGGGGAACGAGGAACGCGGAGACGCCCTCGGCCCCCACGCTTCCGGGCCGGCGTCCGTAGACGATCGCGGCGTCGGCGTCGAGGGCGAACGCGGCCTCGCTCTTCTCCCCGTGGAGCTCGTAGCCTGCGCTCGTCGGAGACGCCTCGAGGGCAAGGGCGAGCGCGTCGGAGCCCGCGCCGGGCTCCGTGATCTGATTGCCCACCAAGCGTTCGCCGCGCACGAGCGGACGGTACCAGGCGTCGACCAGCTCGCGCGAGCCGTGCTCCGCCAGCGGTGAGCTGAACTCCGGCTGGAGGGAGAGCTTCGCGAACGTGGTCCCGCCGGCGTAGGCGAGGCGGAAGAGCACCGCGGCCGCCCGGGGGAGGGGGAGCTCGCGGCCGCCGAGGGAACGGGGCATCGTCAGTCCGAGCAGCCCCGCCCCTCCGAGCGCGCGGAACTCCGTCCGGGGGAACTCGGGGCGCGCGTCGAGCTCCCGGTAGCGATCAGCGAGGCGCAGGCGCTCGGCGGCTGAGAGGATGTCGGGGACGAGGGGATCGTCCGGGAGCGCCCAGAGCTCCGTCATCGCGCCCGACGGCCCCGCGGCGCGGCCGACCGCGCGCGCGGGGCCACGCCCGGCCGCGATTCCTCCCCGACGATGCCCTCCCGACGGAGCTTGTCGATCTCGGACGCTGAGTAGCCGAGGAGCTCACCCAGGATCCGATCGTTGTCCTGGCCGAGGCGGGGGGCGCCGCGCCAGACCTTGCCCGGCGTCGCCGAGAACTTCGGGGCGATGCCCGCCCCCCGGACGCGTCCCGCGACGGGGTCGTCCCAGGCGAGCAGCATCTCCCGCTCCTGGAAGTGGGGGTCCTTCGCGATGTCCGCGATGTCGAGCACCCGCGAGATCGCGACGTCGTGGGTCCGACCGAGCTCCTCGAGCTCGCGGGACGTCCGGCTCGCGCAGAACGTGGCGATCGCCCGGTCGACCGGCTCGCGGTGGGCGAGGCGGTAGGCATCGTCGTCGAACGCTGGATCGTCGAAGCCGATCAGGGTCCGCAACCGGCGGAACGACTCGGGGGTCGGCGCGGCCACGACGACCCAGCCATCCTCGGCCCGGTGGACGTCGTACGGATGGAGACGGGGATGGGCGAGGCCGTGGCGTCCCCGCACGACGCCCCGCCGGAAGAAGTCGAGCGCCAGGTTCTCGAGCAGGATGAAGAACACCTCGTACTGGGCGACGTCGACCGCCTGGCCCCGCCCGGTCCGCTGCGCGTGGACGTACCCCATCAGCGCGGCCGTCGCCGACGCGAGCCCGGTGACCGTGTCGTTGAGCGCCGTGCCCGATCGCATCGGGGGCTTCGGATCGGGCTCGCCCTGCAGCGAGAGGAAGCCGCTGTACGCCTGCGCCGTGAGGTCGTACGACGGGGCCGCGAGGCGCTCCGGTCGGCCGGTGCGCCCGTAGCCCGAGATGTGGACGATCGTGAGACGCGGGTTGGCCTTCCACACCTCCTCGTCCGAGAGCCCCAGCCGATCGTACGTCCCCGGCCGGGACGACTCGATCCAGATGTCCGAGGCCCGGACGAGGTCGAGGAAGACCTCCCGGCCCCGAGGCTTGCGCACGTCGAGCCCGAGCGAGAGCTTGTTGCGGGCGTACTGGACCCACGACTCCGAGACGCGTTCTCCGGGGGCCGGCCCGTCGAGCAGCGGGACGAGCGAACGGGTCGGGTCGGCGTAGGGCGGGCCGAACGGCGGGGTCTCGATGTGGATCACGCGGGCCCCGAACTCCCCGAGGTACGTCGCCGCCCACGGACCCGCGACGAAGCGCGCCGAGTCGAGCACGCGGAGCCCCGCGAGCGGTCCGTACGCGGGAACGAGCGGGTCGGCTGGGGAGGAGGTCGGCACGGGGTCCCGAGCGGCCCCCCCGGCTTAACGCGGGAGGTTCATCCCGAAACCTCGCGGTCCAAATACGGCCCCGCGCTCGGACGGCGATGGACGAAGCCCCCTGGGTGAGGCTCGAGGGCTCGGCGTTCCGCGACGAGCTCACCCGGTACAAGATGGAAAGGCATCCGTTCCGGACCCACCCGTTCTTTGACGCGCTCGAGCACGGCGAAGCGCCGAAGCCGCTCGTTCGGGCCTGGGTCCAGCAGTTCTACCCCTGGCTCGCGTCGGTCCCGATCGCGATGGCCGAGCGATACTCGAACTGTCCGATCGACCCGGCGAACGACCCGTACCGCCGCCTGATCCTCGACCAGCTCCTCGAGGAGGCCGGCGACCCGCACGGGAAGGCCCCGGGCCACCCCGAGCTCTGGCTGCGGTTCTGCGAGGGCCTCGGCGTGCCGCGGGAGGAGGTCCTGCGGGCGCCGCTCCTGCCCAGCACGATGGTCGCCATCGACGATTTCCTCTACACCAACCGGATCCATCCGTTCTACATCTCGGCGGCCGGCTCGAGCGAGCCGCCGAACGTCGAGCTGTGCGCGCGGCTCCTCCCGTCGTTCCGGAAGCATTACGGGGTCGGAGAGGACCACCTCGAGTACTACCGCCTCCACGTCACCGCCGACGTCGAGCATTCCGAGTGGATCGGCCGCATCGTGGCGCACTTCGCGAGCTCGGTCGAGGTCCGCCGTCAGATGTGGGAGCAGATGCTCCGGGGCTTCTCCCTCCACGCGCTGCTCGTGGACGGAGTGCTCGCCGAGGCGGGCGGCCTCCCGGCCAAGACTAAATAGAGGCGCGACGGTGAGGAGGGCGATGGCAGGCCGGCTCGCGACGGGCGCGTTCGTGACGCGACGCGGGCGGACTGCCGGGACCTGGCTCTGGTGAACGGGAGGCGCCGGGAGGGCGCCGTCCCGATCTTCGTCGGCTGACGTTCGGGCCGGCCCTTCCGGGCACCTCTCGGAGGGCGAAGGAAGGAGCAACGAACGATGTACGGCAAGCAGATCCGACTGCGTCGCGTGTTCCCGAACGACCGACGGCGCCTGTTCTCGGTACCGCTCGACCACTCGGTGTCGATGGGCCCGATCGACGGGCTCGAGCGGCTCGCGCCGGTGGCGACCGAGCTGCAGGAGGGAGGCGTCGATCTCCTGATCGTGACGAAGGGGGCGGTGCGGGAGCTCGCCCCCGTCCTCCGCCCGAACGTGCTGCTCGGCGTGCACGTCTCCGCGTCGACCTCGCTCGGGGCGACCGCGAACCGCAAGGTCCTCGTCGGGACGGCGGAGGAGGCGGTCGCCCTCGGGGCCGACCTCTTGAGCGTCCAGGTCAACTTCGGCGTCCCGGAAGAGCCGGAGATGCTCGAGGACCTTGGGCTCGCCGCAGACGAGTGCCGCCGGCTCGGACTTCCGCTCCTGTGCATGGCGTACGTGAAGAAGGCGAACGGTGGCACCCCGGACGAGCTCCGCCACGCGGCGCGGGCGGCCGCGGACACCGGGGCCGACATCGTCAAGACGAGCTACCCCGGCTCGACCCACGAGTTCGAGCGGCTCTGCGCGACCACCCCGGTGCCGGTGCTGATCGGTGGGGGGGTCCGCCTCGACGACGAGGCGGCCTTCCTCGAGATCGTCCGGTCGAGCCTCGCCGCGGGGGGCGCCGGCATTTGCATCGGGCGCAACCTCTTCCAGCGCCGTCCGCTCCGGCCCCTCGCCGAGCGGGTCGCGGCGTTGCTCCACGGGGCCGGCTGACGGGAGGCGCGGCCGGTGCTCGAGCGGATCGTCCTGGTTCCCGAGGTCGCCGACGAACTCGCGCTCCGGGCCGTCGTGGAGCGGGCGCGTCGCCGTGGCTTCCACCGGTTCGTCGTGCGCTCGGGAACGGTGTTCCCCCGGGAACCGGCCGACGAGGTCGTCACGCGGGACGAGGAGGGCCTGCGCGCGGGTCCGCACGACGCCCCCCTCCCCATCCATCGCGTGGGGGACCTCCCGGCCCTCGATCGGGCCCTCGCAGCGACACCCGAAGGAGGCACGCTCGTGGTCGAGTGGACCGCGGACCGCGTGATCCCGCTCGAGTCGGCGGTGGCCCACCGGGGGCGGCGCTTCCGCCTCTGGACCTTCGCACGCGGTCCGGCGGAGGTGCCGGCCGCGCTCGGCGCCCTCGAGCACGGGGCGGACCGCGTCCTCGTCACGATCCGGAGCGTGGGCGAGCTCGACGCGCTCGAGCGTGCCGTCGAGGGGCCGGTCCCCTCGGGGCTCGCTTGGACCGCGCTCCCGGTCGTCGGCCTCGAGCCCGCGGGCGTCGGCGACCGCGTGATCGTCGACACAACGAGCCTGCTCGCCCCGGACGAGGGGCTGCTCGTCGGGAGCGCGGCCGCCTTCCTCTTCCAGATCGCGAGCGAGGCGGTCGGCTCGGCGTTCAGCCGACCCCGCCCGTTCCGCGTCAACGCAGGCGCCGCGCACTCCTACGTGCTGATGGCGGACGGCACGACCCGCTACCTCGCGGAGCTCGGCCCGGGAGACGCGGTCCTCGTGGCCGGCCCGGACGACCGGGCGCGATCGGTCCGCGTGGGGCGGATCAAGGTCGAGCGTCGCCCCCTCCTCCTCGTTCGGGCCGAGGACGAAGGGAAGGCCCGGACCGTCTTCGTGCAGGAGGCGGAGACCGTCCGGCTCGTCGGTCCGGACGGACGCCACGCCGTCACCAAGCTCGCCCGAGGCGCGACCGTCCGGGGCGTCCGCCTCCCGCCGGCCCGTCACCTCGGGACCGCGATCGAGGAGACGATCGAGGAGCGATGACCGAGCCCCGGCCCCGCATCGTCGTGACCCTGCCCGCCCGATCCATCGAGGAGCTTCGCGTCGAGGCGGACGTCGCCTGGGACGAAGGGGCCGACCTCGCGGAGGTTCGCGTCGACCGCCTTTCGGAGGACGAGCGGCGACGGGTGGGTCAGCTCTTCCCTTCCCCGCTGCCCCTCGTCGCGACCTACCGCTCCCGGCGCGAAGGGGGGGAAGGGTCCGACGAGCCGACCGAACGTCGGGCCGTCCTGCTCGACCTCGCCCGACTTCCGTTCCGCTGGATCGACCTCGAGCTCGAGCGGGACCTCGGGCTCGAGGCAAGCCTTCCCCCGCCGGAACGCCTCGGTCGGGTCGTCTCGTACCACGGGGAGGTCGCGCCGAACGGAGGATGGGGCCCCCGCCTGCGCGAGCTCGCCTCGGTCGACGGCGTGGGGAAGCTGGTCGTCCGGGCCTCGGTCGAGCGACTGATCCGGGAGATCCTTCCCCTCGTCGAGTCGGCCGAGGAGACCGTCGTCGTGCACACGACGGGTGCCTCGGGACCTCTCCTTCGCGCCTGGTCGCGGCGCCTTCGCTTCCCGCTCGTCTACGCGGCCCTGCCGTTCACCGCGCGTCGGTCGCCGGTGGAGAGCAGCCAGATCCCCGTCGACCGGCTCCGCCCGTTCCTCGATACCGGCGACGGCGCGCCTCTGTTCGCGATCGCTGGGCGGCCGGTGGGCCACTCTCGGAGCCCGGCGATCCATTCGGCGTGGATGCACGCGGACGGACACCCGGGTCTCTACGTCGCGCTCGAGTTCGAGAGCGACCAGGAGTTTCTCGAAGCGCTCGGTCCCCTCGCCGAACGGGGACTGCGCGGGCTCAACGTCACGCACCCGTTCAAGAAGGCCGCCCTCGAAAGCGCGTCCGAGGTCCGTCCAGGGGCCGCGGCGTGCGGGGCCGCGAACTGTCTCACGTTCGAGGGCAGCTCGGTCGTGGCCGAGAACACCGACCTCGCCGCGATCCTCCGTCGGCTCGAGGAGCTCCGCCGAGGGGGGCGATGGGACGGCCGCGAGATCACCGTGCTCGGGGCCGGAGGGGCTGCCCGGGCCACCCTCGCGGCCGCCCACGAGCTCGGAGCCCGCGCGTCGATCTACGCCCGTCGCCCGGAGGCCGCGCGCGAGCTGGCCCAGCGTTTCGGCGCCGAGGTCGGAGGCAGCCCCTCCGGGACGCCCGCAACGTGCGTCGTGCATGCGACGGACGTGGGGCGGGCCCGGGGCGCGAAGCTGGAGCTCCCGTTCACCGCCCTCCTCGGTCCGGGGACGTACGTCCTCGACTGGGTCTACGACGCCGAGGACACGACGGTCCGCACGGCGGCGCACGCCGCCGGCGCCATCTACGAGGACGGATGGAGGCTCCTCGTCTACCAGGCGGCCGCGAGCTACGCGGTCTGGTGGGGTGACGAGCCGGGCGCCGCGGCGCTCGAACGGGCGCTCGAGGAGGGAGCATGCCCTACGTAGGAGAGGCGCGGGCGGCGATCAGCGTGGTCAACGCGCTCCCGCTCGGCATCGGCTCGGCGATCGGGGTCGAATGGATCGTCCGCGCTACGGTCACGCTCGAGGAGGGAGAGGGCCGTGGCGTGCACCTTTCGGTCGATCCACCGGGATCCGAGACCCCACTCGTGCAGGGCGCCCTCCGCTCGGCCCTCCGCCGCTTCGCGCCGGCTCGCCACCCCGCCGTGACCCTTCAGCTCGAGTCGACGGTCCCGCAGGGCCGGGGCCTCAAGAGCTCGAGCGCGGTGAGCAGCGCGGTCGTCCTGGCGGCCGCGCGCGCGGTCGGGCGCGAGCCGGACGTCGAGGAGGTCGCGCGCCTCGCGGCCGAGATCGGCCGATCGACCGGCACAAGCGCTACCGGTGCGTTCGATGACGCGCTCGCCGGCCTGGTGCCCGGGGGGGTCGTCACGGACAATCGCTACGACACGGTCCTCCGCCGGTTCAATCTCGATCCTGGCCTCCGGGTCGCCCTTTGGATCCCCGAGGGGGAGCATCCTCGGTCCCCCGAGGTCCGCCGCCGGTTCGCCCGCGACCCCGCGCGCGCCCGTCGCGCGGTCGACGCCGCGCTTGCGGGAGACTGGGCCCGCGCGATGATCCTCAACTCCGAGCTGGTCGAGCACGCGATGGGCTACCCGTACGGACCCCTCCGCGACGCCCTCCTCCGGGCCGGGGCGAGGGCTGCGGGAGTGACCGGCCTCGGTCCCGCGATCGCGGCCGTCGCTCCGGCCGAGGCGATCGACCGGGTCCTTTCGGCCCTGCCGACCGACCGCGGCTCCTGCCGCACGCTGCGGCCCTCGAGCGTCCCGACCGCGTTCGCGGGAGGTGCGTCGTGACCGTCGCCGTCGTCCGCCCGGGTTCGGTCACCGGCGTGGTCCCAGCCCCGCCCTCGAAGAGCTACACGCACCGGGCGCTCGTCGCGGCGCACCTCGGTCAACGACGGGTCGACGTCGTCCGGCCCCTCGTGAGCGACGATACGCTCCGCACCGTGGGGGCGGTCCGCTGCCTTGGTTCGCGCGTAAGGCTCGGCCGCGATCACTGGACCATCGAGCCCGCGCCCGTGGCGACCCGCGCCACGATCGATTGCGGGGAGTCCGGAACGACGCTCCGACTCGCCAGCGCGCTCGCGGCCCTCCACCCCCGGACGACCCGTTTCGTGGGAGGCGGAAGGCTTCCGCGGCGCCCCCTCGCGCCGCTCCTCGAGGCTCTCGAGTCGCTGGGGGCGTCCGTCGAGCGGCCGAACGGCGACCGCTCCCTTCCGTTGCGTCTCGCCGGGCCGATCCATGGCGGCCCGGTCCGACTTCGCGTCGACCAGAGCTCGCAGTTCACCTCCGCCCTCCTGTTCGTCCTTCCGACCGTGCGGCCCGACTCACGGCTCGAGTGCGAGGGCCGGGCGGTCTCCCAGCCCTACGTGCGGGCCACGCTCTCGGTCCTCCATCGCGTGGGGGTCCGGGTGACGGAGACCCGGGGGTCCTACCGCATCCCCGGCGGCCAGCGCTACCGGGCCCGCTCGCTGGAGGTCCCCGGCGACGCATCCTCGGCGGCCTACCTCTGGGCCGCGGCCGCCATCACCGGCGGGCGCGTGACCGTGACCGGGGTCCCGGACCGATGGCCCCAGGCCGACCTCGCGATCCTCGACCTCCTCGAGGCCTACGGGGCCGAGGTCGCTCGTTCGCGCGACCGGGTCACCGTCCGGGGAGGCCCCCGCCGACCGTTCCGCGTGAGCCTGTCGGACGCCCCGGACCTCTACCCCCTCGCGGGCGTCCTCGCGGCTGCGGCTCCGGGCCGGAGCCGTCTAGGGGGCGCTTCCCAGGTCGCCTCGAAGGAGTCCGATCGCAGGCTCGAGACCGGGCGGCTCGCGCGTGCGATGGGGGCGGAGGTGACGGGGTCCCGTTCGGGCCTGACCATCGAAGGGACGGCCCGTCCCCGGCCGATCGTCCGCCGGGACATCTCCGACCACCGCGTCCTCATGAGCGCCGCGGTCGGCGCGCTCGCGTCGGACCGACCGAGCGAGCTCGGCGAGGTGGCGGTCGTGAGGAAGTCGTTCCCGGAGTTCTTCGCTACCCTGCACGGGCTCGGAGCGGGGGTCTCCGTCCGATGATGGAGTTCGGCGCGTGCCTGCGCGTGGGGCTCTTCGGCTCGAGCCACGGTCCCGAGGTCGGCGTGACGATCGAGGGGATCCCCGCCGGGACCCCGATCGACCCCAAGGCGATCCAGGCCGACCTCGACCGGCGGCGGCCGGTCGGCCGCCGGCTCGCGACCCGCCGTCAGGAGGAGGACCTTCTCGTCCTCGACGCAGGGGTCGTTGACGGCCGCTCCGACGGTTCCAGGTTCCGGGCGCACGTCGCGAACACGGACGTCCGACGTCAGCCGTACGAGGCGATCCGCGACACTCCCCGGCCGGGGCACGCGGACTATCCGGCCCGCGTCCGGTACGGTCCGGCCGCCGATCTCTCGGGCGGGGGGATCTTCTCCGGCCGGATGACCGTCGGCCTCGTCATCGCGGGGGCGGTCGCCCGTTCGATCCTCGCCCCGCACCGCACCCGGGTCGTGGCCTTCACCCGGTCGATCGCGGAGGTCGAGGCCGACGCTCCTGAGGACATGCCGCTCGACGAGATCGCGCATCGCGCCCTCTCGAACGAGGTCGGAGCGGTCGACCCGGACGCGGCGAGACGCATGGAGGAGGCGATCGCGACCGCTCGCCGGGAAGGGGACAGCATCGGGGGGACCGTGGAGATCCGGGCAGCCCCCGTTCCCGTGGGCCTCGGCGAACCGTTCTTCGACTCGGTCGAGAGCGTGCTCGCCCACGCCTACTTCAGCGTCCCCGCCGTAAAGGGGGTCGAGTTCGGGTCCGGCTTCCGGGCGGCCCGCATGCGCGGGAGCCTCCACAACGACCCGTTCGTGCTCGAGGACGGAGAGGTGCGCACGGCCACGAACCACGCGGGGGGGATCCTCGGGGGGCTCGCCGACGGGATGCCGGTCGTCGCGCGGGTCGCCGTCAAGCCGACCTCCTCGATCGCGCTCCGTCAGCGGACGGTGAACCTCGCGACGCGCGAGCCCGCGGAGATCGTGGTCACGGGCCGCCACGACCCCTGCATCGTGCCCCGGGCCGTCGTCGTCCTGGAGGGCGTCACGGCGCTCGGCCTGGCGGACCTCGCGCTCCGGGGAGGGTTCGTTCCATGAGCGCGGAGAAGGTCCGGTCCGCGATCCTCGGGGCGAGCGGCTACATCGGCCAGCACTTCAGCCGGCTTCTCGCCGACCACCCGTGGTTCGACCCGCCGCTCCTCGGCGCCGGAGAACGGTCCGAGGGCAAGTCGCTCGCCGAGGTCTGGCAGCTCGCGGAGGCCCCGCCGGCCGGCCTCGAGGACGTGCACCTTGAGCGGCTCTCCCCGGCGACGCTCGCCCGTGCGGGGGTCCGGGCCGTCTTCTCGGCGCTCCCGAGCGGGACGGCGGGCGCGATCGAGGACGAGCTCTCGCGCCGGGGGGTCGCCGTCTTCTCGAACGCGGCCGATCACCGGATGGACGCGGACGTCCCGCTCCTCGTCCCCGAAGTGAACGCGGCCCACCTCGAGCTCCTCGAGCGCCGACGCCGGGGACACGCGCCCGTCGTCACGAACCCGAACTGCTCCGCCGCCGGCCTCGTCGTCGCCCTCGCGCCGATCGTGGGGCTCCTCCGGCCGAGGTCCGTTCACGTGGCGACCTACCAGGCCCTCTCGGGGGCAGGCTTCCCGGGCGTCCCGTCGCTCACGATCACCGACAACGTCGTCCCGTTCATCCGCGAGGAGGAGGAGAAGATCGAGCGGGAAGCGGCCCGGATGCTCGGGACGTTGCGGGCGGGCCGCGTGAGGCTCCTTCCCGTCCCGGTCGTTGCCCACTGCGCGCGGGTGGCGACCCGCGAGGGCCACCTCGAGGCGGTCACCGTCGAGGCCACGACCACCCCCTCCCGCCGCGAGATCCTGTCCGCGTGGAGCTCGTTCGACCCCCTCGCGGGACGGGCCCTGCCGACCGCCCCGGCCCCTCCGATCGTCCTTCGGGCGGAGGCGGACCGCCCCCAGCCGCTCCGCGACCGCTGGGCGGGCACGCCGAGCCGGGCCCGGGGGATGGCGGTCTCCGTGGGACGGGTGCGGTGGGATCCGCCCTTCCTCCGGTTCTACCTCCTCTCCCACAACGCCGTACGCGGGGGCGCGGGGGGCTCGGTCCTGAACGCCGAGCTCGCCCTCGACGGTGGCTACCTCCGGCGGGAGGGCCCGTGAACCCGCCCGACGGGCGACCCGCCCCGCTCGTGGTGAAGTTCGGCGGGGCGTCGCTCGCCGATCCCGCGCGGGTCGTCGCGAGCGTCGAGCAGGCCCGCCGGGGACGAGAGCCCCTCGTAGTCGTGGTCTCGGCCCGCGAGGGGGTCACGGACCTCCTGGTCGAGGGGATGCGCCATCCCCGGGACGCCCGACGCCACCGGGCCATCCTCGAGGAGGTCCGGCGCCGGCATCCGTCGCTCCCGATCGAGGGCCGTCGCCAGCTCGAGCGGCTCGCCCGCCTCTTCGCCGAGGTCGAGCGGGCGCGCGCACCGGACGGACCGCTCGCCGACCGCGTCCTGAGCCAAGGGGAGCGGCTCGCGGCCCACTGGACCGCCGAACTCCTGCGCGAGGCCGGCCTGCCCGCGGTCGCCGTGGAGGCGGACCATCTCGGCCTGATCACCGACAACGCCTACGGCGCGTCCTGCATCGTCTTCGACCGGTCGCGCGGACCCGTCCGCCGCGGCCTCGGTCGCCTTCTCGCCCAAGGGCGACTGCCCGTCGTGACCGGATTCTTCGGCCGCAGCCTCGAGGGCCGGGTCGCTACCCTGGGCCGGGGCGGCTCCGACTATGCGGCCGCCGGGATCGCGGCGTTGCTCGACGCACGCCGGGTCGAGCTCGTGAAGCGCCACGTGGCGGTCCTCACCGCGGACCCCCGGGACGTGCCGGAAGCGCGTCCGATCCCGGAACTCTCGTACGAGGAGGCGGAGGAGCTCGCCCAGTTCGGGGCGCGGGTCCTCCATCCCCTCACGATCGAGCCGGCCCGCGCCCACGGCCTGCGGCTCACGGTGCGCTCGCTCGACGACCCGAGGGTCGTGACGACCATCGGTCCGGGACGCGCCGGCCGCCGCAACCGCGCGATCACCTCCTTGCGCCCGCTTCGGCTCCTGCGTCTCCGGGTGCCGGGGGGGCGCCAGCGTCCGGGGATCGTCGCCGAGGTGGCGCAGCACCTGCGCACGGCCGGCGTCAACGTTGTCCAGCTGTTCACCTCCTCGGCGCTGCTCTGCCTCGTCCTCGAGCCGAAGAGCGTCCCGCGCGCGGTGCGCGCGCTCGAGCCCCTCACGGCGGAAGCGGCGGCCGTGCTCGACGGGCCGTATCCGGTCGCCCTCGTGACCGTGATCGGGGACGGGGTCCTCGACGACCTCGACCGCCTGCCGGCCGCCGCGGTGCGGGGGGCCCAGGGTTTCAGCGCCACCCCCCGGGCGCTCTCCCTCGCGGTCCCCGAGCGACGAGGGCGGAGCGTGGTGCGGTCTCTGCACGACGCGCTGGTCGCGCGGGAGGCCGGATGACCGATCCCTGGACCACGTTCCTCTCCCGGGCAGCCTCGGCCGACTGCGCAGGGTACTTCGAGCGGGCGCCCGAGGACGGTCGGGCCGGCCGGGCCTGGTGGTTCCGGGGAGCCGACGCCCGCGAAGAGCTCGGTCCCCGCACGCTGGCCGAGAGGACCGGGCATTCCGTCGCCCGGCATCTCGAACGCCATCCGAAGGGAGCGGTCGTGGGTTACCTCGGCTTCGACGCCGTTGGCTTGTTCGAACCCGCCCTGCAGTCGTTCCCCCCGGGCAGCCCGTTCCCGCTCGGCGAGCTCGCGTTCGTCGAGGAGATCGCCTCGGCCCCCTCCCCGCGGTCGTCCCGGACCCCGCGTCCGGCGACGTTGAGAGTAGGTCGACCCCTCGCCGACTCGCTCCCCCGGCGGAGGTTCGAACGGGCGGTCCGCGCGCTCGTCGAGGCGATCCGGGCCGGCGAAGCGTTCCAGATCGTGCTGGCGCACCGGCGCGCCTGGCGGCGACCGGACGACCTGCTCGAGCGTGCGGGGCGGCTCCGGGAGCTCGAGCGTTTCCAGAGCTTCTACTATCTCAGGTTCGGCGACCGGGAGCTCGTCGGCGCATCGCCCGAATCGGTCGCGGAGGTCGACGGCCCCTCCGCCTCGGTCGACCCGATCGCGGGCACGCTCCCCTACCACCGCCAGCGGGCGCGTCGTCCTCTCGCGAGCGACCCGAAGGAGCTCTGCGAGCACCGGATGCTTGTTGACCTCGCGCGCAACGACCTCGGGAGGGTCGCCCGCCCGGGGTCGGTCGGCCTCCTCTGGGTCGAGCGCAGGGTCCGCTACGCGCAGCTCGAGCATCTGGTCAGCCGCGTCGGCGCGAGGCTGCGCCCTGGGGTCGGAGCGTGGGACGTTCTCGGGGCGACGTTCCCGGCGGGGACCGTGAGCGGAGCCCCGAAGATCCGCGCGACCCAGCTCCTCCGTCGCGAGGAGGCGTCGTGGAGGGGGCCGTACGCCGGGACGGTCGCCCTGCTCCGGCCCGGGGGGAGGGCGACGTTCGCGCTCGCGATCCGCTCGGGGTTCGCCGCCGGCGCCCGGCTCTACACGGCCGCGGGCGCCGGGATCGTCCATCGCTCGAAGCCGGCGCGCGAGTACGACGAGACGCTCGCGAAGCTCTCGGTCGCGGAAGCGGTCCTCGCGGGGGAGGCGGCATGAAGGTCCTCTTGGTTGACCACGAGGACTCGTTCGTCCACAACATCGAGCAGGCGCTCGCCGCGCTCGGGGCCGAGGTCGCCTGCCTCCGCTCGACCGAGCCGGAACGGCGCGCGCTCGCCTTCGATCCGGACGCGATCGTCCTTTCTCCAGGGCCGGGGCATCCCGGGGACCGCCGTCTCACGCAGCTCTCGCGCGCCCTGCTCGACCGCTGGGAGCGGGAACGGCCGTTCCTCGGCGTCTGCCTCGGCCATCAGCTGCTCGCGGAGCGCTACGGGGGGAAGGTGGTGCGCGCGCGGGCCCCGGTGCACGGGGAACGGACCCGCATCGTCCACGACGGCCGCGGCCTCTTCCGCGGGATCGCCTCCCCGATCGAGGTCGCGCGGTACCACTCGCTCGTGGTGGCGCCCGCGACCGTTCCCCCGGCGCTCGAGGTGGCGGCCTGGGGCGGTGGCGGGGTCGTGATGGCGCTGCGCCACCGGGCGCTCCCCGTCGAGTCCGTCCAGTTCCATCCCGAGTCGTACCTCACGGCCGACGGGCCAAAGATGATCGCGAACTTCCTCGCCGGAGCCCGACGGTGATCGCCGACGTCCTGAACCGCCTCCTTGATCCGCGGACGCTCCGCGGCGGCGAGGCCCGGGAGCTCTTCGACCGGCTGCTCGCCCCCGGGACCCTCGACCTCGAACGGGCGGCCCTGCTCGTCGCGCTCGCGGGGCGCCCGCTCGACGCGCGCGAGCTCGCGCATTTCGCGCGCGAGATGCGGCGACGGGCGACGCCGTTCCGCGTTCCCGAGGGCGACCGGCCGGTCGACCTCTGCGGGTCGGGGGGTGCCCCGACCCCGAGCTTCAACGTCTCCACCGTGAGCTCGTTCGTCGTGGCCGCCTCGGGCGTGCCGGTCGTGAAGCACGGGAACCGGAGCGCCTCCGGGGTCTGCGGCTCGAGCGATCTGCTCGAAGCCCTCGGTCTGCCCGTCACCGCGGGACCCGACTTCGCGGAAGCGAGCTATCGCGCACGCAAGCTCGCGTTCCTCCACGCCCCGCTCTACCACCCGGCGACGAAGGCGGTCGTGGCCGTGCGACGCGCGCTCGGGATCCCGACCGTCTTCAACCGTCTCGGACCGCTCAGCAACCCGGGGGGCGTTCCGTTCCAGATCGCCGGCGCCCCGACGCCGTCGATCGCGCGCGTGTTCGCCCTCGTCCTCGGTGATCTCGGCGTGCGGCGGGGCGCGTCGATGGTCTCGGTCGAGGGGTGCGACGAGTTCTCGCCCCACCGGCCGACCCTCACCTACGTCTGGAACGGTGGGGGTCCGCGGCTCCGACGCATCCGACCCGAGACCGTGCTCGCCCCGGGGGAACGGCGGGGGTCGTGGGGACCGCTCCCGCCCGCCGAGGCGGCCCGGGAAGCCGAGCGGGTCCTCGCCGGGGGCTCCGGCGCGCGACGGGGCGCCGTCCTTCTCACGGCGGGCGTGGCACTGTGGATCACCGGGACCGCCGGTTCGGTCGCGGACGGTGTGGAGCGGGCCCGCTCGGTCCTCGACTCGGGGATGGCCGCGGATGCGCTCGAGGAGCTCCGGGCGATCGCGGAACCGCTCCGCGGGAGCGGCCCCGCATGACCGCGTCGTTCCTCGCGGAGATCGCCGAGCGGGTCCGCGCGGAGGTCGCATCGCCGGCCTACCTCCAGGGCGTGCCCCCGACGCCGCCGTCCGGGCGGCCCAGCCTGCGCGCCGCGCTGGAGCGCGAACGCGGCCGCGGCGCGCTGCTCGTCGAGTACAAGCGGGCGTCGCCCGGAGCGACCCGCCCCCTCCCTCCCCCGCGAACCGCGCCCGAGTTCGTCCGGGCCACCGACATCGATGCGGTGGTCGGCTACTCTTGTCTCGCGACCGCGCCGTCGTTCGACGGCGCTCCGGCGCGGGTCGCCGAGCTCGCCCGTCTCACCGCGAAGCCGGTGCTCTTCAAGGAGTTCATCCTCGGTCCGCGCCAGATCGAAGTGGCGGCGCGCACGGGCGCCGCGGCCATCCTCTTGATCGCCCGGCTCGAGGAGAAGGGGCTCCTCGACCGGCCGCTCCGTGACCTCGCCCGGGACGCGCACGCCCGAGGCCTCGAGGTCCTCGTCGAGGTCCACCGCGCGTCAGAACTATCACGGCTCGGTGATGTCTCCGCGGACATGTTCGGGGTCAACGTCCGGGACCTCGACACGCTGAGGCTCGACCGTCCCGCCGCGCGCGCGAGCCTGGATGCCGCCCGGGCCGCCGGGCTCCGCCCCCTGCTCGGGCTGAGCGGCGTCGAGGGACCGGCCGAGGCGGAAGCGTTCTGGGAGGCCGGCTGCGACGGGCTCCTGGTCGGCAGCGCGGTCGCGCGCTCGCCCGAGCCGGCCCACTTCCTGGCCTCGCTCCGGCGCCGGGAGGCGCGCGTCCCATGAGGACGTTCGTCAAGTTCTGCGGGCTCCGTACCCTCGCCGAGGTCGCGGAGGTGCCCGCGGGTGGGGCCGCGGGGTTCATCGTGGACGTCCCGGACTCTCCCCGCAACCTCACGGCCGAGGAGGCGTCCCGCCTCATCGATCGCCTCCCGAGCGAGGCGGAGGCCTGGGCGGTCGTGGTGCGTCCGAGCGCGGAGCTCATCCGCCGCCTCTTCGACGAGGTGGGCGTCGACCGAATCCAAGTCTACGGGCCGGTCCCGGACGGCCTCGAGTACCTCGAGCGCCACCACCTCGTCCCGTCGGTCCCCGTCCCGCCGACGGGCGCGTCCGGGCCCGGGCCGACGATCCCCCCGGCCGAGGAGTTCCCGCGGGTGCATCTCGATGCTGCCGGCCAGCCCCTGCCGGGAGGGAGCGGCGTCCGACCGGACTGGGAGACCTGCGCACGCCTGGTCGAGGCTCACCCGGGCCGCAAGTTCGTGCTCGCCGGAGGCCTCACGCCCGAGAACGTCGGCGAGGCGCTCGGGAGCGTCCGTCCGTGGGGGGTCGACGTCTCCTCCGGGATCGAGAGCCGACCGGGGCTGAAGGACCTCGGTCGGATGCGTTCGTTCGTCGCCGCCGTCGAAGCGTTCGAGAGGGGTCATGGGTAGGCACTTCGGTCCGTACGGCGGCTCGTTCGTCCCGGAGACGCTCGTCCCCGCGCTCGAGGAGCTCGAGCGCACGTGGAAGGAGGCGCGGCGCGACCCGGCGTTCCGCCGCGAGCACGACCGCCTCGCCCGGACCCTCGGCGGGCGGCCGACTCCGCTCTACTTCGCCCGCCGGCTCACCCGGAGGGCCGGGGGCGCCGAGATCTGGCTCAAGCGGGAGGACCTCCTCCACGGGGGCGCGCACAAGTTCAACAACGCGCTCGGCCAGGGCCTCCTCGCGCTCCGCATGGGCAAGCCCCGGCTGATCGCCGAGACCGGCGCGGGCCAGCACGGCGTCGCGACCGCGATGATCGGTGCGGCGCTCGGCCTCGCCACCGAGGTCTACATGGGCGAGCTCGACATCGCGCGCCAGCGGCCGAACGTCGAGCGGATGCGCCTCTTGGGCGCGAAGGTCGTCCCGGTGCGGAGCGGAAGCCGGACCCTGAAGGACGCGATCAACGCCGCGCTGCGCGACTGGATCGCGAACGTGCGCACGACGCACTATCTCCTCGGCTCCGCGGTGGGGCCCCACCCGTTCCCGACGATCGTCGCCGAGCTGCAGAGCGTGATCGGCCGCGAGATCCGCCGGGACGCGCGCCGGGCGTTCGGGCGCCTCCCTGAGCTCGCGGTCGCCTGCGTCGGGGGGGGCTCGAACGCGATCGGCACGTTCCGCCCCCTCCTCCGCACGCCGGTCGAGCTCCTTGGGGTCGAGGCAGGAGGACCCCGCGACTCGAAGAGGGGCGCCGCGTCGCTCACCTGGGGACGGCCCGGGATCCTTCACGGCGCGTTCTCCTACGTGCTCCAGGACCGGGACGGCCAGGTCGAGGAGACCGAGAGCATCTCGGCCGGGCTCGACTACGCGGGCGTAGGCCCCGAGCACGCCTGGCTCCGGGACTCGGGGCGCGTGCGCTACACCTCCGTCCACGATGAGGGCGCCCTCGCGGCGTTCCACTGGCTCGCCGAGGACGAGGGGATTCTCCCCGCGCTCGAGCCGGCCCACGCGCTCTACGCGGCGGTCCGGGAGGCCCGCCGCCGCCCGTCCGGCCACAGGATCGTCGTCACGCTCTCGGGCCGGGGCGACAAGGACCTCGAGGTGGTGCATGGAGCCGCTCGCCGCGGCGCTTAGGTCGACCCGCGACGCGGGCCGTCGCCTCGTCGTGCCGTACGTCCTGGTCGACCGCGCCCGCCGGCGGGGCCTCTCCGCCCTCGCGGGCGCCCTCGCGGACGCGGGGGCGGCGGCGCTCGAGCTCGGCTTCCCGTTCTCGGACCCGATCGCCGACGGACCCACGCTCGAGACCGCGAGCGGCCGGGCCCTCGAGCACGGCACGGCCTGGGACGATCTCCTCGAACAGGTCGAGGTCGCGAGCGCGCGGCTCCCGACCGCGGTCATGACCTACGCGAACCCCGTCTGGGCCCACGGCCTCGACCGGGCGCTCGGGGCTCTCCACCGGGCCGGGGCGAGCGGGCTCATCGTCCCCGACCTTTCGCTCGAGGAGTCGGGCCCTTGGCGTCGAGCGAGCGCCCGCGCGTCGATGGGACTCGTCCTCCTCGCGACCCCGGCGGCGTCCCCGTCACGGATCGCCCGCATCGCGCGGAGCTCCTCGGGGTTCCTCTACCTCGTCTCCCGTTTCGGCACGACCGGGGCGCGTCGTCCGATGGCCCCCGGGGAGCTTGCGCCCCTCGTCCGTGCCGCGAAGCGGAGCGCGTCGCGGCTTCCGGTCCTCATCGGCTTCGGGATCCGGGATCCCGCGACGGCCCGGGCAGCGGTCGCGAGCGGTGCGGACGGCGTGGTGATCGGCTCCGCCCTCGAGGAACGCCTCGCGAACGGAGGGGAGCCTGCTCGAGTCGGTCGCTGGGTCGCCGGGATCTCCCGGGCGATCGGCGCGAGCCTTCCCCCGGGCTCCCGCCAACCGCGCGCTTGAGAAGGTTCTCCGGGCTCCCGACCGGCGCCCTGGATACGCGCGCCCGCGTCTCGCCAAATGAGATGTACCCCCGACGGGCATCGTGGGGCGTGACTGCGGCGGGGCCGTCGATCGGGACTTCCGCCGCACCGCCCGTCCCGTCAACGACGACGGTGCCGGGGTTCCCCGCGGCTGCGAAGCGACGGAAGCGCGGGCCGAAGGTCGTGCTCGTCGTCTTCGTCGCGGCGGTCGCGATCCTCGCCCTGATCTTCACGGGAGTCCTGCCGCTGTTCGGGACGAACGGGCCGACCGGGCTCACGTTCGCGGATGCCGGGCGGGCGGCCCTCGCCTCCGCGGGCCAGTCCTTGGGAGGGACCTGGCAGGTCCTCGGGGGCGTCGGCCTCGACGACCGCGTGAGCTCGGTACTCACCGTGGGCAACCTCTCGTCGACCATGTACCCGAACTGCACCCCCACGCCGCTCTCGGGGGCGCCGCTCTCGGGGGAGCTCGTGGTCCCCACGTTCGCCGGCACCTTCTCCTCGGGCCTCGCGCCGTTCTGGCTCGTCCAGCTCGAGGGCTCCGTCTCCGGCCCGTTCGTCCTGGTGGCGGTGGAGGAACAGAACACCCTCCCGCTCCTCGAAGCGTCGGGAACCGGTTGCCTCACTCCGGGCACCCTGCCGCAGCCGATCCCCAACGGCACGGTCGACAGTCCCGTCGCGGCCGCAACGGCCTGGGGCTCGGCCGGAAGCAGCTGGACCCGCACCGACCCCGCGTTGAGCTCGCTCACCATGGGCGTGTACGGGCCCGGCTCGCTGCGCAGCGTCGCCTACTCCGGAGCCTGGACGTTCGTCTACGCGCCGTGCAACCCCCTCGCCGGAGGCTCCGTGAACGAGACCGCGTTCTGGGCCCAGGTCAACCTCACGACCGGCGCCTATCTCGCCGGGCTCTCGACGTCGATCGCCTGCCCCGCCTGAACGGGTCGGCGGCTCTCCGCCGGGCCCTCCGCGGGCCGCCCTCAGGGACGGATCCGCTCGAGCGCGATGAAGCGGACCTTGCCCTCGCCCGTGACGCTCGCGACGAGGAACTCCTTGCGTACGCCCTGGGCGACGCGCACGGCCCCGGCAACCTCGGGCCAGGTCGCGACGTGCTGGTCCGGCAGCGCCTGGACGAGGTAGCGCGCGTGGGCGTGCTCGGGGTTGCGGGGGTAAGCCCGGAAATGCGCGCCGTACTTGAACCCGGTCTTGACGACGAGCTGCCGCTCCCGGAGGTCACGGTACGCGGCGAGCCGCTCGACGAACCTCGGGTCGAGCCGGCGGGCCCGCCGTTCGAGCCGCTCGAGGGAGACGACCCGCCCGCTCTTCGCATCGCGGAGGCGGAGCTGGCCGGACCGGACGAGGTAGGCGCTCTCGAGGAGGCTCAGTTCGAGCCGGCTCCCCACGCGGCTTCCGTAGGCGAGCTGGCGGCCGAGACCGTCGACCGCCTCCCGCTCGTGGACGGTCACCCGGTCGTCGCTGAGCCACCCCTCGGTCGTCTGGGCGAGGGGGGTCGGGAGGACCGCCCCGGTCGGGACCGGCCGGCGCAGGCGGTAGTAGGTCAGGTCGGACTCCTCGTCGACGACGCCGAGCCAGAGGGTCTTGCGCGCCGCGTGCGCGCGGTCCGCGAGCTCGAGGACGCGCGCGAGGTCGAACGGCACCCGCTCGCTGAGCGCTTCGACCCAGAAACGGGCCGGCGTCTTGTGGAGGGTCCCGCCCCGCGGCAGGACGGCGAACGCGACCGGCGGAGGCCCCGGACGGACGACGTAGCCGCGCTGGCGGAGGTCGCGGTAGACGAGGTAGCGGACGGCGAAGCCGGGCTCGGTCGTCACCGCCCGGCGGGAGATCTCCGACCACGCGACGGGTCGACCCCCGGGCCGGGTCACCTCGACGCGGCCCATCTCCGCGAGGTAGACCGCCTCGTAGCGGTCGAGGGTGAGCGAGCCGTCCGGGCCCGGGGTCCCGAAGAACCCCTTCGCGTAGATCGCGGCCGCCTCGGCGGGGTCGGCGAACCGCACGCTCGCGTCCGGTCCGAGCTCGCCGGTCACCGCCGGGCGTCCCTCAGCTGGCTCAGGGTGAGGAGCGCCTCGAGGCGGACGCCGAGCGCCCGGAGCCGTTCGGTCGCGCCGCTCTCCCGGTCGACGACGACGAGGGTCCGCTCCACGCGTCCCCCGGCCGCGCGCACGATCGCGATCGAGCGCTCGGTGCTCCCCCCGGTCGTCGTCACGTCCTCGATGAGGAGGACGCGGGCGCCGGGCGGGATCGTCCCCTCGTAGGCCTGGCGCGTCCCGTGGTCCTTCGTCGCCTTCCGCAGGATGACGCACGGGCGGCCGACCTCGAGCGCGACCGCGACGACGAGCGGGACGGCCCCGAGCTCCATCCCCGCGAGGATCTCCTCGTCCCCGACCCGCGCGGCGAGCGCCGACGCGAGGACGCGCAGCCGGTGCGGGTCGGTCCACGCCTTCTTCACGTCGACGTAGATGTCGCTCGTCTGGCCCGAAGCGAGGGTGAACTCGCCGAACCGGACCGCCCCCGCGTCGACGAGCTCCTTCGCGAGGGCCTCGTCCACGGGCGCCGGGCTTCCCCTCGTCGCGCTCACCAGGGCACCTTCTTGAGCCCGGCGTGGAACCCGATGAGGTTGAACGCCGAGTGCAACCCGAGCGTGATCACGAGCAGCCATAACAGCGCTTCCCAGGAGGCGAAGACCCCGACGAACAGCGCCGGGTCGACGAGCGCCCCGACGCCGATCGGGAGGAGGACGAACGGGAGCTGGTCGAGGAGGATCGTCCGGGCCCCGCTCTCGCGGCCGAACCGGCGCTTGACGAACGAGCCGAGCGCGTCCCCGGTCATCGCCCCGAACGTCACGAGCGCGACGATCGGGACGGCCTCGAGCACGGTCGGGGCCCAGCGGGGAACGAGCTCGAGGTTCGGCGGGGCGATCAGGATCAGCCAGGCCTCGAGGACGCCGAACGGCACGGCGAGGCTCGACCCGACGAGGAAACCGCTCCACGTCTTCGACGGACCGAAGACGCGCCGGCCGTCCCTCCGCCAGGTCCGTCCGAAGTCCATCGGCGGGCCGCGGCCTCTTGGGAGGGTGGCGAAGGCGCTCGCGAGGTAGGCGGGGAGGAGCACCCAGAGCACCGCGAGGGCCGAGCTCGCCCAGGGGTCCACGAGACGGCGGACCCCCTACGGCTCGAGGACGAACCGCTCGATCGTGCGGGCGACGCCGGCGATCAGGCGGGGGTCGGCGCTCTCGTCGACGTCGTGGATGTTCGCGAGCGGGTCCATGCTCCCGAAGACGAGGGCGGGGAGCGGCGCCCCCGAAGGGGTCGTGAGACCGCGGAGCGAGCTCGCGTCGGTGCCTCCGTACTCCCCGTAGACCTTCCCCTCGCCGAGGACCTGCGCCACGATCCGCGCGAGCTTGACGGCCGCCGGGTGGTCCGGGGAAAGCGCGTAGCCCGGCCGGCAGCGAGCCGGGGGCGCGACGAGCTCGGCCGAGGGATGGCGCGCCGCGGTGCGAAGTCGAGCCTCATCAGTGGCCCGCTCGATCCCGTCCGCGAGCTCCATCTCGGGAGGAAGGCGGAGGTCGACCGTGAACTTCGCGGCGCGAAGCGTGCCGGGGGCGAGGAGCCCCACGTCCGCGGCGGCGCGGAGGAGCCGCAGCGCCTCGGGGACCGGATTGTGACCGCGGTGCGGGTAGCCGCCGTGGGTCGCGACCCCGATGAGCTGCAGCGCGAGGGCCCCCGGCGGCACACTAAGGGCGGTCGCCGTGGCCTCTTCGAGATGGAACGGAGCGGCGACGAGCGGCGCGAGGCGCGACCGGAGGCCCGCGAGCTGTTCGCGGGGACCTTCGAAGACGAGCGTCACCGCTCGCGCGACCTGGTTCGCGGCCTCGGTCTCGGCGTGGGCGGCCGCGAGGCGGACCGCGGACGCAGCGCCCTCGGTCGTGAGCTCGAGCCGCGTCACGCTCGCCCTGCCCGTGATCACCGGCTCCGGCGCGTCCCGGTCTGGCCAGTCCGGCGAGACGTAGACGGAGCGCCAGGTGCGCGCGAGCTCGTAGAGGTGGACGAGGGACTCGCCGTAGTCGATCGCGTCGAGGAGGGTCCCCGGGGGCGAGCGCGACGCCTCGAGGAACGCGACGCCGCTCGAGCCGGCCGTCGCGTGCGGGCTCCCGTCGGGGATGAGCGCGACGTCCGCGCGGATGAACCGCTCGGGGTCGTTGGGTGGGAGGCCGGCGTCGTGCGCCCGCAGCGCCTCGATCCCACCCTCCCCGCCGGTCTCCTCGTCGCAGCAGACGAGCAGGCGGACGCTGCGTTCGAGGCGGTCGACTTCCGCGAGGCGTCGGAGCGCGAGCAGGGTCGCGGCGACCCCGCTGCCGAGGTCATCGTTGGCCCCGCGCCCGTAGAGGCGGCCGTTCGCGCGGAGCGTGAGCGTGTGCGGCGGGCTCGTCCATCGTGCCCGCTGCTCCACGGGGACCGGAACGACATCGTAGTGCGCGAGCACGAGGACCGTCTCCGCGGTCCCCCGGTCGAGGTCGACGACGACGTTCGGCCGTGGGATCCCGCGGAGCTCCTTCGCGATCTCGGGCGGGCTCTCGAGCAACGCGTCGAAGACCCGGGTCGCGAGTCCGCAGGACCGCGCCCAGCGGACGATCGCGTCCGCGGCGCGCCGGTAGTTCGGCTTCTCGAAACGGTCGGCGGCGAGGTCCTCGAGGTTCGTCGGGGCGATCGCGACCAGCTCCTGGAGGAGGCGGAGGGTCGGCTCGTCGCCGAGACGCTCGGCGGCGCTCCCCACGTCCCCGCCCGCGGTCCCCGACGTCATCGTCGGCTCACCGCAGGACGAGCGCGACCACGAGCGTGCTCGTGAGCAGGAGGACGAGCGCGGCCGGGAACATGTTGGCGAACATCGAGAGGGTGTCCCCGAGGGAGGTCAAAAGGCGAGCGGTGTAACCCGGGCCGAGGACCCTCACGTCGGGTACGCTCGTGCGTCCGAAGCGGGCCCGCGTGGGGGCGAGGTCGGCGAGCGCGGCCTCGAGCGTCGCCCGGGCGTCGCGGGCAAGCGCGTCGACCGGGTACCGCTCCCCGACCGGGTTGGTCCCGCCGTCGACCTCGTGGACCACGTGGTTGTCGGTCGTCAGGACCTCCGCGACGTCGACGACCTTCTCGAGCTCCGCGAGGACCTTCGCGCGCGCGCCGACGACGAGGTTGTTCCCGTCGATCAGGACGTAGCCGGTCGTCCGTCCGGCCGAGCGCAGCACGATCGCACGGAGGCCGCACGGGCCGACGCCGTCGCGGCCGATCGAGTAGCCCCCACGGCTCGCGACCCCGATCTCGAGGGGGCCGTCCCGGGCTGCGGCCTCCGCCGCCGCGACGGCCGCGCGGGCGTCCGCGAGGAGCTTCTCCGCGAGGGGGCTTCCGTAGGAGATGTCGCCCTCGTCCTCGACGTAGGAGTTGTGGGCGTCGATGAGCACCGGGCGTGGACGGCCCTCCGCCTCGAGAGCGCGGGCGATGCGGTCCGCCACGGGATAGGCGATGTCGTCGGTCGGGGACGGGGCCTGGCTCACGACGACGAGGGCCACGTCCCCGAGGAGCTGGGCCCGCGCGAGGCTCCCGGGGTACGGCGCGACGAGCGGCCCCGCGCGCTCGGGAAGCGGGTCGGAGAGCGAGGTGAGGAGCTCGCGCGCAGCCGTGCCGATCCGCGCGAGCTCCTCGCCGGACGGGAGGTCGAGGTCGTGGTCGGAAGGGGTGTGCGGCACGAGCACCGTGCCGGCGTCCGGTCCGAGGAACTCCTCGAGCTTTCGCGGAAGGTCGCTCGCCCCGAGCGCCGCGAACGGCCCCGGATGGACCGAAGGGAGGGCGACGGTCACGTGCCGGCGGTCGCCCCGGCTGAACGAGAGCAGCCCGACGCCGACCTCCGCGCGCACGTTCGCGCGGAGGAAGAACGACTCGAGCGCCTGGGTCGCTTCCGGGTCCCGGGCGCCGACGTGGTCGAGGAGGGGGCGGATCATCGAGACGCCCGAGCTATGGAACTCGCGGCGGATCGGGCGGTCGGCGGCGTGGAGGACCACGAGGCCGCAGACGAACGCGAGGACGAGGTCCGCCCCCGTCGCCGCGAGCGAGGCGGTCGTCGGGCCCACGAGGGCGTAGAAGCCCGCGAGCTGAAGGATCGGCTGGACGAGGGAGACCGGAAGGATGCGGGCGTGGCTCGGGCGCGCGACGCCGTAGAGCGTGAGGTGGCGGAACCAAAACAGCGGGGCGATGAGGAACGGACCCCAGAGGACGAGCGAGGGGACGACCGACGGCCAGAGCGCGGACGCCCCGCGGAGGGCGCCGGCGAGCGGCACGTCGAGGAGAAGCGCGGTGAACGCGAGGAAGAGGCTGCGATGGAACTCGAGGCGACCGCCGAGCGCGGAGGCGAGCGGCGTCGAGAGGACCGCGGCCCCGAGCCCGGGCAGGGCGAAGGCGAGGAGCCAGCCGTCGACGAACGGCGCCGAGGGTGGGGGCCAGACGAACACCGCGACCACCGCCGCGGTGAGCGCGATGAGCCCGGCCGTGACCGGCGGGGAGGGGGCGCGCAAGATCACCCGCCCGCGGTTTCGGGGCCGCGGGGGAGCGGCCGGACCCCCCGCGGGGTCAGGTCCGTCGGGCACGCTGCACCTCCTCGACGATCGAGCGGAACCCCGCGCCGACGCCCTCCTCCTCCGTGACGGTCCCCGTGACGAGGACGTCCGCGCCGGCCTCGAGGAGCGGCCGGGCGTCCTTGCCGGAACGGATCCCTCCCCCGACCACGAGCGGGATGCGGATCGCCTCGCGGACCTTCCGGACCATCGGGGCGGGGACCGGGGCGGGGGCCCCGGAGCCGGCCTCGAGGTACACGAGCCGCATCCCGAGCATCTCCGCCGCGAGCGCGTACCCCGCGGCGGTCTCGGGCTCGTCCCGCGGAACGGGATCGACCTCGCCGACCTCGCCGACCCGCATCCCGGGGGCGATCACGAGGTAGCCCATCGGGATCGCTTCGAGGCCGAGGGCGCGGACGTGGGGTGCGGCCCGCGCGTGGGCCCGGACCACGAGGTCGAGGTTCCGCGAGTTGAGGAGGCTCATGAACAGCACCGCGTCCGCCTCGGGGGCGAGGGAGCCGGGCCCCTCGGGGAAGATGATCGTGGGGACCTCCACCGCCCGGTGGATCGCGCTCGCCGCCGCGCCCATTACCTCGGGCGAGATGCCGGTCGAGCCTCCGAGGAGCACGGCGTGGCTTCCCCGCGCGACCGCGTCCCGCGCGAGCTCGGCCGCGTGCTCGCCGGGCGACTTGTCCGGGTCGATCAGCGTGAGGTGGATCGGACCGCCCTCGATCTGGGCCCGCAGCCGGGCCTCGACCCGGCCAATCGACGACGTGAACCTCAACGGAACGCCACCGCCAGGAACGCGCACAGCGCGAAGGCCATCGCTCCCTTGCTCGCGGTCTGTTCAAATCGGAGCCGGTCCGGCAGCCACACGACCGACAGCACGAACGTCACGTCGGCGCCCGCCACGAGGGCGGCGTAGGCGACCCCGGCCCCCGTCCCGAGCGCGAGGAACCACAGGAACGGCACGGCGCTGAGGACGATCGCGGCCGCCACCGCGACCCGCGCCACGCCCGAGGCGACCGCCATCCCATGGACCCTCGGGATCGTCGTGCGCTCCACGTCCCCGCCGGCATCCTCCATGTCCTTGATCACTTCACGGCTGAGGGTCGCCAGGAACGCCATCGCGGCGAACGGGGCCACGAGAAGGGGGCGGCCGACCGCGGCCGCTCCGTAGAGGAATACCATCGCCGTGAGGCCACCGACCGTGAGGTTGCCCACGAACCCCCGTGCCTTCCAGCGGAACTCGTAGGCGAGGAGCCCTGCGACCGCGACCGCAAGGAGGACCCCGACCCACGCCTCCACGAGGGCGACCGGGACCGCGAGGACGACGCCCGCCACGAACAGTCCCGCGGCGAGCCGTCGCGCGGCGGGGACCGAGACCTCGCCGGTCACGAGCGGGCGCTCGGGGTGGTTCTTCCGGTCGCTCTCGCGGTCCTCGAGGTCGTTGAGGACGTTCCCTCCCGCGGTCACGAGCGCGGTGGAACCGGCGGCGAGGAGGAGGCGGACCCACAGAGGCGTCGAGAGGCCGAGGCCCCCCGCGAGCGCCGCGAGACCCCCCACGACCGTCCCCGCGAGGGCGACCGCCACGTTGACGAACCGGACGAGCCGCAGCAGTGCCCGCACGGGGGGCGATGCCCTGCCCCGGGGAATAACGGTTGTGTCGGAGTCGGGCCCGCTCGGCGGTGGGGCCGGAGCGTGGATCGCCCGCACCTTGGTGGGAATCCCCGTCCTGGGCCGACGCCCGGGGCGAACGGGACCCGGGAGGGGCGGCGTGGACCGCCGGACCCGGCGCGCGTCACCGGCCGTTATATGCGGCGGAGGCTCCCGCGGGGCGGATGGCGGACGACCGCGTTCCGCGACCTCCCTGCACGGGGCTCCGGCTCGCGAACGGCCTGAGGGTCCTGCTCGCGCCCTCGGCCGCGAGCCCGACCGCGAGCGTCTGGGTCTGGTACCGGGTCGGCTCGAAGAACGAGCACCCCGGGATCACCGGGGCCTCGCACTGGGTCGAGCACATGCTCTTCGAGGGCTCGCCGCGCTACGGTAAGGGCGAGATCGATCGGGCCGTGGTCCGCGTCGGAGGAGAGCTCAACGCGTTCACGGACGTCGACTTCACGGCCTACTACACCACGGTCCCTCGCGAGCACCTCGACGTGCCGCTCGACATCGAGTCCGACCGGATGACCCGGGCCCTGATCGCCGACGAGGAGGTGGCGCGCGAGCGCACGGTCATCCATTCCGAAAGGGAGGGGAACGAGAACTGGCCCGAGTTCCGCGTCGAGGAGGAGCTCTACCAGCTCGCGTTCCGGGAGCACCCGTACCGGTGGGACGCGCTCGGCCGTCGCCACGACATCGAGACGATGTCCGCCGAGCAGCTCCGGGGCTACTACCGGCGCTTCTACGGCACCCGCAACGCGGTCCTGGTGGTGGCGGGCGGCTTCGAGCCCCGCGCGACCGCCCGGAAGATCCGTGGGATGTTCGGCGGCCTCCCCGCGAGCGGCGACGACGTGCGCGTGGGGGCCATCGAGCCGGAGCCCCGGGGCGAGCGCCGGGCCGAGCTCTCGGGTCCCGGGACGACCCCGTACCTCCAGATCGGCTACCGGGCGCCCGCCCTCGCCGACCCCGCGACCCCCGCGACGATCCTGCTCGACACCGTGCTCGGGGGGGAGACCCGGCTCTTCGCTGCCGGCTCGGGCTGGGGACGCTCGGCCGAGCACCCGAGCTCGCGCCTCTATCGGGGTCTCGTCGACCGCGGCCTTGCGGTCCGGGCGACGAGCGAGTGGAGGCCGCGCTGCGATCCGGGGCTCTTCACCGTCCAGGCCCTCGCGGCCCAGGGCGTCAGCCTCGAGCGCCTGGAGCAGGCGATCCTCCGCCTCCTCGACCACCTCGCCGCGGACGGCCCGACCGCGCGGGAGATGGACGACGCCCGGACGAAGATCCGGCGCTCGTGCGCTCTCGCCTACGAGGGCGCCTCTCGGACCGGGTTCCGGCTCGGCTACTTCTCGGTCCTCAAGGCTCCCGAGCTCGAGGACGAGATCTACGCCGCCCTCCTCAAGGTGAGCGCCCGCGAGGTGCGCACGCGCGCGCGCGAGCTCTTCCGGCCCGAGGCGCGCGTCGTCGTCGGCTACCGACCCACGAGGGAGAACGGCGATGCCTGAGTCGACCGACCCGCTCCGGATCGAGTACCTCGACGCGGCCGACGATCTCACGGTCGTGCGTCAGGCGCCTCCCGTCGGCGCGAAGAGCTTCGCGGCGACGTACGTGGGACCCGCGGGGTGGGCGTTCGACGAGGTCGGGGCCGAAGGCACGGCCCGGCTCGTCAACCAGCTCGTGACGAGCGCGGCCGGTCCCCACGACCGGGTCGCGCTCGCGCGCCAGCTCGACCGGGCCGGCGCGACCCTCTCGCGCCAGTGCGCTCCCGAGTCCGCGGAGGTCACGATCTGGGGCCCTGCCGACGGCTGGGAGAAGCTCCTCGGGATCCTCGCCGACGTGGTGCTCCGGCCCCGGTTCGAACCGGACGACCTCCGGAGGACGCGCCGGCAGATGCTCGAGCGCCAGCTCCGCGAGGCGAGCCACCCGGCCCATCGCGCGGAGCGCGAGCTCCTCCGCTCGGTCTTCCCGCCGGGCCACCCCTACCGTGACACGGGGAACGGCAACCGTCGCTCGCTCGAGCGCCTCGCCCGCGACCGTCTCGCCCGCTTCCACCGCGAGCACTACACCGCGGCCGGAGGGCTCCTCGTCCTCACGGTACCGGCCGGACCGGCCGCGGTGGGGAAGGCGGTCCGCCGACGGTTCTCCGCCTTCGCGGCGGGAAAGGAGCCGACCCGACCCCCGGTGCGCGTCCGGCGCGGCGGCCCTGGTCTCCGCACGATCGACCTACCGGGCCACTCGCAGGTGGAGGTCCGCCTCGGCGGACCGTCGATCTCCCGCGACGACCGGACGTACCCCGCGGCGTTCCTCGCGAACGAGCTCCTTGGCGGCCGTCCGCTCCTTTCCCGGCTCTTCCAACGGGTCCGGGCGCGGGGAGGGCTCGCCTACCACGCGTCGAGCGACCTCGAGGCGATGCGTTGGGGAGGATACTGGGTCGCCCAGGCCGGCACCGGCGCGGACCGCTGGAGGAAGGTGGTTCTCCTCCTCGAGGCGGAGCTCCACCGACTGCGCGACACGCCGCTCGCGGGCCCAGAGCTCGACCTCATCCGGGAGAGCGCGATCGGGGAGCTCCCGCTCTCGCTCGAGTCGACCGCCGAGGCCCACGAGCTCGCCGTCGAGGCGGCCTACTACCGGCTCCCCGAGGACCACTGGCGCCGCTGGCCCGATGTCCTGCGCGCGGTGCGTCCGCGCGAGGTCACCGAGGCGGCGCGCGCGGCGTTCGGCGAGCCCGGGGCCGCGACGATCGTGGTCGGCCCCCTCCGCGCGGGCCGCTCCCACTGACGGCGGCGGGGCCGACCGCCCCACTCCCGCTGCGGCCGTCGAACGTGGACCGTGCGTCGGCCTCGCTTGTCGCGGCCGATGCGCCACCATGCGTATATATACGTGGAAGCTGTGCCCGGGTCATGCCCACCCGTGCGAGGCCCGAACCGTCCGTGCAGGGGATGCTCCGCAAGAACATCACGATCACGAGCGAGGAAGCCGCGTTCCTCGACCGCCACCCCGAGATCAACCAGAGCGCGCTCTTCCGCCAGGTCGTTGAGAGCCTGATGATGGCCGAGCGGACCCCGGCGGTCGCCTCATCCCAGCCCCTCCGGCTCGGGAAGGCCGTCTACCGGTCCGGCGCGGTCATGTACCAGAAGCAGAGCGGTTCCTCGAAGTAGAGGGAAGCCCTCGAGCCCGGCGGGGCGCTTCCGCGTCCCGCAGGGGCCGACCGAGGCCGGCGAACGCCGAGTGCGACCGGTCCTCGGCCCGCGCGTAGAGGATGCCCGAAGCCCGCGGGGTCCCCTCCCACGCCGCACGAGCGGTCTCGGAGGTGAGGCCCTCGAGCGCGTGCCGCGACAGGAGATGGCCGAACGCCCAGCGGCGTTCGAGCGCGAGGTCCGTGAAGTGCGGGACGTAGTGCCCGCCGCCGACCGCGAGCGCCACCCGGTCCCCGCTCCCCTCGGGAACGTCGAGGATCGCTTCCGCGAGGGCTCGCACCTCATCCGGCGACGGCGCCCCCTCGCGGGGTCGGCCGATCTCGGCGAAGAAGGCGGGTAGCCCGAGCTCGGGCCCGTGGTGGGTCGCCTCGAACGTGGCCGGGAGCCCGAGCTCCCGACCGGGCTCCGCGAGCCGTCGCAGGACGTGGGTCATGCGCAGAGGATCGGTCGGAACGAGCGTGCGCGGACGCCCCCCGAGCTCCGCGTGATCGCCCGGGTTCCCGAGCGGGTGGACGGTGAAGCACGGGACCTCCCGCTCGCTGCGGTGGATGGAGGGGAAGAGGAGCGTGGGGTGGGTCCGCGCGAGCCCGGCCGGTAGGCGCTGGTCGAGGTGGTCGTCCTCGAGGTGGAGCCCCGCTCGTCGGAGCAGGAGGACCCCTTCCGCGAGACGGCGGACCGCGGTCCCGTCGACGAACTCCCCGGTCGCCGGAGGCGTGCCCCAGTACGCTGCGACCGCGCGGGCGATCGGGTCGCGCTCGCTCAGGACCACGATCGCGGATGCAGGGCCCTCGGATCCGGGGTCCGAGACCGAGCCGGGCACCTCAGGGACCGGGGTCGTCTTAGAGCTCTCCCCCGAGCCGGGGCCGATCGGCCGGCCCGCTTCCGGCCCCTTCACGCCCGTCGTCGCTCCGCCCGAGCGCTAGGGTGCGTGGACCGCCCCGCCTTCACGACCGCGGTGGGGGGCTCAGCTCACGGTAGAAGTCGCCCTCCCCGTGGTCGGTGAGGACGTCCGGCTCCTGGAAGCAGATCACCCAGTGAGTGCTGTAGCACGTGGGACACTTCGTGAACAGCATCCCGAGGAAGGCCGCCCCGATCAGGATCGCCCCGATCCAGACGAAGACGAAGCCGAACGTGGCGGCCCCGACATGGGGCGCGGCGGGCGAGAGGCCGATGATGATGAACACGATCCCGAGAACGACCATGGGGAGGAACCTCGCGATGACGTGCCAGCCCCGCCAGGAGCGGCGGGGTTCCTCCGGCCGCGAGCGTTCGATCGGCTCGAGGTCGTCCGGATAGCGGTCGGCCGCGCGGCGGTCGAGGGCCCGCGTTCTCGAATGACCGTGCGCCGAGGACGAGCTCATCGCGTCCGCCATCCGTGCCGAGGACCCGCCCCCGAGCGCCGAGGAGAGGGGCGAGCCGCCAGATTATACCTGCGACCCGGGCCGGACGTCCCCGTCATCCCCGTGAAAGAAAAGAGAAGAGGGGAAAGGGTTCGTGGGGACAGAGCCGTGCCCTGTCCCCCGAGAGGCCCGAGAGCCTCTCGCGGCCTGCGTAGCGGTGGCTTCTCCTAGGCTCACCCGAGCAGCGACCCGAAGAGCGGGGCCGTGGTCATCGGACACGCCGTGTTGCCGGAGGCGTCGACGTAGCACTGGTAGACGATCATCGACACCTGGCTGATCTCGGCGATGATGCCCGCGAAGAACCCGTCCATGGTCGTGTTCGTGTAGCCGTAGTAGTTGCCCGGGAACGCCGTCGTCCAGGCGAGGCTCATGTCGAACAAGAACGTCACCGTCTCGTTCTGGCCGCCCGCGCCGGTGTTCACGAAGAACACCTGCGGGATCGGCGTGGCCCCACCCATGTACATGGCGATCTCGTAGGTCGTGTTCGCTGGCGTGAAGTTCGCGAACATCACGCTAGCCTGGTAGACCATGTCCGAGGGTAGGTAGCCCGTCTGGTTCGGGTGCCACCACGCGGGGTCCGGACCCGTCGCGGTCGTCTCGTTGATCCACTTGCCACTGGACGTCCAGAAGCCGGAGTGCGGCAGGAACGTCGTGTTGAGGTTCCCGGCGAAGTACCGGCAGTTCTGCGGCGTGTGGTTCACGAGGAACGACGTGTTGTTGAAGCCGGGGTTGCACCCGGTCATGTTCAACCAGTCGTTCGACAGGTTCAGGTCACCCGTGAGGTTGAACAGCGACTCGTTGAACGTCGTGTTGTCGTTGTTCGCACCCATCACGCTGGTGTTGTTGACCGACACGGCAATGTTGTTCCAGGCCGAATAGTTCGCGAGGTACCCGAGGAACGACCCGTTCACGAAGTCCCAGATGTACGAGATGTTACCGTTGAACACCGCGTTCAGGCAGACATACGTGGTCGATCCGTTGATCGAGTTCGTCGCGTTCGCCGCGGTCAGGTTCAGCGGAACACCCGCACGAACGCTCGAGTTGTTGAGCTGGTTCGTGCCGTTGGCCGTGACGTTCTGACACGGTCCAGCGGTCGTGTTCGTGAAGTTCAGGTTCGGAAGCAGCCCGGCGTACGTGGCGTACTCACCCAGATAGTACACCCCGTAGGGCGCGTTCTGATTTCCGATCGCTCCGCTGTGGTTGAACACGTGCGAGAACGTGCCGAAGTAGAAGCCGGCCAGAGCGAATCCCATGAGAAGCGATGCTGTCGCGACAGCCGCCCCCACGTAGACCGCCCGGTGGCCCCACCCGCCCGAGCTCGCACGGTAGACTCCCCTTCGTCGATGGCTCTCTCGACGCATTAGCCCACCTGTGCGAACCCATACCATACCCCTATTAAAGACTTCAGAAATAGGATAGTCGCTACCCTTTCGGACACGAGCCCGTTCGCGTCGTCGGCCACGGTCCGGTCCCTCGGGAGCGATCGCCGCTGGGTCGGGCGACCCCTGTCCCCCCCGGGATCCCGGGTACCCCGTACGAGGCATCCGAGCGGACCTTCAGTGCGGGGGGAGAGCTCCGCTTGCGGGAGCCCATTGTTGGAAGGGTTATAGGGAGTCAGGTCCCATGGGTGACCAGGCCATGGCGAGGGCGGAGACCACCGCGGGCTACGACCACAAGGACCGCCACGTCCACGTCCACCTCACCGACCCCCGCGCCACCTACTACGACCTCGTCACAGAGTTCCTTCAGGCGGCGGGAAAGGCCCCGGATTGGTACTGGCGCCTCGTCGGCTCGTTCGGCACCCACGAATCGGAGAAGCTCGAGGAGATCATCTCGAGCGCGTTCGAAGCCGGGGCGTTCGTCTCCCACGACCACCCCGAGGACGTTGATTTCGAGTGGGTCACCGAAGAGGAGTGCGAGGAGGAGCGGCGCGAGGCCGAGGGAGCTCCCGAGGAGGAGAGCGGCGAGGAGCCGCCCGCGCCGGGAGCCCGACCCCGTCGGCGCGAAAGCAGCGACGACGAGTCGTTCGCCTAGCCCTCCCCACGTTCCTCGCTGAGGAGATGGGCGGGCCGATCTCGCGACTTGGCTGGCCCCGAGCCGCGGTCAGACCCGGCCCAGCCCGTCGTCCGGTCCCATAGATCCGCCGGGGACCGCCGAGCCCCGGAGGGGAAGGTTCGGGCGAGGGGCGATCGCCCACACCGTCTGCGCGAGCTTCGAAACCGGTTTGACCACGGCTCCGCCGTGGGAGCGCGGGTCCTGTCCGTTGGCGGTCAGATCGGGGTGCTATCCGAGACGACCGTCACGGCGCTCAGCTGGAAGTTCGCGACGAACACGAGCCCCCGGGTCGGGTCGCAGGCGAGCCCGTAGGGGTTCCCGCCGAGGAAGACCGTCGCGACCACGCGGTTGGTCGCGTCCGAGATCACGCTCAGGTTGTTCGAGTTGTAGTTCGCGACGAACACCTCGTGCGTGGCGCGGTCGAAGACGATCCCCGCAGGATTCGTGCCCATCGGGATCGTCGCGACGACCTTGTTCGTGAGGTCCGAGATCACGCTCACGGTCGAGGAGACCCAGTTCGCCACGAAGACCTCGCTCATCACAGGGTCGTAGGCGACGAAGCTCGGGCTCAACTCGACCGAGACCGAGGCGAGGACGGTGTCGGTCTTGACCGAGATCACGTCGACCGCGTGAGCGTTAACGTTCGCCACGTACACCGCGTGGCGGACCGGATCGTACACCATGCCGTAGGGACCCGGCTCGACCGGGATCGTGGCGAGGACGTCGTTCCTCGCGACCGAGACGATGCTGACGGAGTCGTCGTTGAAGTTGGAGACGAACACCTGGCCCCGGTTCGGGACGAACGCGAGGCCGTAGGGTCCGTTCCCGACGGGGATCGTGGCCACGACGGTGTTGGTCCGGTCGGAGAGGACGCTCACGTTGTTCGAACCGTAGTTCGAGACGAACACCTCGTGCTGGGAAGGGACGTAGAGCGCGAAGTTCGGGTTCGACCCCACCGGGATCGTCGCGACGATCGCATTCGTGCGGGTCGAGATCACCGTGACGTCGTTCGACCCGTCGTTCGTGACGAACAGCTCTCCCTTCCCAGGGTCGTAGGCGGCCCCCTCGGGCCCGCTCCCGACGGCGACCGTCGTCACGATCGCCGGGGTGGCGTCCGAGATGACCGTGATGTTGTTCGACCCTGCGTCCGCGACGAAGAGCTCGTGGGCGGCCCGGTCGTAGGCGATCCCCTGCGGGCTGCTCCCGACGACCACGGTCGCGACGACAGTGAGCGTCCGGTCGGAGATCACCGTGACGTTGCTGGACGTGGGGTTCGAGACGAACACCTCGCGCTTCGCCCGGTCGAACGTGGCGACGCTCGGCCCGTCCTGCACCGGGATGCTCGTCAGCACGCTGTCCGTCGTGTCCGGGATGACGCTCACGTTCGCGTCGAGCGAGTTCGCGACGAACACCGCCCGACGGGCCGAGTCGTAGGCGACGCCGATCGGTCCTCCACCCACCGGGACCGTGGCGACCACCTTCCAGGTGCGCGCCGAGATCACCGAGATGTTGTTCGAGTAGTAGTTCGCGACGAAGAACTCGCGCATCGTCGGATCGTACGCGGCCCCGTCGGGAGAGTTCCCGACCGCGAAGGTGTGGACGACCGCGTTCGACCGGTCGGAGATGACGCTCACGTTGTCGGAGACGTAGTTCGTGACGAGCATCGCGTTCCGGCCCGGGGCGTAGGCGAGCCAGTACGGGCCCGCGCCGACCCCCACTGTCGCGACCACCGTGTTCGACCGGTCCGAGATGACGCTCACGTCGTTCGAGCCGAAGTTCGCGACGAAGACCTCGTGCTTCGCGGGGTCGTAGGCGACGCCCACCGGGTGGGTCCCCACGGTGATGGTCGCGACCACGAGCATCGTGTCCGCGGAGATCACGCTCACGTTGTTCGAGCCCGAGTTCGCGACGAAGATCTCGCGGGTCGCGAGGTCGTAGGCGACGCCGAGGGGGCTCAACCCGACCGCGACCGACTGGGGGCTCATCACCGAGCCCATCGCCCCGGGCGCGTAGCTCCCC
>JAWOKS010000015.1:0-7756 GCA_033854115.1 Thermoplasmata archaeon
GCGACCGCGGTGACGACGGCGATGAGCGCGAGGAGCGCGAACGCGATCTCCTCGAGGCTCAACGACGCGACCCCCAGAACAGGCACTCCTTCGGGCAGACGCTGATGCACGTGCCGCACCGCACGCAGTCCGAGTCGTTGACGACCGGCTCCTTCCAGATCCGCTTCGGGAGCTTCTCGCCGGCCTTCGGCTCGGGCTTCGGCACGTCGAGCATCGTGATGCACTGGGTCGGGCAGTCGCGGGCGCACGCGTTGCACCCGATGCAGAGCGGCGGGTCGAGCAGGATCCGGTCCTCGTTCTCGGGGAGCTCGAGGCGGATCGGGTGCATCGGGAGCTTCTGGCGGAACACCTCGTAGAGCTTCTGGGGCGAGTAGACCATCTCCGCGCGCTTCGTCGTCGAGAGCTCGTAGCGCGTCGTCATCGTGAGACAGCCCTCGGGGCAGGCGTCCGAGCAGAACCCGCAGTAGCTGCACTTGCCGTAGTCGATCTCCGGACACTTCTTCGGGTGCTTCGGGTCCCCGCCCGGGACCGTCACCATCTCGATGCAGAGGTCCGGGCAGGAGAACGCGCAGAGGTTGCAGCTGATGCAGGTTGCGATGTTCAGCGCGTGGACCCCCCGATAGTTGTCCCAGACCTGGCCGACGCCGATCGGCTTCCCCGGGGCCACCGCGACCCGCTCGCGGAACTCGGGGTCCTCGAGCCGCTCGTACGGATAGACGATCGTGGACGGCCGGACGAGGCTCTTCACGAACTGCTTCGCCGCGGTCGCCATCGGCCTCGCGACGTAGAGGACCGGGTGGTCCGCGGGCTTCTCGGTCGCGGTCGGCTCCTCGGACGTGCTCTCGCTCATGATCCTCCTCCCCCCGCTAGCCTCCCGGCGGCGGCAGGCAGCCGAAGACCGGCACGCAGCGGACGCTCACGAGGGCCGCGGCCAGGATGACGCTGAGGAGCGCGAGGGGGATCATCCGGTTCCAGCCGACCCGCAGGAGCTGGTCGGTCCGCACCCGGGGCAGGGACGCCCGCACCCAGACGAACAGCCCGAAGACGATGTACGTCTTCACCATGAACCAGAGGATCCCGGCGAGTGGGAACGAGGTCGCGGCGCTCGGGACCCAGCCGGGAAGGGTCCACCCGCCGAGGAAGAGGAGGACCACGAGGATGCTCCCGACGAGGGCGCGCAGGTAGTCGGTGAGCATGAAGAACGCGAACAGCATCCCACCGTACTCGGTGTTCCAGCCCTCGACGAGCTCGGCCTCGGCCTCGGGGAGGTCGAACGGGATCCGCTCCATCTCGGCGAGCATCCCCGCGACGAAGACGATCAGGGCGACCACGAGGGGGCCCCAGAACCAGTAGTTCCGCTGCTCGTTGACGATCGTCGTGAGGTCGAAGCTCCCCGCGACGATGACGACCGCGACCACCGCGAGGAGGAGCGGGACCTCGTAGGCGATCATCTGGGCGGCGGAGCGGAGCCCGCCCATGAGGGAGTACTTGTTGTTGCTCGACCACGCGCTGACGAAGATGAACAGCGGCGCGAACGAGAAGATCGCGAGCGCGAGCAGGAGGGTGAGCGGGAGCGCGCCCGAGGTCCATCCGCTCGAGATCGGAAGGATCGCGAACATCATGAGCGAGGTGACCATGTAGGCCGTCGGACCGAAGTAGAAGCCGGTGAGGTCGGCCTCCCGCGGGCGGAACGTGGTCTTCCGGAACAACTTGAACCCGTCCGCGAAGTTCTGGAGGAGCCCCGCGTAGCCGACGTGCATCGCCCCGCGGCGGTCCATGAAGCGGCCGAGGAGCTTCCGCTCCCACCAGATCAGCACGATCGTGTTGAGCATGCTCGCGGCGAGGAGGATCGCCCCGAAGATCAGGACCGCGAGCCCGGTGACGACCGCGCTGCTCTCGATCGCCGCGCGCCACGACCCCCAGGCGAGGGAACCAAGCGCGTAGACGATCGCGTGGGCGAGGTCGTACGACACCGAGTAGAGAGTGACGGAGCTCATCGTGCGGGCGACCTAGCGGTCGACCTCCCCGACGCAGATGTCGACGCTCCCCATGATCGGCGGGATGTCCGCGACCCGGTAGCCGACCATGTACTGCTTCGCGGCGCTCAGGTTCGCGAAGACCGGCGAGCGAAACTTGACGCGGTAGGGATGCTCCCCCCCCTCGTTGACGACGTAGGCGAGCGCTTCCCCGTGCGGTTCCTCGACCGCCGAGAAACCGACCCCCTTCGGATAGTTGCGCTTCAGGAGGTACCCCTCCGCCCCGACCGGCGCGTACGGCGCGCCGAGCCACCGGGGGACCTTCTCCGCCATCACCGGTCCGGGGTGCTGGTCGAGCCAGTCGACGACCTGACGGAGGATCCGCACCGACTGGCGCATCTCCTCCATCCGGACGAGGTACCGGCCCGTGACATCCGCCGAATCGGCGAGCGCGACGTCGAAGTCGAGGCGGTCGTAGGCCGAGTAGGGCCGGTCCTTGCGGAGGTCGCGTTTCACCCCGGCGGACCGGAGCATCGGGCCGGTGACCCCGTGGGCGATCGCGTCGCGCGCCTTGAGCACACCGAGGCCGTCGCACCGCTTGTGGAAGATCGTCGAGCCGAGGCAGAGCTGGTCGTACTCCTTGAAGCGGTCGACCAGCCAGTCGAGCACCTTGCGGATGCGGTCGGTGAGCCCCGGCGGGAGGTCGTTGCGGACCCCTCCGACGCGCATGTACTCGTAGGTCATGCGCGCCCCCGTGAACGCCTGGAAGAGGTCGAGCACGAGGTCGCGGTCGCGCATGCTGTAGAGGAACGGGCTCATGAGCCCGATGTCCTGGACGAACGCCGCGTACCACATGAGGTGCGAGCCGATCCGCTGGAACTCGTCGCAGAGGACGCGGAGGTAGGCCGCGCGCTCCGGCGGGGCGAGGTGGAGCGACTTCTCCGCAGCGAGGATGTAGAGGTGCTCCCACGACATCCCGGCGACGTAGCAGCAGCGATCCATCAGCGTGATCACCTCGTTGTAGTGGCGGTCCTCGCTGATCTTCTCGATCCCGCGGTGGAGGTAGCCCATCTCGGGGTCGACGTCGAGGATCAGCTCGCCCTCGATCCGCACCCGGAGGTTCCACAGGCCGTGGGTCATGGGGTGCTGCGGCCCCATGTTGATCCACATCTCAGACATGGCGCGTCTTGACCTCCAGCTCCTCGGGCTCGTGGAGCTTGAACGAACGCAGGAGCGGGTGGAACGCGTACCCGTCCGGCATCAGAAGGTGCCGAAGGTCCGGATGGTGGTCGAAGGTGATGTCGACGAACTCCCACGCCTCGCGCTCGTGCCAGTTCGCGGACGGCCAGACCGGGGTCGCCGATTCCACGTGGGCGTCGTCCGCCGGCACGAACGTCGAGAGCACGGCGTACTGCCGGGCCTGGTCGGACCAGACGACGTAGAGGACCTCCCGGCGGTCGACCCAGTCGATCCCGCCGACCATCGCGAGATGCTCGAACCCGAGGTCGTCGTGCATGGCCCGAAAGAGGTCGAGCGCGGCGCTTCGGTCGAACCGGACCCGCCCCGCGCTCTGCTCGAACGGGTCGATGCCGAGGAGCTTCGCGCCGAGCTTCGGGGCGAGCACCCGCTGGAGGTCGTCCGGTCCCATCGTTGCTCCCCCGACAACGCTCCTGGCCGGCACCCCGGCTACTCCTTGCGCTCGCGGATCAGCCGCTCCAGGGTGAGGATCCCGTCGAGCATCGCCTCGGGCCGGGGCGGGCAGCCCGCGATGTAGACGTCGACGGGGACGAGCTTGTCGACCCCCGGCACGACCGAGTAGGCGGTCCGGAACGGCCCGCCTCCCGTCGCGCAGTTGCCCATCGCGATCACCCACTTCGGCTCCGGCATCTGCTCGTAGAGCGTGATCAGCTTGTGCGCGACCTTCCACGTCACCGTGCCGTTGACGAGCAGGAGGTCGCACTGACGCGGGGACGAACGGGGCACGACGCCGAACCGTTCGGCGTCCCAGCGCGCCCCGAACGCCGCCGCGAACTCGATGGCGCAGCAGGCGAGCCCCCAGTGGAGCGGGAAGAGCGAGTTGCGGCCCGCCCAGTTGAAGACGGGCCGGATCAGTTTCGACTGGCCCTGCTCGGCGAGGAGCGCGGTGAGCGCCTCCTTCGCGGCCGGGAGGAACTCCTTCGCCCGGACCGCCTCGATCTCCACGAACGGCACCGCGGGCTGTGGGACGACGGGGAGCTCCGCCCCGCCCGGGCCGGGAGCCGGCGTGGCCCCGGGGGCCGGGCGGACCGCGGGAGGAGGTGAGGCGGCCGCCATCAGACCACCCACCTCTTCTCGCCGCTGAGCGCGTAGTAGATGCCCGTGATGGCGAGCGCGGTGAAGACGACCGCGACGAGGATCGGCCCGAGGGCCGAGTTCACGGTCCGGTAGGTGAGCCCCCAGAGCGCGAGCAGGAACCCGAGGACGTCGACCGCGACGAAGACGATCGCGAACGTGTAGTGCTGCGTTGGGAAGTCGATCTGGGCCTCGCCCTCCGCCTCCTCGCCGCACTCGTAGGTGGTCGCCTGCAGGTACGACTTCCGGCGCTTGGCTCCGAGGATCTGGTTGAGCCAGAGCGAGCCCACGCCGAACGCCCCGGCGATCACGGCGAAGACGATGAAGATGACCACGCCGTCCGGCACGCTGCCCGCCTCCGCTCAGCCTTACGGGTACGATGGACCTTCCGTCGTTATTTAACGCCACGCCGACCCATGCTGCCGGCGAGGGTCGCCAGCTTCTTTTCGTCCCTTCGGACGCCCGTCCCGGTAAGGTGAAGTGCGGGGAAGGCCAGTCTCAGGCACGCTCGACTTCCGACCCCCCGTCTCGCTCCCTGGCCGTCACGTCACGCTCGTGCCCCTCGAGCCGTCGCACGCGCCCGGGCTGCTCTGGGCCGCGCGCGACCCCGAGGTCTCGCGCTACCTGGTCCATCCCATCGGTCCCGCGCTCGCCGACGTGGAGGCCCACGTCGCCTGGGTGCTGGGTCTCCAGGCCGAGGGCTCGGAGCTCGCCTTCGCGGTCGTCCTCAACGGGACTGGCGTGCCCGTCGGACTCAGCCGATTTCTCGACATCGACCGCGCGAACGCCTCGGTCCAGATCGGCGGAACGTTTGTCGACCGTGAGCTCTGGAGGACCCCCGTGAACACCGAGATGAAGTTCCTCATGCTCCGCCATGCGTTCGAGGTCGAGGGTGCGCACCGGGTCTGGCTGCAGACCGACCTCAGGAACGAGCGCAGCCAGCGGGCGATCGCCCGGCTCGGTGCGACGCGGGAGGGGGTCCGCCGCGAGGACCGGCGACTCCGCTCGGGATACTTCCGGAGCTCCGTCGTCTACTCGGTCGTGGCCGACGAGTGGCCGCGCGTCCGTCAGCGGCTCGAGGACTTTCTCGCGCGGCCCTGGGGTCCGAGGACCCCAGAACAGGCACCCTCTGACTGAGACCCCCGTTGAGAGGCGTCCCGATGCGACCGCGAAGAACCCGACCCCCACCCGACCTGCCGCACGAGCGAGGCCCTCGTGGATCGGCGGCCAGCGGGGGCCGGCTCGGCCCGGCGAGGCCGGGGGAATCCTCAGCCGCGCTCCGCCAAACCGGGGACGGCGTGGGTCGCCGACGCCCCGAAGCGGCTTCCTAAGGTGGAGGGGTCGCCGCCGAAGGGTCTGGGAAGTCGGGCCGTCGCTTCTCGCGGAACGCGCGGATCCCTTCGGGGAGCTCTCCTGCCCGGGCAGCCTCGACCGCATCGCGACGCTCGAGCTGCATCTGGGTCGCGAGGCTCGTGTGGAAGGCGCTCTGGAGGAGCTGTTTCATCCATCCGTAGGCGAGGGTCGGTCCGGCCGCGAGCTCGGTGGCGCGATCCCGCGTCCTCGCGCGCAGCTCCGAGCCCGGCACGACCTCGTGCACGAGCCCGAGGTCCCGGGCCCGCGCGGCCGGGACGCGAGCGTTCGTGAACAGGAGCTCCTGGGCGAGACCCAGGCCGAGGAAGTGGGGGAGGAAGTACGTCAGGCCGCCGTCGGGGACCGCTCCGAGCGCCGGGAAGGCGGGGACGAGGACCGCCTCGTCGGCCGCGATCCTCCAGTCCGCCGCGAGCGCGAGGGCGAAGCCCCCTCCGGCGGCGACCCCCGGGAGCGACGCGATCACGGGCTTTCGCATCCCGACGATCTCCCGGACGGCGAGCTCCTGCTCGCCGGTGAGCTCGTGGAAGAGCCGGGGGAGCTCCCCGGTGCGGCGGTACTCGTCCATCGTGGCGACATCGCCCCCCGCCGAGAAGGCCCGCCCTTCCCCCGTGAGGACGACCGCCCGCACGCTCGTCTCCGTCGTGGCCGCCTGGAGCGCCACGCGGAGCTCGCGCATCGTGGTCACGTCGAGCGCGTTGAGGCGATCCGGTCGGTTGATGGCGATCGTGAGGACCGCGCCCTCGCGGTCGGTCCGAATCCCGCCCATGCCGTGAAGGGCGAGCTCGTGCCGGTCCAAAAAGGCACGCGGTTCCCACGCGAGGTTCCGCGAGACGGAGAGGCGGGACCCTCACGCGGGATCGGCGGCGGCCCGCACGGTCTCCGAACCCGGAGCTGGGGCTACGCGGTCCTTCCCCGAACGAACGAGCCTCCAGCGGGAATGGTCGACCTGGCGCTGATGGTCCACGTACCCCCAGAGGAGGGAGGCGCCCTCGACCATGAGGAGCACGGGAAGCCAAGCGAGTCGCTTCGGACGAGCGAGGATGCTGGTCCACAGCATCCGGAGGAACGTCCTCGGCCGGCGGAGCAAGAGCGTGTCGAGCGTGGCGGGAAAGTATCCCCTCGCGAGGAGCTGGAAGTGGCCGCAGTTGATCCGGGACCGCTGGTGCAGGAACTCGGTCAGCGTCTCCGGGACCGTGTTCTTCGCCACGACGTCGCCCGCGTAGACGACCGCGAACCCTCGCTCGGCGGCGCGAAGGCAGACCAGTGCATCCTCGTTGATGGTCGAAGGGATCGGCTCGAGCAGCTCGCGGCGCACGGCCTGGAGCTCCCCGCCGTGGATCGTGAGACCGAGCGCCCGACCCTCGGCGAACTGTACCTCCCGGAGCTCCCACAATAGGGCGCCGACCTTCGTGACCCAGCCGCGTACGTTGGAGGGCACTACCCTCGGGAAGGCGACCCCGGCTCCGCCGTCGAGCCGTTCGCAGAGGCGTCCCAGCATCTCCGGCTCGACGTGCACATCGCCGGAGACGAGCAGCACGACGCGGCCCCGGGCCCACCCGATCCCACGGTTGAACGCGCGCCACTTGCCGTCGCGCCGCGGCTCGAAGAGCCGGATCAGGCGGGGATCCTCGAGACCTTCGACGAACTCACGAGAGCCGTCGTCCCCCCCGTACGTTACGACGATCTCGTCGAGCGGGGCCCGGAGCAGTACCGGCAGGAGCCGACGCAGGCTCGCGGCCTCCTCCCAGGAGAAGACGACCGCGGACGTGCGGACCTCGCGGGCCGGGGCGCTCGGAGGAGCCTCGCCCCCGGCCGCCCACTCGCAGGCGCCGGTCGGCACCGGGAGTACGTCCCCTAGAGCGTGGGTCATTGTGAGGTGACTCTGGACGGGGTCAGGTCATATTTAGCCCCCAAAACCTCGGTGTCGCCGAAGTGCGGGGGGGGAACCGACGCCGTTGCTCTCCGCCGACGGACGGACGACCGGTGGACGAGACGACCCGTCCTGAGCGAGAGCGGTCGCCCCTTCCGGGAGCCGTCTGGCGCGCCCTCCTCCTCGGCCTCGCCGTCCGCGAGGCGCT
>JAWOKS010000016.1:0-42147 GCA_033854115.1 Thermoplasmata archaeon
CGGTCGAACCGGTCGGCCCAGAGGTGCGCCTCCGTGCGGGCATCGATGAGCTGGGCGGTGATCCGGATCCGGTTCGCGGCCTTCCGCACGCTCCCCTCGAGCGCGAGGTCGACGTTCAGCTCCCGACCGACGTCCTTCACGGCCTTCGGTGTGGCCTTGTAACGCATGACCGAGGTCCGTGCGATCACCTCGACGCGGGGTACGCGGGCGAGCTCGGTGATCATCTCCTCTGTGAGCCCGTCCGCGAAGAACTCGTCCTGAGGGTCGGGGCTGAGGTTGGCGAACGGCAGCACCGCGAGCCGGTGCACGGCGGGTCGGGCGTCCGCGGCGGCCACGGCCCCGGGGGACCCCGGACGCGGAACGACTCTGTACACGTCGAGGGGGAATTGGACGTTCTTCAGCTCGCGGGGGCCGAGCTTCTCAAAGGCCGCCTCCACCTTGTTGCGGACCTGTCCGAAGACCGGTTCGGACACGCAGATCCCGCCGGGCTCCGCGAGCGGCTCCATCCGGGAGGCGACGTTGACGGCGTCGCCGAGCACGTCTCCGTCGGCGTGCACCACGTCGCCGAGGTGGATCCCGATCCGAAGCCGGATCTGCTCCGGCTCCGCCACCCGGCCATTGTGCTCCTCGAGCTCCCGCTGGATGGCCAGCGCGCACGCGACGGCGTCCAGGGCGCTGTCGAACTCCACCAGGAACGAGTCGCCCATGGTCTTCACCTCGCGGCCGTGATGCCTCGGGAAGTGGGGCCGCAAGAGACGCTGGTGCGAGGCGAGAACGGAGAGCGCTCGACGCTCATCGACCTGGGCGAGCGCGGTGAAGCCGACCATGTCCGTGAACATGATCGCGGCGAGCCTTCGGGCACCTTCCGGCACGGCGGCGGCACCGGTCCTCGCCGAGTTAAGCGCTCCGGGAGGGCACCGTCAGCCTCCCGGACCGAGCCCTGAGCTCTAGGACCGCCCCGTGCCGCGCTGGCTCGGGGGACCGGGCGCCGCCGCCCGCCTGCGGTTCGAGGTCGAGGTGGTTTGACGGGGCACTTATTGTCCGCCCCACGAGCCTTCCGGCGATGGCGGCCCAGATACGCATGGCCAAGGAGGCGGATCTTGCCGGACCCGGCATCGGCACCTACGAGGAGGTCGAGAGGGTCCTGCCCAACGACTACCGTCCGCTGCTCGATCCGCGGACGACCCAGGAAGCGATCACCCTCGTCAAGCGGACGATCGAGGAGGGGCTGTGCCGGGAGCTCCGCCTGATGCAAGTTCAGGTCCCGCTCATCGTGGAGGCCGAGAGCGGCATCAACGATTTCCTCGACCGGGACGGCTCGCGCACGCCGATCCAGTTCCGTATCGCCAACGACCGCGAGCAGCACCCCGTGAACGCCCAGATCGTCCAGGCCGCCACGAAGTGGAAGCGGATGGCCCTGCGACAGTTCGGAATGACCCCGGGCGAGGGGCTGCTGACCGACATGCGGGCGGTGCGCAAGGACTACTTCTTGGACCACGACCACAGCGCCTACGTCGATCAGTGGGACTGGGAGAGGGCCATCACCGCGGAGGATCGGAACCTCGACTACCTGCGCGACACCGTCCGTCGCATCTGGAAGGTCCTGGTCGAGGCCCAACGCCTCGTCGAGCAGCGGTTCCCGCAGCTCAGGGACGCGCGCTACCCGCCCTTGCCCGACGAGATCCGTTTCCTGCATGCCGAGGATCTCCTCGACGAGTATCCCGACCTACCCCGGAAGCAACGCGAGACGGCCCTCCTCCAGAAGCACCCCGCGGTGTTCCTGATCGGGATCGGCTGGCCGTTGCGGGACGGGTACCCCCACGAGATGCGGGCCGCGGATTACGACGACTGGGCTACGGAGACCCGTGGAGAGGACGGCCGCGTCCGGCACGGGCTCAACGGCGACATCCTCGTCTGGAACCCGGTCACGCGACGTCGGCACGAGCTGATGTCCGGAGGCATTCGGGTCGATCCTGCGACGTTGCGCCAGCAGCTCACGATGTCCGGCCAGCTCGAGTTCCTCAAGTTCCCGTACCACCGAGGGATCCTCTCCGGCGAGGTCCCCCTCAGTATCGGCGGAGGGATCGGGCAGTCGCGGACGCAGATGCTGCTGCTCCGTAAGGCGCACCTCGGCGAAGTCAGCGTCTCGGTCTGGCCGAAGATCCTCACGGAGATCGCGGCGAAGAAGCACATCCCCGTGCTGACCTGAGGCCACCTTCGTCGCGGCGGGATCGACGGCGACTCGACCGAGCGTCGGCACGACCGTACCCTCGACCCCCGGGGGTCGGTCTGCGGGCTCCGCGGGCCGGGACGTGGGCGGCCCCGCCCGCCGTAAGGCCCGAACGAGTCGCGGCTCCGGAGTCCAACCGTCATCTTGCCCTGAGGACGAGGAGAGAAGTTGCCGCTCTTGCGGGGGGTTCGGCCTTTCGGTCGCTGGCCGGAACCCCTTCGGTCACGGGTCGCCGCCGGGGTCGTGACGCGGCTCCCGACCCCGGGCCCGGCCAGGTCTCTCCGCCTTCGACGCAGATCACGCCACGGGCGTCTCGCTGAACCCAGGGTCCCGGTCCACCCCGGGGGGTAGCGTTTTTGGGAAACGCGGAATGCTCGCGGGACGAGGGTCGCCTGCGATGCGACGCCCCGGATCGCGAGCGGGCGGCCCCGAGGGATGAACGACGCACCCGATGAGGCGGATGCGGAGCTCGTGGAGCTCCGCGCCCGTCGGCTCGAGGAACTCCTGGCGCGATCGCGGGCCCGCCCCACGGTCGCGCCGGTCGCGGCGGAGCCGATCGCGCTCACGGGCAGGACCTTCGCGCCCTTCCTGCGGGAGCATTCCCGCGTGGTCGTCGATGTCTGGGCCCCTTGGTGCGCCCCGTGCCGCGCGATGGCCCCGGTCCTCGACCAACTGGCGCGCGAACTCGCGCCCGGGATCCGCTTCACCAAGGTCAACGCCGATGAGGACCCGATCCTGGCTCAGAACCTGAACGTCAGCGGGATCCCGACGCTCCTTTTGTTCGAGCGGGAGCGGCTCGTCGACCGTATCGTGGGCGCTCTGCCCGAGCCCACGCTGCGGTCCAGGATCGAAGCGGCGTTCGGCCTTCCTGGCCCTCGGCCGTCCGGACCAAGGTCGGACGACGAAGGATGACCGGCCCGGCCCGCGGCTAGATCCGGAGGAACTCCGGGGGGGCCCGGCCACGGGCCCGATAGGAGTGCAGGACGTGGCTCAGGATCTCCCGCAGGCGGCGCGACGCAAGCTGGACGTGGCAGCGGCGCGCGCTCAGGCGGCCGGCGACGCCCATCCTCTCGCCCAGCGCGGGGGAAGAGAGCAACTGGGACATGCGGGCGCTGAGCGAGCTCACCGAGCCCGGAGCGACCGTGAAGCCGTTGACGCCATCGGTCACGAGCTCGGCGACCCCCGCTCCGCGACTGACGACCACGGGGAGCCCGTGCATCCACGCTTCGACGACCACGAGGCCGAACCCTTCCCACGGGGCGGGATGGACCAGCCCCACCGCCCCCTGGTAGGCGGCCCGTAGCTCGGGGGCGGGGAGACGGCCCGTGAGGATGACCGATCCCTCGAGGCGATCGGCCCGGAGCTCGGCCCGGAGTCGACGCGTCCACATTTCGTCCTTCCCCTCCCGCCCGGGCCCGCGGGCGAGGTTGGTCGAGAAGCTCCCTCCTCCCGCGAGGACCAGCCGGTGGTCCGGAAATCGCCGGCGGATGCGCGAGAACGCCGCCAGGAGGAGGTCCTGGCGCTTCACCGGGTCCATCCGGCCCACCGAGAGGAGGTAGGGGTGGTCTCCGAGACCGTACCTCTCGCGGAACTGGCGGACCGCGGAGTCCGGGACCTGCCGGTGCTCGTCCGGGTCCAGATAGGGGTAGACCTGGAACGCACGGCCGTGGAAGCCGTGGCGGATCAACTCCTCGAGCGCGCCTCGCGTGCTCACGACGATGGCGTCGAACCCCTCCATGGCCCGGAGGAAGAACCGCCGGACGAACTCGGGGTACCCGCGGAGCTCGAGCGGGATGTGCCAGCGGAGGATGGCGGGCGCGGCCGATCCCACCAACCCCCCGACCAACAGGAGCTGGTAATCATTGACGTAGGTGAGGTCGTGGTCCTCGAGATGGTGGAGGAGCCGCTGGGCCATGCGGTTGTTGAACTCCACGTAGGCCCGGTACGGCTCGATCGGGAACCGCCCCATCCCCCACGGCCCATGGAACGAGCGCCAGACGGCCTCCTTGAACCGGACGTAGCGCGCGCGGACGTCCGGGTCGAGCGGGACCGTCTCGACGGAATAGCCCTCGTCGGTGGTGAACTCGCGGGGGAGCCCGGGGGAGCCCATGGCGATCCAGAGGGGGTTCGGTGCGATCCACCGGCCCACGGACGCCCCCAGCATCGCCCGCATCATCGGCACCACACCTCCCACATGCGGGACGTAGTCCCGTCCGAGCCGCCACGGAACGCCGACCTTGGGGCGCCGTCCCGCGATCGGAAGCGTGGGCGGGGTCTGGCTCGCCAGGCATAGTCGGATCATGGCCCACTCTCGACACTCGGAAGGCCCCCGTTGTCAGGTCTTCCCCACGTCGAAGAATCCGGGAAAGTCCCTCTCAAGGTCGCGCCTGGGTTGATTCTTCCGACGCCGGATCCCGGGTCCGCAGGCGCTCCCACCCCGGCCTCGCCGGGGCGTGCTCGGGATGACCACGGGGTAGGTTCGAACGTCTCGCCGGGTCGAGGAGGGAGGGTAGGGGCCGTCAACGGGCGGGTAGAGGACGAACGACGCCGCGCTCTGCAAGATGTGCCAGGATCCGCTCGGTGGACGCGCTGACGCTCTCGCTGGCCGTGTCCACGACCAGGTCCGGGTTCAGCGGTTCCTCGAACGGATCGTCCACGCCGGTGACCTTCGAGCCCGCGACCGCTCCTGCCCTCCGGTAAAGACCTTTGGCGTCCCGCTCCCGGCAGACGCCCACGGGGCATCGCAGCCAGATCTCACTGAACCGCTCGCCGACGGTGGCCCGAGCGGCCTGCCGCGAGGTCTCGTACGGGGTGATCATCGCGACGACGACGACGACTCCGTGGCGAGCGAGCATCCTCGCGACGTAGCTGACGCGCCGGGCGTGCATCTCGCGGTCTTTCCGCGAGAATCCAAGCTCGGGGGAGAACATCCGGCGCACCTCATCGCCGTCCAAGAGCTCGACCTCGCGACCGGCCGCGCGGAGTCGCTCCCCCACGGTCCGCGCGAGCGTGGTCTTTCCGGAGCAGGGGAGCCCCTCGATCCAGGCCACCCATCCGGGCTCGTCGGACCGGCTCGCCTCCGTCACAGACCGTGAAAGGTCTCCGGGTTAGAAAAGGCCAACCCTCGACCGGGCGGGTACTGACCGGAACGAGATACGCGCGCCCCACCGCAAGAGGGGCCCGAGGTCGGCTCGCGCACGGGATCGGGGGCGTCGCACGGAAGACGCCGATGCATGGCCCGCATGTATGCCACACTACATTCACGTGGTGGACGCAACGTTTCTGACCCTGGAGAGGAGCTCCACTCCCCTCACGGAACGCAGGGACATGGACCCTACGGACCGAGGGCTCGGGAGCCGGGGAGGAGGAATGACATGTCGGACTTACGGGTCACATGGAGAGCATTATACCCGCGCCCCGCTCCTCGGTGGGACGACGTGGGGAGCATGCACGGGGTCGACCGGGGTCTCGGCGAGGGATTCCGTCCCCGTCGCACGCCGTCGCGGTCCTCCGGCACCGGGTCCGGTTCCGCCGGATTCCACAAGCATCCTCGACCGGGGAGGGAAGATGCCGGCTGACGCGGGGTCCTCGCCGGCTCCTCCTCCCGTTGCGCCGGGCCGCCGTCCGGCCGTTCGGCGACGCGCGGATCGCACGAGGGTCTACGTCGCCCTAGGAGCCGTCGCGGTCGCGGCCCTCGTCGTCGGGCTCGGTTTCGGGACGGATTGGTACGGGCTCGTCCCGGGCGGTCCCTCCGGTGCGTGCCCGACGGGGGTCACCGTCCAGGGGGCGGGGGCCGCCTTCCCCGCGGCGCTCATCTCGCAGTGGACGGACCGGTTCCAGTCGGCCACGTCGAACCTCGTGAACTATGCACCCACGGGGGCCGGCCACGGGATCTCATCGCTCACTGACAAGACCGTCGACTTCACGGTGACGGACGAGCCTCTTACCCCCTCCGAGGACTCGCTCCTCCGAGCGGCGGTTGGCCCCGTGCTCACGCTACCGGTCACGGGCGGGTCGGTCGTGATGATCTACAATCTCCCGGGCTACCCGGGCCCGCTGAACCTCTCCGGTCAGGATCTCGCCGCCATCTACCTGGGCGCGATCACCGCCTGGGACGACCCGGCGCTCGTCGAGGAGAACCCGGGACTGGCCGCGGTCCATCTAGCGATGGTGGCCGTCCATCGTTCGGACGCGGCCGGGCAGAGCTACGTCCTCACCGACAAGCTCTCGAGGGACAACGAGACGTGGGACCACACGAGTGGGCTCGGCACCACGACCGATCCCCAGTGGCCCAACCCGCCCGGCGCCTACGGGGCGAGCGGGAACTCGGCCATGATCTCCTACGTCGGAGCGACCACCGGTGCGCTCGGGTACACCGACCTCTACGACGCGCAGGTGAAGAGCCTCGCGATCGCGTCCGTAGAGAATCCGCACGGAGCGTACATCTTCCCGACCGTCGAGAACAGCGCCCAGGCGATCGCGGACCTCTACGCGGTGATCGGTCCGGGCATTCCGGCCTCGACCGAGAACTGGGAGAACGTCAGCTGGGTGAACGCTCCGGGGGCGGGCGACTATCCGCTCGCGACCCTCGTCTACTTCATGGTGCCGCAGGATCCGGGGAACGGCCACACCGCGACGGCCGGGGACGCGGCCGTGCTCCGGCAGTGGATCACCTGGGTCGTCAACGAAGGGCAGTCGTTCGACACGCAGGCCTTCCCGTTCTTCGATCCCCCGGGTCCGCTCGTGGTCCAGGACCGCGACGCCCTCGACACCATGACCTTCCACGGTGCGTCGTTCGCGTCCTGCGGCTAGGACCGACGTGACCGCGGGCGCACGCGTCGAAGGGCCGGCCCCGGGGCCGGAGCGGGGGACCCGCCTCCGGCGACTCGTCCATCTCGGGGTCGCTTTCCAAGGGTTCACCACCGCGGTCGGGATCGGCGTCCTGCTGCTCGCGGCCGGCCTCGCCTGGATGCTGTACAGCGGGGCCCGGCCCTCGTTCGCCCGGTTCGGCTTCGACTTCCTGGGCAGCAGCACTTGGAACGTGCCGGCCGAGGTGTTCGGAGCCTCGCCGGCGGTCGTGGGGACCCTCCTCACGAGCGGGCTCGCGCTCCTGCTCGCCGTCCCGGTGGCGCTCGGCGTCGCCCTCTTCGCTTCCGACCTCGCGCCCCGACGCTGGCGGGGGCCGCTCGCCTACTTCGTCGACCTCGGGGCCGCGGTGCCGTCGGTCGTCTACGGCTTTTGGGCGCTCGCGGTCCTCGTGCCGTTCCTGAGCACCGGGGTCGAGCCCGCCCTCGCCCGCCTGACCGGCGGGGCGTCGCCGTTCTCGGGGGGGACCGGGGGCGCGGACTACCTCGCGGCCGGTCTCATCCTCGCGATCATGATCATCCCCACGATCGCCGCTCTCTCGAGGGAGGCGCTCCGGGCCGTTCCGCAGGACCTGCGCGAGGCGGCGCTCGGCGTCGGGGCCACGCGCTGGGAGGCGGTGCGCCTCGCGGTCCTGCGACCCGCGACCCCCGGGATCGTCGGCGCGATCGTCCTCGGTCTCGGACGGGCGATCGGCGAGACGATCGCGGTCGCCCTCGTGATCGGCAACGCCTACGCGGTCCCCGGCTCGCTGTTCGATCGCGGCTCGACGATCCCGTCCTGGCTCGTGAACCGGTTCCTCGAGTCGTCCGGCATGGGTCGGAGCGCCCTCTACGAGCTCGCGTTCCTCCTCCTCCTGATCTCGATCGCGGTGAACGTCGGAGCGCGTCTCCTCGTGCGCAAACTGGAGGCACGGCGGGCGAGCCGGCGGAGGTCCTCCCGCGCGGGGGCCGGGCGAGGAACCGGCGGGACTCCCGCACTCTCCGCCGGCGGGACCGTCGGGCCGTCCGCGGAGTGGTGGACCCGCGTCGCCGCCCGGCGGGCGTCCCGGCTCCGGCGACGGCACGCCGGCCACGCCGTCGTTCTCGCCCTCGCGACCGGCGCGGTCGTCCTGGCCGCCCTGCCCCTCGCGAGCCTCCTCGTCACGGCCGTCGACCAGGGAGGGCCGGCGGTGGTCCGCCCCTCGTTCTACACCTCCCAGCCGCCGCTTCCCTGCGGCGTGGGTCAGACCGACTGCCCGCTCGGGGGGATCGGTCCCGCGATCGAGGGGACCCTCATCATGCTGGGGCTCGCCGCCGCGATCGCGCTCCCGCTCGGGATCCTCGCGGGGATCTACCTCGCGGAGTACGGGCGCGGCCGCCTCGGCGAAGGCGTGGCGACGGTCGTCGACGTGCTGCTCGGGGTCCCGTCGATCCTGCTGGGGGTCTTCGTCTTCACGATCTTCCTGAGGTACGACCCGGCCGACGATCAGAGCGCGATCGCCGGCGCGGTCGCGCTCGCGGTGCTGATGGTCCCGATCGTCGTCAAGGCCGCCGACGCGGCGCTCCGGACCGTACCCGCCTCGGTGCGGGAGGGGGCGCTCGCCCTCGGCTTCCCTCGCCACCGGGTGGTCCTCCGGGTCGTCCTCGGGAGCTGCCGGAGCACGCTCCTCACCGGCAGTCTCCTCGCGGTGATGCGTGCGGGCGGCGAGACCGCGGCGCTCCTCCTCACGGCGGGCTCGAGCTCGTTCTGGCTGCAGGACCTCCACTCGCCCACGGCCGCGCTCGCCCCGTTCATCTACGGCGCGCTCACCGTCTACACGTCGCCCAACTACACCGTCGACGCCTGGGGGGCAGCGCTCGTCCTGCTGCTTATCATGGCCGCCGTCAGTCTCGCCTCCCGGCTCCTCGTGCGGGCCCCGGACGCGGGGCCGGGGGTGTAGGCCCTTGCCCGCGAAGCTGGTGGTGCGCGAGCTGAACGCCTGGTACGGCGCCCGGCAGGCGCTCTACGATGTCTCGCTCGAGCTCGAGGACCGGGCGACGACCGCGATCATCGGTCCGTCCGGGTGCGGCAAGTCGACGTTCTTGAGGTGCCTGAACCGCCTCCACGAGGAGGCGCCGGGGGCCCGGATGACCGGCACGATCCTCCTCGACGGCGACGACCTCGGCCGATCCGACGTCGTCTCGGTGCGCTGCCGGGTGGGAATGGTCTTCCAGAAGCCGAACCCGTTCCCGAACCTTTCGGTGTTCGAGAACGTCGCCGCCGGACTGCGCCTGCTCGGAGTCCACCGTCGCGAGGAGCTCGACGGGGCGGTCGCCGAGGCGCTCGTGCACGCCGGCCTCTGGGAGGAGGTCGAGGACGAGCTCGACGCCCCCGGGACGAGCCTTTCCGGCGGCCAGCAACAGCGCCTGTGCATCGCGCGCGCGCTCGCCGTGCGCCCGGAGGTGCTCCTCATGGACGAGCCGTGCTCCGCCCTCGATCCGATCGCGACCGCACGGATCGAGGCCCTCCTCGCCCGGCTCCGGCGCGAGTACGCCGTGATCGTCGTGACGCACAACCTCGCCCAGGCCGTGCGGATCTCCGACCGCACCGCGTTCTTCTATCTCGGCAAGCTCGTCGAGGTCGGGCCGACCGAGCGGATCTTCCACGGGCCGTCCGAGAAGCTCACCGAGAACTACGTGAACGGAAGGTTCGGCTAGTTGGACGTTCTGGGCCCCCGCTCCGGAACACGACCCGGGCGAGACGGGGCACGTCCCACCAGGGTCCCGGGGGGTCGAAGCCGCCCGCTCACGCGGCCTGGGGCGCCGGCCGCAGGCGCCGCGCGGCCCAGCCCGCACGGTACCGCAGCGCCAGGTCGAGGAGCACCACCGCCGCCCCCCCGAGGAAGAGGAGGTCGCCGGGCATCCGCAACCACTGGGCCCAGGTCCAACCGTCGTAGAACGCGAGGCTCCGGGCGTACCAGAAGCCGTGCTCGATGCTCGCCTGGAGCTGGGCGGCCCCGATCGGGAGCAGGTTGAGCGCGAGCCACAAGATGATCGCGCCGTTGAACATCCAGAGGGCCCGCACGGCCCAGCGCTCCGACCGGGGCGTCGCGCTCGTCATCAGCCGGGTCGCGAAGTAGACGAGACCGACCGCGAGCAGGCCGAACGCCCCGAACATCGAGGCGTGGGCGTGCGCGGCGGTGAGGAACGTCCCGTGCTCGTAGAAGTTCGCAAGCGGAGTGTTGATCACGGCGCCGATCGCGCCGGCGCCGACGAGGTTCCAGACGGAGGCGCTCGTGAAGAAGAGGAAGGCGGTCCGTTGCGGGAAGACGGTGCCGGCCCCGCGCAGGACGCGGTACTGCTGCCAGGCCCGCAGGAGGAGGAAGGCGAGCGGGACGACCTCGAAGATCGAGAACATCGCCCCGAGGGCGAGCCAGACCGCCGGGTCGCCGACCCAGTAGAAGTGGTGCCCGGTCCCGACGATCCCGGCTCCGAAGACGAGGATGAGCTCGAAGTAGGCGGTCCGCTCGACCCAGACCCGTTCGAGCAGCCCCATCGCGAGGAGCGCAAAGCCGATCACGACGACCGTGAAGAACTCGAACGCGTTCTCGACCCAGAGGTGGACGACCCACCACCTCCAGTAGTCGGTGATCGTGAAGCTCGTGGTCGCGGTCGCGACGGGCACGAGGCCGAACGCGTAGACGAACGCGATCCCGATCCCACTGTAGAGCAGGAGCGCCTCGAGGCTGCCGAACGAGCGGGTCTTGCGGAGGGTCGGCCAGAACGCCCGGAGGAGGACGAACCCCCATGCGACGAGGCCGGCGAGCAAGAGGATCTGGAACAGGAGCCCGATCTGCAGGTACTCGAGCCCCTGGTTCCCGACCCAGAGCCAGTTCGACGACGTTCCCCACGTGACCCCCTGCCAGATCCCGATCGCGCCCCCGACCACGATGCCGAGGAAGGCGAGGAGAAGACCGCCCGCGAGGTACGCCTGACCCTTCGGCTCGCGGCCGGTGATCACCGGCACGAGGAAGAGCCCCGCCCCGAGCCAGGCGAGGGCGATCCAGGCGATCGCGAGCTGCGTGTGCCAGGCCTTGAGGATGTTGAACGGGAGGAGGCTGAACACGCCCGGGTCGAACGCCGCCAGGCGGTCGGCGTAGAGGTGCGCCATCACCGAGCCGAGGAGACCCTGGCCGAGCATGAGCAGCGGCACGAGGAGGAACCACCACTGGGTCACGCGCTGGCTCGCGGTCGGCGAGGGCGGCGGAGCCGCGGCGGCGGGAGCGGGGGCCGGCGGGAGACGGAGGGCGCCCTTCGGCGCCGCGACCCAGCGCCGGTACGCGAGCGCGATCCCGAGGGTCGCCGCGCCGAACAGGACGATCGACGCGATCGTCCAGAAGACCATCGAGTCGGTCGGGGTGTTGCCGACGGACGGGTCGTACGGCCAGTTGTTCGTGTACGAGTACGTCTGGCCCGGGCGCTCGGCGACCATCGTCCAGGCGACCCAGGCGAGGAAGCTCGTGAGCTGGTCCGCCTCGGCCGTCGTCCCCACCGTGTGGGCGTGGAGCCCGAGCGAACGGTTCCCATTCAGGAAGAGGTCCTCGTAGTACGACCAAAGCTCGGTCTGGGCCCATCCGACAGCGGGCGAGAGCGTGAGCGTGCCGTCGACGACCGCCGAGTGACGGAGGTCGACCTTCGACGCTTCGTCGACGACCGCGACCTGGGCGGGCGTGAGCCCGGCGTAGGTGGTCCCGTAGAGGCTCCCGGCCTCGTACTCGTGAACGAGGGTCGACTCCCGGTGGAGGTAGTCCGCGCCCCAGTCCGGTCCGAAGTACGCCCCGTTCCCGTAGAGCGTCCCGAAGTCCATCAGGTCGGCCTGCTGGAACAGGGCCTTGCCCGCGAGGATGTCGGACTTCGTGTAGAGCGGGGTGCCGTCCCAGGCCTGCACCCGGTCGGGGATCGGGGCCTGCCCCTGATAGACGGCGAGGGTCCCGTAGCTGAGAACCACCACCGAGACGGCGACGGTGACCGCGAGGCCCCAGCGCAGCCAACGGTCCACCGCGCTCGGGCGAGGGGCGACCGGCGGCCCGGACGAGGCCGGCATGGGCACGAGAGCCTGGCATCGGAGACCCCCTGACGTGGCATGTAACCCTGCTCAACCTCGTTTGACGGGATTTCCCTCCCCCCTCGGCCGCCTTCTCGTCCCCCGTCCGGTCGGGACGATGATACCCCCGCGAGGGGGGTCCGTTGATGAGCCGGACCGGGCTCGCGGGTTCGGGATGCCACCCACCGTGCCCGGGTCCTTGCCCGACCTTTCTGCCCCGAACTCCGACATGGTCCCTGGCCGATCGCTCAGGGTCGCGTTCTTCACCGACAGCTTCGCCCCTACGCACGACGGGGTCGCTCGGGCGACCGAGACGCTCGCGCGCGAGCTCGGGGACCGTGGTCACGAGGTGACCGTCTTCACCGTGCGGGCTCCCGGTCAGCCCCGGTGGGACCTGCCGACTTCGAGACTCCGGATCCGCAGGTTCCGCGCGCTCTCGGCCCCCGGCTATCCCCAGTACCGCATCGCGCTCTGGCCCTGGGGGGTCCCCTTCGGGCGCGCCGGTCGGTTCGACGTGGTGCACATCCACACCCCCGGCTTCGTGGGTCTCGCCGGCTGGCTCGCCGCTCGGCGCTGGGGAACGCCCAGCGTCGGCACGTTCCACACCAACCTCGTCGACATGCTGCGGGGAGCGGGCCGGCGTCCATGGTCGCGTGCCTTCTTCCGGGCCTGGGGCCGCTTCAGCGTCGACCTCTGCCGGACGTGTTCGCTCGCGACGGCCCCGACCGAGGTCGCTCGCTCGCTTCTCGTCGGTCCCGAGGCGTCCGTGCCCACCCATCCCCCGACCCTTGTGGTGCCGAACGGGATCGATACGCGCGCGTTCCGACCCGGTCTCCTCGAGCCGGATTGGCGACGACGGCTCGGGGCGGGCGCGGTCCCGCTGATCACGTTCCTCGGTCGTCTCACCCGCGACAAGGGGGCCCATCGCTTCCTCGACGCCCTCGCCCGACTTCCCCGCGACCTCCCGTGGGCGGTGGTGCTGGCCGGCGACGGTCCCGAGCGACCCACGGTGGAGGGGCGCGTCGCCCGGGACCCGACCCTCACGGCGCGGGTGCGTTGCGTGGGACCCGTGGAGGAGGCGGAGAAGCCGGCCCTGCTCGCCCAGAGCGCGGTCTTCGTGCTGCTCTCGCTCTCCGACACCTCCTCGGTGGCGCTCCTCGAGGCGATGGCGAGCGGAGCGGCGTGCATGGTCACGAACCGTGGGGGCCCGGCCGAGATCGGGAGACGGTCGTCGGCCACGGTCCTCGTCGACCCGACGGACCCCGACCGCGTGGCGAACGCGATCCGCGCGGTGCTCGAGGACCCCCGCGCCTCGCGCGAACTCGGGAGGCGGGGACGGGACTGGGTGGAACGAAATGCCTCGGTCGAACGCATGGCCGGGGAGTACCTCGACTGCTACGCCCGGCTCCTCGAACGGAACGGTCCCTGACCTCACGAACGCGGCCGGGCTCGCGCCGTCGCCGCGACCGCATCAGGGCCGGGGCGCGGACGGGAGCGCGTGCCCGCGATGCGGGCGCGATCGTCCGGCCCCCGGGTCCGCCCCGAGCTCTCGAAAGCCCGCGTCCCTAGAGCCACCGGGCCGCGAGCGGCGTCGTGGTCGTCGCCGCTCCACCCACCGCCTCCGGGAAGGCAGGAAGCGCGAGCGCGTGGAAGATCGAATCGTTCGCCCAGCCCGTCACGTTCAGGATCGCGAACGCTCCCTTGTCGATCGCGTTCACGATCGAGTGGTCGACGACGTAGTACTTCGCGGGATAGAGCATCATCTGCTGCGTCACGAGCGCGCTCCCCGGGGCGACCGTCACCGTCTGCAGGTTGTGCTGGGGAGGGTCCGTGAGGTCGCCGGCCTGCCAGACGTCGTCGAACATCGCGCCGATCATGTGGAACGCGGAGAACCCGTTCGGGCCCGCGTTGCCAAAGAAGAACCGGACGCTGTCGTTCACGGTAGCGTTCATCGCATCGACCCCGGTGAAGCCCTGGTACTCGCCGTTGAAGACCACGTAGGTCGGCTCGTCATCGAGGAGCGCGGTGCCGTTGAACAGCTGGTTCCCGAGCGAATGGACCGGCCAGATGGTGTAGAGCTCCCCCTCCATGAGGTAGAACTCGTGAGACACCGTGGGGAGCCCGCCCTCGGGCTCGACCAGGATGAGACCGTACATCCCCATCGCGATGTGGGTCGGGATGTTCGGGGTCCCGCAGTGGTAGACGTAGAGGCCGGGGAAGAGCGCCTTGAACGAGAAGTTCGACCAGTGCCCTGGGGGGGTCTGCGACACGGCCGCGCCCCCGCCCGGCCCGGTGACCGCGTGGAAATCGACGGAGTGGCTCATCGAACTGGACGCGTTGTTGTAGAGGTGGACGACGACCGTGTCGTTCACCCGGACCCTGAGGAACGGACCGGGGACGGTGCCGTTGTACGTCCAGTAGCGGAACGAGACCCCCTTCTCGATCTCCGCCGTGACCTCTTTCGCCTCGAGGTAGACGTTGTCGACCGTGCTGTAGTTGCGGTGGATCGGGGGCGGGATTGCGGTCGGATCGTGCGCGATCTGCGCCACCGTGAGGGGCGCCTCCGGCCCGATCGGGGTCGAGGAGCTCTCCCCGACGATGAGGACGCCCTCCATGCCCGATTCCCGGTGCCCCGGCATCGAGCAGTAGTAGGAGAACGAGCCCTCCTGGGTCGCGCGGAACGTCACCGACGCCTGCTGGCCGATCGCGCTGACATCGGAGGTGCCGACCCCGTAGCCCGAGACCTGGAGGTTGTGGGTCATCGCTTCCCCGTCCACGATCGTGAGGGTCACCGTGTCGCCCCAACCGACGTGGAGCGTGGGGTCGCGGAGCCCGTTGATCGAGCCTCCCACGCCGACATAGCCGGTGAGGTAGGCGCTCAGGGTGAACGACGTCGGCTGGCCGGACGGCATGCCCTCGGTCGAGGACGAGGGCTCATGGATCTCCTCGTAGAGGAGGCCGTAGCCGACCGCGTTGACGACGAGGAGCGGCACGGCGATGACGAGGAGGGTCGTGGACGCGGTGAGGTGGAACGGACGCCTCCAGAATCCCCCGGGCAGCCCCGCCCCGCCCTCGCCCGGCCCCGCTCGCTCGTGTTCCTTCTGGGCCGCCGGCCCGCCTCCGACCATGCGCCGCACCTCTTGGCGGCGGCACGAAACGCCCTCTTCAAGAACGGGGCGTCAAGCGCGCTTGAGCGGACCGGAGGTCCAGCCCGTGCCGGCGAAGGACGTCCGAGCGGACGGCACCTAAGGGGGCGGTAATCCGTAGCTCGATGGGGGCTCGCCCTCCAGCCGTTCCTGGACGGCCCGTCGTCGCTCGGGTGGGAGGTGCTCGTCGAGCCAGGGATAGACGACCCCCTCCTCGCGGGCGTTGTGCTCCCAGAGCACATTGATGAGGTCGAGTTCGAGCTCGTGCGTGGGCGCGGGCCCCGCATCCACCTCAGCCTCGAGGCGACGAAGGGCGTCCTCGATCCGCCGGTGGTCCTCGAGGAGGAGCTCGACGAGCCCGTGCAAGGTCGGGTCCCCCTCCCGCATCGCGGGAAAGAGGTCCGCTTCCTCGATCCGGATGTGGCGTCGGAGGCCCTCGGCAAAGGTGCGGAGGAGCGCGGAACGCGGGGTCCGTTCGCTCGGGGCGGTGTGCTGGAAGCGCTCGAACAGGTCGTCGAGCTCACGATGGTCCCCTCCGAGGAGCTGCGAGATCGACGCGTGCGGCCCGCTCATCGGGGGCCCCACCGGTCCCGGATCTCCCGGATCCTCGCCGAGGTGAGGCCCGGAAGGGGGTTGATCGCCGGGAACAGGACCGGGACCGTGCCGGCTCCCCAGAGGACGGCGACGACGAGGAGGAGTGCTCCCGCCACCCCCGACACCTCGGCCGGGAACGCGACGAACGAGCTCCACGCCACGCCGAGGAGGAAGACCCCCACGATCCAGCTCGCGGCAAGGGTCCAGAGCATGCGGCGGGTCCAAGCGTGGGAGATGCGCTGGAACGGCGCGACCATCCCGAACCAGGCGACGAGGATGGTGAGCCCGGCGAAGCCGAGGGCGCCGAGCAGCGCGTGGGCCACCACCGGCGCGTAGTCGGAGCGGTCGACCATCCAGAGACCGAGCCCACCGCCCGCGACGAGGAAGAGGAACCCTCCGAGCTGGAGGCTGAGCTGGGGCCGCGGCGTCTTCGCACGGACCCCGAGGTATGCGATCACCGCGACGAACAGCACCGCGAACGCGGCCTCGGGGCTCGCGGCGAGGGCGAGGTACCGCGAGGACACCGTCGGCAGAACGAGCATCCCGAGGGGGACGGTCACGGCCCCGGTCCCCGCGAGCGCGGCGAGGGCCACGACCACCGGAGTCGGCGGGTCGGCGTCGACCGAGCGGGGGGCGAGGCGGAGCGTGACGGCGGTGATGAGGGGCACGACATGGCCTAGGACAAGGACGTGGACGGCCGCGATCCACCAGCCGAAGCCCGGGCCGGCCGAAAGCCCCGCGAACACGAACAGCCCGGCGGAGACGCAGACGGCGGACCAGGCCAGGAGGAAGAGCGGCACGCTCACGACGTCCCCTGGCCGGGCCTCCGGACGGGGGGCCGTCGCGGGAGGACGGCTCACGGCCCAAGCGAAGAGCAGCGCCACGAGCGTGACGCCCGCGAGGAGGAGTCCCGCGGCGAGAACGAACCCCGGCGAAGCGAGGTCCGACGGCAGCGCCCCAGCGAGCGCGACGGTCCCGAGGACCACGGAAGCCTCGACCGCGCCGAGGGCTCCCCATTCTATCGCAGTGCCGAGAAGCCGCCGGCGGGCGACCACCGGGAACAGGTGCAGGGAGAACCCGACGGTCGAGCAGACCACGAAACCGACGAGGACGAGCCAAAGGAGGACGTCCCATCGACCGGTGAACGTACCGAGCCGTTGCCCGAACAGTAGCAAGCCTCCTGCCCCGACGAGATGCGAGAGTGCCGCGGTGAGAAACGCTCGCGAGGCGGCCGCCAGGGGCACGACCGCCGCAGGGTGGTTCTCACTAAAACTCCCTCCATCGTCCCTCGCCCCGCCCGGAGATCGGTGGAGTGCCGCGACGCCCGACCTCGGACGACGGGACACGCGGGCATGGCCGAGCGGATCTCACCCCCTGCGTACGAAACCGTTCGGGGCGCACCTAAGACGGAGGCGGAGAGTTCGGTGCTCGAGGTCCTCCATGACCCACGACTGCAGGTTCTGCACCTGCACGACGTGCTCACCCTGGGAAGAGGGGGTGCACAACTTCCGCCACACCGGCCGCCCGGAGACCTGTTCGTGCGACCGGTGCCCGCAGGAGCCGCCCCTCTACTTCGATACGCGGCTCGCGCGGGAAGCGACGGCGGCGATCCCCGCCCCCACGTGAGCCCGGGGCAGCCCCGCGCCTCCGCCGCTCCGTCGGAGTGCGTACCGTTCGGCCTTGGACCGGCTCGACGCGGACGCTCTCGGGCGGCGCGAGGGTCGGCGGGACCGGCGCGGTCGGTCGACGGGAAGATCGCTCCTTCGGCTCAGGGGGAGGTCACGCGCGGCGCGGCCGGCCCTTCCTCGCGGGCACGATCGGACGGTCGGCCTGAGGGCCCCCCGAGGAACGGCAGTACGGTCGCCACCACGCCGCCTCCGAACAGGAGATAGGAGAGCGACACGACCGCGAGGCAGGCGTCCTGCAACGCGCTCGCCGGCGCGAGAAGGGTCGCGGCGAAGAAGCTCACGAGACCCACGTTGGCGAGGACGAGGTGGAGCTGAGGCAGGAAGCTCGGCCGGAGCGGGACCTTGAGGTGGTTGGGAACGATGATCACGCTCACGCCGCTGATCATCAGCCCGACCCAGCCGAAGAGCGCCACCACGTCCCGGACGTCCATGAGGTGGCCGGTGAGCGCGTCCGTGCCCAACCAGAGCCCACGAACGGTCACCGCAAGCTGGAGCCCAGCGATCGCGAGGAGGTACCCCACGCCCGCAAGGATCAGGCGTAAGGCGTCGCGCGACGGTGCGGGGGCCGTGCGCCCGACGGCCGAGACCACGCGCAGCGGCGGACCGCTCATGCCGCACGCCCGGGGATCGGATCGCAGCAGCCGGCCGTCTCTCGGACCGAGGAGCGGACGGCGTGGGAGGGCCCCGGTCGGACGGGGGTCGTCGGACGGGACGCCGCCCCGGCGTCGTCGGGGGGGAGGTGCTTCGGACAGAGGAAGTCGATCTCGATCGCCACGACCCCGGGAGCCTGAGCGTGCGGGACCCGCGGCAACGCTCGCCATCCCGCGGGGGCCCTCAGACCGAGGAACCCGTGCTCGGCCGGGAACGTGCCGGCCTCCGCGCGCGCGGTGCAGCCCGCCCCTTGGCAACGAACCGGGAACGACGCGCCCGGCGGAGCCGGCCCGTGGGCGAGGTGGCGCTCGATGTGCCCTTCGAGGTGGCGAAGCTCGGCCGAGCTCTTCGTGAACTCCTGCTGAACGCGGGCCGCCACCTCGGTCGGGAGCGCCGACCGTAGGCACGAGAGCGGATACTGCTCTTCGTACTGCAACGCCTCGTACTCCTTCTGGGCGAATTCCTCGAGCGCGTCCGCGAGCCGGGGTCGACTGTCCATGTCCCCGCGCGCGTAGGCCGCAAGGGCGCCCTCCACCCGTTCGACGTGCTCGTGCGTCGCATGATGGCCCTGCGCGACGGCATCGAGGTGATCGAAGCACGTCGCCATCGCGACGCGACGGGCCTCGGGCTGGAGCTGCCCGTCGAGCCGTTCGGCGTGAAGCTTGCGGTACTGCTCGACGAGGCGCAACCCCTCCGCGACCTCGCCCGGCGGCACCTCGGTCCCGCGCTTCAGGCATGCCGCCTCTTCGAGGAGCCGCTCCAGAAGTTGCTGGGTCGTCTCGTTCTCGCGCGTCAATTCATCCAACGGATCGTCCTGCTCGCTTGCGATCATCTTCGACCTCTCTCGGAGGAACCTGGCGGAACGAGGGTCGGGTCCCAGCGTAAGCCGCGTGCCTAGCGCCTTCGGCGGTCCCGGGCGAGGTCGGGGAAGGTCCAAGTCCCCTTGACGGCCCGAACGATACGGCTATGCGAGCCGTCGCAACTCCTCGGCGGATGCCTCGCCCGCCTCGAAGCCCCGCCCGTACCCCTCCCCACACGGATTCCCCTCCGCCCCCACCCCCGGAGGGCGGCGAAGCGGCTCGCATCAGCCGGCTCCGGGTCCCGCTGCCCGACTCGGCGTGGATCGCCGTGTTCTCGCGCGACCACCCCGAGGTCGAGGTGGAGGTGCTCAGCCGGCTCGACCTGGACGGCCAACGTAGTCTCACCGAGGTCCGGCTCTACGTCCCGGAACCCGGCCCGTGGACCGAGGCGATCCGCGCGCTGCCCAAGGTCGAGCAGGCCGAGGAGCTCGAGTCCGGCCCTTCGATGGTCCACCTCCGGGTGATCCACCGAACCTCCGAGTTCGTTCCGATCTTCCGCGAGCTCCAGCTGATGCGGAGGTTCCCGTTCTCCATCCGGGCCGGCGAGGCCTCCTGGGTCGTCGTTGCCCCGCAGTCGAAGGTCCACCTCTTGCTCGACCGACTGCGCGAGCGGGTCCCGATGGCGCGTCTCGAGTCGGTCCGGCATGCCGATCCGCTCGCCCCGCCGGGAGGGCTTACGCCCCGTCAGGCCGACCTCCTCCGCAAGGCGCTCGCGGCCGGCTACTTCGAGGTGCCCCGGAAGATCACGCTCACCGACCTCGCGAAGAACCTCGGGATGGCCGCGTCGAGCCTTTCGGAGGCCCTGGCGATCGTCGAGAAGAAGCTCCTCGAGCACTGGCCCGCGAACGAGTAGCGAGTGCCTCCCCGCTTGGGCCGGTCCCCCCTTCCGAACCCTCTAGGCGGGACGGTCAACTGCTCGCTCGGGCTCTCGACGAACGTGGACCCCCCACGCAAGCGCCAGGTGCAGCTCACCGAGAACCGGTCGGTGGCCCCATCGATCCACGTTCTCGAGCTCCGGACCGCCCCCGGTGAGGGCTTTGCGTTCGACGCCGGCCAGTACGTAACGTTCTTCCTCAGCCGCAACGGTCGGTCGATCACGCGCTCGTACTCGATCTTCTCCCCGGCCGGCACCACCGAGGCGTTCTCGCTCCTCATCAAGCAGGTCCCGGGCGGGTACGGTTCGACGTACCTCTGCGGCCTCGCCCCCGCGGACCACACGCCGCTCACCGTTCTCGCCCCGGTCGGACGGTTCGTCCTCGCCGACCCGGGGGACCGCTCGGTCGCCCTCGTTGCGACGGGGACCGGCCTCGCCCCGTTCCGCCCGATGCTGCGCGAACTCCGCCAGCGTCACCCGTCCACCCCGACGCTCCTGATCTACGGGAACCGCTACCTCGAGGATGCCGTGCTCCTCGAGGAGCTCCGGACCCTCGAGTCCGACTGGCCGGCGTTCCGCTTCCTGCCCGTCCTCTCTCGCCCGCCGCCGTCGAACGGATGGCACGGCGCTGTGGGTCACGTCCAGGACGTGTTGGCGAGGGAGGTGCCGGACGCCTCGCGGTCCGACCTCTATCTCTGCGGGGTTCCCGAGATGGTCAATCAGACCCAGGAGCTCGCGCTCCAGCTCGGCTGCCCGAAGGGTCGCGTGTTCGTGGAGCGGTACTGAGCTCGGCCCCCTCGGTCCGACCCCGCCCAGGGCCTTGGAACGGCTCAAGTCGCTCGCAAACCGGTGGCAGGGCGTCCGTGCCTCCGAAAGACGGACCCGGTGGGCAGGTCGGGTCCGGTCGACCGCCGTCCCAGGCCCGCCGGAGGTCGGACCCGCTCCCGAGACCTACTTCGAAGCGCTGAACTTCTTCGTGGGCGTCGGGAACATGTCCTCGAGGCTCACCCGGTTCTGGGCGTCGTCGTAGACGTAGAGCTTCCCGTGCTCCTCGCCCCGCGTCTTCGCGTGGCTCCCGTCGCAGAACGGCTTGTTCCGGCTGAGACCGCACTGGCAGACCGCGATCGTTTGCGCTCCAACCTCGATCAGCGCGGGACCCGTCGCATCGTGCCGAATGAGTCGCGTCACACCGTATGGGAGGAGTCACGACCCTTAAGAACGGCCTCTAGACCGTTCGCACATCGCTGCTCGCGGATGGTCACGGGGCGGACGCTGGGCGAGACGGCGGGCGGGTTCCGTCGCCGGCCCTCTCAGGCCCGCCCCGAGAACCGATCACCCCACCGCGTTCCTGGAGGTCCCGGGGGGAGGCCCAGGGCGACCGGCCGCCACTCTCGCCGGGCGCGGGCGGTCACCAGGCGCCGGAGGCCCAGAGAGGGCGCGGACGCAGCGCGCGCCGAGGCCGGACGTGTCGGTACCGGGAGCGGTACTTTCGACGAGCCGCGCGATCCCTTCGGGCCTCCGCGCGATGCTCGGCCTCACGTTCGTCCATCGTCCGCCTCTAGTACACAACCATCGTGCCGGTCATGAAGCCCGGCACCCCCATCGGGGGCGACGTGTAGCCGTCCGCCCCCTCTCCGCAGGGCATCATGCAGTTCCAGGTGAATTCGCCCGGCTGGGTGAGTTCGAGGGCGAAGCTGACCGTGCTCTCCCCCGGGCTCAGGACGTTGATCCCGAGCGCCCCGACCGTGAAGGTGTGCGCCACGTTGCCCGGGTTCACGTTGGCGACGGCCGTCCCGTTGACCTCCTCGACCCCTCCCACGGTGCCGGCGACCCGGCACGCGCACGCCGGCCACGTGACGGGAGAGTCCTCATCCACGATCGTAACGATGAGCCGCCCGAGCGGCACGGAGAAGTTGGCGGGCGAGTACTGGGGCCAGCCGGTCGTGCGGTTCAGCTCGATCGTGAGGTTGAGGTAGCTGGTCGTCGACAGAGGGCTCGGGCCCCCCACCGGGGCGAGCGGCGCCCCGGCCAGGACCGCGAACCCCCCGGTGAGCACGGCGAACATGACACTGGCGGCGACGAGACCGAAGTAGGACTGATCTCTCATGAGCAGCCTCCAACGGAACATTCGCGCGGGGTGCGATACGGCCCGCGCCGAAACGGTTCGGCAGGGTGCGGCTTTGCGCCGTGCCGAGGTCGGGCTTCGCGTTCGACCACCGAGGCGGCGTCAGACGCCGTGGGGTCCCGCGTGCTCGGGACAGAAGACGGCGAGGACGCCGGGGGCGCCCTCCGGTGCGCCGCCCGTGCGGTGGGGACGAAGGACCCAGCCGGACGGGAGCGGCCCGAGGCGAAGTCCGTCGACGGAGCCGCCGAGGTACGGGACCGAGGCCCGAGCGACGCACGAAGGAACGTGGCACGCGAGCTCGACGCGCTCCGGCATCTCGCCGATGGGCTGCGCGAGGTATGCTCGGACCCTCGCTTCGAGCGCCTCGGCTTCCGCTCGGTCGGTCCGGAACTGCGCAGCCAAGGTACTGAGCTCCACCTTACCGAGCTGCTCCCGAAGGCAGGCGAGCGGATGAACCTCCTCGAAGCGGACCCAGACGAGGTCGACGTGCGCTCCGGCCCGGAGCGCGAGCGCGAGGGCCTCCCGTCCGTGCCCCGCCCCGAGGTGGTAGCGCTCGAGCAGCGCTCGCAACGGCCCGAGGCGCTGGGGTGAGCGACGGTGGTCCTCGAGGACCTCGTGCAGGCCGGGTCCGCAGGCGATCGCCTTCACCGAGCTGAGGAGCTGGAGCCGGCGAGCGTGCACGCCGTGGACGTACCCCTGCCACAGCTCGACCCCCTCCGCGATCACCTCCGGAGGGACGTGGGAGCCCTGGTCAAGGAGGTCCGCGATGCGCTCCATGCGCCGGAGCAACGGCTCCGCCACCTCCGCGTGCTCCCGCTGGAGTTCGGCCAAGGGGTCGGGGTCGAACCCCCCCTCTCCCGTCATCGCCGGGTCCCGTTCCACTCGAAACTCCGAGGGAGCGACGCCTGGGAGGCGAGACCAGGGGTTCGGACGAACCCGTCAGGTGAGCGGGCCCGGCCAGCGCGTGGCCTATCCATCGCCCCTTTCGCCCTTCCCGGAGCGGACCTCGGGAGAGGACGCTTTTCGGTTCTCCTTCGAGGCAGGCCCGAGGGTGCGATCGTGCATCGATTCGAGGGTCGGAAGACCGTCGGGGAACGCGGAACCGAAGCAGCACGGGCAGACGCTCTGCCAGAGGCGGAGCCCGTCAAGACGGCCGGCCGCGCCGGTGCAGCTGACGCAGATCTCCGGCGCGGGTTCGGGGTCGGCGGAGGAGCGTGGGAGCGAGCTCCGGGCGAGGGTGTGGCCCTGGCGCCGGCAGGCTTCGGTGGCCTCGCAGAGCCCGAGCGCCTCCAGCGAGCGGCCGCTCGCCCCGTCGTGTGCGTGCGGGGGCGGCGGCCCCGCGCCATCGGGCGAGCTCTTCGCGGTCATCCAGGCTCACCGTAGCCCTGGAACGACTCCGTCCGGACGTTGGCGAGCGGGATCCGGGCCTCCTGGCCGAGCATCCGTCGGAGACCGGTGACCATCGCCGGGGGTCCGCAGACATAGAAGATCGGGTCCTCGAGCCCCTCCATCGCGGCCCGGACCCGCGCGGCGTCGATCCGCCCCGTGGGTCCGCTCCAAGCTCCCGGGCCGGTCTCCGGGCGCGTCACCGAGAGGTGGAGCCGAAGGAGCGGCCACGACCCGCGCAACTCCTCGAGCTCGGACCGGAAGACCAGCTCGGCGGGTCCCCGGCTCGAGTAGAGGAGCGCGAGGGGAACCGCGGATCGGCGGTGGACGGCCTCGCGGATCATGCTCCGGTAGGGGGTGATCCCGATCCCTCCTCCGATCAGCACGCCCGCTCGCGCCGGGGCGAGGGTGAAGCCTCCGAACGGTCCCCAGAGCTCTGCCTCGGCGCCGGGATCGATCGCGAACAGGCGCTGCTTGAACGGGCTCGGGCCGGCCCGGGTGGTGATCGCGACGGCGTCACGGTCGGACGGGGCGGAGGAGAGGGAGAATGTGCGGGCGTCGCCCCGCGGGTCGGTCACGCCGGGAAGGCGGAGCGAAAGGTACTGTCCGGGCCGGAAGGTGAAGGCGATCTCCGGGCGCTCGAAGAAGAACGTGCGGACCGTGGGGGTCTCCTCACGGGCCGCCACGAGCCGGCCCGTCCACCGTGCAGCTGCCGTGGACGGTCCGGCCTTCTCGGCGTTGGAAGGGATGAGCCTCGCCGGCCGGTTCAGGTCGCGTGCCTCCACCGTTCGCTCCGCGTCGGTAGCTCGGATCCGTCGCACCTACGCCCGGGGTGGGCCGACGTCCGAGCCGAGGTCCCACCTCGCGTCGAGAGGGCCCGGGGGCGAGGACACCCTCGCCGCTGCGGCGTGCCGTGCACGCCGACCGCGCAGACCGCGACCGGACTTCCGTGCGCGAGGACGCGGCTCGCGCCTCCCGCTCCGTGGGTTCGAGCGCTCGGCACCGTCGTCCTCTCGATCACGCTCCGGGCCCTCACTTGTAGGTCGACTGGTACGTCTTGCCCTCGTCGTCCCAGATCGTGATGCAGCTCCCCTCGCACTCCGTGAGGCAGGCGTTGCAGAGGATGCAATCCGGACCGTGCTCGGCCACCGACTTCTCGGCCCGGAACTGGAACTTCGCGCCGACTTCGGGATCGTCGACGACCTGCGGGAACTCCGTGCGCGGATGCATGACGAAGACGTTCACCGGACAGACGTCGAAGCAGTGGCGACAGCCGGTGCACTTTTCGATCTGGACCTTGACGTCCATCGGCGACCTACCACGGGGTCGCCACGCAGTCGGGGTGGCCGAGCACCAAGTTCTGCGGGACGTTGAGGCCCCCATCGCGCGGCCTCACCCGGACCCCGAGCGCGAGGGAAGGACCCGGGGGGCCGCGGGGACTCGGCCGCGCGGGGAGCTCGACCTTACCCTGGCAGAACAGGCAGTTCGGGCCAACCTTGTCGAGCTCCCAACCGAGCGCGAGGGCGTACATGCTCGGGGTGGGGCGGAACCGGCCGGCGGAGTCGCTCCTCCAGGCCGCCTCGTGGCGGGAGGCGAGCTCGAGCACCACCTTCTCGAGCGATTCCGCCCTTCCGCGGAAATGCCGGCGGGCGAGCTCGCGCAGATGCGTCCGGGTCCACTTCTCGGTCGCGTGCGACTCCTTCATCGCCAGCCCCGCCGCAGGTCGTGGGTCTCACCGGTCCCGGGATTACGTGCCTTACGCTAGACGTTTCGGCAGCAGCTCCAAGCCTGTGCGGCGCGGTGCGAGTTCCCGGCCCACCTCGGGCCGGAGGGTTCCCCCGATGGAGCGCGACGAGGAGCTGCGCTGCGAGGGTTGCCAGCGGAGGATCGACGACTGCGTGTGCGTCTGCCGCTACTGCGCGGCGTCAGAGGAATGCACCTGCGCGGTCGGCCCGGACGCGGTCACCGGCGGCTGAGCCGAGGCGGTCCCGCTCGTGGAAGAGACGTTCTCCTGGATGATCGGGGGCCCCCAGGGGAGCGGGGTCGATTCCGCCGCGGCCATGATGGGCCGGGCGCTCGCCCTCACCGGGCTCTGGGTCTACGGAAAGCGCGAGTACCACTCGAACATCATGGGTCTGCACAGCTACTTTCAGTACCGGGTCGGCGACCGGCCCGTCCGCTCCCCGTCCGAGGCGGTGGACCTTCTCGTCACCTTCGAGGAGGAGACGCTCCTGCGGCATGCGGACGCGGTGGTGGACGGGGGCGGGATCGTCTTCGACCCGGGCAAGACCGCGAAGCCGCTCGCGGACGTTCGCGCCTTCCACGGTCTCGAGGCCGAGCACCTTCGCGAGCGTCTCGCGGGTGCGGGCCGGTCCGTCGACCCGGCCGGTGTCCTCGAGGATGCGAAGGGGCGAGGGGTCCATCTCTATCCGTTCCCGTACCAGGAGGTGCTCCTCCGCTTCTCGAAGCTCTGCCCGGACGTCCCCGCCGGTCGGCTCGCACGGGCGACGAACACCCTCGCGGTCGCCGGGTCGTTCGCGCTCCTCTCGGCGGACCTCCCCGCCCTCGAGCGCTCCGTCCGCGGGGTGTTCGCGGCCAAGCAGGACGTCGGCGCGCTGAACGTGGAGATCGCGCGCCTGGCGTTCGCGGACGCCCGGGAGCGGTTCCCTCACGGCGGGCCCCGGAGGCTCCCGAAAGGCCCTCCGCTCGACAAGCTGCTCCTCAACGGGACGCAGGCGGTGGCGCTCGGCAAGCTTCTCGGGGGATGCCGCTTCCAGACCTACTATCCGATCACGCCCGCGTCGGACGAGAGCGAGTTCCTCGAGGCTCACGAGACGTTCCCGCTGCGGGACGGGGCCGCCTCCGGGGCGACCGGCAGCATCGTCGTCGTCCAGACGGAGGACGAGATCGCCGCCCTGACGATGGCGATCGGGGCGGGTCTCGCAGGGAGCCGGGCCGCGACCTCGACCTCGGGTCCCGGCTTCTCGTTGATGACGGAGGCGCTCGGCTTCGCGGGCATCAACGAGGTGCCCGTGGTCGTGACCCTCTACCAGCGGGCCGGCCCGGGCACCGGGCTCCCCACGCGCCAGGAGCAGGGCGACCTGCGTTTCGCGATCCATGCGGGCCACGGCGAGTTCCCGCGGATCGTCCTCGCCTCCGGCGACGCCGAGGAGTGCCTCGACGATGCGGTGAGGTGCCTCAACTACGCGGCCCGGTACCAGCTACCGGTCGTCCACCTCGTCGACAAGGCCCTCGCGAGCGCGACCACGGTCGTGCCGTTCCCCGACGTCCGTCGCCTCCACGTGGACGCGGGGCGTCTCGTCCAGGACCGGGCGCCCGGGGCGGGCTACGCCCCGTACCTCCGCTTCGCCTTCGCCCCCGACGGCGTCTCGCCGCGGGCTCCTCTCGGGACCCGCGGGTCGATCTCCTGGCATACCGGCGACGAGCACGATGAGCGCGGGCACATCGACGAGGACCCGGAGAACCGCCGCCGCATGATGGAGAAGCGGGCCGAGAAGCTCCGCGCCGCCGCCCGCGAGATCCCGGCCGCGGAGAAGTGGACCCTCCACGGACCGGCCGATGCCGAGACCGTGGTCGTGAGCTGGGGATCGACGAAGGGGGCGATCCTCGACGCCGTCGAGGCCCTCGCCGCCCGGGGCGCGAAGATCGCCTTCCTCCAAGTGCGCCTCGTCCACCCGTTCCCGACGGACGAGCTTGGGCCGATCCTCGCGCGGGCCCGTCGGCGCATCGCCGTGGAGATGAACTTCTCCGGACAGCTCGCCGGGCTCGTCACCGAGTCGACCCGGATCGGGTTCGACACCGTCCTCGTGAAGTACAACGGTCGGCCGCTCTCTTGGGAGGAGGTACGGCGCGGGCTCGAGCGGGCCCTTGCGCCGGGAGCGCCGGCACGGGGGGTGCTGGACTACGGCCGCTGAGCTCGTCGACCTCAGGACCGACGTCCTCCAGGACTGGTGTCCCGGCTGCGGCGACTTCGGGATCCTCGCGGCCGCGCAGGCGGCCCTCCGGGACCTCAAGATCCCGAACGACCGCGTCGCGATCTTCTCCGGGATCGGCTGCCATGGGAAGATCGCGCATTACATCAACGTCTCCGGGGTCCACACGCTCCATGGCCGCACGCTTCCGTTCGCGATCGGCGCCAAGCTCGCGAACCCCGAGCTTGAGGTCCTCGGCTTCGCGGGCGACGGGGACGGGCTCGGGATCGGGGCGGGTCACTTCGTCCACGCGGGGCGGCGCAACGTCGACCTTGCCTACGTGATCCACGACAACGGGGTCTACGGGCTCACCAAGGGTCAGGCCTCCCCGACGCTCCATCTTGGTCTCAAGACCAAGTCGCTCCCGCAGGCGAACCTGAACGCCTCGGTGAACCCTCTCGCCCTCGCGCTGGTCGCCGGCGCGACGTTCGTGGCCCGGAGCTACGCCTACGATACCCGGCACCTTCGCGAGACCCTCCGGAGGGCCGTCCTGCACCGAGGCTTCGCGGTGGTCGACGTCCTGCAGCCGTGTCCGACGTACAACGACATCAACACGAAGGCCTGGTACGGCGGGGAGGACCGCCCGGACCCGACCACCCACCGGCCGGTCCCGCGCGTACGGCCCCTCGACGGGCCCGGTTGGAACCCGAGGGTCGGAGAGGACGCGAGTCCCGAGGACGCGGCGTCCGCCCTCCTGCGCGCCGTCGAGGCGTCGCTCCGCCCTTCGGAGACGATCCCGATCGGGGTCTTCTACGAGGACCGGAGGACCCCGGTCTACAGCGAGCGGTTCGCCGAGCGACTGCCGTCCTATGCCGACCATCCTCCGGCCCGCCAGGCGGTCTGCGACGCGAGCGGGGCCCCGAACATCGATCTCTCCAAGATCCTCGCCGGATGGACGGTGTAGGCAGGTCCGCCGTTCGACCGCGCCTCCGGCGCGACCGGGCGCCGAACCCGTACTCGTCGGCCCTGGCCTTCCCCGCTCCTTGCCGCGAGGTCCGTCCTCTACAGGTGAGGCTCGAGGATCTTCTTCTCGATCACGGCGAGGGTCACGGAGAGGGTCGAGACCGCAACCTCGAGGCGGGCGGCTAGCTTCGTGAGCGAGATCCTCCTGGGAACGTCGAAGTAACCCTCGGCCACCGCCCGCTGGAGGACCTCCTGCTGGCGGGGGGTCAGCGATGAGGGGACCTTACGGACCGGACCTGGCCGCACGGACTCGACCTCGTAGACGGTCCGGTCGGTGTCGAGCCTCCGGATCAGCTCCCGGATCTTCCGTTCCGGGGCGACCAGCGACCAGGTGGCGAACCCGTCCCGCACCGGGTACGGAAGGTGCTGCATCAGGCGCATCCGCTTCAGGATCGGAAGGAAGGTCGGTCCCGCGAAGAGGACCCGGTAAAGTCCGGCTCCCGGGAGGACGCCGATCAGCTCGACGTCCCGGACGTACGGGAGCTCCCGGATCTCCGGGCCCCACCGGCCCACGTCCTCCGTGGGGATCCTCACCTCGAACAGCGTGATACCTCGCCCCACGTCCAGCCGGTCCGTCACATCGAGCTGGAGGGAGGCGTGGCGCAGCGAGAGGGTCCGGAGCCACATCCCCTCCGGCAGGGCGACGCGCAGCCGACACGACAGCACCGGAACGACGGGTCGCCCTTCGCCCGGCCGGAGCGGGGGGCGGGAAGCAGCGGTCGGACGCCCGGAAGAACGCACGTGGCCTCGAAGGCACCCCGACCACGGGGGCCGGAAGCTCCTCGGGTGGGGTGAAACGAAGCAGCCCGGCCACCTACATGAGTCGAGCGCCACGCGGCCGGTGGGGAGCCACGGCGAAGCGTCTAGACGGCGAGTCCTTGAGCGTGGCCCGTCTCCTTCAAGATGGGTCAGGGTTCGGGATCCCGTCCAGGCCCGCGCTACGGAACCAACCCGAGGGGCACATCCGCGTGATCCAGACGAAGCGCGTCTACGAACCGTCGGGCTCGTCGGACGGGAAGCGAGTTCTGATCGATCGGCTCTGGCCACGGGGAGTATCGCGCGAGGACGCCAAGGTCGACGACTGGCGTCGGGAACTCGCGCCGAGCGACGAGCTTCGCCAATGGTTCGCGCACGATCCTGCGAAGTTCTCGGCCTTCCGGGAGCGGTATCGGCTCGAACTCCTCCAGCACCCGGAGGCGCTCGCTCAGCTGGTCATGGAGGCTGAGCACGGTCGGGTCACCCTGGTCTTCGCGGCGAGGGATGCCCGGTTCTGCAACGCGACCGTGCTGAAGGAGCTCGTTGAGGAGAACCTCGACCGAGCCGCGCGGGGCCGTCGACGCGGGAAACGGTCCCCGAGGGAGTAGGGTCGGACGGCCCGATGGGTCCCCGACCGTCCGGGGTCGGGGGACCTCGGCCGGCCGGCCCTGGGTGCCGCGTCCGTCGAACGGAATTGCCCCCGGCGCCCGTGCGCCCGCTAGCAGGCGCCGCGCGCGACGACCTCTTCGCAGTGGGAGGCCGGACTCACGGTCAGCGTCCCCATCGTCCCGAACGGGGCGAAGTGACGGCGAACGACCTCGACGCTCTCCGCCTCCGCGATCACACAGAGCCGGTGCTGGTGGTCGACCACGGCGTCCCCGTGCAGCTTGATCCCGGCCCGGGTCGCGTTGGCGATGAGGGCGAGCAGACCGGCGGCCATGCGAGGATCGCGGGCCGGACATCGGTCGGCCGAGTGGGTGTGTTCGGCGACGAACAACGGCATGACACTTCGCAGCCCCGGTCGCGGATTACGATGTCGAAGAGCCCGGGCTCGAAGCCGGGTCGGCGGGCTCGGTGGCCGGGAACGTTGCGACCCGGCCGCCGTCCCTGCCCGACCGTTCCCCCGAAGACGGAGGGGTGTGGGGGCTCTCCCGGAGCGGCGGCCTATGACTCATGATACGCAAGAGTTACGGAAATAGTAACTTTATAGTATTATTGACATTGCCTCCCGCGTGCGGGCGCGTTCCCTGTCGGCCGTCGAGGCTCGCATCATCCTCCCTCTCGAAGAGCAGGGACGGGACGAGACGTCGCTCGAGGAGATCCGCCGGCTCGGACGGGTCGGCCCCGGCTACGCGCGGAAGCTCGCCCACGATCTGGCAGCGAAGGGGTGGCTCCAGCGCCTCGGAAGAGGTCGCTACCTGCTGAACCCCAGTGCCTACGGTCCCGACGTGGTCTCGGAGACCGACCCGTTGCGTATCGGAAGCCGGCTCGTCCATCCCTACTACTTCGGCTACGCGACCGCGGCCGAGCTCCAGGGATTTCTGCTGCAACCCGGACGCGTCTACTACCTCGCGTCGACGGCGCGCGCGTCACTACGGACCCTGCGCACCGCCCAGTTCCGAGTCGTCCACGTCGATCCCGGACGGTTCTTCGGGTCCACCGAGCTCCGACGCCGGGGCGAGCTGCTCTCCGTGAGCGACCCGGAGCGGACGGTGCTGGACTGCATCGATCGACCGGAGCTGGCCGGAGGGATGACCGGGGCGGCCCAGATCCTCGCCCGGGCCAAGCGGCAGCTCTCGTGGGCTCGCCTCGACCGCTATCTGCGGAGGCTCGCCAATCGGAGCCTCGCCGTTCGCGTGGGCTTCCTCGCCGAGACGATCCGCCCGGCGGTCGCCCCTCCGCGAAGTTTCCTCACGCGATGGCTCCCTCGGGGCCAGGAACCCTGGGTCCCCCTCGGCCCGCCCCGCACCTTCGGGCGACGGGGGGTCCGCGATTCTCGCTGGCGGCTCGTCCGCAACGTTCCGGATCCCGTACTGTTCGCCGAGACGGAGACCCGATGATCCCTCGGTCGGTGGCGAACCGGTTCGCAGACCGCATGGGCGTCGACCTCCACCTCGCGCAGCAGGAGATCGTGCTGCTCTACGCCCTGGACGCCCTCGCTTCGGGGGGCGTCCTCGACCACCTTGCCTTCAAGGGCGGCACCTACCTCCGCATCATGGTCACCGGGGACGTGGGACGTCTCAGCGAGGACCTCGACTTCACGAACCTCGGCCTCCCCGAAGAACCCGAGAACATCCTCGCATCCGCCTTTGCGGCCGAACACCACGGCGTGAGGTTCCGCGTCCTCGATCCGTACCGGACCGCCCAGCGCAACTGGGCCTGCCAGGTGGGCTACGCCCACGCCTGGGACGAGGGCCAGTTCCGGCTCGAGATCAGCTACCGCGAGCGGCCGTTCCTCCCCCCTCGACGCTGGGCGCCGCTCCCCCAGCCGTACTTCGCGGCCCTTCCGTTCGTCCCCCCGGAGATCCCGTCGTTGCGCGTCGAGGAGGCGCTCGCCGAGAAGTTGAGGGCGATCCAGCAGCGCGCCACGGAGCGCGACCTCTACGACGCGATGCGCTACGGTCGGCGCGGCTTCGACGCCGACCTCGTCCGCCTTCTCGCCGTCGCCAAGCTCTGGAACGACCGGGAGGCCCTCGATCCGGAGCGCATCCTTGCGACCCTCGCCGCCGGCCGACGCGAATGGCCCGACCTCGACCGCTTGATCGGTCGCGCGCGACGACGTGACTGGAACCGGGAAGCGGCCGCCGCCGCCGAGAGATTCCGGTTCCTTCGGGAGCTGACCCCCTTTGAAAAGACCCTCGTCGACGACGCCCGGCGGCACGCGCTGCGAAGGGAGCTCCAGGACCGCCTCTCGGGCTACGCGCTGCCCGACCGTCCCGGCCCAGGGCGGGGCGGCCGCGCGACGTGATTCGTCCCGGGCATCCGAGCGCAGGATCCCTCGTGGGACGGGGCATTGGCATTCGCTCGCTGGACGCTGCCGTTTCGCTGAGACCGGGACGAGGGCTCTGCGCGCCGGCAGTCGTGGTAGGCCGGCATTCCTTTCCTTCAACCGCTCCATCGCACCGGGGACGGTTTGCGGGCCCCCGCGGCTGGAACATCCCTCCCCCCGGCGCCCGGACACGGCCCAGAGGCAGGCTGGCCCCGGACGCTCCGGAGCTGTTCGATATGGAGGTGAACGGCGCGGGGCAGGCTGCCATCCTCCAAGGGGAGAGGCGCTGGCCAGGCTGGGATTCCGCCCTCCGGCCTTGGTTTCCGGGGGCCGGACCCGAGCTCCCGGCCGGCGCTTTCGCCCCCTCCACAGGGAGGCGCGTTCACCGCAACGACGACCTTCGTGGGTCGTCGAGCCGCTCGCGGAGCTGGAGGCGTCTCAGGGAACGTTATGAGCAGGCGCCTTGGTGTCATCTGCACGACAAGGCGGGGGCCGAAGCTCATGGTCGAGAGGACCGTCCTGTTCATCTGCGTCGAGAACGCGTGTCGCTCGCTCATGGCCGAGGCGATCTTCAACGCCGATCCGCCCGAGGGCTGGCGCGCGATCTCGGCCGGCACTGAGCCGGCAGGACGACCCAATCCCCGGACGGCGACCATCCTCGCGGAGATCGGACTGCGGCTTCCCGATCACTCTCCCCAACTTCTCACCGACGCGATGATGACCGGCGCCGCGGTACGGGTCACGATGGGCTGTCTCGACCGGGCGGCCTGTCCCGCGAGGCTCAAGACGCTCGAGCTCGTCGATTGGTCGCTTCCCGATCCCGCGGACCTGGACGACGAGGGGTTCCGACTCGTGCGGGACGAGCTCGCTCAGCGGGTCCGGCACCTACAGCGGGAACTCGAGCTGCAGGGCCGTGGGGGCGGCGAGACCCGGGCTCGCGCGCCGCGCACCCCGTCCGCCTAGGGGGCCGGACCGTGGCGGAGGGGGCCGTTCCCGAGAGACTGGACCCGGTCGACCGGTTCCTGCCGATATGGGTCCTCGCCGCGATGACGGTCGGGCTGGCCCTCGGTCGGGCCTGGCCGGGGCTCGGGACCGACCTCGGGCGATGGCAGGTCCAGTCGGTGTCGGTCCCGATCGCGATCGGGCTGCTGCTCATGATGTACCCCATTCTCGCGCGGGTCCGTTACGACCGCCTCCGCGAGGTCTCGCGAGGATGGAAGTCCACGGCCTACCCCCTGTTCCTCAACTGGGTCGTGGGGCCGGCGTTCATGTTCACCCTGGCCTGGACGCTCCTTCCCGACGAGCCCGGCCTCCGCACGGGGGTGATCCTGATCGGCCTCGCCCGGTGCATCGCGATGGTGCTCGTCTGGAACCAGCTCGCTCGTGGCGACCGAGAGTACGCCACGGTCCTGGTCGCCCTCAACGCGATCTTCCAGATCCTGGCCTACGCGGGCCTGGCCGTGTTCTACCTCGAGGTGCTGCCGGGGTGGCTTCACCTCGCGCAGCAGTCGATCAGCGTGGACAGCTCGGCCGTCGCCCTCAGCGTCCTGGTGTTCCTCGGCGTCCCGTTCGCCGCGGCGTTCGCGAGCCGTCTCGGATTGGGGCGCTGGAAGGGTCCCGCCTGGTACGACCGGCGGTTCGTCCCGTCCATCAGTCGGCTGACGCTCGGGGGACTGCTCTTCACCATCGTTGTGATGTTCGCGATCCAGGGCTACGCGATCACCGCGTTGCCGCTCACGGTCGCCAGGGTGGTGCTCCCTCTCTTGGCCTACTTCTTCGGCATGTGGGCCCTCGGTTACCTCGGGAGTCGGTTCCTAGATCTCGGCTACGACCGGTCGGTGACGGTAGCGTTCACCGCCGCGAGCAACGACTTCGAACTGGCCATCGCCGTCGCGGTGGTCGTGTTCGGCGTCGCCTCCCAGGAAGCCTTCGCGTCCGTGATCGGGCCTCTCGTGGAGGTCCCGGTCCTCCTTTCCCTCGTCTACCTCGCCCTGGCGAGCCGGCGGTGGTTCGAGCCGCGCGTTGAGGCCCGTGGGGGACGCGACCGGCGCGAGGCCGCGGTCAACCCATCCCCCGATCCCTCCGAGGCAAGGTCCGGCGACTTGCCCTGAATCCGGGACCGTCCGATCGGCGGACACGGTCTCCTCACACTATCCACCGAGTTGATCGGGTGCGTCCGGCAGGTCGGATCCGAGGTGCGCGCGACGTGCTGCCGTCGAGACGGCCGGGCTTCCTCGACCCCGCGACGGGAGTACCTACTCGAGGGGATGCCCGGTGGAAGGGATCGGGGTTCGATCGGTGGGAGGCTCGGTAGGGGTCCCGCGGCGGGAAACGATTTCTCAAAGCCGTCGGCCGAGTCGCCGATGGGCAGGTTCACGACGTGCGCCCTTGTGGTGTCCGCCCGCAGCCTGCCTCCGGCCCCCCCGGACAAGGTTGAGCGAGGCCAATGGCCCCTGCGACCGCCGCCGCGACGAAGACGAGCGACCCGTCGGACCCACAGCGGAGGTCACGGCTCGGCTGCGGGCAGCCTGCGGATCGCGAACTTGGCGAGGTGGTGTCTCCGGAAGACCAGGTAGACCACGGCGCTGGCGTACGAGATGGAGCTCAGCAGCCACGACCAGCGGTTCGTGATCCCGAAGCTGATGAGGAACACGAAGCCGTAGGACGCGAGGAGCATGAACGCCGAGACCGCAAGGTAGAGTCGAGCAGTTTCGAGCCTCCGGAGCAACTCTCCGAGGCCGATCGGGGCAAGCGGTGTATTGACGAGGATGACGAACCCCATGAAGAACAGGACAAGGGCCGTGAACATCATCAGAACGACCAAGGCGGCCAGGATCCACTGGGTGGTCTCCAGGGATCCGGCCACGAAAGCCTGCTTGATCAAGGACACGTTCAACGAGAGGGTGATCATCGTGGCGCTCAGAAGGAAGGCATTGGTCAGGGTCAACCGGAAGGCCACGGCCTCTGCGTCGGCCCGGGTGGGTTGGAAGGTCACGGAGCGCCGCTCACTCCGTGGAGGTACTTGAGCCGTGCGAAGCGGGACTTCGGGCGGCCCCACGCCGAGGACCCGGATCTGCCCTCGGATCGCAACGGCTCGGAGAGGACCCGGCGTCGGAGGACTTCCAAGGTGCGGGACACGCTGGGAGAATGGGGCAAGCTCTCGGGACGAGAGGTCAGACGCGCAATGGGCCCGGGCGACGACAGGCTCCCCCTCGCAGAAGACCGACACCCCAACGGTCAACGGGTTGACTTCCGCCACCGAGCGGCCGCTCGAGGCCGAGGCGGCAACGGCTTGCGTCCGTCTAGTCGACTCGGGGCACGGGAGCGCTTCGGGGCGGTGCACGAGGGTGCATAGGATCCGCCCAGCCGTCCAACCCCGAGCGACCCGCGGGTCGATCTCCTGGGAGCTCGACGGCGATTCGCGGGCCAGGGTCCACGCGTGTTGACGAGGGCTGGTGAGTCGCCGTCCTCTCCCAGGGGCCAGGCTCCGGCCCCGGCCGGGAAGCTCCGGTGGCCGGGAGCCGCGACCGGGCCGGCTGTCGCGGTTCTACTTCCCCGGCTCCGCGAGGACCATGCAGTAGGACTCGCCACCGCCCGGCGGGCCGAAAGAGGTGGAGGGGACGACGGTCCGATCGGCACGGGGTCCGAGGGGTGGTCATAGGTCCTGTGACGATCGACTCCGGCAGGGTGGGTCCCGTGAGGTCCCGGGGGACATGCGGGAGTCCCGCACTCCCCGGCTTGGCGGCCGGCAACGTTCGTCGATACCGATTTCCGGAACCGGTCGGGTCACGGCCGCGGCCTGTCGGAGGTGTAGTCCGGCGGGTCAGGGCGGTCCCGCGAGCCTGAGCGCTTTAACCCCCCTCCGTTTCCCGGGGGGTCGTGCCCGCTCGCCGGCTCTCCGCGATCATGTTCACGGACCTGGTCGGCTCGACCGCTGAGGCGCAGCGGGACGAGAGATCCGCCCTCGACCGCCAGGACGAGCAGGAACGGATCCTCCGGCCGATCTTCGGAAGGTTCGGGGGCCTCGAGATCAAGAGGACCGGCGACGGGTTCCTCGTGGAGTTCGAGAGCGCCTTGCGGGCCACGCAGTGCGCCCTCGAAGCCCAGCGGGCGCTGCGAGAGCGCAATTCGTCTTGGCCGACGAACCCGCTCCTCGTTCGGATCGGAATCCACCTCGGGGACGTTGAAGAGCGGGGCGGCGACATCTTCGGCGATGCGGTGAACATCGCCGCTCGGGTCGAACCCTACGCCGATCCGGGCGGCATCTGCCTCTCCGAACCGGTCTACGCCCAAGTCGGCAACAAAGTCTCGCTTCCTATCGAACGGATCGGACCGAGAGACCTCCGTGGTGTGCGCGAACCGATGGAGCTCTACCGGGTCGTGCTGCCCTGGATGGCCGCCGCGGTCGCGCCCGGAACCCCCCGCCTTCCTCGGCTGGCGGTCCTTCCTCTTACGAACATCAGCCCGGACCCGAGCGACGAGTACTTCGCCGACGGCCTCACGGAGGAGCTCATCACGGTCCTGTCCCAGATCAAGGGCCTCCGCGTGATTTCGCGCACGTCCATCAGCCAGTACAAAGGGGTCCGCAAGCCCGTCGTCCAGATCGGCGCCGAGCTCGGGGCCGATTCCGTGCTCGAAGGAAGCGTTCGAAAGGCCGGCGACCAACTCCGCATCGTGGTGCAGCTGATCGACACGCGGACCGACGAACACCGTTGGGCTCAGACGTACGACCGCCGGCTCGAGAACGTCTTCGCGATCCAGGCGGACGTGGCCGAGCGCGCCGCGGCCGCCCTGAAGGTCGAGCTTCTCGGTCGAGAGCGAGAGACGCTCCAGCATCGACCCACCCCGAACTTGGGAGCCTACGAAGCCTACCTTCGCGGGATCCAGGCGGGCCAGCAGTTCGCCGCAAGCCGGGACCCCAACGTCGATGCGAGAGCGGAGCGATGCTTCGAGGAGGCGATACAGCAGGATCCCAGCTTTGGCGCGGCGTACGCTCGACTCGCCAGGCATCTCACCGAAGTGATGGGCGAGGTCCGACCGACCTCCGAGGTCGCCCCGCGTATCCGGACCCTCGTCGCGCGGGCCCTCGAGCTCGGTCCCGACTCGCCGGAGTCGTACCTCGCCCGCGGCTACCTGCGGATGCAGGTCGACCATGATTGGGCTGGCGCGGAGTCGGACTTCCTTCGGGCGATCGCGTTGAACCCGAGCGATTCGACCGCCCACCGGTACTACGGTCATCTGCTCGGTGTGCTGCAAAGGTACGACGAAGCGGCGCGCGAGCACGCGATGGCGCTCGAGCAGGACCCTCTCGATTACACCTCCCGGCTTGCGCTTGCGAGCATTCCCCTGCGGCAGGGTGCTCCCGAGAGGAGCCACGATCTGGTGAGCCAGCTCGTGGAAGAACACCCGGAATTCGTCGCGGCCCGGCTCTACCTCGGGGCCGTCTGCGCGCTCACCGGGCGGCTCGACGCCGCGGTCCGGGCGGTCGAACCCCTGGCGAACCGGCGCGACCCGTTCTCCCGAGCGGACCGCGCCCTCGTCCTCGCCCTCGCGGGGAGGCGCAAGGAGGCGGAGGCCTTCGTGGCCGAGTGGGAAGCCGGTCAGCTCTCCCCGCAGCTACCCCTACGGTCTGTCGCGGAACTGTACGCCGCCCTGGGCAAGGGGGATCGCGCCCTCGACCTCCTCGAGCGCGATGCCAAGGAGGGCGACAATGCCCTGTGGGCAAGTTACTCCATGGCGATCTTCGATGCACTTCGGGGCAACCCGCGATTCAGGGAACTGCTCAGGGCGCTCAACCTGCCGACCGGGCTTCCCCGACCGCCGCTGTTCCCTCGCTCCCGGTCCCCGAACTAACCCCCCCGGAGCGGTCCGGAGCCGCGTTTAGGAGGCCAACAGGCCCGACGTGGTCGGCAAGGAATCGAGGGCCGTTGGCCCCACTGACCGCCTCGGTTCCCTCCTCAGCTGAAGTTGAGACGGATCACCTGTTTGCTCGACGGGAACGACATCGTACACTGACCCCACAGGGTATACGACCCGTAGGCCTCGGAGCTCCTCGAACTCCCCCGGGGTCCGAAGGTCGATCGACCCGCACCCCCGGGGGCAGCGGGCGTGGAGGGATTCGCTGCCCCGGAGGGGTCGGATACGGCGGCACCGGCCGTCAAGAGCGGCGCTAGGGCGCTGGCGGAAGAACACTCCCTCGCTCGGGTGGCGCTCTGCGGAAGGAGGTGCAAGGCACAGACCGGCCCTCCCCGGACCGGCGTGAAGCTGGGCGTGAAAAACTTGGTCATTATGTAGAGGACGTAACTGCGCTTGCCCAACCATGTCGGACGCGACCGTCCCCGGAAACTCGCCCGCGAATCCGCAAGGAGCAGTTGACCTGACCGTTTCCGATGTCGTGATCGACGCACGGGACATCCGCATGGTGTATCCGCCCGCCAAGGCGGGGGACAAGGCCACGGTTGCCGTGGGCGGTGTGACGTTCCGGGTCCACCGAGGAGAGATATTCGGATTCCTCGGTCCGAACGGCGCCGGAAAGACGACCACGATCTCGATCCTCACGACCCTGCTTACTCCCACCAGTGGGAAGGCGTGGATTGAAGGGATCGATGTTAGCCAACGACCGCACGAGGTCCGGCGGAAGCTTGGACTAGTGTTTCAAAAGTCAACCTCGGACGAGGAGTTGACGGGCCGCGAGAATCTTCAGATTGAGGCGGGCCTGTACCGGCTCTCGGGGGCGGCGGTGGAAGCGCACATCACCGAGCTCCTGCAACAGATGGACCTGGGGCCCGCAGGCGACCGATTCGTCAAGACCTACTCCGGAGGAATGCGACGACGGCTCGAACTTGCCGTTGGAATCGTCCATAGTCCGGCCCTCGTCTTTCTGGACGAACCTACCCTGGGGCTGGACCCGCAGGGCCGCGCGGGGTTCTGGAGGTACATACGGTCCCTTCGGGAGTCGGAGGGCCTCACGGTGTTCATGACGACCCACTATCTCGACGAAGCGGACCAGCTGTGCGACCGGATCGCCGTGATCGATCACGGTCAGATCATCGCCATCGGGACCCCTCGGGAGTTGAAGGACAGTCTGGGCGGGGACACCCTAGTCCTTACCGTGGCCCCTGGTTCCACCGGTGTTCTTCCCCTGCTTCAAGACCTGCCCGGGGTCTCCCACGTCGAGCAGCACGGCGACACGTACAGAGTTCGATGCTCGAACGGTGAGTCCCTTGTCCCTCAGACCGTCGTCGCGGCGGCCCAGGCGAAGATCGTCATCACGGGGGTGAACGTCATCAAGCCGACCTTGGACGAAGTCTTCCTTCACTTGACCGGGAAGGCCTATCGAGAGGAGGGGGAGATGGCCGCCACCGGTGATGCGCAGGAACCGGGCCCGGCCGTTTCCACGGAGAGCGCGTAATGATGCTTCCGGTCCTTTCCCTCGTTCGACGTGAGTACCTTCGTTGGATTCGGGCTCCAACGTGGGTCATTTCGGGCCTCATGAGTCCGATCCTCTACCTCCTCCTCTTCGGCCAGGCTTTCGACCTGGGCAAGCTCCTGCCTCCGGGGACGCCCGCCGGAGAATTGGCGAAAGTACTGAACGGGGCGCCCGACTACTTTTCCTACTTCGCGGTGGGGATGGTCGCGTTCGCAAGCGTGACGGCGGCCATGTTCTCGGGCAGCGGGGTCATCTTCGACAAGCAGCTCGGAATCCTTCAACGGACGCTGTCCACTCCGATCTCGAGGCGGTCTGTCTTCGGCTCGGCCCTGATCTTCCGGGGACTGCTCACCCTGTTGCCGGCGTTCCTCGTCGTAGGCTTCGCGCTCGTCTTGGCTCACGTCCCGGACGTGGCCGGCTTGACCCCGGGGCCCGGGGTCAATGCACTCGACGCCGCTCAGTTCGTGGCGGCGGCGTTGGTGCTCTCTGTCGCCTTCACGTCCCTATTCCTGTCGTTTGGGTTTGCGGTCCAGCGCATCGAGAGCTACTTCGGTGTGGTCACCATCCTCCAGTTGCCCATCCTACTGACCTCGAACGCGATGTATCCGGTCAACATCATGCCTACCTGGCTCCAGTACGTGGTCGGAGTCAATCCGATCTCGCTCGCCGTCAACGTGATGCGCATGAGCCTGTTCGGCACGAGCGGATACACGTACTCGGTGGGGGTCTATCTGCTTGGACTTCTGGCCTGGGCGGTCCTCTTCGTCGGTCTGGCCTTCGTGTTGGCATCGAGGGCCTTGCGCACGAATGTCAGTCCGAAAGGGTCAGCCCTATCGGCGGCCCTCGCCGAGTGACCGGCCGTACGACGCGGGGCCGAAACCCTGTCCGCCCGGCCCTGGACCCGTAGCTCCCCCGGGGGCTCGAGTCTCGTGGGGCCACCGATGCCGAAACCCAAGACCGTTCAAGGAATAGGCGCGTGGTTCGACTCCGGCTGATGGGACGTTTCGAGGCTCGGTTGCGGTCGTCCGAACCCGGCGTTCGGAACCTTATCAAACGGATTCCGATGCAAGCCACTCCCCCCCTCCCTGCTGAATGGCTACGTTACGAAATGCTGGAACGGCTTGAGGTGCTTCGACGGGCTCCGCTGGAGGGCGTCACTTCCGTCCTCGAGGTCGGATCAGGCCCTCAGGCCATCTCGACGATCCCTCTGGCGTACCTCCTTGGACCCGCGGGACGGGTAATCGCCGCGGAACGATCAAGGTGGGGGAGGTTCCGAGCCATCGTCGCCGAGAGCGGGCTAGGGGGTCGTGTCTGGCCCATCGCCTGCGACGCCCGTCGGCTGCCGTTGCGGGACGGTTGCGCGGATCTCGCGGTCTGCGTCCACGGTGTTCGCTCCCTTCGCGGAGTGGAGAACTCGATACGAATCGTCCGCGAGATGCTCCGAGTAGCGCCCCGCGTCTTCCTCGCGGAGTCGCTGCCCCTCGCCCGCACCAAGGCGCAGGGAGCTCATCTCGCGATGTACGACCTTCGGGAGGACGTGTTCCTCGCCACTTCCGGTGCGAAGGATGACCTTCGCTACCCCACTCTGGACCACCTCGTTTCGGTCGCGGAGAGGGCGGGTGGCACCGTGGAGACGACGGGGACCCTGGAGATCGATCTTCCGCACTTCCTCGCGTACTTCCCTCGAGCCCTCGTCGAGGAAATATCCTCGAGAGAAGTCCGTGGGCCTCTTCTCAAACGTTGGGACGAAGCCGACTCGATGCGACAGCGTTACGGGGAAGACCACACCCCGCTCGGGATTGTAGTCGCGGGACGGCCCTAACGTTCCCAGCCGGGTGGGCCAAGCGCCAACAAACCGGGCCGAGGACTCGCGTCCATCTCTGGCCTGACCCCGGCCTCCTCGCCCCACGGGACTCGTGCCGGAGTGCAGCGTCCAATGTGCTCTCCGTCCCCGCGCCGAGTGGCGCCCGAGGCCTTCATCCCCTTCGAACGAGCCCCTTCGCTCGTGAGAGCTTTCGATAGAACGCGGAGCGAGCGCCGAGCCCTCCGATCTTCACGGAGTCACCGTCGACGATGAAGAACATCCGATAGCCACCGACCTTCATTGACCAGATGGGAGAAACGACCCCCGGGGGAGGGGAAAGCTGAGCGACCTGGTAGCCCGGGCCCGATGCGAACGGATCGACTGACATGCGTAGGATTGCTCGTTCGTAGACCGCACGGACTGCCGGAGGCAGGTGGAGGAACTCTGCGGGCGCCTTGCGGTGACGGACGACCCGAAAAGGCACGCTAGAGGCCCCGAGCCCGGCGAGCGCGCGATTCGCCGATCATGTCCTCGACCGGCTCGAACTCGCCGGATCGAAACCGCCGATTGAGTTCTGCCCAGCTGAGGCGATTGGGATGGGTCGCGAGCAGCAGCGTGATGACATCATCGTAGGTCTCCTCGCCGGACTTGAGCAGCCCCAGAAGTTCTCGGGTCCGCCGAGAGACCGCTACCGTTGTACCCACGTCCCGTCCTTAACGCTATGAACGATATA
>JAWOKS010000017.1:0-29333 GCA_033854115.1 Thermoplasmata archaeon
TAGCCGGTCGAAGGGTCGAAGACGATCGCCCCAGGAGAGATGCCGACGGGGATCGCTGGAGCGACCGGGACCCGGGTGGAAGGGTCGATCGCCTCAACGCTGTTGTTCCCTGGGATCGTCGCGTAGAGGAGCCCGTTCGCGGGGTCGTACGCCAACGCGGACGCGTTCGCGACCTCGGGAACGAAGCCGTGGAACGCCTGGGTCGTGAGGTTGTAGACCAGGGCGGGAGCGCTCGAGGGCGGAGGAGAGCCGTTGACGCTCACCGGCCGCTCCGGCCACCAGACCGTGTGGGTCGACGGAACGTAGGCCGGGCTCCCCACCTGCCAATCCTTGACGATCGAGGCGAAGTTCCCGGGCAGCGAGCCGTTGTAGTTCGGGAAGACGGTCGCGGCGGTGGTCCCGGCCCACAGGGAGGCCGGCGCGAACCCGGTAGAAGGGATCGCGGCGGGAGCCGACGGCGCGACGGAGGGGGGTGCGGGATGAGTCGGAGCCCCACCGGAGACGGCTCCCCGGTGGGCCGGCCCGAGCGGATTCGCAACGAGGAGGGTCGCGACGACGATCAGGGCGAGCGTCGGGGACGTGCGGGCAAGAACGCGTGCGGTACGTGCCATGGCCGGCCAGGAGGGTCGGTGCGGCGAGCCGGTTCCGCCCTCTTAAGCCGACCGCCCGAGCCGAACGCTGCCTAGGTGACGGTCCGGATCACCCGTCCCGCGCTGCCGTCGACCAGGATGATCGTCTTCGTTCCCTTGCGCTCGAGGGAGAAATACCAGATCGGCACGTGGAGGAGCTCGCCGTCGGCGATCTCGACCTTCGTCTGGAGGTTGGAGACCATGCTGTGCTTCTTGTGCGCCGCCTCGCTCTGGAGCTGCTCGACGTAGGCGCGCGCCGCGTAGCGGGCCGCGTCCTCGCCGAGGTCCCCGTTGAGCACGGGGGTCGAGGGCGGGATCGTCTTGCGGTCGAACAGCGTGCGCTCGGTGAGCGGGAACTGGTAGTCCTTCGGCTGGTAGGAGCTCATCGACTTCACGGCCACCACGGGGTACTCGTACTGGCCCGAGATCGTCTCGGAGCGGGTCGGGTTGACGACGGGGCCCGCGAGCACGGGCACGACGGCGAGGCCCCCGCCGCGACGGCCGCCGAGCGCGCTGCCGAGGAGCTCCGCGGCGGCGATCGTCCCGACGGTCGCCCCGACGCTCGCGGCGACCGCCTGGTACTGGTAGGTCGTCGACGCCGAGACGGGCAGGACCCAGAACGGGACGTAGGTGACCCTCGCCTCGGCGATCTTCGACTCCTCGAAGTCGTGGCGGTGGAAGAACCCCTGCTCGATGTACTGGTGCACGGGCCCGAGCGCCGCGTTCTGGTCCGTCACCTTGAGCGGGAGCATCGTGTGGCGGTTGATCTCCTTCCACCCGGCGCCTCCGAGCGTGACGGACCCGCCGCAGTACTCGCACGTGATCACCATCTCGCCGAAGACCGGCTTGATCGGCGCCCCGCACGTCGGGCACTTCAGCTCCTGGACGCCGGCCGCCGCGATCGTAGATCCGGAGGACGGTGCGGCCGCCGAGGGAGCGGCCGAGGCCGGGCCCGCACCCGCGGCCCCGGCGGGAGCGATCGCGGTCCCGCACTTGGCGCAGAACCGCGCGTCGTCCGGGAGCGACGCGCCGCACTTCGTGCAGAAGATCATCGCGCCTCCCGGTGACCGGCCCGAGCTCGACTAGCCTCCGAGCGCGGCCCCGCAGTTCGGGCAGAACTTCGGGGATCCCGTGATCGAGGCGTTGCATTTGGGACACGTGCGCGCCGGCGGCGGGGCGAGCGAGGCGCCGCACGCGGGACAGAACTTCGCCCCGGCGGCGGTCGGCTGGCCGCACTTCGGGCACGGCGGGCCACCCGCGGGCGCCGGACCGGCCGCGGTCATCGGGCCCCCGCACGACGGGCAGAACCGGTTCCCTGCCGGGACGAGCGCCCCGCACTTGGGGCACGGCTGGCCCGGACCCGGGCCGTAGACGCCCTGCATCTGGCCCGCCATGCCGTAGCCGATGCCGAGCCCCGCGCCGAGGCCAACTCCCGCCCCCGCGAGCGCCCCTGCGCCCCCGGACGGGTTCGCCGCCGCGGTCGTCATCGCCTGGCCGGCCTGGTACTGGAGATAGTTCACGCCGAGCACCCCCATCGTGGCCCGGGTGCTCACCGCCTTCTGGACCTCGTCCGGAAGGTTCACCGAGAGACCCTGGAGCTGGACGACCTCGACGCCGAGCGGACCGAAGTGCTGGGGGGCGAACCCGAGGACCGCCTGCTCGATGGTCGAGAGCTCGCCCGCGAGGTCGGTGACCTTCATCCCCTGGTCCTTCATCTTGCCGAGGCTGTTGTAGACGAGAAGGACCATCTGGTCGCGCAGGCGCGACTCGACGTCCGCCTGGGACGCGGCGCCGAACGTGCCGACGAACTGGTTGATGAAATTGTCCGCCGCCCCGACCCGCCAGCGGTAGGAGCCGAAGACCCGGAGCTGGACGAGCCCGAAGTCGGTGTCGCGGAAGACGTACGGCTCGGCGCTGCCGAACTTGCCGTCGAAGATCCGCTTCTGGAGGTAGTAGACCTCGGCCTCCTGCCGCACGCCGCTCAGCGCCTGGATCAGCGAGCCGATCAGGCGGGCGTTCATGCTCGTGAGCGCGTACCGGTCCGGCCGGTCGAGGTAGGCGAGGACCTTACCGTCCCGGTAGAACACCGCGATCTCGTCCTCCCGGACGACGATGTTGTCCCCCCAGCGGATGTTGCGCGGGACGCGCCACATCACGTTCGGGCCCTTGTAGGCGTCCTCCCAGTTGACCGTCGTCGCGCCGAGCAAGCTCCCGCCCTTGGGCGGGATCGGGTTGTTCGTCACCATCGTTACCACCTCGTGGATCGATTCCTCTAGGAGACCCGCACACCCTCGATGACCTGGAGGCGGGCCTTGAACGCCTGGTCGATCTGGCTGATCTGGCCCCGCGCGGCGGCGACGAGCCCCGGCACGGCGGACGGCGCGCCACCCGAGCCGGCGGCGGCCGCCGGCAGCTGCGCGATCGTCGTGTTCAGTTGGTCCGCGGCTTCGGCGAACCCGTAGTCGTACTCGTAGAGCCGGTCGAGCTGCCCCGGATTGATGCGCACGGCCGGCGAGATGCCCGTGTAACCCTGCTCGGCCGCCCGGATCTGACCCTCGAGGCGAAGGAGGTCGGCGATGAGCGGGGCGAGGTCGTTGAGGGCAGCGAACTGGCCCGAGTTCGTGAGCGCAGCGCGCGCGTTCTCCATCGTCGTGCGCGCGTTCTTCACCTTGTCCGCGACCTGACGCCGGAGGATGCTGTCCGCGGCGCGGACGTCCTCCCCCTCACGGTAGCCGCGGAACCCGGGGACGAGCAGCTGCAGGCGCTTCAGGAACCCGCGGTCCCCCTCGACGGTCTGGCGGATGTCGACCGGAGGAGCTCCCGCGGACGCCGCCGGGGCGACCCCCGGGTTGGACGCGACGAGCGCCGCACCGCAGGCATTGCAGAACCGGGCGCCCGCAGGGACGGCGGCCCCGCACTTCGGGCAGGGGGAGGATGCCACGGGCGTCGGGGATGCGGCGGCCATCTAGGGGCTCCGGGGAGGGGGCTCGTTGGACGGAGGGGGAGTGACCTGGGGAACGCTCGGGGAGTTCGCGGCCGCGTAAGTGAGCGCCGACGGGGGCGAGGTCTGACGCCAGGCCTCCCGCGGAGCCTCGCGGGCCTCGGTCGCGCGGACGCTCCGGACCCGCCAGGTGATGAGCGCGATCGCGACGATGAGCGCGACGATGACCACGACGAGGGCCATCAGCATCCCGACGGTCGAGAGCACCCCGTAGGTCGGCCCGAGGGCGATCGTGAACAGGAGGACCGCGAAGCCCATCGCGAAGAACGCCCAGGCCATCGCCCGCTGGGCGGTCGGCTCTCGCGAGAACGCTTCCGCCAGGTAGCTCCCGAGGGCGAGGAACAGCGAGAGGATCCCGATCGTGAGCAGCGCGTAGTAGTGGAAGACGCCCGGCAGCGCGAAGTAGATCCCCGCGAAGAGGAGCGCCGCCGCCACGAGGAAGAGGACCGTCAGGACCCAAGCGGCGAGACCGTCCGCGGCCGACCTTGGAGTGGGAGTAGGATTCGCCATACGTCCGCGTCCTACGAAACGAGGATGGCGGCCTATAATAACCTAAGGTCGAGAGCCCGCATTCCCGTGCGGCGAGGGACCGCACGGTGCCGGGCGAACGCACCTGTCGGGCCTGCCGACCCTAGAGCCGCGGTTCGTCGTCCGGCTTCTGGGACTTCGGCTTCGGAGCGACTGCCGGCGTCTTCTCGCTCGAAGCGGACGCCGGGGCGGAGGCCGCCGGGGCCGGCGCGGGCGCCTTCGAGGCCGGTGGGGGGGCTTCGGCGGCGGGCTTCTTCGGAGGCGCGGGAGGGCGTTCCGCCGCGGGACGATCCTTGGCGGCTGCCTCGTGCTCGGGCCGGTGGGGGGGCGCATGCCGGGGAGGCAGACCTCGGGAGATCGGCCCGGGCGCGGCCGGGGGCTCGGCGTGGGTCGTGGCGGGCCGACGGACCGCGCCCCGCGGACCGCCCGAAGGGCCGGCCCCCGGCGTCGGGGCGTCGCGCCTCGGAGCGTGCGCCCTTGCCTGGACGGGACGGGTGGAGCGGTCGGAGATCGGTTCGGCGCACTTGGGACACTTCCGATGCTGCTCCGCACAGTGCGGACAAAGGGCTCCGCCGCACGAGTGCACCACCGACGCGAGCCCGCCGCAGCCCACGCACCGCTCGGCGACCGCGCTCTCCTCCGGCGGAGGAGGCGCCGCGGGCCGGGCGGGCGCCGGGGTGACGGCGCCCGCCTCGACCGCGGACGGGGGCGGCCCGGCCGGAGATGAAGGGGCGGCCTTCCCCTTCTCCTCGGCCGGCGGGGCGCGGAACTCGGGCGAGTACGCCCCGAGGTCGAGCGAGGGCAAGGGGGCGCGGACCGTACGGCCCTCGTCCTCGACCGCCTTGATGAGCCGGGCCTTGAGGAGCCCGACGCGGAGCGTGCGGACGAGCTGGAAGAGCGTCCGTGACTCGGGGGGGAGCCCGAGCGCCTGCCGGGCGAGCTCCTGGACGTCCGGGGGAAGCGCGAGCTCGTGGAGCGGAAGGTCCGCCTCGAGGACCGCCTGCAGGTAGCCGAACAGCTTCTGGTCCTGCTCGAGCGTCGCGTTCGCGGGCGCGAGCACGGCGATGTCGGCGAGGGTGAGCCCGCGCCGCTCGATCCCCGACGGCCGGCGCTCGAGCGCGGCCGTGATGATCTGGTACGAGGCATCCTCGAGCTCCCGGACGTCGTCAGGGTTGAGGCGGGCGAGGTCGAGCTTCGGCCGGCGCCCCAGCTCCCGCAGGACCGGCTCGAGGAACTCGAACGGGACGTGGAGCGTGACGAAGAGATCGTTCTTCGTCACCGGGCGGCTCTGCCGCGCCTCGAGAAGGAGCGCCTCTCGGCCGTACCGCTGGATCTCCACGTCGCGCGTCCGTTGTGCTGCGAGCTTCTTCCCTTCCTTCGCGGGTGCGAAATCGGAGTCGAGCGCGAGCGCCCGCTCGAAGCTCGCGATCGCGTCGGGGGGACGCCCGGTCGCGAGCAGGGCGAGGCCCCGGCTCGTCCACGCCTGCTTGTGGTTCGGCTCGGCCGCCGTCGCCCGGTCGTAGAAGGCAAGCGCCTCGTTCGGGTGGTTGAGCCGCTCGGCGACGAACCCCGCGCGCATCAGGAGCTCGACCGAGCCCGGGGTCACCGCGAGCGCGTGGGCGAACGCGCTCGAGGCCTCGGGCCAGTCCTGGCGGGCGATCCCGATCTCGCCGAGGCGGCTCCAGAGCGCGACCGAGCGCGGGAGACGGTCCAGCCCGCGGCGGACCGCCGCCCGCGCCTGGTCGAGGTGGCCGAGGCCGCTCTCCGCCTCGGCGAGCAGGAGGACGGTCTCGTCCTCGGGGGGCAGCTCGGGGAGGACCTCCTTGAGGAACGCGACCGCGTCGCCATGGCGGCCCTCGGCGATCATCGAGCGGGCGACGCCGGCCGAGGCTGTGGGCGACTTCGGCTCCCGCTTGCGCACGTCCTCGTAAACCACGCGGGCCTCGGCCGGGCGCTCGAGCGCCCCCAGGACCTCGGCGCGGAGGAGGAGGGCCGCCACGCTCGGGGACGCCGGCTCGGGGAGGTCCTTCGTCCCCTCGTCCAGCACCTCGAGGGCGAGGTCGGGCCGGCCGGCAGCCAGGCGGAGCCGGGCCCGGCGGAGCGCGATCTCGACGCGCATCGCAGGGTCGATCTGCGCCGCGCGCTCGTACGCCGCGTTCGCCTCGTCGGGAAGCCCGAGGGAGGCGGCGAGGTCGCCGTGCTCGAGATGCAGGGCCGGGTCCTGGGACTCCGGGGCGCTCGAACGGACGAGCCGACCGAGCGCCTCGTGGGCCTCCTTGAGCTCGCCACGCTCGCGCCGGAGCCGGTACATCTCGAGGAGCGCAGGGCCGCTCTCGGGTTCGAGGAGGAGGATCGCCTCGAGCGAGTAGAGGACCTCCGTCGACCGCCCGAGCGCCCTCCAGGCATCCGCCCGGGCCTTCCACGCGGCGAGGTCGTTCGCGTCCTCCTTGAGGAGGGGGTCGACGATCGAGATGACGTCCGGGTACTGCCCGGCGAGGAGCAGCGTCTCGGCGAGCGCGAGGCGCCCGTGGCGGCTCTTCGGATCGATCTCGAGCCCTTGGCGGTAGTAGGTGATCGCGTCGGCGTAGGCTCCCTGCGCCCGGAGCGCCTCCGCGACCTCGAAATGCGCCTGGGGATCGGCCTCCGCGCCGTGGACCGCCTGCTGGAGGACGCGGAGGGCGTCCTCACGCCGGCCCATCTTGAGGAGGAGCTGGCCCTTGCGCCTCAGGAACATCGGGTTCGCGGGCTCGCGGCGCAATAGGACATCGAGCAGGCGGAGCGCCGGGGCGTCGCGGTTCAGCCGGGCGTAGGTCTCGGCCGCCCCCCAGACGACGTTCGGCTCGTCGAGCCCCCCCTGGAGCACCCGCTCGTACTCCTCCGCCGCCTCGGCGTAGCGGCCGGTCTCCTGGAGCGTGTGGGCCCGTTCCTTGCGGACGTCCAGACGCCCCCGGTTCGGCTCCTTCTCGAGGAACTCGGTGTAGGCGCCGAGGGCGCGGTCGTGGTCGCCGACGAGCCGGGACGCGCGCGCGATGCCGAGGAGGCTGATGTCGGCCGCCTCGGGGTCGGAAGAGGCGCGCTCGTAGGCCACGAGGGCGGCCCGCGCCGCCTGCTCCCGCTCCGACGAGCCCTCGGCGAGGTCGTAGGCGCGCTCGAGGGCGACGTTGCCGCGATCGACCGCGACGTCGGTCCGCGTCGGATCGAGGTGGAAGATCTCGTCGAGGACCGGCCCGAGCGCGACCCGGTCGTTCATGCGGACGAGGAGGTCCCGCTTCTCGAGGAGGACCGAGAGCTCGCCCGGATGCGCCTCGAGGAGGGCGTCGTACTGCGCGAGCGCTCCCGGGAGGTCGCCGGTCGCCATGAGCGAGCGTGCGAGCTCCCGGCGCGCGTCGGCGTCGCTCGGCTCCGCGGCGAGGATCGCCTCCGCGAGCTCGTGCACGGCGTCCGAGCGCGCCGAGGAGCGGGCCAGCTCGAGCGCCTTGCGGAGGTCGGCGAGGGCGTGCGGGTGCGCCCGTGCGAGCGCGCGGTACGCCTCGAGGGCCGGCCCGGGCCGCGCGACCGCGGTCTCGAGCTCTGCGAGGCCCCGCATCGCCTCGAGGTTGTCGGGCGAGGTGGCGAGCACGGCCCGACAGGCGTCGAGCGCCGCGTCGAGCCGTCCGAGCCGCGTGGCGAGGAGCTTGAGGTCGAGCAGGTTCTGGACGTTCCGGGGGTCGACCTGACGTAGCCGCTCCCGGGCGGCGAGCGCGAGGTCGGGATGCGGGCCCGAGGACGCCTTCGCGATCTCCTCGAGCGCCCGCGGAGCGGGCGCGGGGTCGCCCGCGACGAGCGCGCTCGCGAGCGGGGCCGCCTCCTCCCCCTTTCCGAGGTCGAAGAGGAGCCGGATCTCGAACACGCGGGAGGCGGCGTTCGGTTCTCCCGGCACGTGCCGCAAGGCCTCGAGGGCGTCCTGCTTCCGGCCCACCGCCGCGAGGAGCTCGGCCCGGAACCGCATCAGGTCGACGTCCTCCGGATTCTGCCGGAGCAGTGCTTCCGCCGCATCGAGCGCCTGCAGGTCCCCGCCCCGCGCCCGGGCGAGGTCGACCTTGAGCCGCAGCGCCTTCGGGTGCCCCGGCGCGACCTTCAGCGCCCGGTCAACGTACTCGGTCGAGGCCGTCTCCAGCTCCTGGGCCCGAACGTAGGCGTCGGCCGCCTCGCCGGGACGCTCGAGGAGGCGGAGGGCGTCGCCACGGGTCGCCCAGAGATCGCGCTCGTTCGGATCGATCGCGAGCGCCTGATCGACGAGCTGGACGACCGTCGGGAGGTCCCGGTTGAGCGCGAGGAGGACGAGCGCCTTGTGGTGGAGGAGCGAGGCGGAGCCGGGGCTGAGACGGAGGCCGAGCTCGACCGCGCGCTCGGCGAGATCCGGGCTCGAGGCCCGGTAGAACGCCATCGCCGCCTGGTCGAGGAGCGGCGCGACGGCCGGCCCGTCCTTGCCGATCGAGTCGGAGAGGCGCTCGGCGGTCGCGAGGAACGCCTTCAACGCCTCGACGTAGCGGGCCCGGTCGGTCCCCGGCTCGGCCTCCTCGACGACCCGGAACCTTTCCCGGACCTCCTCGAGAGGGGTGCTCGGGGCCGTGGGGTGCGCGGCTCCAGCCATGACGGAGTTCCGAGTCCGACGATGCGATTTATATCTTCGGCCGCAGGGCCGTGCCGGACGATCCCGCCGCGGGGACCCGCGGCCGACCGAGCCCATTAAGGCGCGGCTCGGCTCGGCGGCGACGTGGCGGGACGGGCTGGGACCGCGAAGGTCCGGAAGTCGATCTTCGACCCGGTGCACGGTCCGATCTCGCTCGGGGGCGCCGCGCTCGCGCTGCTCGCCACCCCCGGGGTCCAGCGGCTCTGGGGGATCCGGCAGACCGGGTTCGCCCACCTCGTCTTCCCCGGGGCGAACCACACGCGGCTCGAGCATTCGCTCGGGACCTACTGGGTCGCGGGCGAGATGGCCCGACGGCTCGACCTCGACCCCGCGACGACGGAGCTCGTCGAGCTCGGGGGGCTCCTCCACGACCTCGGCCACGCTCCGTTCTCCCACACGCTCGACAGCCCCCTCCGTGAGGTCCTCGGCTACGGGCACGAGCGGATCTCCCGGCACCGGGTGATGGGAAGCGCGCCGGACGGCCCCGACGACGGCTCGGCGATCCCGCGCGCCCTCGAGCGTTTCGGCGTCGCCCCTCGGGAGGTGGCCGACCTCATCGACCCTCGCCGACCCTCGCCCCGCACGGTCCTCCCGGGGTGCATCCTCCACGGGGCGATCGACGCGGACCGTCTCGACTACCTGCAGCGGGACGCCCACTACACCGGGGTCGCCCACGGCGCGATCGACGCGGTCCGCCTGTTCGACACCCTTCGTCCGTTCGGTCCGCGCATGGCGTTCGCGGAGAAGGGACGGAGCGCGGTGGAGGGGTTCGTGGTCGGTCGGGCCCTCATGTATTCGACCGTGTACTATCACAAGACCGTCCGCGCGGCCGAGATGATGGCGCAGGCGGCGGTGGAGCGTTCCCCAGGCTACCCCGGGAGCGCCCGGGCGATCCTCGGCTCGACCGACGGCGAGCTGCTCGCCCGGCTCCGGACCGTGGGAGCTCCCTCCTCCGACCTCGTCCGAGGGCTCCTCGAACGCCGCCTGTTCAAGCGGGCATGGGCGCTCCGGGCGGTCCCGGCGCCCGACCGACGGCGCTGGCGGCGATGGCTCGAGGAACCCGCGGAGCGCCGCGCGCTCGAGGACCGGATCGCCGCCGCGCTCGGAGGTCGCGCGGGCCAGGCGCTCGTCGACGTCGCGGGGCTCGCGCGCCGGGGGGACCGGGCCGAGGACTGGGAGACGGTCGGGCTCGTCGACAACGGCTCGGTGAGCTACCCCTTCCGCGAGCCCGGCCCGTGGCGTGCGTTCACCGCCCGGCCTCCGTCCGACTGGGTGGTGAACGTCTACGTGGCGCCCCGCCTGCGAACGCCGGGGGTCGAGCGGCGGGTCGAGCGGGCGGTCCGCACCGCGTGAACGGCGCCCGCCGGCCCTCGCGCCAGGGGCCTACCCGATGAGGATGCCGTGCGGGGTGATCGCGAACGGCCGGCGCTCCGGGTCGTGGGCGCAGCCGCGCATCCGCACGATCTTGATCTCGCGGACCGCGCGGTCCCCGACCCAGCGACGCGTCAGCTGGATCTCCCCGCGGGTGAGGATCTCCTCGGCGGTGAGGAGGCCGGTCTGGGACGGAGTCGCCGTGATGAGGGTCGTGGTACCCTGCTCGGCGAGGAACCTCAAGAGCGACTGGACCTCGGTCCGTTCCGCCTGCGCGTCGGTGCCGGCCCGGAGCGCGAACCGGCGGATCGACGTGATGGAATCGACGACCACCCGGCGGAACGCGCGCCCCATCATCTGCTGGCGGAGCTTCAGATGGATCGACTGGATCGTCACCTCCTCGCTGTCGGGCGCGGGCGACCGCTTCTCGGCGGCGATCTCCTTCATCGACCGCACGTCGGTGAGCGCCTTGATCTCCTGGACCGAGGCGCCGCGCTTGAACGCTCGCGTGCCGGGGTTCGCGTCGAGCGTCTGGACCTTGGAGAGGTCCCAACCGAACGCGCGGACGTTCTCGACGATCTCCCCGGGAGGCTCGTCGGCCGCCACGAGCAGGACCGCTTCGCCGCGCCGGAGACCCTCGAGGAGGAACGTGAGCGCGAGCAGCGTCTTCCCGCTCCCCGTGCCGCCGGTGACGAGGTAGGGTCGACCGGCCACGAGGCCGCCGCCGAGCCGTCGGTCGAGACCGGCGATGCCGGTCGAGACGCGGGGCGCCACCGCGGGGATCGGGGCGCTCACGAGCCCTCCGGGGCCCCTCGCGGGGCCGGTGCGGTCGGGTCGGTCGTGTTCGAGACCGCGGGGGCGGCGGCCGGGGCTGGGCCCGGGGGAGGTGGAGGGGCCGCCACGGTGGCGTCGGACGCGGCCACGACCGTCGGGGCCTTCCGCTTCCTCGGCGCGCGGCGGCGCTTAGGGCCGGGCATGGAAAGGGACGCCGACCCGTCGGGGGGCGCGGGGACTTCCGGTCCGGGGCCCGAGGGCGCGCCCGCGGTCGTCCGCCGACGCCGGCGCACCTTCGGCGTGGCGGAAGCGGCCGCCACGGTCGCCACCTCCGACGGGACCGTTTCGACCGCCCGGGGGCGGGCCCGGGACCGGGAACGGGGCGCAGCTCGCGTCGGCCCGGGCACCTCGGCCGCCGGGACCCGATGCACGGGGAGCGGAGGGCGCTCGGACGTGAGGAGGGCCGGTGCCGGCCTCGGGGTCCAGCGCGGCTCCTCGCGGACCGCACCCCCCTCGGTGACCTGCGTGGAGCGCTCCGACGCGGAGGGGCCCGGCGGCGGGGGACTTCCCGCGGGGGCCAGGGGGGAGGGCGGAACGCCCGCCGGTGGGAGTTCGGATCCCCCTCGGGTCGACCGGGAGAGCGGGGAACGGCCCTCGGCCGGAACGGGAGGCGGGGACGGCGCCTCGCCCGGGACCACCGGGGTCTCGGGTGACGGGCGCTGGGCCGGAGCCGTACCGGGCAGCAAGCGCTCGAGCTGGCGTTCGAGGGCCTCTTGCGACCCGGGCGGAGCGGAAGTCGGGACCGCCGGGCCCCTCTCGGTCCGGGCCGCCAGGCGGTAGAGCGCGGCCTGGGCCTCGGGGCCGAGCGTATCCGGGGGAGGGGCCGACGCGACCGCGCGCCGTGCGAGCGATTCGGCCCGCGCCATGGCCCGCGCCACGAGCAGATTGATCTGCTCGGGCCGGCGGCCGCGCACCGCCCGGAGGGCGGCCTCGATCTCGCTGCGGAGCGGGGCGACGTCCGTCTTCAGCGTCACGAGGTCCTGGAGCTCCTGGCCGAGCGGGCCGAGGGCGGCGACGGCGGTGCCGCCGGGGAGCTCGGGCGAGGGCTGGGTCACCCGCGTGACCGGCTCGATGACCTCGTGCGTGTCGCGGGAGATCGTGACGTGGAGGTTGATGCGCAGCCCCTCCGGCCCGATGCGGTAGGGATGGAGGCGGACATCGTGGGAGCTCCCGCGGAACTTCTCGACCCCGATCGCCCGTACGGTGGCGCCGTCGAGCTCCCACCGGAAGAGCCGGAGCTCGCCCCTCGCGAGCAGCCGCTCGGGGGTCTCGGCGTCCTCGATCGGGGACTCGGCCGTGATGACGGCCGTGGTCCCGAGATCGGAGAGGAATCGGAGGAACGTCTGGCCTCCGAGGACGAGGTCGTAGCCTTTCATGCAGAAGTACTGGAGGGCCGTCAGGGAATCGATCACGATCCGCTTGTAGTGCCGGCGCTGGACGTGGCTCCGGAGCAGCTGCTCGAGGGCGGTGATCGTCACTTCGACGCTCGTGAACTCGGGGGTCTGGCGGATCGCGCCCGGCACGTCGGAGAACGGCACCACGGCGCGGACCGACGAGATGTCCTTGAACGGGATGTGCTCGTAGCGCATCACGTCGGGGATCGCGTCAAAGACCTCGATCTGGTCGAGGTACGGGTTGAGCCCGCGGTGGTCCGCGCGCACCTCGTTGGGTGGGTCCTCGAGCGTGACGTAGAGCGAACGCTCGCCCTGGCGCACCCCCTCGCACAGGAACTGCAGCGCGAGGGTCGTCTTGCCGGTCCCGGGAGGCCCGACGATGAGGTACGGCCGCCCTGCGAGGAGCCCCCCGTCCAGCATCCGGTCGAGCTCGGGCGAGCCGGTCGGGACCCGCACGTCGGGAACCGACGGGTCCGAGACTTGCCGCCGGGTCACCAGGTCCTCAGGGAAGAACGCACCGTCCCCGTCCCCCCTCACGACAGGAGGTCCGCCTCCATAACCTTCCCCTCACGTCGGCACGAGGCTCCGTGCCGGCCCGGGCCTGTGACGTGAGAGGACCCGACGTGGACGCGGGCTGAGAAAAGGCTCTTGAGGGGTACGCGGCGTGGAGGGCTCGGAGCGCGGGCTCGAGGAGGAGACGCTTGGCGTCGAGGTCTCAGGGCGAGCGAAGGATCCTCCATCGCCGGGACTTCGGGGCGCTCCTCGCCGCGATCCGGTCGCGGGGCTACCGCGTGGTCGGACCCACGATCCGGGACGGCGCGATCGTCTACGGTCCGATCGAGGACGAGTCGGACCTCCCGATCGGGTGGACGGACCGTCAGGAGCGGGGGACGTACCGTCTCGTCCGGCGCGACGACGGCGCGCTCTTCGGCTACAACGTCGGTCCCCACAGCTGGAAGAAGTACCTCTACCCCTCCCGCGAGCGCCTCTGGACCGCCCAGGCCTCGGCGGGCTCGTTCACCGTCACTCCGGAGCCGCAGGACGGGGCGCCTCTCGCGTTCCTCGGGATGCGCGCCTGCGAGATCGCCGCGGTCGGGGTCCAGGACCGGGTCTTCGACGGGCCCGTGCGGGACGCGGGCTACCATGCCCGCCGCAGCCAGGTCCTGCGCGTCGCCGTGCAGTGCGGCCAGGCGGGGGCGACCTGCTTCTGCGCTTCGATGGGGACGGGCCCCTCGGTTTCCGGGGGCTTTGACCTCGCGCTCACCGAGCTCCTCGCGGGGGACCGCCACGACTTCCTCGTGGAGGTCGGCTCGACGATCGGCGCGGAGATCCTCGCGGAGGTGCCGACCGAAGCGGCGCGCGAGCCGGACGCGACCGCGGCCCGCACGCTCCTCGAGCGGACCGCCGCCTCGATGGGGCGCAAGCTGGACACGACGAACATCCACGATCTTCTCCTCGGCAACCTCGAGCACGAGCGCTGGGCGGACGTCGCGGAGCGGTGCCTCGCGTGCACGAACTGCACGATGGCGTGCCCCACGTGCTTCTGCAGCTCGCAGGAGGAGGTCCCGGACCTTACGGGAAGCACGGTCGAGCGCTGGCGGCGCTGGGACTCGTGCTTCAACTCGGCGTTCACCGAGGTCCACCACACGCAGGTCCGCAAGTCCACCCTCTCGCGCTACCGTCAGTGGCTCACCCACAAGCTGGCGAGCTGGTACGACCAGTTCGACACCTCCGGCTGCGTCGGCTGCGGACGGTGCATCACCTGGTGCCCGGTCGGCATCGACCTGACCGAGGAGGTGGCGGCGATCCGCGCCCACCCCGCCCCGAAGGCCGCCCCGGCCGCCTCGGGGGCGAAGGCATGACCGGCCGGCCCGGCGAGGCCCTCGAGGCGCGCCTCGCGAGCCACCCGTTCTTCCAGGGGCTCTCGCACGAGCTCCTCCGGGCGGCGGCGGCCCACGCCACCGAGCGGACGTACCGTCAGGGGGAGTTCCTCCTCCGCGAAGGGGGCCCCGCGGACGCCTTCATCGCGGTCGTCGAGGGGAAGGTCGCGCTCGAGATCTTCGCCGCCGACCGGGTCCGCCTCACGGTGCAGACGGTCGGACCGGGCGAGGTCGTCGGCTGGTCGTGGCTCATCCCGCCGCACCGCTGGGCCCTCGACGCGCTCGCGGTGAAGCCGACCCGCGTGCTCGCGGTCGACGCCCACGCGCTCCTCACCCGCTTCGCGGAGCGCCCCGCGGAGGGTTACGAGTTCCTGCGCCGGCTCCTGCCCGTGGTCGCCGGCCGACTCCAGGCGATGCGCGTCCAGCTCCTGGAGGCCGATGTCCTCTAGGGCGACGGCGACCGGAGCGACCCCCCCTGTGCCCTCCGCGACGCCGTACGCCCCGACCCCGTACATCGTCCGTTCGCGGACGGTCGAGACCGCCGACACGGCGACCCTCGTCCTCGAGCGGGCCGACGGAAGCCCCCCGGCGTCCTTCGCCCCGGGGCAGTTCAACATGGTCTACGTCTTCGGTATCGGGGAGGCGGCGATCTCGATCTCGGGCGACCCGAGCCGCCCGGACCAGCTCGTCCACACGGTCCAGGCGCTCGGCAACACGACCCGGGCGCTGTTCGCGGCGAACCGGGGCACGACCGTCGGGGTGCGCGGGCCGTACGGCTCCGGCTGGCCGATCGAGGCCGCGTGGGGCAAGGACGTCGTGATCGTCGCGGGTGGCCTCGGCCTGCCGCCGCTCCGGCCGCTCCTCTACCGCCTCCTCGCCGAGCGGGAGCGGTTCGGCCGGATCGAGGTCGTCTACGGGGCGAGGACCCCGAAGCACCTCGTCTTCTACGACGAGCTCCAGAGCTGGCGCGCCCGTCGCGACCTCCGATTCCAGGTCACGGTCGACGCGGCCGGGCGGGACTGGTACGGCGACGTCGGTGTCGTCACGACGCGGCTCCCCGACACCCGGTTCGAGCCCGCGGAGACGGTCGCGTTCGTCTGCGGCCCCGAGGTGATGATGCGGTTCGCGACGCAGGCGCTCCTCGCCCGGGGGCTCGCCCCGGACGCGATCTACCTCTCCATGGAGCGGAACATGAAGTGTGCGCTCGGCCTCTGCGGGCACTGCCAGCTCGGACCCGAGTTCGTCTGCCGGGACGGCCCGGTCTTCTCCTACCGCCGTCTCGGCCCGTACCTCGCGGTCCGCGAGGTCTAGCGATGCCGCGCCTCCCGCGTCCGCGGCTCGCCGTCTGGAAGTTCGCGTCGTGCGACGGCTGCCAGCTGACCCTGCTCGATTGCGAGGACGAGCTCCTCGCGGTCGCCGGGGCGGTCGACATCGCGCTCTTCCGGGAAGCGACGAGCGCGACCGTCGAGGGGCCCTACGACGTCTCGATCGTCGAGGGCTCGATCACGACCCCCCACGACCTCGAGCTCGTGAAGGAGGTCCGGGCGCAGTCGAAGGTCCTCGTCACGATCGGGGCCTGCGCGACCGCGGGCGGGATCCAGGCGCTCCGGAACTTCGCCGACCTGGCCGAGTTCCAGAAGGCCGTCTACGCGCGTCCCGAGTACCTCTCGAGCCTCGCGACCTCCACGCCGATCGCGGCGCACGTCCCCGTCGACTTCGAGCTCCGGGGGTGCCCGATCAACAAGGGCCAGCTCCTCGAGGTCCTGAGCGCGTTCCTCGGCGACCGGGCGCCGAACCTCCCGACCGAGAGCGTCTGCGTCGAGTGCAAGCGGCGGGGGAACGTGTGCGTCGTCGTCGCGCACGGAACGCCGTGCCTCGGCCCGGTGACGCAGACCGGCTGCGGCGCGATCTGCCCCGCGTACCACCGCGGATGCTACGGCTGCTTCGGCCCGCAGGACACTCCGAACACCGCCGCGCTCACCCGCCGCCTGCGCGAGCTCGGGATGGAGGCCGACGCGGTCCGCCGGGTCTACCGCACGTTCAACGCCGCGGCGCCCGCGTTCCGGGACGCCGGGGCGGCAGTCGAGGAGGGAGCCCGATGACCGAGCGCACGATCGCGGTCGACTACCTCGCCCGGGTCGAGGGCGAGGGAGCGCTCAAAGTCCGCGTGCACGGCCGCGAGGTCGAGCACGTCGAGCTTCGCATCTTCGAGCCGCCCCGGTACTTCGAGGCGCTCCTCCGGGGACGGGCGTACACCGAGGCGCCGGACATCACCGCGCGCATCTGCGGCATCTGCCCGGTCGCCTACCAGATGAGCTCGTGCCACGCGATGGAGCGCGCGCTCGGCCTCCACGTGGACGGGGCGCTGCGCGACCTCCGCCGCCTCCTCTACTGCGGGGAGTGGATCGAGAGCCACGCGCTCCACATCTTCCTCCTCCACGCCCCGGACTTCCTCGGCTACCCGGATGCGATCCGGCTCGCGCGGGACCACCCCGAGATCGTGCAGCAGGGGCTCGCGCTCAAGAAGGCGGGCAACGCCGTCGTCACCACGATCGGAGGCCGGGAGATCCACCCGATCAACGTCCGCGTCGGCGGCTTCTACCGCCTCCCGACCCCCGAGGAGCTCGACCAGCTCCGCGCGACGCTCCGCGGCGCGCTCGAGCTCGCCGAGGCGACCGTCCGCCTCACGTCGACCCTCACGTTCCCCGACATCGAGGAGCCGTACGAGTTCGTCGCCCTGCGGCACCCCGACGAGTACCCGATGAACGAGGGCAAGGTCGCGTCGAGCGGTGGCCTCGAGATCGACGCGGCCGACTTCGAGACCGCCTTCGAGGAGGTGCAGGTGCCGCACTCCACCGCGCTCCACAGCGTGCGCCGGGGAGGCGGCTCCTACCTGGTCGGCCCGCTCGCTCGCTACGCGCTCAACTTCGACCGCCTCACCCCCCGGGCCGCCGCGGCGCCCCGCGCGGCCGGCCTCGGCCGGGAGGTGCGGAACCCGTACCGGTCGATCGTCGTCCGTGCCGTCGAGACGGTCCTCGCGTGCGAGGAGGGGCTCCGCCTCCTCGACCGGTACCGCCCGCCGAGCACGCCGTACGTGGAGCCCCCGAGCGAGATCCGGGGAGGAACGGGCGCCTGGATCACCGAGGCGCCGCGGGGAATGCTCTACCATCGCTACCGCCTCGGCGCCGGCGGTCGCATCGAGGAGGCGAAGATCGTGCCCCCGACCTCCCAGAACCAGCGCCGGATGGAGGACGACCTCCGCGCCCTCGTGACGCGCCTCATCGACCTCGATGACGCGGCGCTCACCGACCGCTGCGAGCGGGCGATCCGGAACTACGACCCCTGCATCTCGTGCTCGACCCACTTCCTCCGCCTCGACCTCGAGCGGACGTGAGCGCGAGCGCGGCCGTTCGAACGACCGGTCCGACCCCCCCGGGTCCGGTCGTCGTCGGTCTCGGGGCCACGGCCCGCGGGGACGATGGTTGCGGCGCCCGCGTCGTCCGGGCCCTTCGAGGTCACGTGGATCCCGCGGTGCGCCTCGTGGAGCCGCTCACCGACCCGATGGCGCTCCTCGACCTGTGGGAGGGAGCCTCCCTCGCGATCCTCGTCGACGCCGCGCTCTCGGGAGCGGCGCCGGGAACCGTCCGTCGGATCGAGGCGGGGGCCCTCGAGGCGCTGCGGTCGGAGCGCCCGACGTCCTCGCACGCGCTCTCCGTCCGCGAGGCCTACGAGCTCGGACGATCGCTCGGGCGTCTCCCGCGCCGGCTCGTCGTCTACGCGATCGAGGCCTCGGACCTCCGCCCGGGCGAGCAGCTCTCCCCCGAGGTGGAGGCCGCGGTCGACGCGACGGCCCGGCGCATCGCGGGGGAGCTCGCGAGGGACGGGCCAGGGGCCCCCCCGAGGTGATCCGTGCACGAGCAGGCGTTCTTCGAGGACCTCCGGCGCAAGGTCAACGACCTCGCCCGGGACCACGGCGGGGCGCGCGTCGTGCGGGCGCGGCTCTGGCTCGGGGCCCTGGCGCACCCGGACGAGGCCCGCCTGCGCGCGCTCTGGGGCACGGGCATGCGGGGGAGCGCCGCGGCGGACGCCACGCTCGAGATCGAACGCTCGTACGACGTTGGCGATCCGCGCGCCCAGGCGATCGTCCTGCGGACCGTGACGTTCGAGGAGAACGGAGCGCCGTCGGTTCCCCGCACCCACCCGGCCGCGCGAGAGCCTTCATCTTCCTGGGGAGGCTCGCGCTAGCCATGTGCCTCGCGATCCCCGGCCGTATCGTTCGCATCACCGCCGAGGACCCGGCGACCCCGTGCGCCACGGTCGACTACGGGGGCGGCGTGGTGCGCACGGCCCAGCTCCTCTACCTTCCCGAGGCCCGGCCCGGGGACTGGGTGGTGGTCCAGGCGGGGTTCGCGGTCCGCCGCCTCAGCGACGCCGAGGCGGAGGAGGCGCTCGAAATCGCGAAAAACCCCGCGGCCCCCGCCCCCTCCCGGGCGGGCTCGAGCCGGGTTCACGAACAGTCTTTAGAAGCACGACCGCTCGAATCTCGAACGTAAGGTGGCACCATGGAACGTACCAGCTCCTCGGTGGCTCGGTGGGTCGGACCCGGCGTCCTGCTCGTGCTCGCGACCGCGCTCCTGAGCGGCGTGTCGACGTTCCTCAACGGCTACGCGGTCCAGGGGACGAATTCGGACGCGTTCGTCACCGTCCGCAACCTCGCGGTCGCCGGACTCCTCACGCCCGTCGCCGCGGTCGTCGCCGTCCGCTCGAGGGCGGGCGTCGCGCGGCGCGACTGGGGCGCGCTCGCGCTCATCGGCCTCGTCGGCGGCGCGGTCCCGTTCCTTCTGTTCTTCCGGGGGCTGCAGCTCGCGACCGCCGACGGCGGCCAGGTCACCGCCTCGTTCGTCTACCGGACCCTGTTCCTCTTCGCGACGGTCCTCGCCGTGGTCGCCCTGCGCGAGCGGTTCCATCCCCGCGCCGCCCTCGCGGCGGGCCTCCTCATGGGGGGCAACGTCCTCCTCCTCTCGCTCACGGAGCCCGTCTGGACCGATGGGACCCTCTACGTCCTCGCCGCGACGGTCCTCTGGGCGGTCGAGTACTCGCTCTCGAAGCGGGCGCTCACGCGGCTCCGCGGGACGACCGTCGCGCTCGGCCGCATGGGCTTCGGCGCGGTGTTCCTCGCCGGCTACCTCGCGCTCACGAGCCAGTGGGGCGGGGTGGCCCATCTCTCGGGCGGACAGTGGGCGTGGGTCGGGATCAGCGCGGCGCTGCTCACCGGGTTCGTGCTCACGTGGTACACGGGGCTCGCCCGCCTCGACCTCGGCGTCGCCACCTCGGTCCTCGTCCTCGGCTTCCCGATCACCTGGCTCCTCGGCATCGTCGCGCGCGGCGGGGCGGTCCCGCTCCTGCCGCTCGTCGGGGCCGCCGTGGTCACGGCCGGGGTGATCGTCGCGCTCGGCACGGACCTCCTGCGGGCGACCTGGGAGTACGCCCGCGGGACCCGGCTTCTCCGGCCCACGGCCTAGCCCGCGGCATGGACGGCCTCGCGCTCGGCGCCCGCTTCTCGATCGCCACGAACCGCCTCGCGTACTGCGGCCCCGCCGACGCGGAGCCGCACCTCTACGAGGCGATCGTTCGGGGCCGGGGGTCACCGCACGCCCAGGCAGCGCTCGCGAGGTTCGAGGCGCTGATGCCGTACCTCGAGGCGATCGCCGAGGCGAACGGGCGGGACCCGTTCGACCGCGAGGTCGTCGAGGCGTACTGGATCGGCAACGAGCTCCTCGAGGCCGTCGACCGGGCGAGGTTCCGCGCCCTCCTCGGGGCGCTCACCCGTCGCGGCCTCCCCCCTTCGATCGCGCGCCGGCTCGACGAGCACCTTCCGCCGCACCCGGTCGCGCACCACGTCTTCCACGTCGCGTTCGTTGGCGTCGGGGCCGTGACGGGGCACGTCCCCACGACCCTCGTCAACATGGAGGCGTGCCGCCCCGCGTGGGCGGAGGTCGCGGGCGTTCGGAACGGGACGCTCGAGCTCGACGGCCCGTCGCTCGCGGTCGAGCGGTCCCGCCTCACGCTCCGGGACGGGACACGCCGCGCGCTCGCCTACGACCCCCGCGTCCTCGGTCGGGTGCGGGCCGGCGACCAGGTCGCGGTCCACTGGTCCTGGCCCGCGCTCGTCCTCGACGCCCCGACGCGGCGCGCCCTCGAGGCATGGACCGCCCGGTCGCTCGATGCGGCCAACGAGGCGCTCCCCGGTCTCGGGGTCGACCTCGCGACGGCGGGGACCCGCGACGCGCCTAGCGCACGTACGTGAGCCAGCCGTCGCGCTCGGGAAGGCGACCCTCGGTCGCGTCCTTGTAGCGCTTCTGGAGCCGCGCGGTGATCGGGAACTTGCCGTCGCCGATCGCGCGCCCGTCGACCTCGCGGATCGGAGTGATCCCCGCCGCGGTCCCGACGTAGAAGAGCTCGTCCGCGGTGAAGAGCTCCTCCCGCGTGAAGTCGGTCCGGTGGAACGTGAGGCCCTCGTCCGCGAGGAACTGGATCACGGAGTCCCGCGTGATCCCGCGCAGGATGCCCGAGCTCGCGGGCGGGGTGCTCACGACCTCCTTCTTCACGCGGAAGATGTTCTCGCCCGGACCCTCCGCGACCATCCCGGCAGAGTTGAGGAGGATCGCCTCGTCGTAGCCGGCCGAGACCGCCTCCATCTTCGCGAGCGCGCTGTTCGCGTAGTTGGCCGCGCACTTCGCCTGCGGCGGGAGCGACCGCGAGTCCATGCGCATCCAGCTCGAGATGTGGGCCCGCACCCCGCGCTGCTGTCCCTCCTCCCCGAGGTACGCGCCCCACGACCACATCGCGACCGCGACCTCGACCGGCGCTTTGGTCGGGTCAAGCCCCATCTCGCCGTACCCCGAGAACGCGATCGGCCGGAGGTACGCTGCGTCGAGCCCGTTCGAGCGGACGAGCTCGACGCACGCCCGCTCGAGCTCCGCTTGGGTGTAGGGAAGGCGCATCCGGTAGATCCGGGCGCTGTTGACGAACCGCTCGAGATGGTCCCCGAGCCGGAAGATCGCGGGTCCGCGCGCCGTCGCGTGGCAGCGGATCCCCTCGAAGACCGCGTACCCGTAGTGCAGGCCGTGCGTCAGCACGTGGATCTTCGCCGCTTCCCAGTCGACGAGGCGACCGTCCATCCAGATCTTCGCGACGGGTCGTACCGCGACCATCACCGGTAATGAGCTCCGGCGAGCAGTTAACGGCGACCGGAGGCGCGCGCGTCAACGGCGGTTGACGCATCCCTCTTCCGCCCCGGGAGCGCCTCCGCGGAGCCTTCGCGGCACGGTTCCACGCGACGGAGTCGCACGCCGGAACGTTCGGGACGGCGGCGGCAGAACTCGGTGAGAGGCTTCACGTCGGCGGCCCCAAGGAAGGTGGGAGTCAGGGTCCGCCGCTCGACCGGGGCCGTCATCGGGACTCCAGCCTCCTCCCCCTCCGGGGTCGCGCGGAGCCGACGGCCTTGCCAACCCCCGCGATCTCGGACCGCAGTCCCGCACGGCGCCGGTTGATATTCAGGGACGACCTTCACCCGAACAGAGCAATGGGTCAGCTCTCGGACGCGCTCCTCGCCGCCGGTCGTCAGCTCGAGGCGAGGTTCCGGGCGCACCACAACGAGATGATGAAGGACGGCCTCGCGCTGCCCCAGTCCTGGCGCTTCGAGACCGAATCGGAGGCCGCGGTGCTCCGGCTCGGTCCCGAGGGCGTGGTCTCGGTCGCGACGGACGTTACGGAACCCCCCTCGGTCATCGTCCGCTGGACGCAGGCCCGGCTTGTCGAGGCGCTCCTCTCGGGACGGAGCAACGAGCGGGCCCGCGAGTCGCCCCCCCTCGTGCGGTTCACCTCCGACGCGGGACGCCGGGCGTTCAGCATGCTCGGCACGAGCCTCGGCCTCTAGACGGTCTCGCCCGGGTCCGCCGGGCCGCGGGACGGACGGCGAGCGTTCATCGACGGACGGCACGCACGAGGAACCCGTCGCCGGCCTCGAGGGACCCGTGGTCCCGACCGACCGCTTCCTCAAGACGGAGGAGCGAGGTCCACGTCCGGGAGGCGCGTCGCGCGATCGCCGCGACCTCGTCCTGGAAGCCCGCGATCGGGCCGACGCCCATCACCTCCTCGACGCGGAACCCGGCCCTCGCGACCACGCGCTCGGCCTCCTCCGCGTGGTAGAACCGGAACTCCCAGTTCGCGAGGCGACGGGGGTCGAGCGGCTGGAAACCGGTCGCGAGGACCCGGTCGATGAGGTAGTACTCCGGCCGCCGGAGGATCCGAGGAAGGAGCCGCTGCCGGGCAGCGAGGTAGAAGAACTCCCGGAGCGCCGCCGCGGGGGAGACGAAGTCGACGAGCAACCTCCCTCCTGGCCGGGTCACCCGGGCGAGCTCCCCGAGCACGGCCGGACCCTCGACCGAGGCGAACCCGACGATGTTGCCGAACGCGACCGCGGCGGCGACCGACCCGTCGGCGAGCGGAAGGGCTTCACCGGCCCCCTGCACCCAGGCCGTCGTCGCGAGGGCCGGCCCGCGGCGGGCCCGGCGCCGGGCCGCCCCGAGCGCCGCCCGGGAGAGGTCGACGCCCACGACGAGGGTGCGGGGCCGCTCGCGGAGGATCGGCGTGAAGCGGCCCGGCCCAGGGCCGAGCTCGAGCACGGTGCCGGGGATCCCCCGAAGGTGCCGCCGGAGGAACCGCTCGCGTAGCGTCCGGTGGAGAACTCGCCAGTCCTCGACCTGATACCGCGCCCACTCGCGCGGCACCGTTCGGTCGAAGCTCGCCCGGACGTGGCGGCGCCGGTCGCGCGGGCTCAGGGCACCGGAGGGAAGCCGCGCGCCCGGAGGCCCGGCCCTTCTTCCGCCTCCGCCGGCGCGCCGCCTTGCCACGGTCGCGGGCCGAGGCCCGGGACGGATATGGGCTCGGCCCCCGTGCCGAGCGCCCGATCGGCCCGGCCCCCCGCGCCCGGCCCGTGCCTCGGGGTCCGAGTCCCCGACGGGATCGCGGAGTGACGGTCCGGCACGCCGTCCGAGGTCGGGAAGGCCGGCGCCCGAAACCCTTTACCCGCTCGGGTCGGTGCGCAGGATGGCGGTTCGACGGGCATGGTCGAACGCGTGGTGGTCCTCGGAGGGGGCATCGGGGGCGTCACGTTCGCCACCGAGCTGAAACGGCGGACCAAGGACCGCGTCGCGATCGCGCTGGTCGATCGACGCGAGCAGTTCCTGTTCCCACCCTCCCTGCCCTGGGTGGCGATGGGCACCCGCACGCCCGATCAGGTCCAGCAGCGCTTCGCACGACTCGACCGGCACGGCATCCAGGTCGTGCGGGACGAGGTCACCGCGCTCGACCTGAGGAACCGCTCCGTCCGGCTCACAGGGGGCAACCTCCCGTACGACCACCTCGTCATCGCCCTCGGCGCGGAGCTGGCCCCGAGCACCATTCCGGGACTGGCCGAGCACGGCCATCACATGTACGACCTCGACGCCGCGGTGCGCCTCCGCGGCGCCGTCGAGGCGTTCGAGGGTGGCACGGTCGCGATCGGGGTCGCCCGTGTCCCGTTCCGCTGTCCCGCCGCCCCCTACGAGATCGCGCTCCTCCTCGACGACGCGTTCCGTCGCCGGGGTCTGCGTCCGAAGGTGCGGATCGAGTTCTTCACCCCGGAGGGAGCGCCGCTGCCGGCGGCGGGTCCCGAGAACGGGGCCAAGGTCCGGGCGCTCCTCGAAAGCCGCGAGATCGCCTACCACCCGAAGCGCTCGCTCCGCGAGGTCGTCGACGGGCGCGTCGTGTTCGAGGACGGCGATCCGCTCGCGTACGACCTCCTGGTCTGCGTCCCTCCGCACCGGGCGCCGAGACCGGTGGTCGACGCAGGTCTCACGGACGGCTCCGGCTGGATCCCGGTCGACCCCGGGACCCTCCAGACCGATCAGCCGGGCGTCTACGCGATCGGGGACGTCACCGCGGTCCCGACGCCCCACGGGTACGTGCCGGTGCTCCCGAAGGCCGGCGTTTTCGCGCAGGGTCAGGCGAAGGTCGTTGCCCACAACCTCGCCGGGCAGCTCCTCGGCCGGGGAACTCCCGAGGCGTGGGACGGCTACGGCGCCTGCTTCCTCGAGGTCGCGAGAGGGAAGAGCGCGTTCGTGCGGGGGAACTTCCTGGCCGCGCCCCGGCCCGAGCTCGAGTTCCGAGAGCCGAGTGCGGTCTACCACACCCAGAAGGTCGTGCTCGAACAGTACTGGCTTCGACGCCGCCTGTAGCGCCACCGGGACCGGGGCGTTAGCGGGGGTCGATTCGCGTCCCGCGCGGGGGGCGCTCCATCTCGTCGACGAACTCGTCCGCCGTATGCTCGAGCGGGCGGGAGCGACCGGTGAACCGGAATCCTCGCGCCTCGTACAGCACCACCGCCCGGGTCTGCTTGCGGTTCACGTCCAGGAGGACCGCGCGCCCCGGGGAGGCCGCGCGAAGCCACGCGAGCGCGGCGTCGAGAAGCCGGCCTCCGATCCCTCGGCCGCGGAGCTCAGGTTCGACCCACATCCCGAAGATGTGCGGCCGGTCCTCGACCAACGCTCCCACGGCGGTCCCCACAAGACGCCGGTCGTTCTCGACCGCGACCCACTGCGACGAAGTGGCCGACGAGGCGCCCCGTACGGCCCGCTCTCGCCAGAAGGGGTCCGGGCGGGCGGCCTCCTCCTCCCAGGTAGATCCGAAGGCGACGGGATCGCTCCTAAGGGCCCGGAGCCGCAGTTCACGGAGCTCGCGCCACTCCTCCTCGACCACGCGACGAACCTCCACCGCTCCGGCCCCGCTCATCTCACGGGACCTCCCTCCTTCGGTCGCGAGGGGGGTGCGGCGCCACGGGGAACGGACGGTCTCCCGACGGGGTACGCTTGTGCCCGGTCGATCTCCTCGAAGAAGACCCGCGGTGCGCGCTCCGGGGCGAGGACGGCCCGAGGGCGGGGAAAACGCGCTCTGACGGCACCCTCCGTCTCGAACGAAGGGTCTAAGAACCACGCCACGGTCCCCCCTTCGGGGGAAGAAGCCGTGGGTACCTCAGGATACGGTATGGCACCAGGCATGGAACCGCCCGAAGTCCAGTCGATCAAGTCGATGCTGCACATCGTGCGCATCCTCGCGATCATCTTCGGGATCCTCCTGCTCATCGGAGGGATCGCCTACGCGGCGTTCCTGGGGTGGGCAGCGAGCACGTGCGGGGCTCTGGGTGGGGGCGCGTACTGCGGCGTGGGCCTCGGTTCCCTGCTCCTGCCGGCGATTTTCATCATCATCTTCGGCGTGGTCGACTTCATCATCTACACGCAGATGCGGGAGATCGAAGCGCTCGTCGACCAGCGCCAGTACGAGCGGGCGAAGAGCAAGACCCTCATCTGGATGGTCCTCGGCTTCATCCTCGGGGGCATCATCCTCGGCGTCATCCTCCTGATCGCCTACATCAAGTTCGACCCGGTGATCTCGTGGGCCCGCAGCGGCGGAGGGACCATGCCGCCGCAGGCCGGGACCGCGATGCCCTCGGCGGCGCCAGCGGGCGACACCAAGTTCTGCCCCGCGTGCGGCGGGCCGAACCCTCGGGCCGCGACGTTCTGCGCGAAGTGCGGGAAGCCGCTCCCGCCGGGGTAGAGTCGCTTCCCCCGATAGCCCCGGGACCACGGTCCCGCGCCCCCGGCTGCCCCTGCGTGGCGTGGGGACACGTTCCCGGTTCGGACCCTCCTGGAGCGGGCGACCCTCTGGATTGGGGTCACCCGCACGACGCGCAGGGACGTCCGTTCCTCGCGGGCGGTACCCGGCGGGGCCGCTCGAGCCGGTCGGGTCCGCAAACCGCTAAGACGGGTCACATCTCACCTGCCGCGGGTGCTGAGGTAGCCTAGCTCGGCCAAGGCGCCAGATTCGAGATCTGGTGATGCGTATGCATCGCGGGAGTTCAAAGGGCGGGGTGGCGGGGAGCCCCCCGCCGGAACATCTCCCCCTCAGCGCCTCCTCCCGGGTCCGGGTGGAGGTGGAGCTCGCCCGGGCGAACCGGTCCGAGCTGCGCGTGGTGGACGTCGAGCCGGGCACGCGGGTGAGGGAGCTCCTGCGGTCGCTCGCGCAGGCGCCCGAGGGTTCCGCCGTGCTGCTCGACGGGACCTCCATCCCGCTGGACACGCGCATTCAGGCTCCGATGCATCTCACGGTCGTGTCCACGTTCTCGGGGGGCTGACGGTCCGGCGAACCAGCCCCGCTCCTGGGGAAGCGCGTCGGAACCTCAACCGGTCGCCGCCAGGGTCACCGTCGGGGCCGAGGGCCTTCCGGCTCCGTCGCACGGCGGAAAGAGGAGCTCGGGGGGTCGCCAACCGCTCGGACCCAGCCGTTTTGTGGGCCCACGGGGGCAGGCGAAGCCTGCATATCCCACGCAGGGCTTGGGGGGGCTCCCGAACATGCCGAGCCCTCCCTCCCCCTTCGCGGAGCTCGCGCGACGGCTCGAGACGGTCGAGGATCGCGCACGACCCCTCCTCGTCGCCGGGCTCCCGTTCCCCAGCGCGGCGCTCCGCAACGGCTTCGAGGAGGAGGTCCGCGCCGGGGCGCTCGGGGAAGCGAGCGCGGTCGTGGAGCGGGCCGAGACGCTGCTCGCGCGAGCGGAACAGGACTGGGGCTGGTTGAGCGGTCTCCTCCGCCGGGTCGACGAGCTCCGCGCCGTGGCGGAGGCGGTGGGGATCGATCTCCTGCGGCTCGAAGCCCGCATCGGCGACCCGCGGGCCCAGCTCCTCGCGGAGCCCCTGACCGTCGAGTCTCTCGAACGGGCCGGAACGAACGCCACGTTCGCGCTCTCCGTGCTCGAAGGCGCCGTTCCGCGCTTCGTCCTCGAGGAGGCGCGCGCGCTCGGCACGTCGATACGACGCGCGCGGGACCGGGGCGAGGATGTCCGCGACGCGGTCGCATCGTTCGCGGGGATCGTGCAGGGCCTTCAGGAACCCAACCTCTTCGCGAGCGCCGAGCATCTGGTCGCGACGCGGAAGCTCGTCGCGCGGATCCCCCGGGAACCGCCGGTCGCGACGATCCCCCCCGAAGAGGAGGAGGAGATCCTCGTCGAGGCCCGGAACCTCGCGCGCCGCCTCCAGCAGATCAAATCCCAGGCGCACGACGCGTCCGGCGCGGTCCGTCTCATGACGCAGGTCCGTCAGGTCCTGAGCGAGGAGCGCCGCTTCGCCGCCCCCGAGGGCGAGGTCGAAGAGCTCTGGGACGAGGTCGACCGGCTGGCCGAGGATCGGCCGGCACCCTCGTCGGAGGATGCGGTCGAGGGCTCCGTCGAGATCTCCCCGACGTGGGACGGCGCGTTCGAGGAGGGCGACGGTGCCGAGACCGGTGGGCCGGGACCGGGCGGCCCGCCCGCGGACGAGCCGTTCGGAGACGAGAGGGAAGCTGAACCCGACGGTTCAGCGGACGTGGACGGCGAGCCGATCCGCGTTGAGCCCTCGAGGTCCGCGCCCGGGAACGGGCGGGCGGATCGTCCGCCGTCAGCGTCGACGTCGTTCGTCCGGCCGGAGCGATTGGCGTTCACGAGCGCCTACGTCCCTCCGGGGCTCGCGAGCACCCTGCCCGCCGCCTCCGGGGGCCGCGGAAGCTCCGCAGGGGCTCTGCCGCGCCGTCCCCGCTCTCGGCATCGACAGTAATCGTCTTATACTCTACGAAAGTCCTTTATATCACTTGGCGCGGAGCCCCGGCCGCGGTCGGACAGAGTTGGTGGGTACGGTTCTCGCGGTCACTCCCTCAGGTTTCGTCACGGTCCGCTCGGCGACGAGCGAGTACGCCCCCGAGGGCTCCACGATCCGGGATGCGCGCGGTTCCCTTGAGGGCCGGGTGGTCCGCGTGTTCGGCCCGGTCGCGCGGCCGTACGTTCTCGTGCGCCCCCGCCGAACTCCGAACCCCCTCGAGGGGGCGGCGCTCCTCGGCTCGGAGGTCTACCGCGCATGAGCTCCGGGGTCGGACCCACGACCAACGCGCCCCAGCCGGCCGAGAAGCCCGCGGGCCCCCACCCGGACGAGCTCGCCGCGACCACGCGGTGCTCGAGCTGCGGGTCGGCCCACCTCACCCGCGATTACGAGCGGGGGGAGGTCGTCTGCGACGAGTGCGGGCTCGTCCTGGAGGAGGCGATGATCGACCAGGGCCCCGAGTGGCGCGCCTTCGACGCGGAGCAGGGGGAGAAGCGCGCGCGGACGGGCGCCCCCGCGACCCTCACGATCCACGACAAAGGACTCTCCACGGAGATCGGCTGGAAGAACCGCGACCCGTTCGGGAAGTCGATCCCGACGCGGAACCGCGCCCAGCTCTACCGGCTGCGGAAGTGGCAGCGCCGGATCCGGGTCTCCAACGCGTTCGAGCGTAACCTCGCGTTCGCGCTCGCCGAGCTCGACCGCATTGCCTCCGGCATGGCCCTCCCGCGGAACGTCCGCGAGACCGCCGCGATGATCTACCGCAAGGCGGTCACGAAGAACCTCATTCGGGGCCGTTCGATCGAAGGGGTCGTCGCGGCGGCGCTCTACGGGGCGTGCCGGCAGTGCAACGTGCCCCGGACGCTCGATGAGATCGCCTCGAAGTCGCGCATCGGCCGCAAGGAGATCGGCCGGACGTACCGGTTCATGACCCGGGAGCTCCGGCTCCGCCTTCTCCCCACCCGTCCCCAGGACTACATCCAGCGGTTCTGCTCCGAGCTCAAGCTGAAGGGCGAGATCCAGTCGCGGGCGAACGAGATCCTCCGCGAAGCGACCGACCGCGAGCTCACGAGCGGCCGAGGGCCGACGGGGGTCGCCGCCGCCGCGATCTACATCTCGAGCGTGCAGTGCGGGGAGCGCCGGACCCAGCGCGAGGTCGCCGAGGTCGCCGGCGTCACCGAGGTCACGATCCGCAACCGCTACAAGGAGCTCACCGAGAAACTCGGCATCAAGGTCGAGCTCTGAGCTGCGGGCAGCCGCACGGAAGCCCGGAGACATCCTTTCGCGAATCGCCGCGGGCGAG
>JAWOKS010000018.1:0-44667 GCA_033854115.1 Thermoplasmata archaeon
CGGGCGTTCTGGACCGGCCTACGGGGCCCGGGCGAGCGGACGCTGGGCGCGCGCCTCGGGGGAACGGTACGGGTCCCGCTCGGGCGGTTCGGGGGCGTCCCACCGCTTTAGAAGCTCCTGCCGGTTCCAGCCGAACGGGGCGAACAGCAGCTCGGCCTCCCGCGCCAGCAGCTCGAGGTAGGCGCCGACGTCGTACCGCTCGTTGCCCTCGAGAAGTTCGGCGGCGCGGACCCGGTCGCGGAACGAACGGCTGCGCCGGTCGAGCACGACGAACCGGACCATCTCGCCGGCGTCGCGGGGGGCGCCGGCGTCGTGGAGCTGGCGCAGCGCGGCGACCGAGTCGGTGAACGTGACGAACGCGGAGGGCGACTGGCCGATCCGGTGGGAGACCAGGAGCTCCTCGAGGGGCCAGGAGCCGTCCCGGACCTTCTCGGCGAACAGGTCGGCCCGGGCGAGCGCCCGGGGCAGCCGGGCGCGGAACTCCTCGGCGTCCCGCGCCCCCTTGAACAGCTCGAGCAGCTCGAGCTCGAGGCGTCGGACGAGCCCGGGGGTGTCGTGCCGCCGGCCGCCGATCCCGCGGAGCTTGTACTCCCCGTGCTCGTAGAGGCCGTAGTAGCGGTTCGGGACGCCGAGGCCGTGCGTGACCGCGGGCAGGAAGACGATCCAGCGGTAGCGGCCCTCGTAGCCGAGCGGAAGGTCGAACCGCTCGCTCGCCCCTCGGGCGAACGCCTCGGGGTCGGGCGGCTGCCCGGGGTCGCGCGGGCGCAGCCAGAGCGAATCGACGATCCCGTGGACGACCGAGTAGCCGGCCCGCTCCGCCTCGCGCGAGAGGGCGGCGAGAAGCTCCCGGGCGTAGGCGTTGATCGCCTCGTGGCACTCGATCCGGCCGAACCGCGCGTTGCGGTAGCCCTGGTAGCCGAAGGCGGTGACGAGGATCCACTTGAGCATCTTCACCCGGTGGCCGAGGCGGCGCGCCTCCTCCGGCGGGAGGGACGGGTCGCGGCGGGCGGCCTTGTAGGCGAGGCGCCGGGCGATGAGGGGCGCGAGCGTGCGGGGGATGAGGCCGATCCTCCGCGTGCAGGAGCGGTAACCGAGCCCGGGGGCCCGGATCGGGCTCGCGGGGCAGCAGCGGCACTCGAGCGTCTCCGCGGAGAGGTTCTTGCGGACCATGAGGTGGGGGAAGAGGCTCGCGAAGTCGAACTCCTCGACGCGGTCGTGGACCCCGACCGGCGGGAGGAGGATCACGCCGCCGCGGTCGGCCGCGACGAGCGTCGCGCCGGTGCGGAACTGCTCGGGACGGTTCTTCTTCCAGGGCACGTGGACGCCGAGGGCGAGCGCGTGCGCCATCTCCATCGCCGTGAAGCAGGTCCCCGGGGACTGGCGCGCGACCGTCTGGAGCGACAGGCGGGAGAGGCGCGCCGCGTCGACCAGGCCGGCGAGCTCGGCGTCGTCGTAGAGGAACGAGTTCGCCCGGTCGATGTGGAACCGCCCGGGGAGCGGGTAGGTCGCCGCCCGGTGAAGGACGCGCCCGTACGACGTGAACGAGCGGGCCGGTCGGCTCGGCCGGAACGGCCCGGGCTCGCGCCCGAGCGTGAACTCCTCCGGGGCGAGGCCGCACGCCTCCGCCCGACGGTAGAGCCAGGGCAGGTCGAACGCGTCCCCGCCCTCGGTGAGGAGGACGTCCGGGTCCGCGCGGGCGAGCTCGGCGACGACCGAGCGCAGGAGCGCCTCCTCCGGCCCCTCGAGCGTGACGGGACCGAGGCGGACCGCCCCGATCCGGCCGTGGGCCGGAGCGAGGCGCCCGCGGCGCTCGCCCGCGAGGTGGACCTCGAGCCGGGCGAGACGGAGCGGCGGCGGGACGTAGTCGACCGTCTCGGGGGGCTCGGTCGCGGTGAGGTGGGCGCCCGGGCCGACGACGGGGGCGAACGGGTAGAGGCCGTGCTCAAGGTGGTAGAGCTGCGGCGGGGCGAGGTCGACATCGTAGAGCGTGAACGTCGTGTAGCCGCCCGCCGCGTCGATCGCGCGGGCGAGGGCCCGTCGGCGCGGGTTCTCGCGGGGCACGACCCGCACGAGGGGACGTGCGCGCCGGTCGAACAGCGACGGCCGGCCGACGCCGAGGTCGGCGGAGGCGACGGCGGGGTCGGAGGCGAGGCGGCGGGCGAGCGCGACGAGCGCGCCCTTCGGCCCGGTGACGAGGAACGGGGGACGGTAGTCGACCGCGGTGCGCCGGACGCGCCCGCTGCGCTGCTCGCGCACCCACAGGACGACCGAGCGGCCGTCGCGGCTCTCCGTGATGTCGAGCAGCCAGCCGTCGGGCGCCGGAGCCTCCGGGTCCACGGTCAGCGGGAGGACGCCCTCTCGGGCGGCACGGACCGGAGCCGGCCCGCGAGGTCCGTGAGGACGGAGAGGAGGATCGCCTCGAGGAGATCCGGGCTCCCGACGTACGTCGCCTGGGCGATGTAGCGGCGGGCGCCCGTGCGGACGAGCTCGAACGCCGCCCGATCCTCGGGGGAGGTGAGGAGCCGGGCGAACGCGTCCCAGCGCTTCATCCGTTCCTCGAGCGCCTGACGGTACGTCGGGGCGGTACGTCCCACGCGATCACCTCCTCGGCGGACCCCCCGCCGAACGCCTCGAGCCCCACCTGGCCGGCGGGGCGCGGGATCAGCGTGAGGCGGGCATCGTCCCGCAGGGCCCGGAGGCGGAGCGAGGCCGGCCCGCGCTCGATCGTGACGTAGTCCGACCAGCGGAGCCCTTGGTCGGTGAGCCCGGGGAACCCCGCGACCCCGTCCGGTCCGAGGGTGAGGAGGAGCGGGACGCCGGTCCGCGCGAGGAGGGCGGCGAGGGTCTTCGCGACGTGGCGGAGGAGCGCGGTCCGCTCCTCCCGGGGCAGCTCGTCGTCCGTGAAGAGGGCCGGAAGGTCGTGCCCGATGAGCAGCGTGGGCGTGTGGCGACGCACCTCGGGGGCCCACCGCTCGACGAGCGCGACCATCTGGTAGGCGGTGAACGCCCGGGCGAGGCGGATCCTCCGGACGGTCTCGGTCGGGTCGAGCTCGAACGCCCGGGCCAGCTCGCCGATCCGGTACGGATGGAACCGGTTCGCCCCCTCGAGGAGCGAGATCCGCCCCCGCACGTCGGCGGCGCCGACGTAGAGGAGCTCGAGGAGCGGCTCGACGGCGGCCGGGGACCCGGTCCAGATCGTGACCTCGCCCGGGGCGAACCGGCGGGCGATCCACGGGAACAGCGCCGGGGCGGACGGAAGGAGGGGGGACGAGCGCTTCCCCCGGGGCCGGGGGGCGGGGGAGAGCGCGGCCGGGGAGAGACGGGGGACCGGGGCCCGGTCCTCGGGCCGGAACGGCTCGAGCGGCTCGGGCTCGTCCGTCCCGAACGGTTCGGCCGGCTCCGGCGGGAGCTCCGGCTCGACGGAAAGGGAGGCGGCCATGGAACGACCCATCCTTCCTAGGGGGAAGGCGCTCTAAAGCGACGGTTCGGGGGACGGTGGAACGGCCCGAGAACGGAGCGTTCCCTCCCCGGAGCGGACCCCCCGGGACGCCGCCGTTCGAGGGGAGGCGCACCCGGCCGCGGGAACCCAGGGCCCCGCGCGGGCCGGGAAGCGCCGACCCGTCAATCGGGGGGCGCTCCCGGAGGTCGCCGCTTCGCGACCTCGGCGTGGTAGTCGATGAACCGGCCGTCGACGTTCCGGAACCCGTACTCCCGGGCGAGCGAGCCGATCTCGAGGACCTGGCCGGAACGGCGGCGCCGGCGCGGATCGAGCGCGAGGTGAACGACCGCGCGCCCGATGTACTCCGGGCTCGCCAGCTTCGCCTTCACCCGGGGAGGAAGATGGTCCATGTGCTCGGTGAGCGTCCAGCCGGGCGAGAGCCCCACGACGGTCATCCCCCTCGACTTCAGTTCGAGGTCGAGGCCGTAGGCCATCCTCCCCACCGCGCCCGAGGAAAGGTCGAAGAAGAGGTCGTAGAGGTAGCGCCCCCGGTTCCACCAGAGGGTGTTCACGACGAGCCCGCCCCGGGTCCGGCGCATGAGGGGGAGCGCGTGGAACGTCGTGAGGAGGCTCGATCGGAGGTAGGCGGTGAACATGCGATGCCACCATTCGTCGAAGTCGTGCTCCCAGAACGGTACCTCGTCGTAGGAGAGGATCGGACGTTTCCCCTCCTCTCCCCCGAAGGCGTTGTTGACGAGGAGGTCGAGGCGGCGTTCCCGCCGTCGGATCACGTCGAGGAGGTGGCGAACGTCCCGGCCGACGGTGTGATCGCAGCGGACCGGGACCCCTCGACCTCCCCGACGCGTCACCTCGTCGGCCGTGTCGTCGATCGTGCCCCGCACCCCGTGGGGGCCGCTCTTCCCCCGGGTCGTTCGGCCGCTGACGTAGACGGTCGCACCGGCCTCCCCGAGCACCAACGCGATGCCCCGACCGACCCCCCGGCTCGCGCCGGTGACCAGCGCGACCTTCCCTCGAAGCCGTCCCCGCCACGGGGGAGAGCCCACCGGACCCTCGGACACGGCCTTGGGGGGGCCCGACGCGGGAAAGCGCTTATCCTCGGGGATCTCGGCGGGACCGGACCCGCAGCATCGGCAGCGGGGACGGTCGTCCTAGGTCCCGGTCGGGAGCCGGGGCGTCCCCGAGGGGGCCGGGAGGCCGAGCTCGTCGGCGAGCGACCGGCAGTTCGCCGCGGCATCGCCCCGGAAATGGTTGTTGAAGAACCCGTAGACCGCCGGGGCGGCCTCCTCGAGCGCGCGCAACCTCGGGACCCACGCGGAGAGCTCCGAGGCCGAGTAGGAGTAGTCGTACCAGATCCGGCCCCCGTGGCCGTGCCACCGCACGTAGGCGAACGGGGCGGTGACCTCGAGCGCGATGGGGAGGTGCGGACCGTCGACGATGACGTTCGCGAAGCCGAACTCGCGGAGGAGCGCGTACGACGCGGGCACGAGCCACGAGCGCTCGCGGAACTCGACCGCCACGGGGAGGTCGTGCGGGAGCGTGGCGTAGAAGGCGCGGACGGTCGCGGCGTCGAACGGGAGCGACGGCGGGAGCTGGAGGAGGGCGGCGACGAACTTCCCGCTCGAGCGCAGCGGCGCGAGGACCTCGAGGAACCGCGCGAGCTCGTCGTCGGTCCCTTCGAGCCGGAGCTCGTGGGTGATCGAGCGCGGGAACTTCGCGGCGAAGCGAAAGCCGGACGGCGTCCGGCGGGCCCACGAGGCGGCGACCGACGGAGGAGGGAGCCGGTAGAACGTCGAGTTCACCTCCACGATCGGGAAGAGGCGGGCGTAGAACCGCAGTTTGTCCGGGACCCCGCGCGGAGGGTAGACCTTGCCGACCCACTCGGGGTAGTCCCAGCCGCTCGTCCCGAGCCAGAGCGTCCCCACGGTCGCCCCCGGGGGACAGAAGGGGTCGGCGCCGTTAAGCGCCCCGGGGAGGGGCCGCCACGGCCCGGCGGACGACCGTTCCACGCCCGGCGGGACGCCCTGGATTCAAGGCTATGAACCCCCACGCCTCGGGATTCCTGGCCGCCCCATGGTCCAGGTCGACATCGACATCGCGAAGTGCACGGGCTGCTCGCACTGCAAGGACGTCTGCCCCACGGACGTCTTCGAGCTGAGACCGCGCACGGAGGTCCCCGACGTGGTCGACGACCCCGCGGTCGCCGCGAAGTTCCAGTTCCGCGGCGAGAAGTCGCTCGCGATCCACGGACCGGAGTGCATCGTCTGCGAGGCATGCCTCTTCGAGTGCGAGGGCGAGTGCATCTTGATCACCGATGACGAGCAGCACGTCCACCGCTCGACGTACAAGTAGGTCCGATGCCGCTCGTCGCGTTCTCCTACCGCTTCAAGGTCCGCCTGCCCCTTCCCGCGGACGCCGCGTACCGCTGGGCGACCGACTACCGGCCCGACGACCTCGCGATCATGGGGGAGGACGGGCGGAGGACGGTCGAGGAGCTCGCGGAAGGGACGCTCCTCCTCACCGACACGATCCGGCGCGGGAAGGTCGTGGTCACGAAGACGCGGCTCGTCCGTCTGATCCCGGAACGCCGCTCCTGGACGAACACCCACCTCGCGGGCCCGACCCGGCACTCGCAGTTCCTCTACACGATCGTCCCGCGCGGCCGCCGGGCCTCGCGGCTCGAGTTCACCGGGCTCCAGGTCGAGCCCGCGCGCACGGCGCTCTCGCGCGCCGAGCTCGCCGCGCGGGCGCGGAAGGTCCGGGATGAGGACGCCACGCTCTGGCGGAGGCACCTCGTCCGCGCGATGGCGAAGGACCTTCGGGGCCGCCGGGCCGGACCCCGCCGCGGCGGCCGGCGCGCACGTCGCGGACGGCAGCGCGCGGTGCGGTCGGGCCACCGTTAAATAGACGGGAACCCCGCCCGGACGCCGTGCCCGAAGCGTCAGCCTCCCCCGGCCGGACGGCCGTGCTCGGGGAGCGGGAGCTTGCGATCGGCTTCCGCCTGATCGGCCTCAAGGATGTGGTCGAGGTGACGCCCGAGACCGCGGTCGCCGAGTTCGAGAAGTACCTCGGGGACGACCGGTTCAGCCTCCTCATTGCGAGCCAGGCGATCCGGCCCCGGCTTTCCGAGGCGCTCCGGGTGCATGCGGACGCGTCGATGCGCCCGCTCGTGGTCTTCGTTCCGACCCCGACCGGCGAGTTCGAGGTCGAGAGCCTGAGCGCGCTCGCGAAGCGCGTCCTCGGGATCACGCTCGCGGCGAGCTAGAGGGCGGGGGTTCCATGGTCGGAGTGGTCGCACGGGTCTCGGGTCCGGTCGTCATCGCCGAGGGCCTCGAGGGCGCGAAGATGTACGATGTCGTCCGGGTGGGCTCGCTCGGCCTCGTCGGCGAGATCATCCGCCTCGTCGGCGGTCACGCGACCGTCCAGGTCTACGAGGACACGACGGGCCTCCGGCCGGGCGACCCGGTCGAGAACACCGGGCTCGCGCTCAGCGTCGAGCTCGGGCCCGGTCTCCTCACCTCGATCTACGACGGCGTTCAGCGCCCGCTCGACGTGATCCAGAAGAACGTCGGGGACTTCATCACGCGGGGGTTCGTCGCCGCCCCGCTCGACGAGAAGAAGCGCTGGGAGTTCCAGGCGACCGCGAAGGCCGGCGCGGAGGTCGGCCCCGGCACGATCCTCGGGACGGTCCAGGAGACGAGCCTCATCCTCCACAAGATCCTCGTCCCGCCCGGCGTCCGCGGGACCCTCGGGGAGCTCGCGAGCGGGACCTACACGATCCGCGACCAGATCGGCTCGGTGAAGACCCCGACCGGGACCGTGCCGCTCTACCTCTCCCACCGCTGGGTCGTGCGGATCCCCCGGCCGGTCACGCAGAAGCTCCCGCCGGACATCCCGCTCGTGACCGGGCAGCGGGTCATCGACTCGTTCTTCCCGGTCGCGAAGGGAGGGACGGCGTGCATCCCCGGGCCGTTCGGCTCGGGGAAGTGCGTCGGAGGGGAGACCCCGGTACTGCTCGGATCGGGGGCCCTCACCACCATCTCGGAACTCTACGAGGCGGCCCGCCGCGAGGGCGACGTCACCCAGGACGGCGCCGACGAATGGGTCCGCGCCCGGGAGGAGGTCACGCTCCTCTCGCTGGTGGGCGACCGCCTGGTCCGGAGCCGGACCCGCACGTTCTACAAGGGCAAGAGCGACTCGATGGTCCGCGTCCGGACGCGGAGCGGGAGGACCGTCCGCGTCACGCCGGTCCACCGCTTGTTCACGTTCGGCCCGGACGGCGCGCTCCGGGAGACCGCGGCGCGCGAGCTCCGTCCCGGCGACTACGTCGCCTCGGTCCGGAAGACCCCGGCCCCGCCTCACCCTTCCCGGCTGGAGGTCGACGTGCCGCCCCTGCAACGCCGCGGGAAAGCGCTCCGGATCCCGACGACGATGACGGCGGACCTCGCCGAATTCCTCGGGCTGTTCGTCGCCGAGGGCTACATCCGCGGCGGGCGCACCGTGGTCTTCACGAACTCCGACCAGGAGCTCCTCCGCCGCTTCACGCACCTCGTCGCATCGCTCTTCGGTCTCGAGGGGAAGCTGGACCTCCAGGAGGGGAAGACGCCCAACGTGCTCGTGGCGAGCCGGCTCCTGGCCGACCTCTTGGTCGCCCTCGGCACCGGCCGGACCTCCTCCGAGAAGCGGCTCCCTGCGGCGGTCCTCTCGGCGGGCAACGAGGCGCTCGCGGGATTCCTCCGGGGGTACTACCTCGGGGACGGCGGGTTCTCGCGAGGCGACGTGGAGTTCTGCACCGCAAGCCACGGGCTGCAGACCGATCTCGCCTACGCCCTCGCCCGCTTCGGGATCACCTCGACCCTGGCCCGCCGGTCGGTCCAGGGAACCGAGTACCATCGGGTCTACGTCCGGGGCGTCGCCAACCTCGCTCGGCTCGAGGCGGCGCTCGCCTCCGAGCACCCGAAGGTCCGCAGCCTCGGAGCCTACGTTCGCGCGCAGCGGACGACCTACACGGCGACCGACGTCGTTCCGCTCTCGCGCGGCACGATCGAGGGCCTCTACCGGTCCCACCACCGCTACACGAGCCTCCTCGAGGAAGGGATCGAGATCCACAACTACCTCGGGAACGGAGAGCGGATGGGAGCGGCCACGTTCGTCCGCTTCATGGAGAGCGCGCGCCCCGCGCTGGCCTCGAACCCGGACGAGGTTCCGGCCTTCCGCCTCCCGCGGCTTCTCGACTGGCTCTACTGCGATGAGATCGTCGAGATCGCCGAGGAGAACGACGGGCCGTTCGACGTCTACGACGTCGCGATTCCCGAGTTCGGGAGCAATTTCGTGGGGGGGTTCGGCGGGCTCCTCCTCCACAACACGGTCACCCAGCAGCAGCTCGCGAAATGGGCGGACTCGGACATCGTGGTCTACGTCGGCTGCGGCGAGCGCGGCAACGAGATGACGGAGGTCCTCGCGACGTTCCCGAACCTCGTCGACCCGAAGTCGAAGCGGCCGCTCATGGAGCGGACGGTCCTGATCGCGAACACCTCGAACATGCCGGTCGCCGCGCGCGAGGCGAGCGTCTACACCGGCATCACGATCGCCGAGTACTACCGGGACATGGGCTACGACGTCGCCCTCATGGCCGACTCGACGAGCCGGTGGGCCGAGGCGATGCGCGAGATCTCGGGCCGGCTCGAGGAGATGCCGGGCGAGGAGGGCTACCCCGCCTACCTCGGCCGCCGGGTCGCCGAGTTCTACGAGCGCGCGGGCCGGGTCGTCACGCTCTCGCCCGAGGGTCGGCGCGGCTCGGTCACGGTCGTCGGGGCGGTCTCGCCGCCCGGCGGCGACACCTCGGAGCCGGTGAGCCAGAACACGCTCCGCGTCGCCCGCGTCTTCTGGGCGCTCGACGCCTCGCTCGCCGCGCGTCGGCACTTCCCCTCGATCAACTGGCTGCAGAGCTACTCGCTCTACGTCCAGGACCTCGCGGGCTGGTACCGCACCGAGCTCTCGCCCGAGTTCGTCGCGCTGCGCCAGCGGGCCCTCGAGATCCTCCAGAAGGAATCCGAGCTCCAGGAGATCGTCCAGCTCGTCGGCGTCGACGCGCTCCCCGAGCGGGAGAAGGCCACGCTCGATGTCGCGCGGATGCTGCGCGAGGACTACCTCCAGCAGAGCGCCTACGACCCGGTCGACACCTACACGTCGATCCAGAAGCAGCTCCGGATGCTCCGCGCGATCCTCGACTTCGGGGACCGGGAGCAGGAGGCGATCGAGCGCGGGGCGACCGTCCAGCAGCTGCAGAAGCTCCCCGTCCGCACGAAGCTCTCGCGCATGAAGTGGGTGCCCGAGGCGGAGCTCGCGGGCCAGTTCGACCAGATCGAGGCCGAGGTCCAGCAGATCGCGGGCGCCCTCGCGGCGCCCGGGGGAGCGAGCTGATGGCCGCGAAGGGCGCGCGGAACGCGAGGTCCGAGACCGCCGTCCCCGAGGTGCCGCTCGACTACCGCACGATCGACCGGGTCGCGGGACCCCTCCTGTTCGTCCGCGAGGTCGACAACGCGGCCTACGGCGAGATCGTCGAGATCGCGCTCCCGAGCGGCGAGCGCCGCCAGGGCCAGGTCCTCGATTCGAGGAAGGGCCTCGCGATCGTCCAGGTCTTCGGCCCCACGATGGGGATCAACGTCGAGGGGACGAGCGTGAAGTTCCTCGGCGAGGTCGCGACCCTCGCCGTCTCCGACGAGCTCCTCGGGAGGGTCTTCAACGGGCTCGGCGAGCCCCGCGACGGCGGCCCGAAGATCGTGAGCCCGACGCGGCTCGAGATCGTGGGCAACGCGATGAACCCCTACTCGCGCGAGGAGCCGAGCGAGTTCATCCAGACGGGGATCTCGACGATCGACGTCAACAACACCCTGGTCCGGGGCCAGAAGCTCCCGCTGTTCAGCGGGGCCGGCCTCCCCCACAACCAGGTCGCGGCCCAGATCGTCCGCCAGGCGAAGCTCCGCGACTCCTCCGAGGGGTTCGCGGTCGTCTTCGCCGCGATGGGGATCACGAGCGAGGAGGCGAACTTCTTCCTGAAGGAGTTCGAGACGACCGGCGCCCTCGAGCGGACGGTCGCGTTCCTGAACCTCTCGAGCGACCCGTCGATGGAGCGGGTCGTCACGCCGCGGATGGCGCTCACCGCCGCGGAGTACCTCGCCTACGAGAAGGACCTCCACGTGCTCGTCGTGCTCACCGACATGACGAGCTACTGCGAGGCGCTGCGCGAGGTCTCGGCGGCGCGCGAGGAGGTCCCGGGGCGGCGCGGCTACCCGGGGTACCTCTACACCGATCTCGCGACGATCTACGAGCGCGCGGGGAAGATCCACGGGCGGAAGGGGTCGATCACGCAGCTCCCGATCCTCACGATGCCGGCGGACGACGTGACGCACCCGATCCCCGACCTCACCGGCTACATCACCGAGGGCCAGATGTACCTCAGCCGGGACCTCCAGCGGAAGGGGATCTACCCGCCGATCGACATCCTGCCGAGCCTCTCGCGCCTCATGAACCAGGGGATCGGCAAGGGCCGGACCCGGGAGGACCACCGTGGGGTCTCCGACCAGCTGTTCGCGGCGTACGCGACCGGGAAGGACCAGCGGGCGCTCAGCGCGATCGTCGGCGAGGAGGCCCTCAGCACGGTCGACCGGCTCTACCTCAAGGTCGCCGACCGCTTCGAGCGGGAGTTCGTCCAGCAGCGCCCCGACGAGGACCGGTCGATCGACGAGAGCCTCCGCATCGCCTGGAACATCGTCTCGGACTTCCCGGACGCCGAGCTGAAGAGGATCCGGCCCGAGTTCGTCCAGCAGTACCGCGCCCACCCGCCGGTCGTCGGCGGCTAGGCCGGCTCGGGAGGCGGAGCGCGTGGCTGTCGAGAACGTCCGCCCGACCCGTCTCGAGCTCCTGCGCACCCGCCGCCGGATCGTCGTCGCGAAGCGGGGGTTGAACCTCCTCAAGCTGAAGCGCTCGGCGCTCATCGCCGAGTTCTTCGCGGTCTCGAAGGAGGCGATGCGCCTCCGCGGGGACCTCAAGGGCCGGATCGCGCGCGGCTACGAGGCGATCCGCATGGCCGAGACGATCGAGGGGCCGACGCGGCTCGAGAACATCTCGATGCTGCTCCCCGACCTCCCGTCGGTCGCGGTCGCGACCCGGAACGTCATGGGCGTGCGGACCCCGCGGGTCGAGGGCGGCGAGTTCGCGCCGCTTCCCTCGACCTCGCTCCTCGACCTCCCGACGTCGATCGAGGAGTCGGTCCACCGCTTCCAGGAGATCTACGAGGTCGTCCTCGACATCGCGGAGAAGGAGAACGCGCTCCGGCGCCTCCTCAAGGAGATCGAGAAGACCAAGCGGCGGGCGAGCGCGATCGAGAACGTCCTCGTCCCGCGCCTCGAGGCGATCGTGCGCTACATCAAGTTCCGCTTCGACGAGATGGAACGGGACTCGTTCAGCATGCTGAAGACGGTGAAGCGGAAGATGGAGCAGGAGGCCGAAGCGGATGCCGTCGCCTAGCCCGGCCGTCCGGCGCTTCCGGGCGGTCTGGACGCTCAGCACGCTCGTGAAGCTCGCCGCGCTCGCCGTGTTCCTCCTCCTCGTCGTCCCGCTCGCGGGAGGGTGGCTCCGGTGAGCGCGGGCGGTAACCCGTCCGGCGACCAGGCGACCGTCGAGGCGCTCCGGCGCGTCAAGGCCGCCGAGGCCGAGTGGGACGGCCGATCGAAGGCCGCGCGCGAGGAGGCCGACGCGGCCGTGCGTCGCGCGCGCGAGGAGGCGGACGCGACCGTGAAGGCCGTCATCGCCGAGCTCGAGTCCGAGCGCGCCCAGAAACTCGCCGCGGCGCGGGCGGAGGCCGAGCGCGAGGCCGCGGCGATCCGGGCCGAGGGGACCCGCGAGGCCGCTCAGGCGCGGGCGGGCAAGGGCCGGGGCGTGACCGAGCGCGAGGACGAGATCCTCGCCGCCGTGCTCGGCCCGCTCGCCTCCGACTGACCGGAGCACGATGGCGCTGCGTCCGGTCCCGATGGAACGCGTCGGCCTCATCGGGCTGCGCGCGGACGAGGAGCGGATCCTCACCGTGCTCCACGACCTCCGGGCCGCGCAGATCGAGCCGCTCTCGCCGGCGGTCCTCGCCGAGCTCGGCCCGGAGCGCGGCTCGGAGACGCTCCGTCGCATCGGCGACGAGACGTTGCGCTTCCGCGGGCTGCTCGCCGCGCTCTCCCCCGTGCCGACCTCGGAGCGGCGGACGTTCGCCTCGCTCGACGAGGTCCTCGCCCTCGCCGCGACGGTGCCGATCGACGCGGAGGTCGGCGCGCTCGTGCGGGAGGACGACCGGCTCCTCACCGAGCGCAAGGCGGCCGACGACGCGCTCGCGCTCCTCGAGAAGATCGACTTCTACCCGGACCGGCTCGACCTCCTCCGCTCGCGGAGCATCCTCGCCTTCTACGGCGAGGGCCCGGCGGAAGCGGCCGACCGCCTCGCGGCGGCCCTCCCGGCCTCCTCCGACGCCCGCCTCCTCCGCCGCGCGTCCGACAGCTCCGTTCGCTTCCTCCTCATCGGTCGGTCCGCGGCGGGCGAAGCGCTCTCCACGACCGCCCAGCGCGAGGGGATCCGGCTCGTCGCGCTCCCCGACCTCGCGGGAACGGTCGCGGACGAGCGGGACCGCCTCCGCGCCCGCCGCGAGGAGATCGCGCGCCGTCGCGCGGAGATCCATGACCGGCTCCGCGCCCTCTCGGCCGCGTGGTACCCGACCGTCGCCGCGATCGTCGAGGCGCTCGAGGTCGAGAACCGCACGGCGGAGGTCCTCGCCCGGCTCGGCGCGAGCAGCTCAGCGTTCGCCCTCGAGGCGTGGGTCCCGCGCCGCGACCTGCCGCGCCTGCGCTCGGCCGTCGAGGCCGCGAGCGGGGGCCGGGTGCACTTCACGACGGTCCCGACGACCGAGGAGGCGCCGACGATGATGGCGAACCCTCGCGGGGTCCGCCGGTACGAGTTCTTCGTCCGGTTCTACTCGCTCCCCCAGGCCTCCGAGTGGGACCCGACGCTCGTCTTCTCGATCGCCTTCCCGCTCTTCTTCGGCTTCATGCTCGGCGACTGGGGCTACGGCCTCGTGATCCTGCTCATCTCGCTCTGGATGATCGCGGGCTTCCCCGGGGCGCGCCGGCTCCCGAAGTTCGGCCGGAACTTCGTGAAGATGATCATGGGCCCGAAGGGGATGCAGCAGCTCGCCTACGCGCTCCTCCCGGGATGCGCGCTCGCGATCGGGCTCGGCCTCTTCTGGGACGAGTTCTTCGGCTTCGGCCTCTTCCACGCCTGGCTCGGCTACAACCCGCTCCTGAAGCCCGACCGGGACGTCGCGCACCTGCTCCTCTTCGCGGGCTACGTCGGCCTCGGGATGGTCGTCCTCGGCTTCCTCTTCGGGGCCCTCAAGGAGTACCTCCACCACCACGTCCGGGGGGTCCTCGCGAAGTCGGGCGGGATCCTCTTCGCCTTCGGGATCGCCTTCTTCGGCCTCGCGCTCATCCACCACGCCGCGTCGCCGAGCTCGAACCCGATCCTCTACGCGTGGTACGTCTGCATCGGGGTCGGCCTCGCGCTCCTCGTCGGGGGCGAGGGGATCCAGTCGGGGATGCTCGGCCTGATCGAGGTCGTGAGCCACATCCTCTCCTACACGCGGCTCGTCGGCATCCTGCTCGCGAGCGTCATCCTCGCACTCGTGATCAACAAGATCGGCGGCGGGATGGTCCTCGGCGGCTCGATCGTCGGGATCGTCGCCGGGCTCGTAATCCTCGTCATCGGCCAGTCGTTCAACGTGATCCTCGGGGTCTTCGAGCCCGGGATCCAGGGGGCGCGGCTGATCTTCGTCGAGTACTTCTCGAAGTTCTACACGGGGAACGGCCGGCCGTTCCGGCCGTTCGGGGCGCCGCGCAGCCACACCGTCCCGAGCGTGGACGCGGAGGGCCGGGTCCATCCGATCGTCGTCGGTGTCCCCGAGCCGTAGTCCCCGGGGTCGGCCCGGGCGGACGCGGCCGGCCTAGAGCGCCGGCGTCGCGAGCAGGCCCGAGAGCCGGTCGTTCGGGAGCCCGTAGAGCTTCCCGTAGGCGAGGCGTCGGAGGTCGCCGCGCTCGGCCTCGTTCCGGAGGAGGTAGGCGAAGATGACGGCGAGGGAGAGCGGATAGGTCCGAGCGCGGCGGAGCTCGCGCGCGACCCGGTCGCGCTCGAGCGCGACCTCGTAGCCGGTGAGGCTCCCGCCCGAGCGGAACTCGTCGGCCCCCTCGACGATCGTCGGGAACCGCTCCGCGAGGCGCTCCGCGAGCTCGGGGACGCCCCGGGCCCCGTAGAGGTCCGGCGCCGCCTCCTCGGCGAGCGAGCCGCCCGGGATCCAGCGAGCGAGGACCTCGGCGATCGGCAGCCCCGAGCGCTTCCCCTTGAGGAGGAGGAGCGCATTGCGCGCGTCGATCTCGCTCTGGAGGAGTCCGCGGACGACCCACTCGTCGCCCTGGAAGAACCGGGCCCCGACGAGCACGTCGCGGTAGTAGGCGCGGTCGAGCGCGGTGAGGATCGGGAAGATGTCGTGGGTCCGCTCGAACGCCTCGAGGAACGGCAGGACCGTCGCGCCGTAGCCGTACTGGGCGAGCGCGGTGACGGTCGCCTCGACCGTCGGCTGGGCGAGCAGGAGGCGGAAGTCGTCGAGCGTCATCACGCCGGCGTAGAGCCCCGCCGGGATCTCGCGGCTCGAGACGAGGTGGTCCTCCGTCTCGGTGAGCGCGCGCCCCTGGGCCTTCGAGCTCAGGATGAGCTCGATGTTCTGGATGTCCCACCGTCCGAGGTACGCCGCGACGATCCGGCGTCCGGCGAACGGGGTCGCCTCGTAGGCCTGGCGGTTGCGGCGGACGAACGTGCGGTTGATCGCGACCTCGAGCATCGAGCTCCCCGGATGCGTCGTCCGCGCCCGGACGAGGTCGTCCGCGTAGGGGGTCGACTCGAGGAGCTTCGCGAGGTCCCCGGCATCCTTCGCGGTGAGCAGGGTCGCGAACGTCTCCTTCGGCAGGAACGCGGGGAACTGGGGGTTGAGGCGGCCGAGGGCGCTGGCGTAGGGGGAACCGGCCATCGCCCGGGGGCCCGCCTAGGCGAACAGCTCGCGGACCGCGTCGCCGCGCTGGCGCAAGAGCTCGTCGAACGAGAGGTCGAGGCGACGGCGGCCGTCCGGGGTCTCGGCGACGAGGCCCCCGAGGATCGGGCGCGGGGTCGGGTCGAACGCCTTGCCGGCGATCTTGGCGAGCAGGGCGCCGTCGTCCTCGCGGCCGGAGATCTTGAGGGCCCGGCCGAGCCGCGCGGTCGCGGCCGCGAGCATCCGCCGGAGGAGGTCGGCGTACTCCGGCCGGCTCGTGAGGTCCTCGAGCAGGCGCCGGGTCTCGTGGAGGGCGCCCGCGAGGCGCTCCTCCCGCGCCTCGTAGAGCTCGCGCCGGGCGACGAGGTGCGCCGCGGCAAGGTGCTGGGCCCGCTCGCGGGCGATCTCCCGCTCCGCCGCCTTCGCGGCGTCGGCCCGGAGCTGGGCGACCCGGGCGTCCCGCTCGGAGGCGATCCGGGCGAGCTCGGAGGTCCGCCGCTCCCCGATCGCCTTCAGCTCCGCCTCGCCGCGGACGCGAATCTCGTCGACGAGGCTCTCGAGCGACATCCGCGGAGCGGGACCCCCCGGGCGCCTACAGGATCCCGAGCAGGAGGATGATCCCGAGCACGAACCCGATGATCCAGAGCGTCTCCGGGATCACGAAGAAGAACAGGACCTGTCCGAACTTCTCGGGCTTCTCGGCGATGATCCCCATCCCGGCGGCGCCGATACCGGACTGCGCCATGCCCGTGCCGATCAATCCCCCGGCGATCGCGATGCCGGCAGCGAGGGTCGCATACTGGTCGACCATCCCGGAAACCCGGGCGGGCCGAGAAAGGTCGGCTATATAACCGTCCCTCGGGCCGGAACGCCCCCGAGGGCGAGAGCTCGGCCGACCGGTCCCCCGGATCGCGGTCGATCGTTCGCTCCGCGACGGGAAGAGGGGGCGGGCGGAGGGCCCGGAGGGACGGCCGCGACCGGCGACGCTAGTCCGGAGGGGCCTTCGCGGCGCGTTCCTCGTCGCCGCCCCGATCGAGGGGGGTGGACCGTCCGGTCCGGAGGGCGAGGGCGATCGCCCCGGCCCAGGCGATGACCCCGAGCGCCTCCGCGGTGAGGCAGATGATGCAGAGCGCGCCGATCTCGGCGACCTGGACGTAGACGAAGTACGAGGAGAACGCGACGCCGAGGGTCGTGAGCCCGACGAGCGCGAGGATCGGCCAGCGCTCGGTCGAGCGCTTCTCCGCGATCCCGGCGACGATCAGGATGAGGACGAAGCCGCCGAGACCGTAGAGGTAGTCCGGGATCCCGAGCGTCGTCGTCCTCCCGCTCTCGGCGACCGCCCCGCACGAGAGGAAGGCGTTGACCGAGCAGAGGCCCTGGAGCGACGTCTCGAAGTACTCGACGGTCGAGAAGATCGAGACCAGGAGCCCGAGCCCGGCGGCGAGGTTGACGACGGTCCGGAGGCTCGTGGTCCGCATCTCAGCTGAGGCCGTTGTAGTCGACCGTGACGTTCTGCGTCGTGCTGGGGGACCAGCCGTAGACGCTCGCGAGGGTGCTCACCCCGCCGGGGTAGTTGAGCGCCTTCGCGATCATCGCCATCATGAGCCACGCCGCGCTTTGCACGTAGGTCCACGGCAAGCCGGTCTCGCTGAGGACGGAGTTCTGGACCGTCTGCGCCCCGGTCAGGCTGTTGGAGGAGTTCTGGTAGTTCCACTGACCGAGGTCCTTCGGCGAGAAGAGCCCGCCGTCGTGGACGTACTGCCCGTTGAGCGCGATGAACGGGATCCCTCCGCCCGAGTAGGCCTTCACGTAGGCGGCCTGGTAGCAGTTCTGGGTCGCCGGGACGTTCGGGCTGACGCCCGACGCGTCCTCGAGGATCTGCAGGTCGAGCAGCGGAGGATGGCCGTTCTTCGGCCCGAGCTGAACGTTCCCGAGCACCGCCTCCGGCGTTCCCGGGTAGACGTCGGAGAGGCTCGAATGGCCGAGCGAGGCCCCGGTGACCGTCCCGAACTCGGAGAGCGCCTTCAGCTCGGCCCAGCTGCTCGCCGAGCAGAACGGGCACCAGGTCGAGCCGTACGAGAAGAACACGGGCAGGTTGTTCTCCTGCCAGGCCTTGGTCGGGACCTTCCCCCAGCCCTGCCCGGCCGGCGAGACGCTCGACGACGGCGGAAGGTAAGGGCAGCCGAAGACGAGCGAGCCTGTGAGGCCGATGAGGCCGGCGACGACGAGGCCGAGAACGACCCCGCCGAGGAGCGTGTTCCGGTAGACCGTCGACCACTTCGGACCCTCGCTCTTCCAGAGGCCGTAGATGAGCACGAACGCGACGCCCGCGAGGACGAGCGCGAGGTACGGGATCGCCGGGACCACGAGGCCGACCGGCGACGGGGCGATGAGCGCGAGCGCGAACCAGAGGCCGACCACGGGGACCGCGAGGTAGCCGATCCGCGCGAGCGACCAGCGCCGGTCGGCCGCGTCGCGCGACGGCCGCTTGGCCGGGGTCGGTTCCGCCTCCGCGCGTCGCCGGCTGCGGTGGTAGAGTCCCCTCAATGCCCGGCCCGGGTCGTGCACCGACGCGTCCGGATGGAAGCCGACCTTCGGGTCCCCCGCGATCCGGTCCCAGTCCCAACCCTTCGACCGGAGCTCCTCGACCCGATCCCAGTCGACCATCGGCGGACGGACCGGGACGGGCCTTTTCCCCTTTGTGCCTGCCTTCCCGCGGGACGTGCGGCCGGGCGGGCGCGGACCCCCGGCGCCCCGGCGGGGCTCCCCCCGCTTTTATCCCCGTCCGGGTCGACGACCGCCGTGCGGCTGACGTTCCTCGGCACGGCCGGCTCCTGGCCGACGAAGGAACGTTCGGCGAGCGCCATCGCCCTCGACCTCGAGCGGGAGCTCATCCTGCTCGATTGCGGCGAAGGGACGCAGCGTCAGTTCTTCCGTTCGAGCGCCTCGTTCATGCGCGTGCGGCGGATCTTCCTCACGCACTTCCACGGCGACCATTTCCTCGGTCTCCCCGGTCTCGTGCAGAGCATGAGCCTCAACCACCGGGAGGAGCCGCTCGACATCTACGGTCCCACGGATGCCGAGGAGATGGTCGGGCGGGCCCTGCGGATGGGCTACTTCACGCTCCGCTTCCCGATCACGGTCCACCCGTTGCAGCCGGGCGACACGGTCGAGCTCGAGGGCTACCGGGTCCGGACCGCGGAGGCGCGGCACCCGGTCCCTTCGCTCGCCTACCGTGTGGAGGAAGGGCCGAAGCGGGGGCGGTTCGACGCCGGGCGGGCCCGGGAGCTCGGGATCCGGGGCACCGACTTCGGCCGCCTCGAGGCCGGCGAGGCCGTGCGGGTCGGCGAGAGGATCGTCCGGCCCGAGGAGGTGATCGGTCCGGCGCGCCCGGGCCGCTCCGTGGTCTACTCCGGGGACAGCGCCCCCTCGGACGCGGTGGAACGCCTTGCCGCGAAGGCGACCGTCCTCATCCACGAGGCGACCGCCGCCCTGGAGCTCGAGAAGGAGGCGAACGAGTGGGGCCACTCCTCGACCCGCCAGGCCGCGGAGTGCGCCCGCGTCGCGGGGGCGGAGGCCCTGTTCCTCACGCATTTCTCGGCCCGGTACAAGGAGCTCGAGCCTCTCGAGGCGGAGGCCCGGGTCGTCTTCGCCGGCTCGACGGCCGCGCGCGACCTCCTCGACCACCTGATCCGGCAGCCATGATCCGGGCCTCGCTCGTCGTCCGTGACCTCACCGAGGTCGCGACGCTCGCCCGCGGACCGGTTCCGCGGGTCGGGACCTCGATGGGCGAGCTGAGCACGATCGACCGTGGGGCCGTCGCCGTGGACGGCGGCCGGTTCGTCTGGGTCGGACGGGAGCGCGAGCTCGGCCGCCGGGTCCGGCTGCGGCCCGGTGCGGCGACCGTCTCGGGCGGGGGCGGCACGCTGGTCCCCGGGTTCGTCGACGCCCACACCCACGTGCTGTTCGCCGGGGACCGGGCCGCGGAGCTCCCGCTCAAGGTCGCGGGGGCGAGCTACGCCGAGATCGCACGGCGCGGCGGGGGCCTCTTCTCCACCGTGCGGGCGACGCGTCGCGCGTCCGACGAGGAGCTCCTCGCCGAGACCGCCGCGCGCCTCGGGAGGATGGCCGCCTCGGGGACGACCACGATCGAGGTGAAGAGCGGCTACGCGCTCGACCATCGGGGCGAGCTGCGCCTGCTCCGCCTCGTGCCCGCGCTCGCCCGCCGGTCGGGGCTCCGGCTCGTGCCGACGTACCTCGGAGCCCACGCCGTCGCCCCGGAGCACCGGGCCCGGCCGGACGCCTACGTCGACCAGATCGTCCGGCGCACGCTGCCGGCCGTGGCCCGGGAGGGGCTCGCCCGCTTCTGCGACGTCTTCTGCGAGCCGGGGTTCTTCACCGTGCGCCAGTCGGAGCGGATCCTCCGCGCCGCCCGGGCCCTCGGCCTCGGGCTCAAGGTCCACGCGGACGAGTTCGCCCTTTCCGGGGGCGCGCGCCTCGCCGCCCGCCTCGCCGCGACGAGCGCCGACCACCTCCTCGCGACCCCGCCGCCCGACCGCCGTCGCCTCGCCGCTGCCGGGGTCACCGCGGTCGTCCTCCCGATCACCGCGTTCGCCTCGTCCGCGGCCCGGCGGAGCCCGGCCCGCGAGCTCGTCGACGCGGGCGTGCCGGTCGCGCTCGGGTCGGACTGCTCGCCGAACACCTGGGTGGAGGCGATGCCGGGAGTCCTCGCGGCCGCGGTCCACGCCGGCCGGCTCACCCCGGCGGAGGCGCTCTCCGCCGCGACCGTCAACGCGGCGCACGCGCTCGGGCTTGACGGGCTCGGGACGATCGAGGCCGGCCGGCCGGCGGACTTCGCCGTCTTCCCCGTGCCGAGCGCGGGCTCGCTCGGCTACCGGTTCGACGTCCGTCCGGCCGCCGTTTTCCGTCAGGGAAAACGCCTTTCTCCGCCGTAACTCCGTCAGTATATTCAAATAGCTGGGCTTTTCTCTCGCCGGTCGAGGCGCACGATGGCGGAGCGCGTAGGCAAGGAGCAGGTCAAGCGAGAGAAGGGCTACCTGTACTATCTCGGCAAGGACGGGTACCTCTGGAAGACCCCGACGAAGCTGAACAAGTCCGGCAGGAAGGGCCGCGTCGGGACCGAGAAGATCACCCGCCAAGACGGGTACATGTATTTCCTCGACAAGAAGGGCTTCATCTCGCGGGCCCGGATGAAGAACGCCTGAACTCGGGCGTCACCACCTTCCCGGGAGGGGCCGCGCGTGCGGCCCCTCCGAACCCTTCTTCCTTTCCTCTCTTCTCGGCTTTAGCGCCGCGTGGGTGATCGCGCGCCGGGAGAACGATGACCTGCCGGAACGACCCGGACGACCCCCGCCGCTGCGAGCGGTGCGGGGCGTTCCTCTGGGTCGCCGACGAGGGTCTGTTCTGCGGGGACTGTGGCGCGCTCATGCCGTGCACGATGCGCGTCCTGCCGCCGCCCGCCGACGGAGGACGCCCGATCCCCGGCCCGCGAGGCCCGGAACGCTCGCGCGTTACCTAGGAACGGATTCCCTGCCTTTCGGGTCGTACTCCGCGGTTTCCCGGAGCGTGTTGGGCCTAGCGGACTTATACCGGAGCGATGTAGCCCCGCCCCGGAGGGTTTTCGAAGTGCCTCGCTCCGCGCTCCTCGTCCCCTACTCCGCACCCGGCCGCCGCGAAACGCCCCGTCCTCGAGGGCGTTCCGCATCCCGGCCGCCAACGGCTTAGGTCACGGTCGGGCTCTAGCGCTAGGGAAGCGGTCCGCCTCGCCCCTCCAGGAAATCCGTTCATGGCAGTTGCCAAGAAGCGTCCGGTGCCGCCGGCCGACGAGCCGGCGTCGCGGAGTGGTCCCCGAACCGGCCGAGAACCGATCTCGGTGCCGCGCCTCGTCCCGCCCGGGAAGACGGCGTTCGACACCGTGGCCTGGAGGACCTACGACGCGCTCATCAAGAACGCGGAAGGCAAGGTGATCTTTGAGCAGAAGGGGATCCGGGCCCCCGCGGGCTGGTCCGACACGAGCATCAACATCGCCGCGTCGAAGTACTTCCGCGTCCTCGACGGCCGGCGCGAGACCGCCGTCGACGGGATGATCCGCCGGGTCTGCCACTGGATCGCCCAGCGCGGGATCGACCTCGGCTACCTCGACACCCCCGAGGAGCGGACGACGTTCGAGGAGAGCCTCACCTACCTCATGGTCCAGCAGATGGCGGCGTTCAACAGCCCCGTCTGGTTCAACGTCGGGGTCCGCGACCCTCCCCAGTGCTCGGCGTGCTTCATCCAGTCCGTCCACGACGACATGGACTCGATCCTCGCGCTCGCGACGAGCGAGGGGCGCCTCTTCAAGGGCGGCAGCGGCACGGGCACGAACCTCTCCCCGCTGCGCGGCAGCCACGAGCGGCTCGCGGGCGGCGGGATCGCGAGCGGGCCGGTCTCGTTCATGCGGGCGTTCGACGCGCTCGCCGGCGTGATCAAGTCGGGCGGGACGACCCGGCGGGCCGCGAAGATGGTGATCCTCAACATGGACCACCCCGACATCGCCGAGTTCATCGACTGCAAGGTCAAGGAGGAGGACAAGGCCCTCGCGCTGATCCGGGAAGGGTACTCCTCGAACTTCGACGGGACCGACCCCGACTCGGCCTACGCCTCGATCGCCTACCAGAACGCGAACCACTCGGTGCGCATCCCGGACGCGTTCATGGACGCGGTCGCGCGCGACGCGACCTGGACGTCGTACCAGCGGACCGACCACGCGGTCGCGGGGACCTTCCCGGCGCGGGAGCTCTGGCGCAAGCTCGCGTTCGCCGCGTGGCGCTGCGGCGACCCGGGGGTCCAGTTCGACGACATCACCAACGACTGGCACACCTGCCCGAACTCCGGCCGGATCAACGCCTCCAATCCCTGCAGCGAGTACCTGTTCCTCGACGACTCCGCCTGCAACCTCGCGTCGCTCAACCTCATGAAGTTCCTCCGCGAGGACGGCCGGTTCGAGGCCGAGACGTTCCTCCAGGCGGTCCGCACGATCATCCTCGCGATGGAGATCGTCGTGGACGCGTCGAGCTACCCGACGGCCGCGATCGCCCAGAACTCCCACGATTACCGGCCCCTCGGGCTCGGTTACGCGAACCTCGGGGCGCTCCTCATGCACCACGGCCTCGCCTACGACTCCGACGGCGGCCGGGCCCTCGCCGCGTCCGTGAGCGCGCTGCTCTCCGCGGAAGGCTACCGCACCTCGAGCGAGATCGCACGGCGGATGGGACCGTTCGCCGGGTTCGAGAAGAACCGCGCCCCGATGCTCCGCGTGATGGGCAAGCACGCCCACGCCGCGGAGGCGATCACGACGTCGGACGCGCGCATCGCCCCCCTCGCGAAGCTCGCGGTCGAGCGGTGGCGCGAGACGGTGCGCGCGGGCGAGCTCTGGGGCTACCGGAACGCGCAGATCTCGGTGATCGCGCCGACCGGGACGATCGGCCTCCTCATGGGCTGCGACACGCTCGGGCTCGAGCCCGAGCTGAGCCTCGTGAAGCTGAAGAACCTCGTCGGCGGGGGCGTGCTCCGCATGGTCAACCGGACCGTGCCGTCGGCGCTCGCCGCGCTCGGCTACTCCGAGGAGGAGCGCAAGGCGATCCTCGAGCACGTCGAGAAGACCGGCACGATCGAGGGCGCTCCCGGGCTCGACCCGGGCGACCTCGTCGTCTTCGATTGCGCGCTCGCCCCGGCGGCGGGCTCACGAACGATCGAGCCGATGGGCCACTTGAAGATGCTCGGGGCCGTCCAGCCGTTCCTCTCCGGCGGGGCCTCGAAGACGATCAACCTCCCGAACAGCGCGACCGTCGAGGACATCGAGCGGATCTACCTCGAGGCCTGGAAGCTCGGCATCAAGTCGGTCGCCCTCTACCGCGACGGCTGCAAGGCCTCCCAGCCGTTCGAGACCGGCTCGGGGAAGCTCGCCGGGGCCGCCGGTCCGCGCGGCCCGCAACGCGAGCGCCTCCCGGACGAGCGGCAGGCGCTGACGCACCACTTCCAGGTCGGCGGCCACGACGGGTACGTGACGGTCGGCCTCTATCCGGACGGCCGGGTCGGCGAGGTGTTCTTCCGGGTCACGAAGGAAGGCTCCACGGTGAACGGTCTCATGGATTCGCTCGGGATCTCGATGTCGATGGCGCTCCAGCACGGGGTGCCGCTCAAGGACCTCGTCCGGAAGCTCGCGCACCTCCGCTTCGAGCCGGCCGGGGCGACCAACAACCCAAGGATCCGGTTCGCGCAGTCGATCCCGGACTACATCGCCCGGTGGCTGGCGGCCGAGTTCCTCACCGAGGCCGAGCGACGGGCGATCGGGCTCGAGGGCCCGGCCGAGGGGAACGGCAACCACGGGGCGACCGCCCCGCCGGCCCCCACGGTCCGGCCCACGGTGCGGTTCGAGACGCGCGCCCTCGACGCCTACGCGCAGGAGCCCACCGCGCCCGGCGAGACGAGCGAGGACGCGCCGTCGTGCGCGGTCTGCGGCGGGATCATGGTGCGCTCGGGCACCTGCTACGCCTGCACGGTCTGCGGTTCGACCAGCGGCTGCTCGTAGAGGGGGCCCGCCCGCGGGCGGCCCCTCAGGGGAGCGCGTAGCGCGCGAGCTCGACGAGGTCGCGCACTGTCGGACGCGAGTCGAACGGTCCCGCGTCGCGTCCCCAGCCGGCGACGATGGCGCCCGAGGGGAAGCCCGGGTCCCGTCCCGCGTCGGTCGCGCCGAGGGAGGTCGGAGCGCCCCGCCGGTCGATCTCGAGGAGCAGGACGAGGGCCCCGACCGGTCCCGACTCGACGACCATCGTGGTCCCCGCGGTCGACGACCGGAGCTCGACCCGGGCCTCCTCCTCGTGGAGCCGGGCGACGCGCGCCGGCCCGCCCTTCGGCCGCCGGCCCTTCGCCGGACGCCTCGCCCTCCAGGCGATCGCGTCCCCCGCCTCGCGGAGGCGTCGGAGGAGCCCCTCGTCGACCGGGAGGGAGCTCACGCGGCGCCCCTCCCTCGCCGCCAGAGCCGGCAGTCCGGCCGCACCGAGCACGGTCCGCAGACCGTGCGGTCGCGCTCCTTCGGGCAATCGCCCGAGATCCCGGTGTGGCAGAGCACGAAGTCGTAGCGGACCGGGTCGATCGGGTCGATCCTTCGGAGCGCCTCGCTCACTTCCTCGACCGTCGCCCACGAGCGGCTCCGGCGGCCGGTGAGGCCGAGGTGGTAGGCGATCCAGTGGACGTGCTGGTCGAGCGGCACCCGGAGCTCGCCGGTCGGCACCCCCCGCCACCAGCCGAGATCGGGGTACCGTCCCCGGACCATCCAGCGGACGAAGAGCGTGAGCCGCTTCGAGGGGCTGTGCCCCCCATCGAGCGGGCTCGGGAAGAGCGCGCGGTAGCCGGGAGGGGCCGCACCGCGAGGGCGGCTCCGTCCCTCGCCGCGGAGGACCCGGGCGAGGGCGTCGAGGCCCTGCGCGAACCCTCCGTCCTCGAGCCCGCGGACGAACGGCGCCTCGAGGCTCGGTTCCTCTCGGTAGTGGGCCGCGAGGCACCGGCCGAGATGGTCGAGCTGATCGCCGCGGATCCAGCGGTGGCGGAAGCCGCGCAGGCGCCGCGCGCGTTCCGCGGCCCACGCAGGATCGACCAGGCGGGCGACGTCGCCGTCCGCGAGGTCCGCGAGCCGCCCGATCGCGCCCCGGATCGCGGTCGTGTTGCCGATCGCGAGCGTCGAGGCGAAGACCCCGGCCACTTCGGCGCGCCGGAGGTCGGGGGCGAGCGGACGGACGACGGAGATCGGGTCGTCCGCAAACGACCGTTCGAACGGGAAGCGGGCGTAGAGCGCCTCGAGGTGCCGCGGGAGCTCGAGGCTCGGCCGGTGGGGCCCCACGAGGTGGAGGAGCGGGCGGGGCGATTTACCGTTGCGCGGGACGGGGCTCCGGCGCCCTAACTACCCGGGGCGCATCGCCCCCGTGTGCCGCCTGCGGAGGTGACCCTCCGCCCGACGATCGACCGCGCCTGGATCGAGCGGGCGGCGGACCGCGAGCCCCTCGCCCACGCCTACGCGCTCTGGGACCTCCTCCGCCAGCCGGAGCGCGTCCGGTTCGTCTCGGCCGTGCGGGGCGACGAGACCGTCGGCTACCTGCTCATCTGGCTCGGACGGCCGGACTGGCCCGTCGTCCACTGGTTCGGGGACCCCGCGGAAGCCGCCGTGCTGCGGGAGGCGCTGCCCCGCCCCCCGTTCGTCGCGGTCGTGCCGCCCGAGGCGGAGGCGATCGTCGTGGGTTCGTTCCCCGAGGCGCGCCGGTACCCCCTCCTCATGCTCTGGCGCGAGCACGGTCCCTCCGCGGTCGAGGCCGGTCCGGTCCGCCCGCTCGCGCGGAGCGACCGGCCCCTCCTCGAGGCCTGGAGCCGGGCGCACGACGAGCCGATGCTCGCCGAGTACGCCGGCGTCGACCCCGGGGTCGAGCCGACGTGGGGGGCGTTCGAGGGAGAGCGGCTCGTCGGCGTCGCGCGGGCGGCCGTCCGCCTGCCGCGCGTCTGGGTGGTAGGAGGCGTCTACATCGACCGTCCGGCGCGCGGCCGGGGTCTGGGCCGGCGTCTCGTCGCCGCCGCGATCGACGCGGCGGAGGCGGGCGGGGCGCACGTCGGCCTCTTCGTGCGCGAGGACCAGGGGCCGGCGGTGGGGATGTACGAGCGGCTCGGCTTCCGCACGGTGGGCCGCCGGGCGTGGCTCGACGTCGGGGCCCGGCTCGAGCCCTAGGGGGACCCCGCCGGTCGGGAGAAACGACGATGGGGCTCGGGAACGAGGAGATCGCGGAGCGGCTCGAGGAGATCGCCGATCTGCTCGACCTCGAGGGGGAGCGGTTCAAGCCCGAGGCGTACCGCCGGGCCGCCCGCGCGATCGAAGCGCTCCCCGAGCGCCTCGACGCGATCGCCGCCCGCGGGGAGCTCCGCACGATCCCCGGGATCGGCGAGGCGATCGCGGGCAAGGTCACCGAGCTCCTCAGGACGGGCGCGCTCGCCTACCTCGAGCGGCTGCGTTCCGAGATCCCTCCCGGGGTCCTCGAGCTGATGCGGCTTCCGGGCGTCGGGCCGAAGACCGCGCGGAGGTTCTGGGTCGAGCTCGGGATCGAAGGCCCCCGCGAGCTCGCCGAGGCGATCGCCGAGGGGCGCCTCGCGGGCGTCAAGGGGTTCGCCGAACGGAAGATCGCCCAGCTCGCCTCCGCCGTCGCGGCGACGACGGCGGCCCCGCCGGGCGGGAGGGTGCCGCTCGAGGTCGCCTACCCGCTCGCCCACGCGCTCGTGGAGGGGCTCCGCGCCGGCGCGCCTACCCGTGAGATCGCCGTCGCGGGGAGCTTCCGCCGGGGCCGGGAGACGGTCGGGGACCTCGATCTCCTCGTCACCTCCGAGGCGCCGGACCGGGTCTTCGACGCGTTCTCGAAGCTCCCCGAGGTCCGCGAGGTCCGCCTGCGGGGGCCGACGAAGGAGACGGTCGTTCTCGCGAGCGGGCTCCAGGTCGACCTCCGGGTCGTCGAACCGGCGTCGTTCGGGGCGGCGCTCCAGTACTTCACCGGCTCGAAGGACCACAACGTCCGCCTCCGCTCGCTCGCGCGCGACCGGGGGCTCAAGATCAACGAGTACGGGGTCTTCCGCGGCCCGACGCGGATCGGCGGGGCCCGGGAGGAGGAGGTCTACGGGGCCCTCGGCCTCCCGTGGATCCCTCCCGAGCTTCGGGAGGACCGGGGCGAGATCGCCCTCGCGGCCGCCGGACGGCTCCCCCGGCTGGTCGAGGCGAGCGACCTCGTCGCTGAGCTGCACGCCCACCTGTCTTCGACCCCGGACGAGGACGAAGTCGACCGCCTGCTCCGGGACGGGCGGGCGCGCGGGCTCCGCGCGGTCGGCATCGTCGTCGCCACCGCGCGCGAGGGCCGGTCGACCTGGACCGCCCCGTCCCGCGTCCTGCGGCACCTCCGGGACGCCGGGCCGCCGGGGACGCGGGGAGTGCCGGTCGCCGAGCTCGCGACCGGGCCCCTCCCGCCGGAGCTCGAACCCCTCGAGATCGACTACGTCATCCTCGCTCCCGCGCTCGCGCGGCCGTCCGCCGCGCCGTTCGGCGCGCAGGATCCCCCCGTCCTCCTCGTGGCCCATGCGGGGGGACGCGTCGAGGAGCTCGGCCCGGTCATCGCGCGCGCCCGGACCCTCGGCGCGGCCCTCGAGGTCGGACCGGGCCCGGACCGCGCCGACTCGCAGGCGGCGCGGCAGGCCCGCGAGGCCGGGGTCCCGCTTGCCGTGCCGACCGGCGTCGGAGAGGCTCCCGGGAGCCCGTCGCGCGAGGTCGCGCTTGGCTACGCCCGGCGGGCGGGGGCCACGAAGGAGGAGGTGCTCAACGCCCGTCCGCGGGGGCCTTTCGCGCGGGCGGCGTCGCGCCCCGGAACGCCCCGGGCGCGGGGCCGCCGGTCCGGCCGGCCGAGATCGTGAGCACGGGGGAGCTCGGGCGGGCCGCACAACCGGCGCACCGGTGATCGGCCGGCGTCAGCCCGTGCCGCCAGAAGCACTCGACACACAGCGGCCGCCCACACTCCCAGCAGCGGGGGATGACGTACGACGCGCCGAGCGCGGTCCCGCAGTTGACGCACGCACCGGACGACGCGAGCGGATGCGCCCGGAACTCGGGGGGCTCGACGAGGCGCGGGCGGGGAGGGATCGGGCTCCTCGGGGGCTTCGCGAGGACCGGCGGAGAGGCAGGGGGAGGCCCGGGGGCCCCGGACATACTGTACCAAAGCCGTCGGAGGACTTCTATTTCACGGTCCCACGCGACGACGTGCGCTGCGCGTGGACCGGGGAGCTCATCTAGGGGCGGCGACCCGATTCGGTCCGTGGGCGCCTACCGGGACGAGCGACGATGGGAACGTCGCGGGGAGTTCCGCCGGGACGAGCGCGTCGAGGCTCGCGGGGCCCGGCGCTCGCACGCTGCGATCCCGGTGGCCGTTGCGGTCGTCCTCGCGGGGCTCTTCCTGAGCCACTACTCGATCGTCGTCCCCGGGCTCCTCGGGGTGGCGCTCCTCGCGTCCGGGCTCTCGTTCCTTTCAAGCCGGCTCAACCCGCTCAGTCCGCACTACTACCTCGACCGCAAGCCGTCGTGGGCGGCGACCGGGGTCCTCTTTCTCGGGGCGCTCGTCCTGCTCGGCGAGACGTACGCGCTCTGGGTGAGCGGGGCGGCCCCGCTCGTCCCCGGCCTCTGACGCGCCGGGGGGCTAGGCCGCCACCATCCGCTCGAGCGCGCGGCGCGCCTTCGCGGCCGTCGGGGCCGGGACCTCGATGCGGTACTTCATCTCGGCGAGGGAGGCGCGCACGTCCTCGAGGTCGATCGACTTCATGTACGGGCAGATCGCCCCCGCGTCGAGCGGCGTGAACCGGGTCGCCGGGTTCTGGCGCCGCATCCGGTGGAGGATCCCGACCTCCGTCGCGACGATCACCTCGGGCGAACGGGTCTCCTCGGCGAACCGGATCATCCCGTCGGTCGAGAGGACGCGGTCGACCTCGGGGAGGACCTGGCTCGCGCAGCCGCACTCCGGGTGCGCGATCACGGGGGCCCCGGGGTGCTCGGCCCGGACCCGGACGAGCTCCTCGGGCCGGAGCTTCGCGTGGACGGGGCAGTCGCCGACCCAGAGGTGCATCCGGCGGCCGGTGCGCCGGCGGACGTAGTCGCCGAGGAAGAGGTCGGGGAGGAAGAGGATCTCCCGGTCGGGGGGGATCTGCTCGACGATCTTGAGCGCGTTCGAGCTCGTGCAGCAGACGTCCGCCTCGGCCTTCACCTCGGCCGAGGTGTTGATGTAGGCGACGACGACCGCGCCGGGGTGGTCGGCCTTCCAGGCCCGGAGCTGCTCGGCCGTGATCGCGTCGGCGAGGCCGCATCCCGCCGCGAGGTCCGGGAGGAGGACCGTCCGGCTCGGGTTGAGGATCTTCGCCGTCTCGGCCATGAACCGCACCCCCGCAAAGACGATCGTCGCCCGCTCGGACTCCTGGGCCTTCCGCGCGAGGTAGAGCGAGTCGCCGACGAAGTCCGCGATCTCCTGGACCTCAGGGCGCTGGTAGTTGTGGGCGAGGAGGACGGCGTCCCGGGCCTCCTTGAGGGTGCGGATCTCCGCCTCGATCGACATCGGCCGTCCTCCGGTCCGACTAGGTCGGGGGGCGCTTTAACGGGAGAGGCCGCAGCCGGAGGTGGAAGGAGAGGGCCGGAGCGGAATGGGTGAGGCTCCCGAGGCTCGCCGCATCCGCCCCGACCCCGCGGTAGCGGCCGAGGTTCTCGGCGGTGAGGCCGCCCGAGAGCTCGATCGTCCGCCCGCGACGGAGGCCGGCCGCCTCGAGGGCCCGGACGATCCGGCGGGCGCGCGCCGGCGGGGCGTTGTCGAGGAGGAGGGCGTCGGCCCCCGCCCGGGCCGCACGGAGCGCCTCCCGCGCGCTGCGCACCTCGACCTCGACCGGTTCGCCCCCGCGCGCCCGCGCCCGGGCGCGCCGGACCGCCGCCTCGAGGCCGACCAGGGCGAGGTGGTTGGTCTTCACGAGGAGCCCGTCCTCGAGGTCGCGCCGGTGGGGGTGGCCCCCGCCGTGGACGACCGCGGCCTTCTCGAGGTCGCGAAGCCCGGGGAGCGTCTTCCGCGTCGCCCGCACCTCGAGGGGCGGGCGGCTCCCGCGCGCGGCCCGCACGGCCCGGGCGGTCGCCGTCGCGACCCCGCTCGCGTGCATCAAGAGGTTGAGGACCGTCCGCTCGACCCCGAGGATCCGGCGGGCGTCCCCCTCGAGCCGCACGACGAGCGTGCCGGGCCGGACCGGCGTCCCGTCGCGGAGGGCCCCCCGCACCCGGAGGCGCGCAAGACGGGCCGCGGCGACGGCCGCCGCCATCCCCGAGAGCACACCGCTCCCCTGGGCGAGGACGAGCCCTACCGCGGGGACCGGGCGCGGCAGGACCGCCCGGCTCGTCCGGTCGTGGGCGACGTGGTCCTCCTCGAGCGCCGCGCGGGCGAGCCGCCCGAACGCGCGGGGGCTAGTCCGGGCCGCGGGGGACATCCTGGCTCCCGAGCGTCGCGAGCGCAAGGCCGTGCTTCAGTCGTTCGAACTCCTCCGTGTCGTCCGGCCGCAGCGTGGGGAGGTCGAGGCGCTCGAGCTCCTCGATCCTCTCCCGCACCGCGGCGAGGTCCCCCCGCGCGAGGGCGAGCTGGCCGAGCCGGAGCACGACGTCGACCTCGTCCGCCGGCACGTTGAGCTCGCGGACCAGCCGGAAGGCTGCCTCGAGCTCGGTCGCCGCCCGGTCGAGCTCGCCCTGGTCGAGTGCGATCTTCCCGGCGACGATCATCGTCTGGACGAGCCCGAACCGGTCGCCGACCCGCTCGAGCGTCTCGCGGGCGCGTCCGTTCGCGCGGAGCGCCTCCTCGAACCGCCGGTCCGCCCGCAGGACGTCCGCGGCGTTGAACAGCGACCAGCCGACGCGCCGCGGGTCGTGGGCCGCCTCGGCGAGCCGCGTCGCCTCGCCGAACTCGGCGATCGACTCCTCGAGCGAGGACGGGGAGCCACGGAGGCCGGCCGTGACGACCCCGACGAACAGGTGGGCGTGCGACGCCCCGCGGAGGTCCCCGAGGGCCTCGAGGGTCCGGGCCGCCTCCCGGCCCTCGGCGAGCGCCCCGTCGGCCTGGCCGACCATCGCGAGCACGCTCGCCCGGCGGGCCTGGCCGAGCGCCACGGCGCGGGCGTTCCCGGTGAGCCGGGCGACGCGCAGCTCCTCGTCGTGCTCGGCGAGCGCCTCGGCGTACCGGCCCTGGTAGAACAGCGCCTCCCCGCGGAGGTGGCGCAGGATGAGCAGGACCGGCGAGCGCTCGTCCAGCCCCTCGGTCGCGAGCAGCCGGCTCGTCACCTCCTCCGCGGACCTCCAGCTCCCGCGGTCGGTCTGGATCCGCGCGAGGTACGTCTCGGCGAGCGCCCGCAACGGAGCCGGGATCCGCTCGGCGAGCCCGGGGCGGGCGAGGTGCCGGCGCAGGAGCGTCTCGGCCTCCTCGAGCTCCCCGGCGAAGTCGGTCTGCTCGGCCAGCTCGAGGACGAGCTCGGTCTCCCCGGCCCAATCGTCGGGGGTGAGGCGACGGAAGCTCTCCAGCGCCCGCTCGAGATGCCGGCGCGCGTCGAGCGGGCTGTGCGCCGCGGCGGCGATCCCGGCCGCCGCCCGGCCGTAGCGGAGCGAGCGGTCGTCGACCCGGCCGAGGTAGAAATGGTGGGCAAGGGCGTAGATCGTCGCGGGGTCGGCGACGCCGGTCGCCTCGAGCGCCTCGCCGACCCGGCGGTGCAGGAGGCGGCGTCGGCTCTCCGTAAGGCGGCCGTAGAGCTCGCCGCGCACCCGGTCGCTCGAGAACAGGAGGCGCTCGCCCGGCCGCTCGAGCAGGAACCCCCGGCCGACCAGGCGATCGACCGTCTCGGCGAGCCGCTCCTCGTCCTCGCCGCTCGCGCGGAGGAGGAGCTCGAACGGCACCTCGGGGCCGACCACCGCCGCGACGGCGAGGATCCGCTCCTCCTCCTCCCCGACCTCGAGGGCGCGGCCGGGGGCGGGGGAGGCGGGGGCCTCGTCCGGGGGCGGCCCGGGGCCTCGGCGGGGGAGACGACGGTCGAGCTGTTGCAGGAGGAGCGGGTTCCCCCCGGTCTCGCTGTACCGCCGCGCGATCTCCTCGCTCGAGAACTCCCGCTCGGGTTCCCGATGGCGGAGGAACTGGGCGACCTCCTCGCTCGAGAACGGCGGCAGGGCGATCCGGTGGGCCGAGGTCGTCCGCTCGAACTCCTCGAGGCGGCCGCGGCGCGCCGCGGGGAGCTCGGGGTACGGACGGACCGTCGCGAGCACCCAGAGCGCCTGGTCGTGGAGCTGGCGGGCGAGGAACTCGACCGCGTCCAGGGACGGGTCGTCGGCGCGGTGGAGGTCCTCGAGGACGAGGGCGGTCGGACCCTGGCGGAGGAACTCGAGGAACTGGCCGGCGATCCGCTGCCAGAGCGTCTCGCGTCGTCCCTCGGGCAGCTCGTCCGGGGCGCCGAGGGCCGCGAGGATCCGCTCCTCGACCCCGACCGGGGGCGTGGCGAGCTCGTCGAAGCCCGGGGCGAAGCCGATGAGGACCCGGCCGGCGAGCTCGGGGCCCACCGCCGCGTCGGTCCCCGCCGAAGGCGCGCGCGCCCCCTCGAGGGCCGCGCGCAGGAGCGCGAACGGCGGCGGGGCATCGGCGGCCGCGGCCCGGCCGACCAGCACGCGGATCCCCCGGGCGCGCATCTCGGGAACGAGCTCGGCGACGAGCGTTGACTTCCCGACGCCCGTGTCCCCGACGAGCAGGGTCACGCCCCCGCGCCCGGCGCGGGCGTCCTCGTACCGGCGACGCAGCGCCTCGACCGCCTCGAGCCGGCCGACGAACGCAGGGCGACCGAGGTCGACCGCCATCGACCCTCCGTCCCTCCGGGCCCCCCGCGGCTCTTAGCCTCGAGCTCGCGGCGCCGGCACGAACGGGAGCGGGACGACCCGCGCTGGGACGGCCCGCCCGCGCACCTCGACCGCGAGCTCGGTGCCCGGCTGCGCCCGGTCGCTCGGGAGGTAGGCGAGCGCGATCCCGTGGCCGAGCGTCGGCGAGAGCCCCCCGCTCGTCGCCTCGGCGATGCGTATCCCCCCGGCGAGCACGGGGCTCCCGTGCCGCGGGATCGCGCCCGGCTCGGTGAGTTCGAGCCCCACGAGGCGGCTCCGGGGTCCGTCCGCGCGCTCCTGCTCGAGCGCGGGGCGTCCGACGAACGGGTGGTCGAACTCCACGAACCGGTCCTGGGCCGCCTCGAGGGGGGAGCGGTCCCGGTGGAACTCCTGGCCGCTCAGGAGGTACCCCTTCTCGAGACGCAGGGTGTCACGCGCGCCAAGCCCGACGGGCTGCGCCCCGAGGGCGACGAGCGATTCCGCGAGGGCGTCGGCGTCCTCCGCGCGGACGAACACCTCGTACCCGAGCTCGCCGGTGTAGCCCGTTCGGCTGACGAGCAGGTGGTCGGCGAGACCCGCGGGGAACGCCGGACCGAGCCGGCCCTCCGCCGGCGGTCCCGAGGGCGACCTCGGGTAGAAGGCGAGGCGGTAGAAGCCGAGGCCGCCGAGGCTCCAGCGGAACCTCCGCTCGAGGAGGGCCCGGGACCCGGGTCCCTGGACCGCCAAGAGGGCGACCGTGCCGTTCCAGCGGCGGATCGTGGTGTCCGGTTTGCGGTGCTGGCGGAAGATCTCCTCGATCTCCGCGGCCTTCGCCGCATTGGGGACGACGACGAAGCGGGGAGCGAGCTCGGTCCCGGTGTCGATCCGGCTGACGAGGAGGTCGTCGACGATCTTCCCGGACGACTCGAGCAGGAACGTGTAGCGCACCCGGCCGGGGGCGAGCGCGGCGACGTTCGCGGTCGTCCGGCGGGCGAGGAGGTCCGCGGCGTGGCCGCCCTCCACGCTGAGCAGGCCCATGTGGGAGACATCGAAGAGCCCGACGCCCTCGCGCACCGCCCGGTGCTCGGCGAGGATCCCGGTGTAGTAGAGCGGCAGCTCCCAGCCGGCGAACGGGACGAGGTGCGCCCCGTGCCGGCGGTGGAACTCGGCGAGGGCCGTCGCGCTCAGCGGGGCCGGGCCGGCCGGGGCGGGCTCGCTCACGTGACGACCTCCGCGAGGCGCCCTGCCTCTGCGGCGCGCCGGATCTCGAGCGCGACCCGGCGCCCGCTGCTCATCGGCATGCGGTAGAGCGCGTTCGCGTACGGGTGGCCGAGCGCGAGGTGGACGTTCGTTCCCCCGCCGATCCGCGCCGCGACGTCGAAGACCGTCGCGTGACCGTCCTTGTCGAGGCAGGTCTGCAGGCAGAACGGGCCGAGGATCCCGGGGGGGTAGCGGTCCCGGCTCGCGTCGACGAACCGCTCGGCGAGGCGGAACACCTCCTCGAGGACCGACTCGCGCACGGTGAGCGTCCCGTGGCCGACGACCGTGTACTCGGGGATCCGCCGGGCCTCGGGGAGCGCGAGCTGCTGGGCGGCGGGCAGGCGCACGAGCCCGTCGAGGTCGCTCTCGCGGCGTTCGTCGACCCCGAGCAACTCGAGCCCCTCCGTCCGGGGAACGAGTGGCGAGAAGAAGAAGTTGAAGTTGAAGACCGGGCCGAGGACGTACTCCTCGAGGCGGGCGCGCGCGAGGTCGTCCTCCCGGATCGTCCCCTGCCGGAGGAGCTGCTCGGCCTTCGCCCGGTACTCCTCGGGGCTCGCCGCGGTGAAGAACCCCCGCTCGAGCCGCCGCGTCGCGTGCGGGAGCTTCGCGATCGCGAGGCGGTCGATCGCCTCGGGCCCGTCGAGCTTCTTCGGGGTCGGGACCCCGGCCCGCTCGAGGAGCGCGTAGTAGTTCTCGCGCTCGCTGCGCTCCTCGATCCGGAGCATCGCGCGGCTGCCGAAGATCGGGACCCGGAAGCGCTCCTCGATCTCCTCGAGGGGCACGTAGGAGCTGAACGCGCGGTTCGGGACCAGGACCGCGCCCTTCCGCCGGAGCCGTTCCTGCTCGGCCGGGCGCGCGAGGTCCGCGAACCGGGCGTAGGTCCAGACCTCGTCGACACAGCCGACCCGCCGGCCGTCCGGCCCCGTCCTCGTGCGGAAGTAGCGCGCGTACGTCGCCTCGCGCCCGGTCTGCGCGAGCACGAGGCTCGGCAGGCCCTCGCCCACCGCCCCGTCCGCGAGGTCGAGCGCGGAGTGCGACCCGACCGCGGCGATCGTCGGGGTCGACCGATAGCCCGCGGCGACGGCCTGGACCTCAGCGCGGTCGAGCGGCATCCTCGGCCCCGGACGAGCCGGCCCGCTTAAGCGCTCGGGCGACCCGCTCGGGCGAGAGCGGGAGCTCGGTGAGGTGGGCCCCCGAGGCGTCGCGGACGGCGGAGGCGATCGTCGCCGGGACCGGTACGATCGGGGGCTCGCCGAGACCCTTCGCCCCGAACGGCCCCGCGCCCGGGAAGCCCTCCACGAAGTGGACCTCGATCGGAGGGGTCTCCACGATCGTCGGGATCCGGTAGTCGAGCAGCCCCGGGTTCGTGAGCCGCCCCTCGTCGGTCCAGATCGCCTCCTCGGTGAGGGCCGTCCCGAGCCCCATCACGATCCCGCCCTCGATCTGCCCACGGGCCGACGCGGGGTCGATCACCGTGCCGACGTCGTGGAACGCCGCGTACCGCTCGACCCGGACCGCGCCGGTCGCGCGATCGACATGGACCTCGGCGACATGGGCCGCCCCGATGAAGTCCTGGTAGGGGTAGAACGTGCCGTCGACGACCCGGCTCGGGTCGAACGTCCCCGCGACCCCGAAGTGACGGCCGGCGGCGCGGAGGCCGCCCGCGGCCCGCTCGTCCTCCGTGAGGAGCTCCGCGAGGGGGCGGGCCGCCCCGTCCGCCCGCACGACGAGCTCCCCGCCCTCTTCGCGGAGGGTCACCGGTCCGGGGACCCCGAGCCGCCGGGCGAGCTCCCCGAGGATCGAGACGGCGGCCTCGTCGACCGCGCGGCCGAGCGCCCCGACCGTCCGGCTCCCGTAGACCCCGGAGTCGAACGGCGCCCGGCCGGTGTCGAGGTAGTCGATCCGGATGCGCTCCCGCGGGAGCCCGGTCCGGCGCGCCGCGACGGCCGCGAGCCCGACGAGCACGCTCGCGCTGCCGATCTCGCGCTCCCCCTGCTCGACGAGGAGCCCGGTCGGGCCGAGGAGGAGACGGGCCTCGCCACCCGCGCCGGTGCCGGTCGACCAGAACCCGACCCCGAGGCCGACCCCGTGGCCGTCCTTCCGCTCGGAGCGCCAGGCCCTCTGAAGGGCACGCGCCGCCTCGAGCGCGGCCCCGAGGCCGAACGGGCCGACCGTCTGGCCGAGCGGGGTCGACCCTCCGGCCGTCCAGAGGTGGCCCGCGCGGAACGCGCCCGGCTCGATCCCCGCCGTGCGCGCGACCTCCTCGAGGTGCGACTCGGCGACGAACGCGCACTGGGGCACGAGCGGGGCCCGGTGCGGCCCGAACGGCGGCTTGTTCGTCCGGACCGCGTACCCCTCGATCTCGAACGTGTCGAGGGCGTACGGTCCGAGCAGGAAACTGATCGAGTAGCCGAGGGCGAAGTCCCTCCCGGGGAGCGTCGCGCCGACGTCGAGGAGGAGCCGGACGCGACGCGCCACGATCCGCCCGGCCCGGACCCCGGTCTCGAGGCGGGCGACGAGCGGCCAGGTCGAGCGGCCGAGGAGGAACTCCTCTCGGTAGGTGAGCGCGAGGCGCACCGGCGCGCCGGAGGCCTTCGCGAGGAGGAGCGCGGCCGGCTCGAGCAGCGAGGCGCCCTTCCCGCCGAACCCCCCGCCGACCCAGGTCCCCTCGACCACGAGGGAGCTCTCGGGGAGTCCGAGGATCGTCGCGGCGTCCTCCCGCACCCCGAACGGCGATTGCGTGGACGTGCGCACCGTCCAGCGATCGCCCGTGACCTCCGCGAGGCACGCGTGCGGCTCGAGCGGCACCTGGTGGATCCCGCTCGTCCGGTACGTCTCGCGGACGACGGTCTCCGCGTCGCCGAGCGCCCGCTCCACGTCGCCGCGTCGCGCGAGGACGTGGGCGGCGACGCGCTCCGAGCGCGCCGCTCCGGGCCCGGGCCACTCGGGGAAGATCACCTCGAGGTCGCTCGCGGCGGGCGTCGGCTCGAGCTCGACGCGGACCGCGCGGGCCGCCTCCCGCGCCCGGGCGAGGCTCGGGGCCGCGACCGCGGCGACCGGCTGGGCGGCGTAGACCACCTGGCCCCGCGCGAACGGTGGACGGTCGGTGTCGCCGGACTCCGTGCCCACGAGCCGCGGCACGTCCTCGGCGGCGATCGCGATGACGCCCGGGAGCGCCCGGGCGGCGGCGAGGTCCACCCGTGTGAGGCGTCCCGGGCCGCTCGGGGCGAGGACGAGCGCCCCCCAGAGCATCCCCGCGGCCTCGAGATCGGTCCCGTAGAGGACCTCGCCCCGGACCTTGGGCGGGGCGTCGGGCCGCACGGCCCCCGTCATCGCATCCTCCGCCGGGCGAGGTCGATCGCGCGCACGATCGACGCATAGCCGGTGCAGCGGCAGAGGTTGCCCGGAAGCTCCCGGACGACCTCGGGCGTCGTGCCGGAGCCGCCGCGCTCGCGGAGGAGGCCGGTGACCGCGAGGACGAAGCCGGGCGTGCAGTAGCCGCACTGGAGGCCGCCCTCCTCGACGAACGCCTCCTGGACGACCCGGCCGACCGGGTCGTCCGCCGCGCTCTCGATCGTCGTCACGGCCGACCCTTCGAGCTCCCGGGTGAGCGTGAGGCAGCTCAGCCTCCCTCGACCGTCGACCAGCACGGTGCACGCCCCGCAGTCGCCCGAGCGGCAACCTTCCTTCGTGCCCTTGAGCCCGAGCCGCCAGCGAAGCGTGTCGAGGAGGCGCTCGTCGGCCGGAACGGCCTCGAGCCGGAGCGGTCGGCCGTTCACGAGGAGCGAGCCCGCGTCCTCCGTCACGGGGCGCCTCCCGGGCCGCCCACCGCCGAGCGGACGGCCCGACGGAGCAGGACGGCGGCGAGGCTCCGGCGGTACTCGTCGGTCGCGCGGCGGTCGGTCACGAGGGCCGGGTGGGCCGCGAGGAGCTCCCCCGCGGCGCGGACGTCGGCGTCCGGCGGGGCCGGCCCGCGGAGCCGGTCCGCGACCTCGGGGACCCCGACCGCGCGCGGCGGGACGCCGCCGAGCGCCACCCGCCAGCGTCCGTCCCCCCGCGCGAAGGCGACCGCGACCCCGATCTGCGAGATGTCGTTCGCCCAGCGCACCCGTTGCCAGAGGTAGGCCGAGGGCCGGGGCTCGGGAAGGCGGACCGACCGGATGAGCTCCCCGCGGGCGAGCTCCGTCTGGCGGGACGCCCGCACGAATCGATCGATCGCGATCGTGCGGGGGCCGTTCGGACCGACGAGCTCGACCTCGGCGTCCAGGGCAAGGAGGACGGGCACAAGGTCGGAGGCGGGAGCGGCCCGGCCGAGGTTGCCGCCGAGCGTCGCCTGGCGGCGTAGCGCGGGCGAGCCCACGGCGGCGATCGCCTGCGCGAGCGCGGGGAACCGCTCGGCGACGAGCGGGTCGAACTCGAGCGTGCGGAGCGGCTCGGTGCTCCCGATGCGGAGCGCGTCCTCGTCCCAGGCGTGGGTCGACCAAGGGAGACGGCGGAGCGAGAGAAGTTGGCGGGCCCTCGACCGTCCGCTCTCGAGGTCGAAGAGGAGGTCGGTCCCGCCGGCGAGGATCGCGACCTCCCCCGGTGCGGCGGAGCCGAGCACGGCGAGCGCCTCCGCCTCCGTGGACGGTACGACGAGGTCGAGGGGGTCCATCGCGCTCCCGAGAGGGGCGAAGGCCTTAGAGGTTCTCGGTCGGACCGTCCGGATACCTCCGCTTTTTGAGCCGGGGGGTGTTCGTCCCCGTCGCGCGTCATGCCGTTCGAGCTGTCGTTGCGCTACACGACCCCGCTCACGCCGCTCTCGGACCTCGACGAGGTGCTGCGCGAGTTCCTGCGGATGGTCGGCTACCTGCCCGACGGGGAGGAGGGCCGCGGATCGGAGGGGCCGATCGCGCAGAGCCTCGCGCTGCGGCTCGTCCGCGAGTGCCTCCTGCGCGAGCCGACGCGCCCCTGGTACGCCGAGGAGCTCGCGAGCGTCCTGCGGACCTCGAAGCCGACCGTCTACCGGCACATCAACAAGCTCAAGGCCCTCGACCTGCTCGAGGAGGTGGGGGGCGCGGCGAACGGCAAGGGACGGAAGGGCTACCGCCTGCGGTACGGGAACCTTGCCCGCGCCTGGGACTTCACCGAGGCGAACGCCCAGAACGCCCTCAAGCGCTACCGGGAGACCGTGAACCACTTGCAGGAGCTGATCGATCGGAAGGCGACCGAGCCGCCCGCGAAGACCGTGCCGACCGCCCGGCCCGCGAGCCGCGAGCGAGGCTCCCGGTGAACGCGTCGTCCGCGAGCCCGAAACGCCCGACGATCGCGCTCACGCCGGGCTCGCGCGTCCGGGTCCGCTCCGCCGGTCCGGAGGAGGAGGCGATCGTGAGCTCGGGGGTCTTCCGGGGCCTCGTTTCCATCGGGGGCGACAACGTCCTCGCGGTCGAGCTCGACGGTTCCGACCACGAGGAGAAGGGACGGATCCGGCTCGTGCCGCTCTCCGCGCTCCTCGCGATCGACATCGTCGAGGCGGCGAAGGCCGAGGAAGAGAAGCGGGGTGAGCCGGTGCAGACCCCCGGCTACTTCCGCTAGGCGGGCGGGCGCACCCCGGCCCGTCCCCGGCCTCCGTTCGGGCCCGACCCGCGACCCCGGAGCGACGGCGCTCCGCCTTCGTCCGGCCGGGCTTGCTGGGAGTTCCGCCGCGGTCCGCGACCGCGATTTCGAACCCAGGTCGTTGGCTTCGAAGGCCAACAGGATAGTCCAGGCTACCCCACAAGCCCGACAGCCGGCGAAGGGGGGCCTCCGTATTTGGAGGTTCCCGCGCGGGCGCACGGCCCCTGCGGAGGCTACGGGGGAGGCTCAGCCGGCGCCGGACCGGCCGGAGCCGTGAACCCCTCGAGGGTGCGCTGCGAGGCGGACTCCGGGAAGAGGGTCGCGAGCGCGTCGGTGAGGAGGCGGATCCGCTGGCGGACGTACGGCGTGACGCCGGGCATCCCGCCGAGCCGCTGGGCGAGCGGGAGGTACTTGCGCACGCTCGCCTCGTAGACGGTCGACTGCAGCTCCTGCCCGCAGGGCCGGCCCCCGGACCGCGTCGCCGAGCACCGGCCCGAGAGCGGCGGCCGGCGGTAGCTCGTGCCGCAGGCGCGGCAGCGGAACTTCTGCGTCGCGAACCCCTTGAGGTTCCCCATCACGTCGGGCAGGAAGTGGGCGTTGAGGACCAACGTGACCGCCTCCGCGAGATCGACCGCGCGGATCTGGGTCGCGAGCAGGAACGAACGCTCGACGAGATCGGTCATCGACCGCCCGTCGCGGTAGGCGGAGCGGACGGGGCCGCCGGCGACATCGCGCGTGTCGTGCGTGAACCCGTAGCCCGAGAGGGAGCGGGGCGACCCGAGACGGCGGGCGACGAGGTCGATCGCCCCCTCGACCTCCTTCGGATGTCCGCGGCGTGCGGCGACCCGGTAGAGCTCGAGCGGGTACGACGCGCCGACGTCGAGGTTGTGCGCCTCCTTGTCGACCTCCTTCGCCTCGAGGTGGGTCGTGAGGACGAGGGGTTTGTCCATCAGCGAGCCGCGGCTCTCGGGCAGGTACGCCCGGGAGAAGTTGAGGAGCCCGTCGAGGAGGAGCGTCACCGAGTCCTCGTCGCCGTCGCAGTTGCGGCGCTTCGCGGCGTGGAAGACCGGATGCGCGAAGCACGCCTCCGCCTCCGTGAAGCCGACCAGGCGGCCCGTGACCCCGCCCGAGGTGTGGGGGGCGAGGGCGATGACGAGCTGGCCGATGAGGTCCTCCGGGGCCTCGGCCCGGTAGAACGGCTCGCGCCCGTAGAGACGCACGAGCTCGTCGTCGACGAAGTGCGCGAGGCGGGTGAGGTACACCCCGCACGAGCGGGAGACGATGAGGTCCTGCGGCAGGAGCTCGACCAGCTGGTCCGCGCGGGTGAGCGCGGCCCCGGTCCGATCGACGGCGTAGCCGAGCCGTTGGGCGGTCGCGAGGTCGAGCCCCACCTCGCCCGGCCGGAAGTGGGTGAGCGGAAGGTTCGTGAGGTCGAACCGTGCGGTCCCGTCCTGGTAGACCGAGATCCGGTGGGTCGCCCGCAGGATCCCCTTCTCGAGCGGCTCGGGGAACTTGGTCGGGCTCGTGAGCCCCTTCACCCCCTTCACGGTCGGCGCCTCGGGCAGGCTGAGGCGCGCGAGCGCCTCCCCCCAGAGGGTCGCGAGCGGCAGGCGGTGCGTCGCGACCGTGCCGGTCGGCTCGGTGTGGACGCCGCAGACGCAGCGGTTCCAGAGGGTCGCCCGGTCGCACCCCGGGCACCGGCGCACCCCGAGGTCGGTCCGGACCTCGACCTCGCGGCTCCGCCGGGCCGCCTCCGGGACCGAGCGCGTCGGACCTCCCGCATCCCCGACCGGGAAGAGGCCATGGACGTTCGGCTGCATCGCGCGGTGGTACGCCTTCTCGGGCCGGCCGACGCGCCCCCCGACCCGGGACGGGCCGCGGGCGCGGATCGGCAGGCCGGCGAGCCGGCTGACGTAGGCGAGCGGGTCCGCGTCGACCGGGTCGAGCGGTGCGCGCCGGCGGAGGCCCTCGCCCTCGGCCTCGAGGCCGAGGCCAAGGACCAGACCCGCGCTCGCGTTCGGTTCGCCCCTTAGACGGTCGCCGTCGACGGGACCGAAGAGGAATCCGAGCCGCACGAGGACCTCGCGCCAGACCGGGTCGAGGGGGAGCTCGAGGGCCGAGCCGACCCAGCGGCCCGACCGTTCGACGAACTCGGCGAGCGCACGGATTTCGGCCGGGGCGAGATCGTGCCAGAACAGGAGCCAGCGCGGCGCGAGCGGGACCCCCCGCGTGCGTCCGAGGTGGACCGCCTCCTCGAGAGGAGGGTCGGGGCGGCCGGCCCGGTCGTCGAGGCCCGCCGCCCGGAGCTCCTCGCGATGCCACTCGGGCGAGTACGCCCCGGGAACGAGGGGCCGGTTGTTCTCGAGGAACTCGCCGAAGCCCACCAGGATCTCCCCGAGGTCCACGATCCGGCGGACGTGCGGCAACACGGACCTCGCCTCGGCGACGTCGGCCACCGCGAGCACCCGACCGTCGTCGAGCTCGACGATAGGACCCTCGATGCTGTCGCACGCTCCGATCGCGGCCGCCTTCCCCGGGTACTCGAGCTTGATCTGCGTGCCGATCGCGACGAAGTGCTGGAGGAGGACCATCGTGGCCGGGTGCAGGCCGCACGCCGCGAGGCCGGTCGTGCGCGCCCGGCCGTAGACGAGGCGGAACCCTCCCGGCCGGTCCGGGTGGGCGAGGACCGGACGGCCCCCGACCGCGTCCTGGAGGTACTTCGGGAGCCGCGGGTCGTCCTCCTGCTTCCCTTGGCGCCCGAGCTCGGCGAGGAACTCCCAGCCGTCGAGCCCGAGCCGGTCGACGATCTTCCGGAGCTTCGCCGCCTTCTGGCAGAGCCCCTCGGCGAGCACGAGGCACGCGCCACCCCGGATGCCGTTCGTCGGCACGCGCGGGAGGTCGCGGAAGGCGGTCACCTCCGCGTCGCCCTCGGTCGCCTCCCCCGAGATCGCGACGGGGAGATGGGAGACGACGAGCTCGATCTCCTCCGCGCTCGGAACGTACTGCAGGTGCTGGTAGAACTTGTAGAGCGGGACCTCCTCCCGGAACCGGCCGATCTCGGCCGGGTCGGCGTGGTAGGCGGCGAGGCCGAGGTCGCGTCGCACGATGTCGGCGAGGAGGACGCTCAGCGCCTGGGCGGTCCCGCCCGCCGCGCGGATCGGCCCGGCGTAGTAGAGCTCGATGTACGGCGGCTCGTTCCCCCCGTTCTTGACGTGGACCTCCGCGAGCCCCTCGAGCGGGGCCACGAGGATCCCCTCGGTGAGGATGGCGAGGCCGACGCGGAGCGCGACATCCACCCGCTCGGTGAGCGAGCGGCCCCGGCTCGCGTCCGCGGCGAGCCGTCGCGCGAGCGCCACGGCGACCTCCTCGCGAGGTTGCGTGCGCGCGAGGGCCCGGATCTCCTCGGCGATCCCCTCTACGCCGAGGTGGGCGAGGAGCTTCTCGACGCGCATCGCCATGTCCTGGGCGCGGGGGATCTCGGGCGCGAGCTCGGGGTCGAGCCCCACCTTCCGCGCGCCCTCGGCGACCTCGTACGCCCGGTCGACCTCGTGCTCGAGGTCCCGGAAATACGATTCCACGTCGGCACGAACGGCGCGTCGCAGATAACCTCGTGCGGCGCCGGGCCGCGCGGTCACGACCTCGGGGGCCGCCGCTGGCCCCGCCGGGGGCGGAGCGCGCCTAGCCGGCGGTCGTCGCGGCCCGGAGCGGGAATCCGTCGAGGAACGCCCACCACGCCCCGATCGAACGCTGCGCGGCGGTCATGGCCTTCCGCCGGCGCACGGGGGACCTCGCGAGCAAACCCTCGAGGATCCGGCGCTCGGCCCCGGCATGCGCGACGTCGGCTCGGGCGTGTACGCGGAAGAACGCGTGCGCCGTCGGCGAGCGGACCCCGTAGTGGGCCCGCAGTCCCCGGGACTTCTCCGCGGCGATCTCCGGGAAGATCGATTCGTAGGCGTAGAGCGCCGCGACGGCCTCCTCCGGGCTCCTCCGGGTGAGGCGCGCGTAGCTCTCGAGGAGGAGGGCCGTCCCTCCACGCGGGCGCGCGCGCGCGGCCGACGGCCCGTCGAGACCGATCCCGCGGGCGAAGTCGAGCCAGAGCTCCGGATGCGTGGGCCGGCGTCCTTCCTCGTCGACGAGGTTCTCGAGAAGGACCCTGCGGTCCTCGGGCCGATCGAGCTGGGCGTAGGCGGCCGCCACGTACCGTGGGAAGGCGGACTCGAAACGGTAGTACTGGCCCGCGTAGGACCGGAGCGTCTCGATCGGAAGCTCCCCGTTCGACCACGCGACGTAGAACGGATGCTTCAGGAGGTGGCGTTCGCGGAGCAGTCGGTCGATCGGTCGAACGGGGTCGGGCATGGGGACCGGATGGGCGCGAAGGTAAAGCCTTTCTAACGGACGGACCCGGCCCCGACCTCTCGCGTCTTCGGCGGCCCTGCCGATCCCCCGGGTTTCTCCCCCAACGATCCATGGAGAGTGCGGCGCCGCCCGGCGGGTAGCCACGACGCCGACCGCGAAGCATCCGTGGCCCGAGGTGGAATTTCTCGCAGGGCCCTTGCGACGTACGGCGGTCCCCGCGGCCGGGTCTTCGTTCTGGGAGCTCGGGCGAGTCGGAGGGACGGCTCCGATCGCCTCGGAAAGATCCCTCGCTCGGGCGAGGAGACCCGTCGTTTCATCTCGGACCCCAGATCCGAACTCGACGGGACGCTCTCCGAGCGGTCGCGCCCGAGAGTCCTCCGTCAGGGGGCCTCGGGAACGTCACGGTTCCCCTTCACG
>JAWOKS010000019.1:0-44414 GCA_033854115.1 Thermoplasmata archaeon
GCGCCGCCACACCCGCCACCACCAGGACCGAGGCGACCACGATGAGGCCCCTCAGCCGCTCGCCCGCCATAGCGGCCAGAATTCCTACCCGTGAGTTAAACCCACCGTCAAGTCCTTCACGGCATCCCGACCTGCGCTACGAGGGCGCACGGTTCGCGACGCGGGGCTCTCTTCGAGGCGTCGTTCGAAGAATCACCGATCCGCGTGGCCTTCCGCGAGTTCTTGGGAGATGGACCGCACGCCCGCCGTTCGAGGAGGGTCCGCCGGGCGCGAACACGGGGGGCGCCCATCGGGCACGGTGCGGAACCCGACCCCTGGCGGGCGAGCCCGGCCGTCACCAGGTCATGCGCCCACGGGAGGCCCGGGGAAGCTCGGCCGCTCTTCGGCGACGAACGAGTCGCCAACCGATCCGCGCAGCCCAGATCCTGCGATCCCGCGTACGGACGAACTCGATGGATTCCGTTTCACCGTGGAGTCTTACGACAAAACGATCGCCGCCGTTCGGCCGGAACCGAAGGCCCCTCGAGGTCTCCTCGATCCCCCGGAAATCCACTCCCAGGGTGCGACCGCGGGCCGTTATGTGGGCCCAGATCCCCTCGCCCGAGCAGTACCAGCCCCCGTACTCGGCGAGCGAGGAGGGCGGCGCCGAGCGAGACGGGACGTCGAAGAACTGGGTTCGCAGCGGCAGGCCCAGCTGGTGGTTGACCGCGGCCCGGAGAACGAGGTGGGACGGGACGTTCTCCACGTTCGCGAGGACCGCCCCCGCGATCCCCTTGGCGGGAAGCACCGCGAACTCCGACGAGACCCCTTTGAGGGCGCCGCCGTGGAAGGCGAGCAGGGTCCCGTGGTAGTCGGGTCGCACGGCGATCCCGTAGCCGTAGTACACCCCGGATCCTGACCGGACCTCGGCGATCGGTCGGACCATCCTCGCGACGCTTTCGGCCGAGACGATCCGCTCGTGCCCCACCTTGCCGCCGGTTCGGTAGATCTCGAGATAGGACAGCAGGTCCTCGATGTTGGTCCGAAGCGCCCCGCACGCGCGAAGCGACGTGTCCTCCCACCAATCGGGGGAGGGGAGGACGCGGGGGTGGCGGCCGGTCCTCTCGGGCGCGTAGATCGTCGTGACCTCCGGGAACCGGAACATGATCCCGGAGTCGAACGTCGTGCGGGTCATTCCCGCCGGCCGGAGGATCTCGTCCTCCACGAACCTCTCGAACGGGCGGCCGGTGACCTTCTCGATGACCGCACCGAGCAGGCCGAAGCCCTCGTTCGAGTAGCTGAAGAAGAGACCCGGCGGCCCGAGCATCCGATACCGCTCGGTCGCCAGGAACTCGAGCACCTGCTCGTACGTGTCCAAGGGAAGATGGTCCGGGTCGACCCCGACCCTTCGCGCGACCTTGGGGTCGTAGGGAGGATCCCGGGCGAGGCTCCGGGCGGACGCGTAGTAGACCGAGGGCAGCGGAGGGAGGCCGGACGTGTGGCTCAGGAAATGGTGCAGTTGGATCTTGGGCGTCCAGCGGGGGCTTGGGGTCCTGAATTCAGGCAGGTGGCGGAGGACCGGGTCGGTCACCCGAAGGCGCCCCTGTTCCTGGAGTCGCAGGATCGCGAGCGCCGTGAACGACTTCGTGATCGAGGCGATGCCGTAGACGGTCGCCGGCGACGCGGGCAAGCCCCGCTCGCGGTCCCGAAAGCCGTACCCCTTCGCGAGCACCGTTCGCCCGCGTTTCGAGACGCCCAACGAAAGGCCGGGAATCCGCGCGCGGCGCATCAGGCGTGTCGCGAACCGGTCGATCTCCACGTTGAGAGCGCCGGCCATGGTCCTCGGAGTTCCGCGGGGTGGAGGCGCGCCCGCGCATCAAGCCTGTCCCGGCCGTCGTGGCCGGGCCCGGCGGCCGGACCGCTCCTCGGGTCGGGGGAGCAGCGAGACGCAGCGCCCCGAGTCGAGGGTCGCAAGGCGCGGGCGGGTCGGTCGAACCGCTAGCGGAAGTTCTGGAAGAGCATCAGAAGGTTGCCTTCGGTGTCCTTGAAGAACGCCGCTGCGCCGAAGGAGTCCGAGGCGATCGGCCCTTCCAGCTTCGCGTCGGGTCCCATCGGTTCCGCGCGTTGGAACCTCACGCCCTTCTTCTTCAGGTTCCGTACCGCGGAGCGGATGTTCTTGACCCAGAGGGTCGAGTAGGCGAGAGTTCTCTTCTCGTGGCGCTCCGGGGCGACGAGCCAAACATCCGCACCGCCGAGCTTGACCGAGGCCCACATGTCCCGCATCTTGCCCGGAGCACGCTCCGCGAGCCTCCCCCCGAGCGTCTTCGTGTAGAAGCGCAGCGCCCGGTTCATGTTCCGTATCGGTATGAGGGTCACCAGTCTCGTTCCGGTCGGCATACTGTTCGTTAGCTCCGATCCCCTTCTTCGGACGGGATCCCCCGCGGCAGGCCCGCGGGATTCAAAGCATCGCCGTAGCGTGCGCTCCGCGGAGGATCGTTCCGCGGGGGGCCGGAGGCGTGTACGGTCCGCGCCACGCCAACCGAGGGCGGACGTTAGCCGAACCGCCCGCGCCGGAGGGAGCCTGTTCGCGTTGCGCAAGCCTGCCCGTTTAGATACGGTGGGGCGTTGGCGATTCCCGTGTCCGACACGTGGCTCTCCGACACCGGGATCCGGGTCACGGACCTCGAACGGTCGATCGAGTTCTACACGTTCCTGCTCGATCTCGTCGAGCTCAAGCGGGCGCGCGACGAGGACTCGGCCTACGTTCTGTTCAAGGACCGGCGTTCGGGACAGAGGCTCGAGTTGAATTGGTATTCGAAGGAAAGCCCGTTCTACGCGCCGTTCGTCCCCGGAGAAGGGTTGGACCACCTCGAGGTCCGGTGCCGCAGCGTGACGGAGGTCCTCGCCCGCCTTCGCGAGCGAGGGGTCCTCCCCGTGAACCGTTCTCTCTGGGTGAACCGCTCCGGCGTGGAGGCGATGCGATCGCGCCCGGAGGTCGCCTCCCTGGTCGACCAGGACGTCTGGGTCTTCCCGACGGGCAACTCGATCGCCTACGTCGCCGACCCCGACGGGAACCTGATCTGTCTTTACGACCATCCCGGCGAGGACTTCGACGGGCCCATCCCGGACGGTTACTGAATCGGTACGTCGTCGCTCGCCCGGCGGTCCGCGGTCACGCCGTGGGCCGTGAACCTCGGCCGGCTCCGGCCGGGCCGCTGAGCCGCCGGGACGAGGTCAGTAGAACCCGGCGGCCGCCATGAACCCGAGCGTGACCGCGAGGAGCACGATCACCACGAAGGCCGACCGCCCCGCGGTACGCCCCGCCGCCAAAAGCTCGGGGGGAGGTTCGTGGGCATCGTCCGGCATGGTCCGGCAGACGGCTACGACCTTCGTGAGGGCAGGGGTCGCGACGAATTCCGAGATCAGGAAGGCCGCGAGCGCCGTTCCCATGCCGAAGAGGAGGGCGGTCCCCCAGGTCGTTCCGAACGAAAGCTGGCCCGGGTTCGCCGTGTCCAGGTCGTAGAGCAGCAAGAGACCAAAGAGGATCGTGAGGCCGGCGACCGCCTGGAAGTAGCGGGCGATCGCGGGGCCTATGGTCACGAAGAACTGGCGTGAGCTCCCAAGCGAGAGCTTAGCCGTTCGGGGGGCGATGACGAATCCGAAGATGATACCGCCACCCAGCCACGCCATTGCGAACACGATGTGGAGCGCAGCCAGGACGGCCGTCAGCAGCATCTCTTAGCCCCGCCAGCGGCAGTTCGGTCAGGACTTAGCCGTTCCCCCCGGTGTCGAAGCCCGCGCACCCCGCCCGAACGGGCGCCGCCCGGACGCCGGCCGCACGTTGGAGAACGCTCGCGGAGGGGCGCGCCGCGTCCTTCGGTGCGCTCGAACGCAGGTAGGGGCGGTGGGAAAGAACGAGCGGGGCGGCCCTCCTCGGGGGGGTCCGCCCCGCGGGAATCCGGTTCGCCTCTAGACCCGAGGCGTGGGTTTGTGGACAATACCCAGGATCCCGCCGATCAGCCCGAGGATGAATCCCAAGAAGAGCCCTCCGAACCCGATGAGGCTCGCGACGGAGCAGACGAGCACGAGCACTCCGAACGTGGTGTGGTCCTTCGGACGGACGAACATGAGCACGCCGAAGATGATCACCAGGAGCCCGAGGACCGCCTCGACCGCTCCCAGGATCGTGAACAGCGCGCCGAAGAAGCCGAAGCTGATGAATTGCACCGTGACGCCCACGGTCGCGAGCGACAGCCCCCAGCCGACGATGATGAGCCCTCCGAGCAGCGACAGGACGAAGCCCGCCACGGGCCTTCGAAGAGGCGCCGCGGTGGCCCCTGGGGCAGGGCTCGTGCTCTGGACCGATTGCGGTACGGTACTCCCTTCCACGTTGATCCCTCGGGTCCGTGGACCCGCGCGCGTATCGCCCGTCCGCTATTTCCTTCTGTTGTCGAGGCAGTACCCCACGGTGTCCGGACGTTGGACCCGCCCGAAAGGGGTCGGACGGCGCCGGGATCGAAGGTCTCTCGAGGCGGCCGTGAACGCGGCCCGGAACTCCCGTCTTCCCCGGACATCGGGGTCTGCGCCGGGTCGAGGCGCTCTCGGACGCGCCGGAAGGGACCGCTCACCTCTAAATCCCCCCAGAACTCGGCCCGCCGGTGCCGTCCCCCTCTTCTCCGTCCGTTCAGAGCGATGCGGCCCGGTCCAGCTCGGGCCGAGAGGTCCTCGCGACGCTCGACGCTTCGCGGGTCCAGCGGTTCCACCTCCGGACCATCCTCGTGGCGGGGATGGGATTCTTCACCGACGCCTACGACCTCTTCGTCATCTCCCTGACGATCCCGATCCTCGTGAGCCTCCCCGAGGTGGGGAAGCTCTCCACGACCCAGACCGGACTCCTCGCATCCTCCGCCCTGATGGGGGCGGCGGTCGGCCAGGTCATCTTCGGCTGGCTCGGCGATCGGCTGGGGCGTCGCAAGGTCTACGGGATCACGCTGTCGATCATGGCCGTCGGAGCGGTCGGCAGCGCCCTCAGCATGTCGTTCGCTGGCCTTTCGGAGCTCACGGTGCTCACGCTCTGGCGGTTCGTCCTCGGGGTGGGCGTCGGCGGCGACTACCCGCTGAGCGCCACGATCATGAGCGAGTACTCGAATGTGCAGAGCCGCGGCCGCCTCGTGGCGAGCGTCTTTGCGATGCAAGGTTTCGGGCTGCTCGCCGGCGCCGCGAGCAGTCTGCTCGCCGTGTACCTCCTCCCGAACCTTGACCTCGCCTGGCGCGTGATCCTTGGACTGGGGGCGTTGCCCGCGCTGGTGACGGTCTACTACCGTGTCCGGCTTCCCGAGACCCCTCGGTTCAGCCTCGCTCAGGGGCGCGTCCAGGAGGCGGCCGAGGCGATGGGATCGATCACCGGGCGCTCGGTCACCGCCGGCCCGAACGTCGGGGCGATCCGGGTGCCGTTCCGCCAGATGTTGAGGTCGTACGGCCTCCTGATCGTGGGGACCGCGCTCGCCTGGTTCCTGCTCGACGTGGCGTTCTACTCGACAGGGATCTTCAATCCCCTCATCCTTAAGCAGATCGGCTTCGCGAGCTCGGGGCAACCGGTCCTCGAGCAGGTCCGGCGCCTTGCCCTCGGGAACATGCTGCTCGCCCTGATGGCGGCGGTACCGGGGTACTGGGCGGCGGTTGCGCTCATCGACCGGGTCGGGAGGCGGCCCCTCCAGTACATCGGGTTCGCCGTGATGGCGATCGCTTTCCTGTTCCTGTCGTTGGGCTGGACCCAGCTCGTCAGCGTCCTTCCGGCGTTCCTCGCGGTCTACGGCCTCACGTTCTTCTTCGCCAACTTCGGCCCCAACACGACCACGTTCGTCTATCCGAGCGAGGTCTTCCCGACCGCCTTTAGGACCACGGGCGGCGGGATCGCCGCCGCCGCCGGAAAGACCGGGGCCGTTCTCGCGGTCTTCCTCTTCCCCACGCTGCTTCTCTCGTTCGGGCTTCCCTGGTTCTTCGGTCTCCTCGCCCTCGTCTCGTTCCTCGGCCTCCTCGTGACGATCGCCCTGCTCCCCGAGACCTCCCGCCGGTCGCTCGAGGACACCTCGGGGGAGGACGAGCTCGCCATCCTCGTCCGCCGGTTCTCCACCTACCTGCGCGCGCTCTCGCTCACGATCGCCCAGGGCGCGAGCGAGCTGCGCGAGCTCCTCAAAGATCCCGCGAAGGACCGGGAGGCGAAGGTCGCCCGCATCCAAGCGATCGAGCACGCCGCCGACGAGGAGGTCCACCGGATCTTCGTCGAGCTCAACAACCGCCGGCTCTCCCCCGAGGCGAGGGCCGACATCGGGCACCTCGCCACCACGCTCGACGACATCATCGACGGGATCGAGGCGGTCAGCGCCCGGGTGAAGACCTACCGGCTCGACCGGACCCGGCCCGAGATCGTGCGGTTCGCCGACATCGTGGCAAGCTGCGTCGACCAGGTCGGAGCCGGGATCCTCGCGCTCGACGACCTTTACCGCGGCGTGCCGACCCACCTCAACCGGGCGATCATCGAGGTGAACCGCCTCGAGAACGAGGCGGACGACCTCCTGCGCAACCTGCTCGAATCGCTGTTCACCGAGCGCGACCCGATCGAGATTTTGAAGTGGAAGGACTTCTACGAGCGGCTCGAGGTCATCACGGACCGCTGCGAGGATGTGACGGACATCTTCCAGGACCTCGAGGTCCGCTACGCGCCCGGGTCGTGAGGGGGCGCGCCGCGGGTCCCCGGGGCCCCTCCGCAGGGGAGCGGGGGCCCTCACGGGGGGCCCGACCGCGACCCGCGGCCCCGCGCCGCGCGCGTCCGCGCCCTCGGGGGCGGGCGTCGGGGCCGCTTGACGTGGGGACTAAGAGGGGCGACTCCGCGTCGCGCTAGCAACCATGGCGGCCGGATCCGGCCCCGCCCCGGCGCGCAGCTTTCGCAACGATTGGCCACGGTATCTCAGCGCGTTCTCCTCGCTGGTCCGCTCCCGCTTCGCGACGCACCGTCCGTTCTTCCTCGCCCACGCCGCGACGTTCGGTTGCAACTCGCGCTGCCGGACCTGCTCGTACTGGAAGCTCACGCCGCGCATGAAGGAGGACCTCACGACCGAGGAGGCCTTCGACCTCATCGACGAGGCGTACGACGCGGGCATGCGGGGCTACTACCTCTTCGGAGGGGAGCCGCTCGTCCGCCGGGACGTGGGCGCGCTCGTGACCCACGCCCGCGAACGCGGCTTCCTCACGACGATGAACACGAACGGTTCGCTCCTCGCGGCGAAGGCCGCGTCGCTCTGCGACCTTGACTTCGCGTTCGTGTCGCTCGACCACCCCACCGCCCTCCACGACGAGATCCGCGGACGCCCCGGCTCGTTCGAGGAGGTGCTCCGCGGGGTCGAGCGCCTGCAGGAGGTCGCCGGCACGCACGTGGTGCTCGTCACGACCGTCAGCACGCTCAACTTCGACGCGATCCGGCCGATGGCCGAGCTCGCGCGTGAGCTGGGCGTGATGATCTCGTACAACTCCGTGGAGGCGACCCTCGATTTCGGGATGACCGACGACGAAGCGTCCCCGAACTTCGACTACGCCCTCCCCCCGGCGCGGCTGCACGAGTTCTACTCCACGCTCCTCGAGCTCAAGCGGGACGGCTACCCGCTCATGGAGACCGAGCGGGTCCTCGCGGACTTCGTCGCGGGCCGGCCGTGGAAGTGCGAGTTCCCGAAGATGTTCGTCTACGTCTCCCCGGACAAGAAGATCTACAGCTGCGACTACGCCTACGGCTACGACCTTCGTCACGGGTCGTTCGAGGAGTACTTCTCGAGCGCCCCGTTCCTCACCCACCTCCGGAGCGCGGAGACCTGCAACCGTTGCGTGCGCACGTGCGTACGGGGCTATTCGTACGCGTACGACCTCAAGCTCGCGAACCTGGCCTACCTCGCCCGGGAGGCGCGCACGATGTTCCGGCCGGCGCCCCTAGGTCTCGGGCGTCTCGCGATCCCGAGCCCCGGTGCCGCGAAGCCGTCCCCCTAGGCGGGCCCGGGTCCGGACCTCCGAGCGACGACGGCGCGGACCGGGCGACTGCGCCTTCCCCGGGCCCGGCTAGAGCCCTCGGACGAGGAAAGGGAAGCTGAACACGGGGTGGCGCAGGAAGCCGTAACCGACCAGGTACGCGAGGAACCCAAGGAACGGCCCGACGGCCTGGAGCGCGCTCCGGACCCACGTGCGCGTGACCTTCCGGGCGAGGACGATCGACGAGAGGAGGGTGGGACCCTCCACGACCCCGAGCCCCAATCCGAAGATGACCACGGCGCTCACGCCGAGGAACCCCTCGATCCATGGGGTCGAGAGCTCGAGGAGACCCCCGATCACGAGGCCGATCAGCAGCGAGGCGGCGATCACCGCCCCCGCGCGCGAGCGTTCTCGCATCCTCTCACCTCGACCCACCTCGGACCCGAGCGGCGAGCGGGCAGCGGCACAAGCCGCCCGTGGTCCGGCGGCAGGCCGCGGAGTAGATTATCGTAGCGTTCCGCCCCGGGGGGGACGCGGGAGAGAGCACGCGGCTCCGTCGTGCTCGAGCCTCCTCCGAGCGGCCGGCCCCGGCATCCCGAATCGGAGAGGCCCTGCCTTCGGACCCGGGGGAGAGCGCGGGCCGGGGACGCCGAGGAGCTCGCGGCCGACCTAGGCCCGTTCGGAGTGCGAGAGCGGCTTTCGAAGGCGGATCTCGCGGACCCCGGGGCCGATCGATCGTGTCCAGGAGTTCTCCTCCTCACCGACCACCTCGAACCCCTGCCGCGTCCACCACGCGAACGACTTCCACGGGGTGCCCTCGGCATTCCGGCTCGTCCCGAGCGTGACGGCGGTCTTGCGCTCGGCCCGGGCCCGAGCTTCGACCGCGTGGACGAGCCGGCCCCCGATCCCCTGGCGCTGGTGATCCCGGAGCACGTCGACATTGACCAGCTCGAGCTCGGACCTGCGGTCCTCGAACGTGACGTAGCCGACCACCGACCCGTCCACCTCGGCGACGAGGACCTCCGCGTCGCCGGCGTGGTCCGGGTCCCGCCAGACCGAGGCGAGCCTGCCCTCGTCGGTGAACGTCCGCTGGTCCAACGGCGTCGCGAAGCCGGTCTCCTCGCCGAGGAGGGTCGAGCCGTTCGCGCAACCCACGATCGCCGGGACATCCGACCGCCGGGCGGGACGGATCGTGACGCGCCCTGTGGTCATCGGTCCCCGTCGAGCGACAAGGTTCCCCTTCTCCCGACGTCGTCCCCGGGCTGGCCACGGGGAAAGGATACCGATAAGGTAGCGGGAACGGTGCTCCGCCCCGATGCACGTCGCGGGCGTCGATTGGAGGCTCGACCTCGACTATCGCGCCAAGACGTTCTCGGGAACGGTCTCGATCGAGATCGAGGGAGCGAACGGAACCGTCGCCCTCGACGCCGCGCGGTTGACGGTGGACTCCGCTCGCCTCGACGGGGTCCCGGTACCGTGGCGCGAGGACCGGGCAAAGGAGACGCTCGAGTTCACCGGGGTCTCGGCCCAACCGCATCGTCTCGAGATCTCCTACCGCGGCTCGGTCGAGCCGAACTCGCTCATCGGGCCGTACGTCTCCCCGTGCGGGTCGGGCTACGCCCTCACCACGATGATGTTCCCGACCGGGAGCCGACGGCTCCTCCCCGCGTTCGAGCACCCGTCGATGAAGACCGTGTACCGGCTCGTGCTCACCGTCGACCCCGACGTGCGGGTGATCTTCAACACGGCGCCGCGCTCCGAGCGCGCCGTCGACGGGCGGCGGGAGCTCACGTACGAGCCGACCCCTCCGATGTCCGTCTACCTCCTTTATCTCGGCATCGGTCCGTTCGACGCGTACTCGAGCCAGGGTCATCGCTGGTCCGTCACGGTGGCGACCTCGCCGGGACGTGCTCCGGCGGGGCGGTTCTGCGCGGAACGGTCGACCGAGCTCCTCGCCGCCTACGAGGAGTACTACGGGGTCGCCTACCCGCTCCCGAAGCTCGACCTCGTGGCGCTCGAGAACTTCTGGGCCGGGGCGATGGAGAACTGGGGCGCGATCGCGTTCCGGGAGAGCGCCGTGCTCGTCGATCCTATGACGAGCGCGCAGGCTCGGAGGAACGTGCTGGTGATCCTCGCCCACGAGATTGCCCACCAGTGGTTCGGTAACCTCGTCACCCCCGCCGCCTGGGACGACTTCTGGCTCAACGAGAGCTTCGCCACGTTCGTCGGGTTCCGCATCGTCGCCCGACGCTACCCGGAGGAGGAGGCCCTGAACTACCTCCTGATCCGATGGTTCGGCCCAGCGCTCGAACAGGACTCGCTCCATTCGACCCACCCGATCCGCGTTCCCGTGAGCGGTCCCGAGGCCCTCGGCGAAGTCTCGGACGAGGTGACGTACGGCAAAGGGGCGGCGGTCCTCCGGATGATCGAGGCGTACCTCGGGGAGGAGACGTTCCGCCGCGGGGTCTCCCGCTACCTCGACCGGCATCGGTACGCGAACGCGCGGGCCGAGGATCTGTGGACCGCGCTCGACGAGGTCTCCGGCCAGCCCGTGAGCCGCGTCATGACGGAATGGATCACCCGTCCGGGCTATCCGATCGTGCACGCCCGGTGGGCTCGCGGCCGTCTCGACCTGCGTCAGGAGCAGTTCCACGCAGACGGCACCTCCTCGAAGGCGACGTGGCCGATCCCGATGCGCGTGGTGACGGGGGAGGGGGAACGGACGATCCTCCTCGAGAACCCCGCGACGACGATCGCGACGGAGACCCCCCGGGGGCTACGGATCAACCCCGGACGGACGGCGTTCGTGCGGGTGGCGTACGACGCCGCCCTGTTCGACACGCTGGTCGCCGAGCTATCCTCGATGGAGCCGACCGACCAGTGGGGGCTCATCATCGATACCCAGGCGCTCGTCTACGCCGGCCTCACCCCCCTCACGGGCTTCCTCCAGTTGGTCGAGGCCGGGACGTCGCTCAACGCGCTGGCCCCGGTCCAGGCCATGGCGAACGCGCTCGGCGATCTCCACCGGCCCCTGCACGACTTCCCCCCGTTCCTTGCGGCCGCCCGGAAGTTCCTCGCGGCCCAGCTCGCGAGGATCGGCCTTGAGCCGGCCCTCGAGGAGCCGCCCTCGTCGGCGATCCTCCGCCAGGTCCTCGCCCAGAACCTCGTCGGGGTGGATCCCGCATTCGCTCGGACTCTCGCCCCGCGGTTCGCCGAGTTCGACCGCCTTCCCCCTGAGCTTCAGGCACCGGTGGCGGAAGCGTTCGCGAGCGCTGGAGGGACCGCGGCCTGGGAGCCGCTGCTCGACCGGCTTGCGTCGGCCACACGCGAGGCCGAGCGGGGGCAGATGCTCCGCGCGCTGGGGGCGTTCCGCGACCCGGCCCTCGTGCGCCGCTCGCTCGATCTGGTCCCGGGCCCCCGCATGACCGCGGGGATGGCGCTCGAGCTGCTCGTGGGGGTTGCGGCGAATCCCGCGAGCGGCCGCGAGCTCTTCGACTGGTTCCGCGCCCGCGCGGGACCGGTCACGGAGATGTGGGCGGGTACCCCGCTCCTGAGCCTCTACCTTCGCGCAGCGTTGACCACTATGGGCCTCGACCAGGAGGGCCCCGTCGAGCAGTACTTCCGAGAACACCCCCCGCGGGACGCGGCCCGGGGCATCGAGCAGGGCCTCGAGTCCCTTCGGATCGCGGCGAGGCTGCGCCGCACGGCGCTCGGGAGCCGCCCAGCGTGATGCGTGGGTCGGCCGACGAGCGACCCCCCCGACGGACCTTCCCCGCCAGGGACGGTGGGTCGCTCCACCTTCGTACGCCCGCGAGCTCGTGACCCCTGGAGACCGCCGGTGGCGCCCGGCCCGAGGGAGCGCCACGAAGTGGTCCGGTGGACCCGGAGGACGAGATCTTCGGAGGGACGCACGCCCGTGACCCACGCGCGAAGCGAGCGGATCACTCCCGGCCGCGGTACGGGGCGAGAACGTTCGCCCGGGTGACGATCCCCACGAGCTTCCCGCCGTCGATCACGGGCATCCGATTGATGTGGAACGCGAGCATCAGGCGCGCGGCCTCCAACGTCAGGGCATCCGGGCCGATCGTCCGGGCCGGTGCGGTCATCGCGGACCCGACCCGAACCTCGTGCAGCACGGTGGAGATGCGGGAGAGCAGCGTTCGCTGACGGTCCTCGGAGGTCTCCAGGACGAGCTCGAAAAGACCGCCGGGGAGGGCCAGCCCGGTCTCCGCCTGGAGGACCCGGACGATGTCCTTCTCGCTCAGGACCCCGAGCACCCTGCCCGCCTTGTCGACCACGGGCATCCCCGAGATCTTGCTGCGGGCGAGGACCGTAGCCGCCGTCTGGAGCGTGTCGGCGGCTTCGACCGTCACGACCTTCCGCGTCATGACGTCCCGGACCAGCGCACCGCCAGGGTCGGGCTGCACTCCCGAGGTCGACACGCTCCCCACACGCTCCCCTCCTCGGAGCGGGAGAGGCTCCCTCGGGCCGCCCGGAAGGAGCGACGGGAACGTCGGGGCGAGCTCGCGCGCGGGCATGGACCCCCAGAGAATCAGGGGACGGACGGCCGATTAAGCGCGCGGTGAACCGCAGTCGACATCGCGTCCCGGTGGTGAGAGGAGCTCGGGGGGCCGAGCTGACCGACCTCCGGTCTTCCGAACGCCTGGACGGGGGGGTCGGAACCGAGGAGAAGAGCCCGGCGCTCGGGTTCTTCACCCCCCGATGGAGCTGGATCGGTGCCGTCGGCCCCGAAGGTCAGGCGCCCGTCACGGAAGCTGTATGTAGCCTCGTCCGCACGAATTCCGCGAGGATCGATGATCTCCGTCGCTCAGGCGTTCGATCTCGTCGAACGGGGGGAGATCGGCTCCCTGGCCCCGGGCACGATCGAGGTGCCGGATCGGTTCAACTGGGCCGGCGAAGTGTTCGACGGACGCCACGTGCGCCGGACCCCGGAACGGATCGCGCTCCTGTGGGCGGACGACCTCGGGAACGAGCGACGGTTCACCTTCCGGGAGGTCTCCGAGGACGGGAACCGGCTGCTGAACCTGCTCCGGCACCTCGGGCTCGAGGCGAAGCAGCCGCTGTTCGTCATGCTGCCGGTCTACCCCGAGGTGTGGCTCAGTTACTACGCCGCGATCAAGGGAGGTTTCGTCCTGGTCCCTGCGGCGACGATCCTGACCCCTTCGGACCTCGAGTACCGGTTCCGCCAGATCCACCCCGGGGCCGTCCTCGCCGATCCCGTCAGCGCGGAGAAGATCGACGCCGCCGAGAGCGCCGTGGGTCGCCCGATCCCGACGAAGCTCCTCGTGGGAGGTGACCGACCGGGCTGGGCCCAGGTCGAAATGCGGACCAAGGAACCCCCCGTGGCGTCCACGGCGCCGACGCGCTCGGACGACCCTCTCTTCCTCTTCTTCACCTCGGGGACGACCGGGCTGCCGAAGATCGTCACCCACACGCACGCCAGCTACCCCATCGGGCACCTCACCACGTCCGCGTGGATCGGGGTCCGGCCGGGCGACGTCCACGCGAACATCAGCCAGGCCGGCTGGGCCAAGTTCGCCTGGAGCTCGTTCTTCGCGCCGTGGAACGTCGGCGCCTCGTACTTCTCCTCGTACTCCTCCGGACGGTTCGATGCTCGCCGCCAGCTCCGGGCGCTCGAGGAACGGGAGGTGACGACGTTCTGCGCCCCCCCGACGGTCTGGCGCATGTTCGTCCTCGAGGACCTCGCGCGCTACCACTTCCGCTTCCGGGAGTGCGTCAGCGCGGGCGAGCCGCTGAACCCCGAGGTGATCGACACGTGGCGGCAGGGGACCGGTGTCACGCTGAGGGACGGGTACGGCCAGACGGAGTCCACCCTCATGATCGGCAATCTCCCGGGTCGCCCGATCCAGGCAGGGTCCGTCGGCTGGCCCTCGTTCCTCTACGAGGTGCGCGTCGTGGACGAGCACGGGGTCGAGGCGGCCCCGGGTGCCGAGGGGGACATCGCCGTCCATCTCTCCCCTCGACCCGCGGGCCTCTTCACCGGGTACCTCGGGGCCTCGGCGGACGTGACGGCCAAGGCGTTCCACGGCGAGTGGTACCTCACGGGGGATCGGGCGTATCGGGATGCCGACGGGCGGTTCTGGTTCGTGGGCCGCGCCGACGACGTGATCAAGTCCTCCGACTACCGCATCGGCCCGTTCGAGGTCGAGAGCGCGCTCACCGAACACCCGGCCGTCGCGGAGGCGGCGGTGGTCGGGAGCCCGGACCCGATCCGCGGAGCTCTCGTGAAGGCGTTCGTGATCCTGCGACCGGGCCGTTCCCCGTCCGCGGACCTCGCGCGCGAGATCTTCCTCTTCTGCCGCTCCAAGCTCGCGCCGTACAAGATCCCGAGGATCCTCGAGTTCACGACCGAGCTGCCGAAGACGCTGAGCGGGAAGATCCGCCGAACGGACCTCCGCACGATGGAGGTCGAGGCCCGGCGCCGCCAGCAGACGCGGAGCAACGAGTACCTCTACTCCGAGGTCGTCAGGGCCCCGACGGCCGCCGCGCGATAGCGACGGTCAGCTTTCGAGGTAGTACTTCGCTCCCTGGATCAGGAAGCGGACGTCGGAGGCGAGCGCGATGAAGCGGAAGCCGAGATCGACCGCCGACCGCTTCTCCTCGGGGTTCACCACGAGGGTCCCGGCGACCTTTCCGTTCCGCTCCGCCACCTCGACGACCCTCCGCATCGCGTCGAGGACCTTCGGGTTCCTCCGGTCGTCCCCGAGCCCGAGGCTGAGCGTCAGGTCCTGAGGGCCGACGAAGAGGAGGTCGACTCCGGGCACCCCCGCGATGGCCTCGAGGTTGGCGAGCGCCTCCCGCGTCTCGATCTGGACGGCCACGGTCGTCGCGGCGTTCGCCCCCTTGAGGTACGCGGAAAGCTCGGTGCCGTACCGCGACGCCGCCGCGGCCGCCGCTCCTCGCACGCCTTCCGGCGGATACTTCGCGAACGACACGGCGGCCCGGGCCTGGGCCTCGGTGCTCACCAGCGGGACGACGACCCCGTGCGCCCCGCAGTCGAGCGCCTGCTTGATCAGGAACGGGTCGACGTTGCCGACCCGAACGAGAGGGACGGCGTCGGTCGGTCCCACGATCGCGAGGAGGGCCGCCAGCGTTTCGGGGTTCACGGGGGCATGCTCGCCGTCGACCACGAACCAGTCGAACCCGAGCCCTCGGAGAGCATCGAGGCACGTGATGGACGAGGAGGAGATCCAGGTCCCGAACAAGGGCGTGCGGGTCGAGCGCAGCCGGCCCTTGAGCGGCATCTCCATGGAGGATCGGAGGAGCCACGGGGTGGACCGAGGAATAAGCTCTTGCCACGCGGGACGAAGCCTGGGCACGGGAACTCCGACCCTCCCGAGGACCGAGAGCCCGACGCGGCCGCGATATCTCCGAAGCCCCCACGGCGGAGGCCGACGTGCCCCGCCGCGCGGAAGGTCGTGTCGCGGTAGACCGGCGGTCCCGATCGCGTGTCTCCAAGGGACTATAGCCGCCCGAACGTACCGCACCCTCGAGGGCCCGCATGTCCACGCCGACTCCCCGCGAGACCGATCTCTCCCTGGAGGACCTGGCGGCGATGCTCGAGCGCTACGCGCTGGAGTCCGGTAGGAAGGAGGCCGGTGAGTTCGCGACCAAGGCGGCCCCGACCTACCCTCCGTTCGACGAAGCCCTGCGACGGGCCGCGCTCGCGCTTCGCCAGCACCAGCGCCTGAAACGCCGGTTCAACGGGCTCAAGATCCTCGGTGCGGCCGCGGTGACCCTGTTCGCCCTCGCCACCGCCTTGGTCGGGCAGAGCGCCGGCTGGGCCGATCACAATCTCACTGTGGCGTACCTGCTCCTCTACGTCGGCTCGGCCGCCGCGATGGTCGGCGGCTTCTTCGCGGTCTACCTAGGAATGGCCAGCTCCTCGGGCGCGCCCGAGGAGCCCGATCGGCCCGCGAGCCCGTAGCCGGCCCCGGCAATCCGTCGTGTTCCCTCCTCGCGCACGGTGGTCGATCCCGGGAGGATCGGCGTTCGGGACCGGCGCGCGGGTTGACGCAACGTGACGGGGACTACGAGCGCGGCCCTGCCGGGCTCCCCGACCGGATGACGCGATAAGCGGGGCGCGTTCCCGGGGAAGATCGAGGATGCCGGGAGCGGTCCGTCCCATCGACGCCATCGGACACACTCCGCTGGTCGAGCTGCGCCGCCTCGTGCCTCCGGGTTCCGCCCGGGTGCTGGTGAAGCTCGAGTCTCAGAATCCGACGGGCAGCATGAAGGACCGCGCCGCCCTCTCGATGATCCAACGGGCGGCCTCCGACGGCCGCCTTCCGTCGGGAGGGACCGTCGTGGAGTACACGGGGGGCAGCACGGGCACCTCGCTCGCCTTTGTGGCCGCGAACCTCGGCTACCGCTGTCACCTCGTGAGCTCGGACGCCTTCAGCGAGGAGAAGTTGGATCACATGAGGGCGCTCGGGGCCCGGCTCACGGTCGTCCGGAGCGATCGCCAACGTATCACGGAGAAGCTGATCAGGACGATGATCCGGACCGCCCAGAGGATCGCGCGCCGACCCCGGCACTTCTGGACGGACCAGTTGAACAATCCGGACGCGACGCGGGGATACCACGGGCTCGGCCAGGAGCTCTGGGAGGGTACCCACGGGAGGATCGACGCTTTCGTTCAGAGCGTCGGGACCTCGCACTCCCTTCAGGGGGTCGCCGAGGCGCTGCGACGCCACCGACCGAAGCTGCGGGTCGTGGCCGTCGAGCCGCGTGAGTCCCCGATCCTCTCCCGCGGTCGGACGGGCGGGCATCGCATCGAGGGGATCGGGATCGGATTCGTCCCTCCGATGTGGCGCGCGGACCTGGTCGACGAGATCCTCACCGTGAGCAGTGGTGACGCGCACCGCATGGCCCGGACCCTCGCCCGCGAGGAGGCGCTCTTCGGCGGAGCGTCCTCAGGGGCGAACGTCGTCGCCGCCTTGAAGGTCGCTCGCCGGCTCGGACCCGGGGCGACCGTCGCCACCTTGCTGGTCGATAGCGGTCTCAAGTATCTCACCACCGAGGTCTACCGGCACCACTGAGCGGACGATCACGTCGGGCGGGGTCGGGTGGAGAGCGGTGGCTCCGCCTCGTCCCCGCTCGGGCCAGGGACCCGACCGCGCGCGCCCCTCTCCTGAGGTGCGGAGGACCGGGCCGACCGCCAACCTCGGTCGGCTGGGAGGAACGCAGCTCTCGACCGGCGAGCGGTCGGCGCCGTTCGAGGTCCGGGGCGAACCCGGGGTCTGCCTCCTCACGCGGACGGGCGGGGGCCGTCTCGCGCGATCCCTCCGGCGAGGCTCGATCGGGTCCAGACCGCGAGCGCCCGCCTCCGACGGTAGGTCACGGTCCGGTCCCCGACCTGGTTCCGGGCCGCCTCGATGGCGTGGGCGAGGAGATCTGGCGGGACGCTCAGCGTCCAACGCGAAGCCCGGCTCGCGAGGAGGTCAAGGTCTCGGACGAGGGGTTCGGTCACTTCGCGATCGTCCACGGTGACCAGCTGGTCCGGCGGGAGGCTTTCGAGGATCCCCCGCTCGCGGAGACGGGGGCCACCGGCCCCCGGCGGAAGGACGACCCCTCGATGGCGTAGGTACTCGTAGACGAGCTTCCGCGGGCTCGCGCCCGGGTCGTCCCGAGGGTCGGGGTGCTGCGCGTCGAACGGCTCCATGATCGCGAAGGCACCGGCTCGACTCACGCGGCAGGCTTCCTCAAGGGCGCGGGCCGGCGCGTCGAGGAGGTGGAGGACGTGCACGAACAGGGCGCCGTCGAACGCTTCCGCGGGAAACGGCATGCGATAGGCGTCACCTCGCACGAGATCGCGGAGGCCCTTGGTGCGGGCCCGCTGCAGCATCCCGCTCGACCCGTCGAGCCCGACCACGACGAGCCCGTGCCGTTCGAGAGGAAGGGCGATCCGGGCGGTGCCCACGCCCACCTCGAGGACCCGACGAACGCCTTTCGAGCGAAGAACGGTCGCTACCTTCTCGACCAGGATGGGGGACGGCGGTTCACGGGTCTCGTCGTAGACGCGAGCGAGCTCGTCGAACGCCCGGGTCACTTCCCTCGGGGACATCTTGAGGATCCACCCGGCGGCACGCGGGCCGGCGAAAGTAGTTGTCGGCGGGGGTCACGGCCCGGGCGACCAACGTCCGTTCTCGACGGCACCGTCCTCGGTCCGAAAGCCCCGAGCGTGGTTCTCTGAGGTTCCCCCGGCGACGGAGGACCCCGGCCCGCACGGGCGGTCCGGAGCGCGCAAGGCACCGCCGAACGTTAATTGGGCGACTCCGCGTCCCCCCGCCATAAGACGTCGCGAGGACGTGGAACGTTGACCCCGACAGATCGTTGCAGGATCGACCCGAACTCCCGAACGCACGGACGGCGGTCCCTCGCCGTCGCGTGACCCGCCGCTTCGGTCCCCGGCTCGACCTATGCCGCGCGCGAATTCCGAGGGGTACTTCGGCTTCTCTCGGACCATCTACCTTCTCGGAGCCTCCAACCTCGTGATGTCCGCCGGGCGGTCGGCCGCCTGGCTCTTCCTTCCGGTCCTGCTGTACAGCGCGTACCACCTCTCGTTCCTCTACGTCGGCACGCTGGTCTCGCTCGTCGTACCGGTCTCGCTCTTGGCGTCGCTCGTCGGCGGCGCGGCGTCCGACCGCTACGGGCGGCGGACGTTCGTCGCGTACCCGCCGCTCGCGAACGCGCTCGTCTCGTTCCTCCTCTACGAGCTGTGGGGGCAGGGGCTCGCCGTCGTGATGACGCTCTGGGCCGCGAGCATGTTCCTCGGGAACGTGGGAGGCGGGGCCCAGAACGCGCTCATGACGGACGTCTCCGAGGAGAGCCGTCGGATGAGCGTGTTCAGCCTCCTCCGGATCTTCGGGAACGTCGGGTTCGCGATCGCACCCGCGCTCGGCGGCCTTCTCGCCGGTCAGTTCGGGATCCCCATCGTCTTCCTCGTCGCCGCCGTCGCCACGCTCACCGGGGGCACGATCCTCACGCTCTTCCTCGAGGAGACGCACCACGAGCTTCCCGGGGCCTCCGGACACCTTCGGGAACGGGCCACGTTCCCGTTCCACGACTCCTTGTTCCTCGCCCTCGGCGTCCTCGGCATCGGTCTTACCCTCGCGGCCGGACAGTTCGGGACCGCGCTCACGCTCTTCTCGGTCGGGGTCCGTCACCTGTCGTACGAGCAGGTGGGATGGCTCTACTCGGTGAACGGCCTCATCGTCGTCACCCTCCAGATGCCGATCGCCTGGGGCATCCGGCGTGCTCAACTGTTCTGGATGGCGGTCGGCACGCTCTGCTACGGGGGAGCGTTCATGCTCTTCTACGCCGGCACGGTCTACACCGTCTTCCTGGTCGCCATGACGGTGCTCACGGTCGGAGAGAACATCGTGAGCCCGCTGCAGAACACCCTCATCGCCTCGCTCGCCTCGGAGGAGAACCGGGGAAGTTACTTCGGGGCGTACACCGCGGTCACCAACGGGGCCAACATCTTCGCGCCCTCGATGGGGACCCTGTTGCTCGGGACGGGCGAGCCTCTCCTCTTGTGGGGTTCGTTCTCGCTGCTCACCGTCGCCGTGGCGGCGGGCTACCTGGCGCTCCGACGCCGACTTCGACACCTCTCGTGACGCGAACGGCGGCGCGGGAACAACGACCCCCGAGCGGACCCGGGTCCGAGGGGCGGTCCCGCCGCGGCGGGTCCCGGGGGAACGGACAGCTCAGTGGATCGCGGCGGACACCTTCGAGGCCATGTCGGGAGGGATCGTCGCCATCCCGTGGGCGGTCTTGGCGTGGATCGCCGCGATCTGCATGACCTCCTCCTTGGTCGTACCGTTCTTCACTTCGAAACTGCACTTCATCCCGAGATCGGCGCAACGAAAACTGGGCATGCTGGACCTCGCGACGCGAATCGGCCGAGGGTATTTGGGGATTCCCGAGCCCGGTCCCCCGAGCGCTCGCCGCTCGGGGCCGCGCTCGTGGACCCCCGAGTCTCCGGACGAGGAAGCGTAGCCGCCGTCTCGCGATCGGTCGGCTGCCCTCGGACGTCGGCTCGGAGCAAGCAACCGTCGACCCTCCGAGCGCGTCGCGCCCGAGAAGACAGCCCCCGACCGGTTCGTCGTCGACTCCGACACCGACCTGAGGCGCCCGACGGGCCACGCGAGCGCGTCTGTCCCGGCTCCGCGGACCGGGGCCTACCCTTCTCCACGATCGATCGGCCGTCCGCAGGGTTCGCGGTCACCGCGCTCGCCGGTCGTGCGGCGGAGCAGCTAATCACCATGGCGGATCTTCCTCCGAAGGAGGGGACCCGGATCATGCGAGGAGAGCGCTCGGCGAGCCGCCGCTCGCGGACCCCGAAGACCGTCTACCACCTCGGCCTGAGACCGGGTGAGATCCCGCCGTTGGTGCTCCTGCCCGGAGACCCCGACCGGGCCTCCCGGATCGCGGAGTCCTGGGACCGGAGCGTCCTGCTGCGCGAGCGTCGGGAGTTCCGCAGTCTCCGTGGCGTCTATCACGGGGTGGAGCTGGGCACGGTCAGCGCGGGGATCGGCGGTCCCTCCCTCGCGATCGTGGTCGACGAGCTGGCCCAGCTCGGCGTCCGGACGATCATTCGCGTGGGAAGTTGCGGATCACTGAGCCCGACCGTCCGACACGGGGACCTCGTTCTGAGCCTGGCCGCCGCCCGCTTCGAGCGGACCGGCGAAGCGTACGCTCCGCTCGGGTATCCTGCCGTGTCGGACCCCGAGGTGTACCGGGCTCTGGAGGATGCCGCCTTGGCCCTCGGGGTGAGGTTCCATTCCGGGGTGACGGCGACCGTCGGAACCTTCTATCCCGAGCAGGACCGCCCGGGGTTCGGCGGGACGTCGGCCGCGCTTTCGGGCCGACCCACGCTCCGGGAGCTCCGGCGTCTCAGGATCGTCAACCTCGAGATGGAGATGGCGACCCTCCTCACCGTGGCGGGAGTGTTCGGCCTCCGAGCCGGCGGCGTCTGCACGGTCTACGGCGAGACCCCTAGCGGCAATCCAAGGCCGGCCGACCCGGGTCCGGCGATCCTCGTGGCCAACGAAGCGGCGGTGCGCCTCGCGCGCGGGGAGAGGTCCGGTGCGAGGCCCGGTGCCCCGCGCTCAAGGTCCGGCCTCAGGCTGCAGCCGCGGGTCGTACGATAGGCATGCCGTCCGCCGGCGATGGACCCAAGGCACCGCGAGCCGGGGACCGACCCCCGCCGGGTGCGTGAACCGGCCCGCGTCACTCCTCCCGGCGCGGGCACGACGGACGCCCGGGGGTCCCGTCTCCGAGCGAGGAGGAACCGACCGCCTTCGGCGCGGCAGGGCGCTTGCGATCGCGCACCCCGCCGCGGCGTGGAACATCGCGGCGGACCGCCTCCCGCGGCCACCCGAACGACGGCCGGAAGAGGTGGTCTACATGTACCCGACGGACCTCGCGCTTCGCATGGCCGCCGCGTCCGGTTCGCTTGGCACCAGGGTCGCCCGGCTGGTCCTCAGCGAGACGCTGCGGGTCCGGCGTGGAGAGAACGTCACGATCGAGGCATGGTCCGAGGCCCTTCCCTGGGCCGTTCCGTTCGTCGCGGAGGCCCGACGGCTCGGCGCGCGGCCGATGATGCTCTACGAGGACGAGGGCGCGTTCTGGGAGGCGCTCGAATCCGGCGGATCCCGCGCCACCGGCGAGGTGGGTCACCACGAGTGGAGCGCCCTCCGGGAAACGGACGCCTACGTCTTCTTCTTCGGTCCGGCCGAGTGGCCCCGGTACGATACGCTTCCGGACCGGAAGACCGTCGGAGTAGCCGCCTACAACTCCGAGTGGTACCGCAGGGCGGCGAAGGCCCGTCTCCGGGGGGCCCGCATGTACCTGGGTCGGACGAGCCGGGTCGCCGCGGAGCGATGGAAGGTCGACCTGCGCGCCTGGCGCAACGCGTTGCTCCGTGCGAGCCTCGTCTCGCCCGAACGGATGCGGCAGCTCGGCGAGAAGGTCGGTCGTCGTCTGAGGACCGGCGATCGCGTCCGCGTCACGCATCCCAACGGCACCGATCTGAGGTTCCGGCTGGGGCGGTTCCCGATCCAGCTCGATGACGGGCTCGTCGATGCGAGGGACCTGCGCCTCGGGAACAACATGACCACGATGCCGGGAGGAGCGATCGGGGTGGCGGTCGATCACACCTCCGCCCGCGGGACGATCACGGGGAACCACACGGTGTATCCCAGCTCCGGCCCGGCGTCCGGGCTCGAGTGGACCTTCCGTGACGGTCACTTGAAGGACTACGCGTACCGGCAGGGCGGGCGGGAGTTCGCGAAGATCTACTCGGCGGCCCCCCGGCAGGGCCGTGATCGACTGGGTTACTTCTCGATCGGCCTCAACTCCGAGCTCTCCGGGTGCCCCCAGCTGGAGGACCAGGAGCTCGGGGCCGTCATGGTCCGCCTCGGAGGCAACAGCTTCGCGGGTGGGAAGAACCCGAGCCCCTTCGGCTCGTGGCTGGTGCTCACCGGGGCCGACCTCACCGTCGACGACCGGCCCGTTCTCCGGAAGGGAGAGATCGTCTAGTCGAGCCGATGGGCGCTGTGCGGAACGTGCCCAGGACCTCCCTGCCCCACCCCGGGCGGGCTCGACGGTCCGGGTGCGGCGGCGGACCCTGCTGAGGTGAACCTCGCGTGGCGGGCGGAGACCCGGGTCCGGCCGACCGAGAGTTCCGGGGGTTTCTCTCCGCGGACTGGGCGAAGTGGATGGCCGAATGGCCCGAGACCGCCACGCTCGTGGGGTTCCCCGGTCACGATGACCGTTGGACCGACGACTCCCCGGTAGGTGTCACGCGACGCAGGGATCACCTCCGCGAGAGCCTCGAGGCGCTTCGGGCGCTCGACGCCGGCGCCCTGTCACCCCGGGAACGGCTGAACTACAAGCTCTACCGGTCAAGGTTCGAGCTCGCCGACGCCGGCCTCGAGTACGGGTTCGACGCGAATCCGTTCGTGGGTGGATGGCCGCGGTCCCTCCTCATGCCCCTCCACCAGATGGACGGGGTGCACCTCAACGCGGGGCAGCTCCTCGCGCTCCAAGGCCACGCGTCGGTGGGGGAGTACGACGCGATCCTCGAACGGCTCCGCCGGCTTCCGACCTTCGTCGACCAGGAGGTCGTGCTGCTGCGCGCCGGCCTCGCGAAGGGGTTCTCTCCGCCGGGACCGGCGGTCCAGGGGGTCCCCGACCAGATCGCCACGCTGATCCCGGACGACCCGAGGGCGAGCGCGCTCCTCGCGCCGTTCCGGGAGTTCCCGACGACGATCCGGGAGGGCGACCGAACCCGCCTCCTCGAGACCGCGCGCGACGTGTACGTTGAGGCCGTGCGACCGGCCTTCGAAAGGTTGCTCGAGTATGTTCGGCAGGACTACCTTCCGCACTGCCGGAGCTCCGTGGCCGCCTCGACGCTCCCTCCCGGGCCAGCCTACTACCGGTTCCTGGTCCGCTGGACCACGACCCTCGACCTGACGCCCGAGGCGATCCACGCGATCGGGCTCTCCGAGGTGCGGAGGCTCCGGGCCGAGATGGAGGCCGTGATGCGAGCTTCGGGGTTCCAAGGTTCCTTCGCCGAGTTCAACCGGTTCCTTCAGAGCGACCCCCGCTTCTTCTTCGCCCGGGCGGACGAGCTCCTCGACGGGTACCGCGCGATCGCGAAACGGATCGACCCGGAGCTCGCCCGTCACTTCGGCCGCCTGCCCCGGAGCCCCTACGGGGTGATCCCCGTGCCGGAGTACCAGGCCCCGAGCTCACCGGCGGCGTACTACATCCCCGGGTCCGTCGAGGCGGGCCGCGCGGGGTACTTCTTCGCGAACACGTTCGATCTCGCCTCGAGGCCGAAGTGGCGGATGGAACCGTTGACGCTCCACGAGGCGGTGCCCGGCCACCACCTTCAGCTCGCCCTCGCGGACGAGCTCGAGGACGCCCCGGAGTTTCGGAGGCACTCAGGTACCACGTCCTTCGAGGAGGGCTGGGGCCTCTACGCGGAAAGCCTCGGGGAGGAGCTCGGGCTCTACCGCGACCCCTACGCGAAGTACGCGGCGCTCGAGTTCGACATGTGGCGGTCGATCCGCCTCGTGGTGGACACGGGCATGCACGCGCTCGGTTGGTCCCGCGAACGGGCGATCGATTTCTTCCGAGAGAACACCGGCATGTCGATGCTCGACATCACCGTCGAGGTGGACCGGTACATCGTGGTCCCCTCCCAGGCGCTCGCGTACAAGATGGGACAGATGAAGATCCTCGAACTTCGGCGCTTCGCGCAGGCGACGCTCGGCGACCGGTTCAACGAGCGGGAGTTCCACGACCGGGTGCTCGAGGAAGGGGCCCTTCCTCTCGGGGAGCTCGACCGCCGCCTTCGCGAGTGGGTCGAAAGCGCGAAGGCCCGCGGGATGAGGCCCTGACGCCTCCGAGCTTCCGTTCCAACTCCAGGCGTTCAAACCGCGCTCTACGGCCGTCTTGACGGCGCGGATCGGTGACCACCGCGGTCCTCTCGGACCTCGCCCTCGCTGGCTCGGCTGCACGCCGAGAGAGCAGGCCCTGCCGGGACCGCAACGGCGGGAGGTGCGTGCTAGCTTCCTTCTCGTCGCGGTCGGATCGGGACCTGAACCGAGTCGGGTTCCCGCAGAAGGAGGTTCCCGGCCGCTTTGGCCGCGGCCCCGGCTATGAGGAACATGACGAGGAGGAGCTCGATCGCTGCCGGCAACGACGTGGCCAACCCTCCGAGGTGCGGGAGCTTCCCTTGGATGCTCTCGGCCGAACCGGCCCCGGAGGAGCTGCCGGACTGCTGGATCACGACCGTAGCGTTCGCCACCGAATGCGCCCCCTTGGCGTCGGTCACCGCCAGGGACACCGTCTCGCTGCACCGGGAGCACGTCGAACTGTAGGCGTGCGTCGGTGGCGTCTTCCCCGAGTAGTAGGTCCCGTCCCCGAACGACCAGTACCACGTCGCGAGGGTCGAACCGTTGTCGGTCGACGTGTCGCTCACGGAGAGATCGTAGCCCACCGTCGACCACGTGAACGATGCGACCGGGCCGGTGGCCGTGACGTGGAGCGACGACTCGAGAGGATCGAGCCTCGCCGCAGGGTCCTCGGCGATCCCCACCACCGTCGAGATCGCGACCGCGAACATCACGAGCGAGACGGCGAGCGCCGCGAATCCCATCACGAGCGCCCACCGGTGCCCGCTCGTGGTCTCACCCTGGCGGACTGCCTTCTACCATCGTATGAACCCACCGCTTCACCGGTCCGGCGGCGGGGCCGTCAAGCAGGTTCGACGGACCATGTATCGCGCCGGAGTCCTTCCCCGTTCGGGGAGGGAGGACGGTGAGTCAGTTCCTGATCGTCGCGCGCCACTCGCCTGAGAACTGTCCGATCGCCAACGAACGAGCCAAGAGAGTGTCGATCGAAGCCATGGACAAGCTGCCCGAGCTGGCCAAGAAGGACGGGGTCAAGGTCCTGAACATGTGGTCGGATGTCCCGGGCCACACGATGTACCAGTTCTTCGACGCCCCCTCGAGCGAAGCGCTCCAGAAGCTCTACATGGAACCGGAAGTGATGAGGCTCGGCGCTTTCAACACCGTCGAGATCAAGCCGATCCTGAGCGCCGAAGACTCGATGAAACTCCTGAAGTAGGGCCGGAACCGATTCGGAGGACCGCCGGGCCCGAACCCGGCGGTCCTCTCCACTTCGCACGCCGCATGTTCCTGGCGGGCCTCGCCCGGAGTGGAGGAGCGGCCGGAAGGACGGCACGACCTCGAGGGATGGACGGACGTCCGGCACGACCCCGGACGGGAGCTCTGAGGATCACCCTTCGGCGACGGAGGCCCTACGGCGGGGGGACATCAGGCCGGAGCCGAGCAGCACGCTCTCCCTCCCGACCACGAGCGGAAGCCCACGACACATCTCGAGCTGGCGGACGTCGACCGTGGTCTCCAGGGTCTCGTACCCGAGTTCGGCCGCCCGACCGGCAACGCTGCGGAGGACCGCCGCGAGATCTGCGGTGGGCGACGTCCACGCGTACGCCGAAGCGGTCGACGGAAGCCGCGGGCTTTGCCAGAGGCGGTACACCGCGCCACGGGACGGTATCGAACCTTCTTCCCTTCTCAGGGTCCCCGTAAGCCCCGGTAGGGTCCAGCGCGACTTGATCCAGGTGGCGAAGCTGGTCTGGAATCGCCCGAGGGTGAGATCGAGCCCCTCGAGCGCTCGGAACTCGCGGACCGGGGCTCCGGGGGCAACGGCCTCGACGGATTCCTCATCCACCTGGACCGGGAGGCTGACGTCCGCCTGCCGCGCGAGGACCGAAGTGAGACCGCACCGTTCGTAGAACCCCACCGCGGTCTCTTCCGGGTTCGTGGTCAAGGTAACGGCGCCGGCCCTCTCCGCTCGTCGCCGGGCCTCGTCGATCAGAGCGCGACCCACGCCTTTCCTCTGAGCGTCGCGGTGGACGGCCAGCACGTCGAGGTGCACCGTGAGCCCCCAGCGCAGGTCGGGTCCGACGATCGCCTCGAGCTCCCCCACGACCGTCCCCCGGTCCTCCACCGCCACGAGAGGCCAGTGGCCGCTTTCGAGGACCCTCTGGAGATGGAGAGCGCACGACCCGGGATCCAACCAGGGACCCCCGATCTTGAACCTCTCGAAGGGCGAAAGGTCGCCCGGAGCGCACTCGACCTGCTCCCCGTTCGGCAGGAAGCGCGACCAGCGGTCCACCGTCGACGCATGGACCTGCGAAACCTGCTCACCGTCCTCAGGAACGGCCAGCCGGACGTGAAGCGCCACCCCGTGCCCCGGCGGAGCGAGAGGGCCCACGCTCTTCAGCGCTCGGGCGTCCCCCAGCGGAACCGGGTCCGCGCAGCGATGACGCCCCACCGGTGAGCCGTTCCTGCCTCCCGTGGTGGCGGCCACCGACCCGGGCGGTCGAGGCGGCCGGTGCCAGGGGCGGGACTACACCGTGTCCGGCACGAGGGCAGGGGTGGCGCCCACGACCTCCGGCAAGATCGTCCCTTCGCCGCCATCCGAGGGCGTGGGGGACCGGGACTTGCGCCGGTCGAGGAGCTCGGTGTAGGAGCGGAGGAAGTCGCTTCCCTGCTTCTGGGAGATCCAGCCGTTGCGGGTGAGCTCCGTCAGGCCCTCCTCGAGCCGGACGAGGACGTCCCCTGCGCCGAGGAGGTCGGCGGCCCGGGTGAGTTCCCGGGTGACGGACGAGAGCCAGGGGTCGCTCGCGAGCGCCTGCTCGACGGTCGGTCGGAACTGGCGGTCGAACTGGACCGTACGCGGCTCGAAGGGGAGAACCATTCCCCCGAAGAGGCGCTTGATGGTCCCCGTCACGCCCTTCGTCGTGCGTACCTTGAGGGGCGGGAAGACGATGTGGCGGGCACCCCGCGGGCTTTGGAACGTCGCCACCCAGGTCGGGAGCCAGACGATCCTGCCGGACGCCGGGGCGGTCAACGGGAGGAAGCACCCGGAGAGCGCCTCCTTCTGCGCCAGGCGGGCCGAGATCTGACGATCGACCATCTGGAGCAGGTCCGAGGCTCCCGCGAGGAACTGATCGAGCAGGAGCTCGTGCTGGGCCAGGGTCAGCGCCCCGGACTGCTCGATCTGCTCGAGGGCCGCGAGCGCCTTCTGCTGCTCGTCACGCTGATGCTCGTGGATCCACTCGATGGCGCGCTGACCGTCGCGGATCTGCCGCCGAGCGGCCCGCAGCGTGGATCGCGCCTCCTTCGCGCGGACCTGGTGAGGCCGGGCATCGTCGCGCCGGCTGGCCGCGCGGGTCGCGAGCGTGGTGGAGGTGGCGAGGTCGGTCTCCGCTTGAGCGACCACCCGATGGGCATCGCCGATCGCCTCCAGATGGCGGAGCACCTCCGCGTGGTGCCCCTCTTGGGACTTGGCGATCTTCTCGAGCGTCTGCCACTTGGCCTGCCGGGCGTACTCCCGGGCGCCGGCCTCGGCCCGGGCATGGGCCTGCTCGAGGTCGGACCGGGTGGACTGGACGAGCGCATCGACCTCGGCCCGAAAGCCCCGGAGGGCCCCTAGGTCGTCCTCCAGGCGATCGAGCCAGGCCCGCATCCGGGCTCCTTCCTGATGGTACCGTTCCACGGAGTGCCGGGCGGGAAGGCGCGCCGCCTCCGGGGGTTCCGGGTCCATCAGCCCGGTCGTCTGGGAGAGCAGCTCGACCTGGAGCTGGGGCGCGAGCGGGACCAATCCCTCGACCGTGAGGACCTCCGTGCGCGCATCGTCCGTGAACGACTGAGTGACGGCCTGCATGCGGGCCAAGAGCTCCTCCGGGGAGGGCACCCCTTCGAGGAGCGCGTGAAGCTTCTCCTTCGGCGGCATGAACGTGTAGCGGAAGCTCTGCTTCCATACCCCCGTGAGGTCGAAGATCGCGGCGCCGGGATTCCCGCCCTCTTGGTCGAGGAGGAACGGCCAGTAGAGGTTCGCCACCGCCTCGACCTGTTCCTCGAACCCGGTCGCCACGCGGTTCCGGATGTCCCGGCGGTCCGCTTCGACGGCGAGGAGCATGGCGGCGAGGAGCGCGGGGGCCGGGGCGCCCGGGAGAGCGGAGGTCTCCGTGGGGTCCGGCCCCCTCGAGGAGGGGGGATCGCTCGTTCCGACCGGTTCCGCGTTCCCCCGTCCCGCGAGCTCGGGGGACCGCAGCCGCGAGGTCTTCTTCGGACGGTGGACCGGTGGGAGCAACGCGGGCGGGACCGACGGGAGCGAGAGGGCCAGAGGGATCTTCCCCAGGATGTGCGGCATCTCCCACGGCTCACGGAAGTCGACGGTGGGGTCCGGGAGAGGGGGCGGGGAGGCACGGGGCCGGCTTCGGCCCTTCGTAGGACCGCGTGAGGGCCCCCTACGGCGGACGAGGCGTCGGTCCTGGGAGCGGAGGTTCTTCCGCGAACCCTTCCGTCGGGATCGGGACGGGCTCGCGGAGGTCGATCGACGCGACTTCGCGACCACGAACTGACATGGGCAGACATACGCATAAATACGTATGCCATTCGTTAGCCGCCCGACCCCCCGTCGGCCTCCCGGCGGGCGGGACGGCCTGCCGCGGACGAACCGCTTCCACGGCCGGTGGGACGAACGGAGGTGGCGTGATGGAGGGCGGCAAACCCGGCCGTCGATGGGAGCGGACGGACGGTTCACGACCTTCGGGCGCGCTTGCGGACTCGAGGAAGCCAGCCGTGGAGGTCCATACGGACCCTTCCTCCGCGAAAGGTCACGCCCTCCATCGCCAGTCGGAGGCGCTGCTCGCGGCCCTCTCCGCCGGGCAGGGCGATCCGCCCTCCGGCGGCGACCACGCGGTGCCACGGAAGGCTCTCGGCCGCCTGCAACGCTCGGACCGTCAGACGAGCGGCCCCGGGAAACCCTGCGGCCGCAGCCACTTGGCCGTAGGTGATCACCCGACCCCGCGGCACGTGGGCGATGATCGTTCGCAACCGAGCGAGCACGGCCACGCCCCTTGCCCTCCTCGGGCGCAGCGGGGACAGCGCTATCAGTCCGCGGTCGGACACGAGGTCGTTCCGCGCCTTCCGGTCGGAGGTCGACGCAAAGGCTAAGTCGACCCCCTCACCCCGAGGCGCCGATGGAGCCACCCCGGCCGGGAGGGGCCAACCTTCACTGCAAGGACGTCCAGGCGCTCTTCGACCATCTCACCCAGGTGCTCGAGTTCACGCCGATGTTCCGGGTACGCGGGCCGGGCGGGGGCAGCCTCTTCGCGGGCGTCTCGTGGGGGCCGGCCGCGACCGGACAGCGTTTGGTCCTCGGCGACATTCAAGAAGCGCTCCACGGGCACTACGATCACGGGGAGTTCGGTCGGGCGATGGAGAGCCATCCGCTCGGAACGGGCGTCGTGCTCTACTTCTACGTCAAGGATGTCGACGCGTACCATCACAGGATCGTCGCGAAAGGCGCCCGGATCGACGAACCCCCGACCGAGCAGTTCTGGGGTGAGCGGACGATCAGCGTGATCGTTCCGGAGGGGTACTACTTCACCTTCGCTCAACCGCTACCGGACTTCGAGCTCCCGCCGAGGCTCGCCGAGGCGATGGAGCAGTTCTCCCCTCCCCCGCGCCCCTGATCCGGAACCCTCGACGAGGCCTCCTTGGTTCTTCGGACCCACCCCTGCCCGGACACCTTCGGTCTGCGAGTCGCTCGAGGACGATCCTGCGTCCGGAGCGTTGCGGGCCGGGTCGGTAACGCGGATCCGAGGCAAGCCTCCCTCGGCCTTCCGGCTCGGGCTCACGTCTATTAGCCCGTTCGTGGCATCTTCGCCCGAGGTGCCCCGGATGCCAAGGTCCGCGCGCTGGCCGCTGATCGGCCTCGTTGCGTTCGCGATGGTGCAAGCGACCACGGAGAAGGACAGCTACTACGCGAGGCTGCGCTCCATCGAGTCCGATCTCTCGGAGGCGTCGCGGGTTCTCACCAGTTCCGAGAGCGAGGTCGCTTCGCTCGATGCGAGCGTCGGAACGCTGGCGAGCCGGCTCGCGACCGTGAGGTCCCGAGGGTATTCTGCCCTGAGCCATCTCGACAAGACGATCGAGATCTTGACGAAGAAATGGGCCGAGGTCGGTCCTGCGGTCAAGCAGTCCCTCGCGAACAACCTCCAGCCGTTGAGCTCGCAGATCCGCGCCCTCCAGTCCGAGGCCCAGACGCTGCGCATGGAGATCGACGGGGGGAACCTTCCGGCTGCGCTGTCGCTGTCCAGCCGTCTCGGCGGCGACGCGTCCTCGATCAAGGCGAGGGCGACCGCGGCGGCCGCTCAGGCGACCGCTCCGGCCAAGCAGCTCGCGGCGGGGCTCAGCGCGGTCGACCGCGACCTCAAGATCGCCGAGACCACGGTGACGCTGTTCTCCCAGGCAGGGTTCCCGATGAAGCAAGAGGAGAGCCCGGTGCTCGCGATCGAGGGGAAGCTGATGGAGGGGGAGAAGTGCCACGGGACGCTCTACTTCACCAACCAGCGCTTCCTCTTCGAGGGCCAGAAGGAGGTGGTCCTCGAGAAGAAGCTCTTCATCGTCACCAAGAAGCGGATCGACCGCTCCGTGATGCTCGAACGGCCCGTTGGGGCGGTCCAGGACATCACCAAGGGACGGGTCGGTCTGTTGGCCGGGGCCGGAGTCTACGTCCAGTTCCGTCCCGAGGTCGGGGTGCCCACGACCCCCTTCGACGTCCGGGGTTGGGAGGCCGACGTCATCACGAGGTTCTTCAAGTACATCACCGGGGGAGAGGCGGATCGCGACATCGCGACCGTCCGGGGGGTCGCCCCCGCGACGACCCCGTCGATCCGCCTGGTGCGCTGCCCCTCCTGCGGCGCGCCCCACAGTGGCGAGATCTACCGCGGGCAGACCTCCGTGAACTGCGAATACTGCGGCAGTACGGTCGCCGTGACCTAGGACCGCGGGACCGTGCCCCGGTCCCGGTCGACCGATCGCTGGGACGTCCGCGATCGGAGATGGGCGGGCGGAGCCCTTCCGGAAGCGTCGTCCCGTCCACTGGCCCTGATGCACCGGCGGCGGCGTGGCCGGGCTCCGACGATGCCGCAGAACAACCCAGGCAAGCCCCTCGGACTCCCGAAGGCGATGGTGTTCCGCTCTGCCGTGGTGGTCTCGGACCACAAGCGATCCGTCGACGGATGCACGAAAGAGCCCGGTGTTGACCTCGTCCAGGACAGGGGGCACTGGGTGACGGTCGGGAAACAGTGCCGTCGGCCTCCTCCGCCTCTGCCCGGGGCGGAGTTCGACCCCTCGTCCTTTCTTGGGCAGGGCGACCTCGGGATCGGCCTCCACGCCCCGGGCGACGTGGGAGCCCCGTGTGCCGCCTTCCGGAAGAACGGCGTGGAGTTCTCGCGGCCCGCGACGAAGGAGTCCTGGGGAGGGTGGGCTCGCGTGATGGGGCCGTACGGGGTGGAGATCAGCCTCATGCCGGCCGACCCGTAGACCGTCCGGGGTACTCGTCCTCGCCGGTCTTGCCCGCTCGGGAGGGACCCGACCTCGAGCTAGGCTTCGTCGCCCGGAACCTGTCCACCGACGGGGGAGTTCTCGGTGTGATCGAGATCTTGCGGACGGAAGTCCGAACCGTCCCTACCGTCCCCGTCCTCGAGAGGCTCGGGAATCGTGAAGTGGCGTCGCCGCCTCGGCGTCGAGGTGGCTCGCGACAGGGTCCTCGAGTGGTTGCTCGCACCGGACCAGCCGTCCGTCCGTTACCTGACCCTCACCCAGCTACTGGGCAGGCGTGAGACCGATCCCGAGGTCCGGGAGGCCAAGGCCCAGATCCCCACGCGAGGCTGGGTGTCCGAGATCCTCGCTCGCCGGGACCCGGCCGGCTGGTGGGTCCGCGAGCGAAGCCTCTACACGCCGAAGTACCTCTCGACCAACTGGAACCTGCTCGCGCTGTCGGATCTCGGCGTGACCCGCGCTGTGCCCGAGGTCCGCGCGTCGTGCGAGCTCTGGATGGACCGCTCGCCGCTCACCGGAGGAGGGGTCGGGGGATTCTCGAACGGTCACGGTCATCACTGCTACACCGGGAACATGGCCCGGGCGCTCATCCGCCTCGGATACGCGGACGACCCCAGGGTTCGCAAAGCCCTCGACTGGTTGGTCGACACCGCCCACCCGAAGGGGGGGTGGACGTGCTGGTCGTTCGGGGACGGGCCTTCCCAAAGCCGGACCCTCGACTCGTGGGAAGGCTTGAGCGCCTTCGCGGCCTACCCCCGGTCGAAGTGGACCCCGGCGATGAAGGGGTGCGTTGAGCGAGCGGCGGAGTTCTATCTGGAGCGCGAGCTTCACCGCCAGGGCGAGCGGTACCCGCCCTGGTACCGGTTCCACTGGCCGAACCACTACTACTACGACCTCCTCGTCGGCCTTGACCTCCTGACCGCCCTCGGGTATGGGAGCGACCGTAGGCTCCGGTACGCGCTCGAGCGTCTGAGGAAGAAACGACGGCCCGACGGCCGCTGGAACCTCGACGCGGTCCACCCGGACGTGGGTGCGAAGGCCGCACGCTGGTTCACGGACCACCCCAAGCAGCGCCCGCAGCCCCTGGCGTTCGAGACGCCTCGGCAACCGAGCAAGATGATCACGCTCCGGGCGCTCGCCGTCCTCTCGCGTCTGGATTGACCGACCCGCGCTCCGGGAAGGTCTCCGTCCCGAACCGGACGACCGATGCCCGTCCGGGCGATCTCACCGGGACCTGCGTTGGAGGGCGGTCTCTCCCCTCGGCGGGGTGCCACCGATCCGGAGGCGGATCGCGACCGGCCCCATGTCCAACTTCGCGTCGAGCCTCCCCTGCTCGGTCCCTGTAGGGCCCCCCGTTCTCGGCGAGCCGCTCGCTCCTTCGCGCCGTACGTCGGATTGAGGCAGTACCTTCTTCCCTCGACCGAGCTCCGTCATCGGTCATGTGGCTCTCGCCGTCCTCGGCCACCTTCGTCGGGTCGGTCGCCGCCGCGTGTACGACCGCGGCCTTCGTCCCTCAGGTCGTCCGGGTCCTGCGGCTTCGGCGGGCGAACGAGATCTCCCTGACCACGTTCTCCGTCTTTGGGCTGGGAACGGCCCTATGGCTGGTCTACGGCCTACAGCTCGGTTCGCTGCCGATCATCCTCGCGAACGCCATCACGTGTGTCCTCTCCGTGGCGATCGTCTCGGTGAAGCTCAAGTTCGATGGGCGGGATCCCGTGCTCGAGACTCGTTAGGGGCGCTCGAGGGCTCCACGGCTCGCTCCCTCGCGGTCCGGCGCCTCCCGAGCCCGGGGGTCAAAGGGTCTTCGCCCCAGGTCACGCCCTCGCGGGTCGAGGCTTGTTCACCTCGGCTACATACCCCACGCCGTCGTAGAGGTGGCGATGCAGCTCCGTCATCCGGAATCGAGCGATCCGATCGGTCGAGCGCTCGAGTGCGTCGACCAGCACGCCAAGGACGGGACCCAGGACCATCCCCTCACGCCCGAGCTGTTCTGGGAGGCACTGAAGCGCGACGGGTTCTACCTCGCCGGGAATCCTCCCAACAGCGACGAACACGGCCGGTTCTTCGCTCACCTGGTCCTCGACCACGCCGTGGCCCTCCAGCGGATCTCCGGCAACACGGCCCAGCACCACTACTGGGCGCCCCCCTAGGCGGGGACGCGTCCGCGTCGGCGCGGGCGCGTCCGCGGGGTGTTGGGACCGACGTGCTCGTCGGCGGAACGGTGCGCCGGCCCACGCCGGCCCGAACGGATCTCGTGAAGGATCGTTCGGGGGTTTCAGTAGAACCCGGCTCCGACCATGCAGGCGAACGTGGCCAGGAGGAACGCGATGGTGACGTTCGCCGCAAGGGCGGCTTGTCGCCCCGCCTTCGGCAACGCCTGGGCGGCGGTCGCCCCCTCCGGCCCCTGGGCGGCCCGGACCAGCCGAATCAGGGACGCAAGGGCGGGGACGGCGGCACCCTCGGATACGATCAGCGCGACGAGGGCGAACGACATCCCCGCCATCAAACTGAATCCCCAAGAGTTCGAGAGGGCAAGTTGACCCAGCCCTTCCTGGGTCATCGTGGAGAGCAGAAGCAGCCCGAAGAGGACCGTGGCCGGGCCGACGACCCGAAAGTACCAGACCACGGCAGGCCCGACGTTCGAGAAGAACTCACCCGAAGCCTGCGGGGAAAGTCGCGAGACCCGAGGTGCGATCACGAAACCGAAGAGCATTCCCCCACCGAGCCACAGAATGGCCGAAACCACGTGCAGGGCGGCCAGGATCGCCGTCAGCAGCATGGTCGCGATTCGCGAGCAGGGCGGGGCTTCTTAAGGGTCCGGTTGAGCCGGAACCGGGGACCCCAACGGCGTCCCCGGGGGAGGGGTACCGTCGAGGTCTACGGCGAGGATGCGACTGGACGGTCGATCGCGGCCCCTCCGCGGGACGGACCCCAAGCGTGATCGAGAGCGAGGCGCTCCAACGCTCCGGGCCGCTCGGGGTCGACCGTCTGGGCGTGACGAGGACCGGGTGCGGAGCCTACCCCCGGGCCGATCCCTCCGCCCGAGTCTTCCCTGCCGCTTGACCGCCGGGCGGCCCGAAGTGGAGCGGACGTCGCTTGCGAGAGGGAGGACTATAAACCAGGCCGACCTACGCTCTCCGTGGCCGCGGTCCTGCGACCCTCCTTCGACCTTGTGAGGACGGTCGACCGCCACCTTCGCTCCACGGTGCGTGTGGTCCCAGAGACCGGGAACATCGACCGTTGCCCCGCGCGAACCGGGCCGCCAAGAGGTCCAGGGTGAGCCATGGACCGTAACGGTTCTCCCGCTGTCCCCCCGGCTCCGCGGCGTCACCGCCCGCACCCTCATCTCGAGCAGTTCAAGCGGACGTGGTACTTCTTCCGGCGCAATACCCTCGCGCTCGTCGGTCTAGGGATCATCCTCTCGATCACGGCGGTGGCCGCGTACGCGGTGACCCTGCCCGTCCCCTGGACCTCGATGCAGGCCTGGTGCGCGACCGATTACGGGCCGTCGAGCAGCAGCCCCTCGGTCGGTCCGAACGGGACCCTCATCCTCAACTGCCCGTCGACGTCGCCGTACGTTTGCACCTACGAGTACCATCCTCCGACGGACGCGGCGAACTATTGCGGAGGACATTGGTACAAAGGGGTCGTCCGCAGCGGCCTCTCGGAACCCGGTCTTGTCGCTCCCACCGTCTCCCTCTCCCCGTTCAACCCCGGCCCAATGCCCCTCGGGGCCCTCGCGCTCTCGACGGGGGGGACCGTCCCCCTCTACAATATTGCGAGCGAGCTCGCCCGGGGGGCCGACTGGTCGCTCATCTTCTCCGTGTCGATCGTCGGGCTCGGCGCCCTCGTGGGTCTGCTCTTCGGGGCCTTCGCCGGATTTTTCGGCGGAGCCGTCGACGACGCGCTGATGCGGGTGGTCGACATCTTCCTCTCGATCCCCACCGTCCTGTTCGTCATCGTCGTGGTCTCGGTGCTCAGCATCGACCTCGGCGGCGGGAGCCAGTACGGCACCTTCGTGAAGCTCGGGGCGATGATCTTCGGTTTCGTGCTCGTGTCGTGGCCGATCTACGCGCGGCTCGTCCGTGGGCAGGTTCTGATCGTTCGAGAACAGAAGTACGTGGAGGCCGCCCGAGCCGCAGGGGCGTCCCGGGGCCGGATCCTCCGGCGCCACATCATTCCGAACAGCATGTACCCCACCTTCATCCAGTTCTCCCTCGACGTCGGCTCCGTCCCGCTCCTCGTCGGGGCTCTCGCCTTCCTCGGGTTCGGGCCGGTCCTCTTCCCCAGTGTTCCGTTCCCCGAATGGGGCGCCGTGGCCGCCCTGTCGGTCTCGGACCTGCAAACGGAGTTCCTGGGCTCGTGCTACACCGGCGTCACCGGCTGTCTCATCCCTTGGTGGCAACTCTTCTTCCCGGGGCTGGCGCTGTTCCTCTTCGCGATCAGCGTCAATCTCCTCGCGGATGGACTTCGGGACGCGCTCGACCCCCGGCTCCGGCGGTAGTCGCGGTTCTAAGCGTTCCTCGTTCGAAACGGAAGCCCCGGAGAGCCGACCGGCCCACCGTGTCTAGACCGACCCCAGGGCTGGACCCGACCGCCGCCCCCTCGCATGGTCCTGGGGCTCAGGGTGGCCGAGAAGGTCCCGCTTTCACAGGAGGTAGGGAGGCGTGCGGGGCTCGGCTCCGAGCCTCGCGGACAACGATCGCTAGCTGCTCGGAATCGCGGCTCCGCAGGACGAACAGAACCGTCCTTGCCCGACCACCGCGGCTCCACACTTGGCGCAGACCTCCGGCCGCCTCGGTGCCGGGGTCCCACCGGTGGTCGGGGCGTCGGGCATCGAGGAAGGCGGGGCCGCGGTCTCGGGCAGCGGCGCAGGATGCTGGGGTAAGGAGGCCGCGGCGGGTTTCGCCCTGCCGGTGCTCAGGAGGAAGTTCCAGAAGTCCCATCGCTCTCGGGACCAGTCGGTTTCGTACTCGTGCCAGGAAAGCGCCGCCCCCACGACCGCGACGGGAAGGAGCAGTACCGCGACCACCGCTCCACCGGCGGCAACGTCCGCTCGGACGTCGGCCCGATAGCGGAATTGGATGATCGCCCCAGACCCCGAGGGGACGGTCATGATCTCGACCACCCGATGGATTCCGAGCGTCGAGTGAAACGACCGGCCCTGGAAGCTCGAGGCGCTCGTAGAGCGCAGGTCGTACCCGCGCTTGGCCCAGAACTCCCAGCACGAAGCAAGGATCTCGGGCGCGCCGGGAGCCTCGAACGTCCAGGTATCGGCCTTCTCGAACACCATGGGTCCACCTCGCCGGATTTCCGGATACCGGCGGGCTTGGGTCAAGGGAGCCAGGACGGCCAACGAGTTAAGGAGTTCCCGGACCCGGGTTCTGGGACCCGGCCGACCCCGCCGGCCGACCCACGCTCCGAGGTAGGTCGTAGAAGTTGGGGGGCACGAGGGGTCGCATGGACTCTATCGTCCTCGACGTTTGGGCCCGACGTAGAAACTGGTCCCGTGCGAACCGAACGGCCCGAGGGGTCCTATGTGACGAGCCCCGGGCACTGGGAGATTTCCGATTCCCCGCTCCTCGGCAGAGGTTTTGAGCTGCGCGAACCTGTCCCCACCGGGATTCTGCGCGACGCGCGGAGTCGGAGTAGGAGAAGTCCATGCCCTCAGGAATGCGACTCGCGACGCTAATGCCCATCCGGAACATGAACCGGGCCATCCGGTTCTACACGAAGGCGCTCGGCGGGAAACTAACCGCCCGCGCGCCGGGAAGGATGCGGAACATGTGGGCTTCGGTCAATCTCGCAGGGGCCGATGTGTGGCTGGTTGCTCCGGACCGAGTGGAGCGGCGAACGCTCGCCTATTCGACGTTGCTGGTCAAGAACATCCGATCGACGGTGCGAACCTTCGCGAAGAAGGGCGTGCGATTCCAGCGCGCCGTACGGATGGGGCCGGAGAGCCGGGTCGAGGGGCCGATCGCGTTCGATTCCATGGGAGCCTCGGCGTTCTTCAAGGACCCCGAAGGCAATCTGCTGATGCTGTGGCAGAGCCCGCCACGGAGGTAGGGCCCGGTCGGATCCTCGACGCCGGCCGGTTCGCGCCCGCGCAGCTGTTCCCTCGATCCTCCCCAGGGCCGGTCTCCGCCGGACCGGCAGGGCGGGCTCGAACGAGGCTCAAAGGCAGGACCGACGGGCGGCCGGCTCAGTGGTGGACCAGGGCCCGGAGAAGGTCGTTCCGCGTGATGATCCCGACGACCCGGTCGTCCTTGACCACCGGAATCCGGTTGATCACCTTCTCCCGCATGAGGTCGGCCGCCAGCTCGAGGGAGGCGTCGGCGGCGATCGAGATCGCCGGCGTCGACATCGCCTCCCGAACGTTCGTCTCCTCGAGCGCTCGATGCAGTTCGTCGAGGTCGACCGACCCTTCGTTCGAGAGGCCGAAGATCAGGATATCGAAGAGGTCGTGCGCCTGGCGCATCCCCCCCTTGACCGTGAGCGCCCGGGCGATGTCCCGCTGACTGAGAACGCCCACGAGAGCTCCCGAAGCGTCGACGACCGGGAGCCCCGAGATCTTCTGCCCCCGCATCAGGACGAGCGCATCAAGAAGCGTCGCGTCCGGCCCGATCATGAGGGGGTGTCGGCTCATCACGTCCCGCACCCTCACGTTGATCACGAAGGAGCTCGGGGAGGGCGGCCGCGAACGTCCGGGTGGACGCCAGCGGCTCGGGAGGGCCTCCGCGGCGGGAGCGGTCCGGGGCGACACGAGCCTGAGGAGGCCGGGGCGAGTTTTGTTATCTTCGTCAAGGCTCGCAGAGGAGGATGTCGTCCCTTTCGGTATCCTCCGCTACGCGCTCTCGTGGACCCTCCGAGGGGGATGGGCCGGCCGCCGCTCCTGACGCGTTGCCCGCACGGGCCAGTCAACCGCCGTTCACGATGGAGCCTTGAGTCATCGTCTCCGATTCGGGGCCCAGGAAACCATGTCAACGGCAAGCGTTTCCAAGGAGAGCACCCCCGGGAGTGGTTGGGAGGACGCGCCGAAGGGACTGCGGTGGAGGATGACCGTCTCGCTGATCGTCCCGATCGCCTGGCTTTGCGTCACGCTCCTCTACGTAGGCTTCTGGGCCAGCGGTTTCACCTTGTTCCAGAGCATCATCCTCATTCTGGTCTCCGCCCTCGTCATGGGCGGCGTGATGGGGTCCATCTGGATGGCGTGGGGTCCGAAGTACCGGCACGCGTGGGACTAGTCAGACCGGGCCTGAGACCCCCCCTCGAGTCCGGGCGCGACGCGGGTCGGCCCGCGTGAGTCGGTGAGTGCCCTCGAGACCTGGTCTCCCGTCGTCCACTTCGGGGCGGGTCGCCCGGACGCCAGGGACGAAGACCCCCACCGGCTCGCCGCGTCGAGCCGCGTCGGGGTCGAGCCCATACCGTGAAGGGGTACCCAGGTCACCACTCTCTGTGGTAGGGGGCTGGGGGGGACCGACCCCTCTCGTTCGGCCTGCAAGCCGCGCGTGCTCCCCACGAGCTCCGTCCCAGGGTGGAGAGAACTCGTTAGCCTCCTTCACGCAACGGCTGTTCGGTCGAGCGGGCCATGGCTACGGCCCGCTGCAGCCGGGGGGAACCGAGATCACCTCGACCTCGCGCCCGCACCCCGCGGATCCGGGCGGCGAGGTCGGCCCAGCGGTCTCCCCCCTAAGTCATCCCTAGATCGTCGTCGGCTCAGTGAACCGCCTGCTGGAAGCACGCGATGTCGTACTGAGACACCGAGTGATTGCTCGCCGAGTGGTTGAGCGAGGCCGAGCCGTTGTTGCCCGCGTAGACCGCGCTCGATTGGGACGAGCCGTTGAAGACGGAGTTCGCTCCGATCGATTGGCCGGGAGTCACGTTGTACTGTTGGCAGGTGGTGTTGGGGGCTCCTGGCTGGCCGGGGCCGTTCGGGCTGGGCGTGGCTGTCGCCGTCCCCACCGCGAGGAGGAGGAGGACGACGGTCGCGGTTCCCAGCGTCAGGGTCCGTGTTCGCATGCGTTCCCGTGAGCCGTCTTGGGGGGTATAGCCCTAAGACGATTCTCAGACCGTGAGAACCGGAAACGTTCGCCCCGTGCGCCCTCGGGATCGCCCACGATCCGGGTCGGCCTCGATGCCGGGTCGAGACGCCCGGTCGAGGGGCCAGGACTCGCTCCTCGAACGAGGAACGGGGACGGCCCCTAAGGGGGCGAAGGGGACTACGACACGGAGAGCCAATCGAGAAACCTGTCGTCGATGCGGTCCATTCCTTTCGGGGTGACCGCGAGGTTGTAGCGCCTGAGAAAGGTCCCCGGCCGCCCCACACACTCGACCAGCGACGATAGCCCGAACGTCTCCATGATCTCGCCCGCGATCCTCGCCCCAAGCGGATGGGCGAGCTGGCGGGCCTGGGTTCGGACGCCCTCAAGTTCCGCGGTTGAGCTCGCGGGCTGGGACGAGAGATCCCGGAATCGAGCGAGGACCCCGGACAGCAGGCGCGCGTAGTTGGCCATCTGGTGACAACGTTCCGCCGCCGCGGCACGGAGCGCGGGGACATCGGTCTCGATCATGTTCGACGCGCAATCAGCGATGCCTTCCGCTTCGAGCCACGTTGCCCACTCGACGAACACCTCGCGAGGGCTCTTCGGTCGGTCGCCTTGCTCCGGCCGCATCAACGTGAGGTTCTCACCGGTGAACCGGTATCTCGCGACATGGTGCAGCTCGTGCGCCAACGTATGGCAGACACCCTCCGGGCCTAGGGAGAGGGCCGCCACCGGATCCATGTAGACGGTCTCCCGGTCCGTACGGAAGTCGTACATGATCGGGAGCACGACCAGGCGAGGGGCTCCAAGCTCGCAGCCCGGCGGGAGGAACTTGCGGGTTCTCCGGAACGCTCGACGTGTAAGGTCCAGCTCTTCCTCGTTCAGATCGTGCAGGAGAGAAAGGAGCTGCTTTCGGCTGCCGGCAAGCTCCCGGACGTACGAGACGAAGAATCGTTCCACCTCCCCGAGATCGGCCTCCGCGGTCGGGTCGCGGGCTGCCTCTAGATACTTCATCCCGTCTTCAGGTGAGATGCCAAGGGCGGGGAACATGAGGTCCATCCCCGGTTCTGCAAGAATCGCCTCGAGACGGGACCTACCGGCTCCTTCTTCCAACGCGGCTACGAGCCGAAGGGTTCCGTGCGCCTCGATCATGTGCCTTGGGCCTCGGAACTGGGTCCGGTCCAGTTGAGGTGAACTCACGCTCCGCACACACCGGTCGTGCGGAGGTCCTCGGAACACCTCGCTCAAGACAGCCGTGCGTCGCACGATCGGGTAGGCCCTAGCTCGATGGCAGAATCCCGAGCACAGCGCTTCCGTCCTCTCCGTTCACTTCCTCAAGCATCACGGATCGTTGGAGCCAACCCTCCCGGGAATCGCTGCGGCCTCGGACCGACCGAGGGAGAGGGAGGGAGTTCACTACCTCAGGGCCTCTCGGAAAGCCTCGGGACCGAAGGGGCGGCCGGTGACCTCCTTCATCCTAGGGATCCAGTCAAAGGTCGAGCCGGGTCTCATCCAGTGACGTATCAGCCAAGGCCCGATCTTGGGGTTGGGCCAGAATGGGTCGCCGTAGAGTTCACGCAGGGTCCTGCGAATCTGGTACCCGAAGAGGATCGAGAGGAGGTAGTTGGGGGCGTACACGGGACTATCGACAAAGAAGTGGTCCACGAACGAGCGCGGAGCGTAGCCGCCGTAACCGAACACGCTCCTCTCGAACTCGTGCGCCTTGACGGTCGGGTCCCGGTCGGGGTCCTCGTAGAGGGCCTGCTCGACCTGAAGCCAAGCGGCATGCCACGCGGCGTCGACCGCCGAGGTCTTCTTGGCGGATTCGGCGAACGTCTCCGCCTGATGCTGACTGATCCCGGGCTGGGTCGAAAGCCACTCGGCGAGGCTGGGAATGTCCTCGAAGAGGCCCCCGATACCTTCGTGGAAGGCGCCGAAGCCCGGTATGTTCTCGCTCCATCGGAGCAAGTGCCGGGGCGCCCGGATCGAGGCGGAGTGTACCGCGTGTCCCACCTCGTGGAACATGATCATGTACGAGTTCCAGCCGCCCGAGGGGTGAACGAGGATGCGCACGTCGCGTGGCGGATCGGGGGCGATCGTCATGCCTCCCGAAGGTACGTCGTGAAAGGTGACCCGAAAGCGCATCCTGTGGACCGGGAATCCCCACTGGGCCACCGCATCGAGGATCCGCGGCAGCATCTCCCGTTGAGGGAAACATCGATCGGGCAGGGGCACCCTGACGGCGCGGGAGAAGGGCATGTCCCAAGGGTACCACTCCGACCGGTTCTGGTCCTCCAGGAAATGACCCCGGAGGTCCCGGATCTGGCGCCGGGCCGGACCGACCACCGCGGTCGCCAGGCGCTTCAGTCTCTCGGGGGTCAAGCCGGCGAATCTCAGCCGCAGGTCGGCAAAGCTCCGGAAGTCGAGGCCGCGGGCACGCTCGTTGCGCAGCCTCACGAGGTTCCGCAACTTCTCTTCGAGGCGATGGTGAAGAGGTTCGTACGCGTAGAAGGCGCGTCGTCGAGCCGAGGTCGAGGGGCTTTCGCGGAGGATCCGGTGGATGAACTCTCGCCCGACCCGCCTGCCGTTCCAGAGAGGACGGAAGCGGACGATCTGACGCTGGAGCTCACCCCGAAGTCGAACGATCTCGGGGGCCTGTTCGACCTGGGCGTCCAGGAGGATCCGCTCGAGCAGTTCGAGGCGCCGACCGATAGCCGCGGGCCAGTCCCGGGAGCGAGCGGAACGAACCCAACCGACCAGGCGGGGGTCCGCGAGCAGGCGAGCACGACGGAGTTGGAGGGCGTCCGACCCCCGAGCCGATCGGCCGGTGAAGAGGCTCCAATCCGCCAGCACGATCGCGCGATCGAGTCGTTCGAGACGATGGTCGAGCTCGAAGATGAGTCTGCGCCCCCCGCGCCAGTCCGAGGGCTCCGGCACGGAGAGTTCGGCCACCGCCGTCCCATGACTCTCGAGCGGACTAAACCTCTCCGACGGTCGAATGCGCTTCTCGCAAGCAAGACGCCAGAACGAAGCAGCGGACCACGAGACCGTGGTTAGGAGGGAACGGCCGAAGTTGGTGGTCCATTCCGTTACGAGCCGCCCCCCGCGCCGTGTTCAAGTCGGTTTGCAGCCCCGAACCCCCAGGTCGTGCGGCTGAGGGCTGAAGCCTCGGCCGGACGTACCCTCTACCGTGCCTCGACCGCACCGGTAAGGCAAAGACTGTTTGATGTGTAGAACGATTTCGCGGCGTGTCATTCCCCAGGAGGGCACGTCTTCCTTTTCGAACCGGCCCTCACAAGCCCTTGGGCCGGGCCTACGCCGCTGCCGGGCTCGAGCACGAGCCGACCCTCGGTAGGTCGTGGGGGTCCACGGGAACTCGCGGAAGACGGCCTCAGCGCTCGATGCCGTGCGGGCTCAACGGTACGAGCGATGCTCGGACCCTCATCACGACCCAGGAAGGGGTCGTCGTCCCCGAACGTTCTGCGGCGGACGAATCGCCCTGCAGGCTCCTCGAGACCGCCTCCTCGCTGATGGTCCTTCCCTTTACCGGGTATAGGAAGGAGAAAAGAAACCGATGAGTGAGAAGAGACAAGCAAGACGAACGAAAGGGCGCTTCGCCGCGGCAGGAGCGATCGTGGCCGTCGCCGTCGCGATGTTCGCCTTGGCCGGGCTGACGAACGCCATCACGCCGAACGCTCTGGCCGCGCACGACCCGTCGGTCACGTGCAAGGGGAACCACGCCCTGTCGTTCTCCTACGGTGTTCCGGCGGGAGCGCACCGCGTCCTCCACCTCACGTGGAACGTGGTGAACGACGAAGATTCGGGCTTCGCGGGATACTGGGCCATGGACTCGTACAAGACGGTCGTCACCGTCTGGAAGTTGCCGGATGGCTCGTACTTCGTCTCGAAGACCTACAAGGGCTACTTCCAGGTCCCGCAAGGCGCGTTGAGCCCCAACGGTGGGGTCTCCGAGCCGGCTGCGGGCTTCGGAACGATGAAGGGCGGGTACTTCGCGACGATCGCGAACACCGAGACGTTCTCACCGGGATCGAACCCGACGAACGCCAACCTCGGAACGATGAGCTACGGCGGGACGACCTCGGACATCCTGCTCGGGACCTACGGGAACGGCCAGGTCGGACCGACCTCCCCCTACGATTGGTACGGCACCTACTTCGCGCCCGCGACCGGTGGAGACTTCACCTACGGGAACTCGGGGAACGGGTGGGGATGGGATTACAGCCTCAACTCATACTTCGAGAACTCGACGACCTCGGGGGAGTGGTGCAATTTCGGCACGTCCTCGTGGGGCGACGTCGTAACAGCGGGTGAAAGCTGAAGGTTCTCGAGCGTGAACCTATCGACCGTCCTTCCC